>NZ_VFVV01000003.1:0-530288 GCF_006442695.1 Mesorhizobium sp. B2-3-7 | reverse complement strand
CGCGGCAGCCACTATTTCGTGACGCTGAAGGCCGGCGAGGCGGTCGACAAAAGCCGGCTGACCCAGGTCGGCCGGGCACTCGAGCGGCTGGGTATCGAACATATTCCAGCCTATTCCCCTGAAGCGCGAGGCCGCTCGGAGCGGATGTTCTCCACCTTGCAGGATCGGCTACCGAGAGAGCTGGCGCTGGCCGGAATTGCCGACATCGAGGCCGCCAACCGGTTCATCGCCCAGACCTACCTACCAGCTCACAATGCCCGCTTCGCCAGGCCGGCCGCGGTCGAGGACAGCGCCTTTGTCGCCGCAGACCCGCAACAACTGGCCCAGATCCTGTGCATCGAGGAGGAGCGCGTCGTTGCCCGCGACAACACGGTCGCCTTCGCGCGGCTGCGATTGCAGCTGCCGCAGAGCCCGATCCGGCATCACTTCGTCAAAGCCACCGTCAAGGTCAGGCACTACCCGGATGGAACCCTGGCGATCTTTCACGGGCCGCGCCGCATCGCTCGCTACAGCTCTGACGGCGCCGCAATCGAAGACACTTGCCCCATCAGGCAAGCCGCGTGAACCGCTTCGACGCCAAAACAGAAGCGGACAGATCATGTGCTACCAAACCGGACAACTTGATTAGCTACCGACAGAGGAAGTCGACAGAGGAAGTCGACGGGGGAAGTCGACGCCATGCGCGTTTGCGTGCCGGGCCGATATCGGCGATGCCGCCAGCCCGAGATCGGACGGCTGCAATATTAGGCTTTGCTTGCTATAGTCACATGTCGGCGCCGCGCTGAGGTCGGCCCGGATGGAGACCATGACCATGACAGACGATCGCCAGGAGCGCATTCGCAGCCGCGCACATCATATCTGGCAGGAAGAAGGGCAACCGGCCGGACAGCATGAGCGCCATTGGCAACAGGCGACGGCCGACATCGACCAGGAGGATGCAGGGTCATCCGGGTTGAAGAAGCCAGCAAGAAAGGCGGCCGTCGCCGGCAAGGCAAAAACCGCGCCCAAAGAGGCCAAGACCGCGGCCAAGCCCGGTAAGCCAAAAAAGGCGGCCAAATAAGACCTGGCCATATCGGAGCCGATGGCTCGTCGTTAGCCCTGCCGCAAGATCAGGCGCTACGGTTCACGCGGCCGCCGCAACCGTTCGACCCAGCCCGCCATGCAGGTCGAGGCAGCGGGCGAACCACTGCGCCACGACATCGTGGTCGTCGAGCAATGGGTAGGGCGAGGCGACGCGTGCCCATTGCAGCGCGCCGAACACAATATAGTCGGCGAACAGGGGCGAATCTCCGCCGATGAATGGCTGATAGGCGAGCATCGAGCGCAGCGGCTCCAGCGAAGCCCTGAAATTGCCAAGCCCGGCATCCCGCGCGGCCATCACCTCTTCCAGGCTCTTGCCCAGGCGCTGCTCCCGGCTCTGGCGGAAATAGGCGGCGTTCTCCGTATCCTGCATGGCATAAAGGTCCATGATCGCGGCGGTGGTCACATAGGGATGGATGGTCAGTTGCGACCAGCGCTCGATGAAGCGCGCCATGGCCTTGCCGCCTTCGCCGCCAAACAGCGACGGCCGGTCCGGATAGGTTTCGTCGAGATAAAGCGCGATGGCGAAGGAATCCGCGACGACCGTCTCGCCGTCGCGGATCACCGGCACGAGTTTCGATGCGCCGCCCTCGACGCGTGGCACTTCGAGAAAACGTGTCGGCACCGCGCTGATCTCCAGCCCCTTATGAGCCAGCGCCATCGTCGCCTTCCAGCAATGCGGGCTGAAGGGCCGGGTGGCGTCGCGTCCGACGAGATCATAAAGCAGAATGGTCATTGGCGGCGGCTTCCTTGCGGTTTAGGTATCCCGCAACGCCTCGACACAGGCCGGCGGGAGAAAAGATGAAACGGCACTTCATGATGTTTGCGGCCTATAATCAATGGGCCAATGGCCGCATCTACGATGCCGCCGCCGATCTCGACGAAGAGGAATTCAATCGCGACGTCGGCGCTTTCTTCGGCTCGATGAAGGGCACGCTCAACCATCTCCTGGCCGCCGATCGCATCTGGATGAAGCGCTTTACCGGCGAGGGCGATGCGCCGACGGCGCTGGACGCCATACTGTACCAGGCGTTGCCGGGCCTGCGCACGGCGCGCGAGGCGGAGGACCGGCGGATCGTCGACTGGGTTGGCGGTTTGAGCGACAAGGCGCTGTCGGGCCGCTTTATATACATGACGGTATCGGACATGCGCACCGTCTCGCAACGGCTGGCTCCGGCGCTCGACCACGTCTTCAACCACCAGACCCACCACCGCGGCCAGGCCCATATGATCCTGACGGTTCTGGGCCGCCCTTCCGTGCAGCTCGACCTGGCGCATTTCCAGCGCACCGAGGAAGGGCGCGCATACGCCTGATTTCGGCCGCCGGCTGCGATAGAGCAGTTTTCACCGTTTCACGGAAACTGCGAACTGAGGGCCGAAAGACGTTGGAGCGCGTTATGACCGACGGCGCGTGTTTTACAGATATTGGCCTTCCAACCGGGCCGCCTAAGTCTGCCGACCCGAAAAATTAGCTTTTCTAGTTTGCACGGAGCCGATTTCCCTAAAAAATATTTGACTGCAAGTCTTGATTCGTTTTGAGATTTGCTGGTCCGTTTGGGGGACGCGGTTAAATAAATGCATCGACGAAATTCTTCTCTGGGGTAGATGATTTTGTCGCAAATAGGGTGAAAGATTTGTCAAATATCGAGGATAAGACCGTTATCGAGCTGACCGCTGACATTGTCTCGGCCTATGTCGGCAACAACCCGCTGCCGGTTTCCGGCCTGCCTGACCTGATTGCCAGCGTCAGTGCCTCGGTGCGAAAGCTCGGAGGTGCCGTTGTCGCGGAAAGCCCAAGCCTGGTTCCTGCGGTGAACCCGAAGAAGTCGGTTTTTCCCGACTACATCGTCTGCCTGGAGGACGGCAAGAAGTTCAAGTCGCTCAAGCGGCACCTCAGGACGGACTATGGGCTGAGCCCGGATGAGTATCGCACCAAATGGGGCCTGCCGCCCGACTATCCGATGGTCGCTCCGAACTACTCAGCGACACGGTCAGCGCTGGCGAAGTCGACGGGACTTGGCCGCAAGCCGGCAGCGCCGGCCCCCGTGGCCAAGGCGACAAAGCGCGGCAAAGCCAGCGCCTGAGCGCGGCCGACCGCAGCCGGAAGCCTCTGAGCTGCGATGTTGACGGCGCCATTTCGCGCGCCGTTTTCATGCCTTGCGTGGCCAACCGGCCCGCAAGGTCTTGCGAAGCGCCGGTCTCCCGTGCAAAAGCGCGGCCATGCTTATCATCAACGACCTCTCGCTGCGCATGGCGGGGCGCTTGCTTCTCGACCATGCCTCGCTGACCTTGCCGGCCGGCACCAAGGCCGGACTTGTCGGCCGCAACGGTACCGGCAAGACCACGCTGTTCAAGGCCATAACAGGCGATTTCCCTTCCGAGACGGGCTCGATCAGCCTGCCGAAGAACACGCGGATCGGCCAGGTGGCGCAAGAAGCGCCCGGAACCGAGGAGCCGCTGATCGAGATCGTGCTCAAGGCCGACCTCGAGCGCACGGCGCTGCTCGAGGAGGAAAAGACGGCGACCGATCCGCACCGTATTGCCGACATCCATATGCGGCTGGCCGATATCGACGCGCATTCGGCCGAGTCGCGCGCCGCCACCATCCTGGCCGGTCTCGGCTTCGACGACGCCGCGCAGCGCCGCCCGGCCTCCTCGTTTTCCGGCGGCTGGCGCATGCGCGTGGCACTCGCTGCCGTGCTGTTTTCCGAACCCGATCTTCTGCTGCTCGACGAGCCGACCAACTATCTCGATCTCGAAGGCACGCTGTGGCTCGAAAACTATGTTTCCAAATATCCGCACACGGTGCTGCTGATCTCGCACGATCGCGACCTGCTTAACCGCGCCGTCAACTCGATCGTCCATCTCGACCAGAAGAAGCTGACCTTCTGGCGCGGCGGCTACGACCAGTTCGAACGCCAGTACACCGAGCAGAAAGAACAGCAGGAAAAGGGCCGCATCAAGCAGGAAGCCGCCCGCAAGCATATGGAATCCTTCGTCGAGCGTTTTCGCGCAAAGGCATCCAAGGCAAGACAGGCTCAGTCCCGCATCAAGGCGCTTGAAAAGATGAAGCCGATCACGGCCATCGTGAACGACACGGTGCGGCCATTCTCTTTCCCGGAGCCGGTGAAGACGGTGGCCTCGCCGATCGTCGCGCTGAACAATGTCAATGTCGGCTATACACCCGGTGAGCCGATCCTGAAGAAGATGACCTTGCGCATCGATGCCGACGACCGCATCGCGCTGCTTGGCGCCAATGGCAACGGCAAGTCGACCTTTGCCAAGCTTCTCTCCGGCCGCCTGAAGCAGGAGACCGGCACCATGACCGTGGCGCCCGGGCTGAAGGTGGCGATCTTCGCACAGCACCAGCTCGACGATCTCAGGCCTGAGGAAAATGCCTACGAGCATGTTCGCAGGCTGATGCCCGAAGCGCCGGAATCGAAAGTGCGCGGCCGTGTCGCCCAGTTTGGGCTCACGACCGAAAAGATGAATACGGCGGCGAAAGACCTGTCCGGCGGCGAGAAGGCGCGGCTGTTGATGGGTCTGTCGGCCTTCGAGGGGCCGAACCTGTTCATCCTTGACGAGCCGACCAATCATCTCGACATCGATAGCCGCGAATCCTTGATCCATGCGCTGAACGAGTTCCCCGGCGCCGTCATCCTGATCTCGCACGACCGCCATCTCCTGGAAGCGACGGCGGACCGGCTGTGGCTGGTCAAGGATGGCGCCGTCAACCCCTATGACGGCGACCTCGAAGATTACAAGACGCTGGTCACAGGCGTGTCCGGCGACCGGCGCGAGCGGCGCGAGGCGGAAAAAGCCTCGAAGGCCGACCGCCGCCGCGAGGCGGCCCAGCGCCGCGCCGCCTTTGAGCCGCTGGCCAAGGAAATTCGCGCCACCGAAGCGCTGATGGACCGCATCCGCAAGCGCATCGACGGCATCGAGGACGAACTGGCCAACCCGGCGATCTACGAAAAGGATCCGTCGACGGCGACAAGGCTGGCGAAGGAGCGATCGCAACTCGCCCAGACGCTCGCCGGCCACGAGGAAAAGTGGCTGACCATGTCGGCCGAATACGAGGAAGGCACGGCGGAGTAGTTACCCTCCCCCTTGTGGGGAGGGTCGATCCGCGAAGCGGAGCGGGGTGGGGGTCTGCGCCACAACCCACCCCGGCGCTACGCGCCGACCCTCTCCTTCAAGGGGACGGTCAGATCTGGCCCTACACGCCTTGCCCGAAACCCGCTAAACAAACCCCATGAACCAGCACGCCAGCCTTCGCATCGGCCATTCGGCCTGTCCGCATGATTGCCCGTCGACCTGCGCGCTCGAGGTCGAGTTGCTTGACGGCAACCGCATCGGCCGCGTCCATGGTGCCAAGTCCAACAGCTATACGGCCGGCGTCGTCTGCGCCAAGGTTGCTCGTTACGCCGACCGCGTCCACCATCCCGACCGCTTGCTGAAGCCGCTGGTGCGCAAAGGCGCCAAGGGCGAGGGCGCCTGGCAGGAAATAAGTTGGGAGGCGGCGCTGGACCTCGTCGCCGAAAAGTTCATCGCGGCCGAGGAAAAATACGGCTCGGAGACGGTCTGG
The DNA here is from genome assembly GCF_006442695.1 of Mesorhizobium sp. B2-3-7. Taxonomy (NCBI): domain Bacteria; kingdom Pseudomonadati; phylum Pseudomonadota; class Alphaproteobacteria; order Hyphomicrobiales; family Phyllobacteriaceae; genus Mesorhizobium; species Mesorhizobium sp. B2-3-7. Next base: position 524,620 of record NZ_VFVV01000003.1, on the reverse strand, counting down.
CCCTATTTCTATGCCGGCACGATGGGGCTGGTGCAGCGCGACGGCATCGAGCGGCTGCGGCATGCGAAGAGATATTCGGGCTTCTTCGGCTCGATCTGCACCAACCTGGCCTGGACCGGCTGGATGATGGGGGCGGGCGCGCTGCGCGGTCCCGACCCGCGCGAAATGGCCAAGTCCGATTGCGTGGTGATCTGGGGCACCAATGCCGTGGTGACCCAAGTCAACGTCATGACCCACGCCATCAAGGCGCGCAAGGAGCGCGGTGCCAGGATCGTGGTCATCGACGTCTATGAGAACGCCACGATGAAGCAGGCCGATATGGGCCTTGTCCTGAAGCCTGGCACCGATGGCGCGCTGGCTTGCGCGGTCATGCATGTGCTGTTCAGGGAAGGCTTGGCCGACCGCGCCTATCTCGAGAAATACACCGATGACCCGAAAGGTCTGGAAGCGCATCTGCGCACGCGCTCACCCGAATGGGCGGCCGCGATCACTGGACTGACTGTGGCCGAGATCGAGAACTTTGCCCGTCTCGTCGGCATGACCAGGAAAACCTATTTCCGCCTCGGCTACGGCTTTGCCCGCCAGCGCAACGGCGCGGTCAACATGCATGCCGCCTCCTGCATCGCCGCCGTCACCGGCGCCTGGCAATATGAGGGCGGCGGCGCCTTCCATTCCAATTCCGGCATCTTCAAGCTCAACCAGGAGGTGCTGGAGGGCACGCGCATGCGCGATCCCTCGATCCGCTTTCTCGACCATTCGCGCATCGGCCCGGTGCTGACGGGGGCGGCGGATGCGCTCTATGGCGGGCCGCCGGTGACGGCGCTGCTCATCCAGAACACCAACCCGGCCAATGTCGCGCCCGAGCAGCGACTGGTGAAGCAGGGTTTCTTGCGTGAGGATCTGTTCACCTGCGTGCACGAGCAGTTCATGACCGACACGGCCAAGCTCGCCGACGTCGTGCTGCCGGCAACGATGTTCGTCGAGCATGACGACATCTACAAGGGCGGCGGCAACCAGCACATCACGCTCGGCCCGAAGCTGATCGAGCCGCCGGAAGGGCCGCGCACCAACCATTTCGTCATCGAGCAATTGGCTGAGCGCCTCGGAGTCGCCGACAGGCCGGGCTTCGGCCTCACCGAACAGCAGCATATCGACATCATCCTGGGCAAGCGCGGGTTGGGCAGCTTTGCCAGCCTGAAGGAGCAGAAATGGGTCGACCTGCAGCCGGATTTCGAAACCGCGCATTTCACCAAGGGCTTCGGCCATGCGGACGGCAAATTCCGCTTCCGCGCCGATTGGACCGGACAAGCCGCCCCCAATAGGCCGCCGAAAAGCATGGGCCTGTTCGGCCCGGTGGAGCAGTTGCCGCAATTTCCTGATCATGTCGACCTGATCGAGGTTGCCGACGAGGCGCATCCGTTCCGGCTGGCTACGTCGCCGGCACGCAACTTCCTCAACTCGACCTTTTCCGAAACGCCGGTGTCGAAGGCCAAGGAGGGCCGGCCGGAATTGCTCTTGCATCCCGACGATGCCGCCGCACACGGTTTGGCAGAGGGCGACCGTGTCGAACTCGGCAATGCGCGCGGCGAAGTGGTGTTGCATGCAAAGCTGTTCGACGGCATCAAGCGCGGCGTGGTGATTGCCGAAGGCATCTGGCCGAACAGCGCGCATGAGCGCGGCGAGGGCATCAACGTGCTGACTGGCGCCGACGCGCCCGCACCCTATGGCGGCGCGGCATTCCACGACAACAAGGTGTGGCTGCGCAAGGCGGGGTGATCGCCAGCTCACACCGGCAGGGCTTCTACGTCCTTTTTCTGTTCTGCCGGAGACGAATGTCGTCGGTGATCGCCTGGGCTTCGATTCCGATTTCGCGCAGCAGGCCGGTGACCGAATTGTGGAAGCCGACGAGATAAAGACCGAGTTCCGAAGCGCGCGCATTGACGCCGCTGGCGCCAGGCTCGACGCCGGGCTGGAGGAATTTGGCATAGGCTGGGCGGTAGCCTGTGGCGAAGATGATCGCGTCGAAGTCGCTGTGCCGACCATCGACGAAACGGGCGCCGCCTTCTGATATCTCGGCAATGTCGGGCGCGACCTTGATCGCGCCTTCGCGGATCTTGCCGATGGTGCCGACATCGATCACCGGGATGCGCGACGCCAGGGATATCTGCTCCAGCAATCCCTGCTTGGGCCGTTTGAGCCCATATTTCTCCAGCCTGCCCAACACCAGATCGAGGATGATAGGGAAGACGGCGTCATTGACGCGTCGCGGCCCCAGGCGCGTCGCCATGCTGACGACCTGGATGGGCACCCCGAGCAGTTCGCGCGGCACGATATGGACGCCGCCGCGCACGGAGATCGTCGGATGCGCGCCGCCTTCCGCCAGGTCGAGCGCGATCTCGGCGCCGGTGTTGCCCATGCCGATGACCAGCACCGACTGGCCGGCAAACGGCGTGTTGTTGCGGTAATCCGCGCTGTGCAGACTTTTGCCCTTGAAACTGCCGGCGCCGGCGAATGCCGGCATCAGCGGCTCGGCATTGTATCCCGAGGCAATCACCACATGGGAAGCGCGCACGGTGCCTGATGTCGCTTCGACGCCCCAGCTTCTGCCCTGCCGGCGGATCGCACGCACCGCTTCTCCAAAGCGGGGCCGCAGATCGAAGCGTTGCGCATAGGTATCGAGGTATTTGACGAACAGATCACGTGGCACATAGCGCGGATAATGCCTGGGGAAGGGCACGAAGGGCAGGGATGAATAGCGCTTGGTCGTGTGCAGGTGGACGCGCTCGTAGTGGCGCCGCCAGGCGGGAGCGGGCTGCTGCTCTTTTTCAAGCAAGATGAAGTCGACCCCGGCCTGCCGCAGGCACGCGGCAACGGCCAGGCCCGCCGGCCCGGCACCGATGATCGCAACCGGGGTGGTGTCGTGCAAGCGCGCCTCCCGCCGCTAATTCGCGATGCGGAGAATGGCGAAAGCATGCCAGACATGCAACCTGATCGCTCATCCCGGCAGCGGCACCGTCAGGCCGACCTTGACGCGGTCCATGGCCACGAAGGTGCGGAATTTGCGGACATTGTTGCTGTTGAAGAACAGGCGCCGCGTCAGCGCCTCATAGGCGCTCATGTCGGCCACCGTGATGGCCAGGATGAAGTCGGCCTCGCCTGTCACATAGTAGCACTGCTGGACTTCCGGCGCCGCCAGGAATTGCCGCTTGGCCGCGTCGATCAGTTCGGTGCGTTCGCTTTCGAGTTCGACCTCGACGAAGATGGTGATGGGCTGGCCGACCGCCGCCGGTTCGATGACCGCGACATTGGCCGCGATGACGCCGGTCTGTTGCATGCGCTTGATACGGCGCTGCACCGCCGGCGCCGACAGGTTCACGGCCTCGCCGATCAGTCGCTGCGGCGTCGTGTTGTCCTTCTGCAGCACGGCGAGAATGGCGAGGTCGAAACTGTCGAGCGAGGCTGGCAAAGCGGGCAATGGCATGTCCTGAAGAAACAAACTTGCATTTCGGCACCTTGAATACAGCGCTTTTTGCGCCTGCCTTGCAATATAGTCTCGTCGTCAGCCAAGGAGGCCTTGATGTTCCTGCTCAACCGCAATGCCTTGCACGGCAGCCCACTCAATCCGGTCGACGCCGAAACGCTCGGGGTTGCGGGGGCCGACGCGGCCGAGCGTTTCCTGTCCCATCGCGACAATCATCAGGAGACGCCGCTGCATGCGCTGCCGGCGCTGGCCTCCGAACTGGGCATTGGCGCCATCCACCTCAAGGATGAGGGTTTTCGCCTCGGCCTCGGTAGCTTCAAGGCGCTTGGGGGCGCTTATGCCGTCGTTCATCTGGTGCTGGAGGAAGCCGGCCGCCGGCTTGGCAGGCCGCTCGGCATCGCCGATCTCGATCAGCCCGATGTCAGGGCGGTCGCCGCCACCATGACGATGGCTTGCGCGACCGACGGCAATCACGGCCGCTCGGTGGCACAGGGCGCGCGGCTTGTCGGCGCGAGGGCGGCGATCTTCGTCCATGCCGGCGTCAGCGACGAGCGCATCACGGCTATCGCCCGCTACGGCGCCGAGATGATCCGCGTCGACGGCAACTACGATGATTCGGTCAGGCAAGCCGCACGCGTCGCGGCGGACAAGGGCTGGACCGTCGTGTCCGATACGTCGTGGCCGGGCTATGAGCGCATTCCAGGCCTCGTCATGCAAGGCTACACCGCGATCATGCGCGAGGCGCTGCGCCAGCTCGGCGAACCGCCCACCCACGTCTTCGTCCAGGCCGGGGTCGGCGGCATTGCCGCTGCCCTGGCTGGCCATCTCGCCATCGTGCTCGGTGATGCCAGGCCGGTCTTCACCGTGGTCGAGCCCGCACGTGCCGCTTGTATCTTGGGCGCCGCCAGGGCTGGCCATCCTGTCAGGATCGCGCATGGCGAAGCGACTGTCATGGCGATGCTCGAATGCTACGAGGCGTCGCCTGTCGCCTGGCGCGTGCTGGCGCGTGCCGCCGATGCCTTCATGACCGTCGACGAGGAGGATGCGGTCGCTGTGATGCGGAGGCTTGCGCGGCCGGCCGGCGGCGATCCGGCCATCGTTGCCGGCGAAAGCGGCGGGGTCGGCCTGGCCGGACTGATCCGGGCGCTGGCCGACAACAAGGCCGAACTCGGCCTCGACCGGCTCTCGCGGGTGCTGGTCGTCAACACCGAAGGCGCAACCGATCCCAGGCGTTATGCCGAACTCGTCGGCGTGGCCGCCGCGGACGTGCTTGCGGGCAAGGTACTTTCTGGAGCAACGCCATGATCTCGGTCGACGCGCGGCGGCTGCTTGGCCGTATTCGGGACCTCGGCGCCATCGGCCGCGACGGCGAGGGCCGGCTGGTGCGGCTTGCCGCCTCGGACGCCGACCGGCAGGGCCGCGACCGCTTCGTCGGCTGGTTGCGCGAGGCGGGGCTCGAAGTCGCCATCGACCGCATGGGCAATATCTTCGGCATCTGGCGGACGCCTGGGAATGCCGGGCAGGCGCCGATCCTGATAGGCTCGCATATCGATACGGTCATAGATGCCGGCATTTATGACGGCTGCTACGGCGTGCTGGCTGGGCTGGAGGCAATCGAGACACTGAAGGCGTCAGGCTTTGTCCTGTCGCGCCCGTTGGCCGTCGCCGCCTTCACCAATGAGGAAGGCGTGCGCTATTCCCCCGACATGATGGGCTCGCTGGTTCATGCCGGCGGTGTTGCGATCGACGAGGCGCTGGCGGCCGTGGGGACCGACGGCAGCGTGCTCGGGCAGGAACTGGCGCGCATCGGCTATGCCGGCGACGAGCAGCCGGGCTTCCTCAAGCCGCATACCTATCTCGAACTGCATATCGAGCAGGGCCCGGTGCTGGAGCGCGAAGGCGTGCCGATCGGCGCGGTGGAAAACCTGCAAGGCATCTCCTGGCAGCGCATCACCATCGACGGGGTCGCCAACCATGCCGGCACCACGCCGATGTCGATGCGCAGCGACGCCGGCCATGCGGCCGCCCGTGTCGTCGCCTTCCTGCACGATCGTGCCAAGGCTTCGAACACGCCGACCGTCGCCACCGTCGGCACGATGCTTTTCGAGCCCAACGCCATCAACGTCATTCCCTCGCGAGCGGTCTTCACCATCGACCTGCGCGATCCTTTCGAGCACCGGCTGCAGGCGGAGGAAGCAGCACTCGCCGCTCACCTCGAAGAACTCGCCGCCGCCGAAGGCGTGACGATCTCGGTCGAGCGGCTGGCGCGCTTCGAGCCGGTGATCTTCGACAGCCGCATCGTGGAGCTGATCGAGGCCGCTGCCATCAGTCGCGGGCTGGTTTCGAAGCGCATGACGTCCGGCGCCGGCCATGATGCGCAGATGATGGCGCGTATCGCACCTGCCGCGATGATCTTCGTGCCGAGCGCCGGCGGCATCAGCCATAATCCGCGCGAATACACCGAGGATACCGAGCTCGTCGCCGGCGCCAACATTCTGCTCGATGTCGTCACCCGACTTGCAACCTAGTTTGAGAGGGGCGGAGAAATGGCCAAAATCGATCTCGATGCCTTGAAGCAGGAGATGACCGGCTGGCGGCGCGATCTGCATGCCCATCCGGAATTCGGGTTCGAGGAAAAGCGCACCGCGGCCTTCGTCGCTGCCAAACTGCGCGAATTCGGCCTCGACGATGTGACCGAGGGCGTCGGCGGCACCGGCGTCGTCGGCACGCTGAAGCGCGGCAGCGGCAACAGGGCGATCGCGCTCAGGGCCGATATGGATGCCCTGCGCATCACCGAGCAATCGGCTGTGGCCTATGGCTCGCAAAATCCCGGAATCATGCACGCCTGCGGCCATGACGGCCACACCACCATGCTGCTCGGCGCGGCGAAGCTGCTGGCCGGGGAGGGCGGGTTCAACGGCACGGTGCGCTTCATCTTTCAGCCGGCCGAGGAGTGGGGCAGGGGCGCGCTGGCCATGCTCGACGATGGGTTGATGCGCCGCTTTCCCTTCGATGAGATTTTCGGCCTGCACAATCTGCCCGGATTGCCGATTGGCCATTTCGAAACCCGCCCCGGCCCGATGATGTCGGCCGAGGATATCTTCGAGATCGTTCTGAGAGGCCTCGGCGGCCACGCTGCCGGGCCGCAGGACGGCCGGGAGACACTGGTCGCCGCTTGCGCGCTGGTCACCAATCTGCAAACCATCGTCTCGCGCCGGCTGAGCCCGGCCGACATATCGGTGGTCTCGGTAACCGAGCTGATCACCGACGGCACCCGCAACGCGCTGCCCGGCCTTGCCCGTATCCTGGGAGACGCCCGCAGCTTTCGCCCCGAGGTCAGCGCCGAGATCGAGAAGCAGATGCGCACCATCGCCGCCGGCACCGCCGCCGCCTACAACGTCACCGCCGAGGTCGCCTACAGCAGGGAATTCGTGCCGCTGCACAACGACGCCGAATTGGTCGACGAGGCCTTTGCAGCCGCCGGAAACGTGTTCGCGCCCGAAGGCGTCGCCGTCGCCCGCGAGCCGATGACCGGCTCTGAGGATTTTGCCCGTTTCCTCGCTCACGTGCCCGGTTGCTTCGTCTTCCTCGGCAATGGCGACACGGCGCCGCTGCACAATCCGAGCTACGACTTCAACGATGACGGCGTGCTGTTCGGCACGAATTTCCATGCCGCGGTCGTCAGACGGCGATTGGGAGCATGAACGGCGCGGTCGTTCCGGAATTTGGCGGGAAGCCAAAGGGGTGGAATCCCCATGACGCTACGGCAAGACTCAGCTAACATCCATATTGCGGCGGACCTGATATCCGCCTGGCCGGCGCTATCAGGCACCTCCCAAGCGGCGCCGGCCGTCCTTTCCAGGCTGTGCTTTGTGCTGTCCCGCCGTGGTCCGCGGCGTTGCTGCACGCATGTCAACTCATTTGCCGGTCTTATCGGCTACAGGATTGCCGTCGGCGTGCGGGTTTTCCGCTGCCGGAGCCTTGGTTGGCGGGACGTTGTTGTCGCAGGCCGACACGGCCAGAACGATCAGCAGAAGGCCTAGGGAGAGCTTCTTCATCGCTACCTCCTCTCGTCTGACAACGAGACGACTTCCGTTTGGTTGCGACGATCAAGCCGAGGAACAAAAGCTCATGTCTCCGGTTGGATCAGGCAAAGGAGGACTGCTGGATGATCCGTCTGCTCTTGGCCTGCACCATCGCCTTCGTCACTTACCGCCTCGCGCGCAAGCTGATCGAGGACGTACCCGACACCGTCGATCCCCTGTTGCTGCCAGTCCCGAAGAATGATCGGGAGACATTGCGCAGGCAGTCGGCAGCGATGGGTGTCGATCCGGAACGCTGACCTGTCGACCTTGAGCTCGCCGCGCCGCTTCCTTGTTGCGAACAAAGCGGAAACGATGCTTGATGGGCGATGAACCTTGCCGCTCATGATTCGACATTTCGGGAACCGACCGACCAGCCTGCTTATCTCGCAAGGCTGAACGATGCCCAACGCCAGGCTGTCGAGCATGGCGACGGCAGGATCGCCGGACCGCTGCTGGTCATTGCCGGCGCCGGCTCGGGCAAGACCAACACGCTGGCGCATCGCGTAGCCCATCTCATCGTCAAGGGCGCTGATCCGCGCCGCATCCTGCTGATGACGTTTTCACGCCGCGCCGCCTCCGAAATGGCCCGGCGCGTCGAGGGCATCGCTGGCGAGGTGCTCGGCCGTGACGCCTCGATCGTCACTGACGCGCTGACCTGGGCCGGCACCTTCCATGGCATCGGTGCACGGCTGCTGCGCGATTACGCGCAGGAGATCGGCCTCGATCCGGCGTTCACCATCCACGATCGCGAGGATTCGGCCGACCTGATGAACCTGGTGCGCCACGAACTCGGCTTCTCGAAGACGGAAGCGCGCTTTCCCACCAAGGGCACCTGCCTTGCCATCTATTCGCGCGCCGTCAACGCGCAGGCGCCGCTCGGCGAGGTGCTGGGCTCCGCCTTTCCGTGGTGCGCCGGCTGGGCCGAACAGCTGAAGCAGCTGTTCGCCGGCTATGTCGAGGCCAAGCAGGCGCAGAACGTGCTCGATTACGATGACCTGCTGCTCTACTGGGCGCAGATGACGGCCGAACCGGAGATAGCGACGCATCTGGGCGGGCGCTTCGACCATGTGCTGGTCGACGAATACCAGGATACCAACCGGCTGCAGGCCTCGATCCTCATGGCGCTCAAACCCGATGGCGCCGGGCTGACGGTGGTCGGCGACGATGCGCAATCGATCTATTCGTTCCGCGCCGCCGAGGTGCGCAATATCCTGGACTTCCCAAACCAATTCGCGCAGGCCGCCGATGTGGTGATGCTGGAGCGCAACTACCGCTCGACCGAAACCATTTTGGCCGCCGCCAATGCGGTGATCGGCGAGGCCTCGGAACGCTTCACCAAAAACCTGTGGTCGGAACGCAAATCCGCCGCCAAGCCGAGGCTGGTGACTGTACGCGACGAGGTCGAACAGGCCAATTTCGTCTGCGAGGCCATCCTGGCCGAGCGCGAGGCCGGCACGGCGCTGAAATCGCAGGCGGTGCTGTTTCGCGCCTCGCACCACAGCGGGCCGCTGGAAATCGAGCTGACGCGGCGCAACATTCCCTTCGTCAAGTTCGGTGGGCTGAAATTCCTCGATGCCGCTCATGTCAAGGATGTGCTGGCGGTGCTGCGCTTTGCCGAAAACCCGCGCGACCGCGTCGCCGGATTTCGCGTGCTGCAGCTTTTGCCGGGCATCGGCCCCTCGGCCGCCGCGCAGGTCGTGGAGACGATGACATCGGCGCTGGACGAGGCGATGGGCCTTGCCGGCTGGCGGCCGCCGCAGCGCGCGGCGGATGACTGGCCGGGCTTCGTCTCGCTCTACTCCGGCCTGCGTGCCGGCGCCAAATGGCCGGCCGATCTCGAACAGGTCAGGCTCTGGTACGAGCCGCATCTCGAGCGCATCCACGAGGACGCAACCACGCGCCGGGCCGACCTTCTGCAGCTCGAGCAGATCGGATCCGGCTACGCTTCGCGCGAACGGTTCCTGACCGAGCTGACGCTCGATCCGCCGGACGCGACCAGCGACCAGGCCGGGCCGCCGCACCGCGACGAGGATTATTTGATCCTGTCGACCATCCACTCGGCCAAGGGCCAGGAGTGGAAGAACGTGTTTGTGCTCAACACTGTCGATGGCTGCATTCCGGCCGATCTCGGTGTTGGTACCAGGGAAGATATCGAGGAGGAGCGCCGGCTGCTTTACGTGGCGATGACAAGGGCCAAGGACAGCCTCAACCTGGTCATGCCGCAGCGCTTCTTTCCGCATGGCCAGGCGGCGCGCGGCGACCGTCATGTCTATGCCTCGCGCACGCGCTTCATCCCGGCCGCCCTCCTTGCGGCATTCGAACAGACGGTATGGCCGGCAGCGCAAGCAGCACCGGGCAGGGCGCCCCGGCCGGAGATACGCGTCGACATTGGCGCGCGCATGCGCGGCATGTGGAAATAGTCGCGGCGATGGCGCCAGTCAGGATCGCAATTGCCGGTGCGCTCGGCCGCATGGGGCGCCAGATGGCGGACGCCGTGCAGGCCGACTCGCGGCTGGCGCTTACTGCCCGCTTTCATCGACCGGGCGTCGTCGGCGATGGCCTAGTCAGTCGCGACGAGGCGCTCGGCCTGGCCGATGTGGTCGTCGATTTCACCACGCCGGCGGCATCGGCCGACCTGGCGAGAGCCTGCGCCGGCCGTCGCGGGCCTGCCATGGTCATTGGCTCGACCGGTTTCGATGACGCTGAATTGGCAGCCATCGCCGATGCCGCGAAAACCGTTGTCATCGTACGCTCCGGCAGCTTTTCGCTTGGGCTTAACATGCTGGTCGGATTGGTTGAAAGCGCAGCTAAGGCGCTTAGGCCCGATGACTGGGATGCAGAGAGTTTCGAGGCGCATCACCGCAACAAGATCGACGCGCCATCTGGCACCGCCCTGATGCTCGGCCAAGCCATTGCCGACGGACGCGGCGTCGAGCTTGATGCGATGGCGAGGCGTGTTCGCGACGGTGTCACCGGTGCGCGGCCTGCCGGCGAGATCGGCTTCGCGGTGCTGCGCGGCGGCAGCATCGTCGGCGAGCACAGCGTCAGCTTCTGCACCGGGGGCGAGATCGTCACCCTGTCGCATGCGGCCGAGGACCGCGTCATGTTCGCCCGTGGCGCCATCGCCGCAGCCCTCTGGGTGACCGGGCGACCGCCCGGTCAATACGATATGCGCGACGTCCTTGGCTTTGGCGCTTCCTGACGGGCCAGAACCCGCCGCTTTCCATTTCTCCAGTCGCCAAAATGATTGAAAGCTTGAGCCTGCCGCGACCGGAGGCGAAGCCTCCGCGTGGAGAATGCGGGGCGCCTCTTGGCGCGTCCTTCAGCCCGTTTGCAGCGACAATGACGACCCAGCCGCGAAGCAAACGCCCGGATGCGGTCACTCGCGCGGGCATCACGTAGATAAAACCGAACCGTTCGGTTCGATTTATGTTGACGGACCGTACATCAAACGGTGAACGTACGCTCTGCGCAAACGGGTGGGCTCAATGGAATTTTCTAAACAACTCATTGATTTAACGGGACAAAATTGTGGCAGCCAGCGATGTCGTTTCAATTTCAAGGGCCGTCCCACAGCTTTTTTGGCACATTTTCGTGACTGGAAACGACAACACCGCAGACCCATCTCGGGGTGGTCCGAGCGACGCGAAATCCTCCCAAGGGCACGCCACTAGACGGACAGAACAAACATACTGGAGTAACCAAAATGACCAAGATCGCTCTTACCGCCGCTGCCATCCTCGTTGCCACGGGCACCGCTTTCGCCGGCAGCGACAATTATGGTTCGGCCAACGCCAATCAGCCCGCCGCCGCTGTCGACCATTCCGTCACCGCTTCGATCTCGAAGACGAATGGAACCGTCCAGGCCCCGGCTTCGCAGGGCGCCGACCGCAACCTTTTCGGCCGTTGATCGCGACTGCCGACATCAACCAACTTGACCTCAGGAGTAAAGAAATGACCAAGATCGCTCTTACCGCCGCCGCCATTCTCATTGCCACGGGCAGCGCCTTTGCCGGCAGCGACAATTATGGTTCCAACAATGTCAACCAGCCGGTTGCCAACCAGTCGACCTCCAACATCGACACCACGCATACCGGCTCGATCACCAAGTCCATAAAGGCGCAGGGCGACGCGAATGCCAACGTGCCGGCTCAGTCTGGCCAGGGCATCTGGGGCCGTTGATTCTGTAAGTCTTCGACCACAAAGAGCGGTGGGCCCGGCCCGCCGCTCTTGTTTTTTGCGCATGACCAATCCTCCAAGCTCGGCAGAAAACAATCCGAGCCCAGGAATAAAACAGGAGTGCCTGGGGTCTTGTCCTTAGCGGAACCGTCCTCCCAAGACGCCGCCTAACGGATGAACCAGGAGATTGAAATGAACAAGATCGCCCTCGCCACCGCCGCCATCCTCGTTGCGACCGGCAGCGCCTTTGCCGGCAGCGACCATTATGGCTCCGACAATGCCAACCAGCCCGTCGCCCCGATGGCGGGCGTGGACCACCTTGTCACCGGCGCGCTCAAGGATACGGGCATGGCCGGCCACGAGACAGGCGATGCCAAGACGAAGCCCACTACCGACTGGCCCGAACCCGGCCAAGGCATCTGGGGCAATTAACGTCCCGGACACGCAGCGGCCTTGGCTGCCAGCTTACCCCCGGATTTCTAGCGCAGATCCTTCGGACGCAGGCAATGCGTCAGCCGCGCGGACGACAGGTTGGACCAGTCGCCCTGGAAAACGAGGCGCGCAAAGGCTGCCGTTGGAAATTTTCCTTCGAGCCTCCTGCGCGCCTTGGCCTCTGACCCTGGCCCGGCAAGCTGTTTCGCCAGATATTGCAGACCGGGATTGTGGCCGACCACCAGCAAGCTGTCGTTCGACGGATCGGCTTGACGAATCTGGCTCAGAATATCCGTCGCCGAGGCTTCATAAAGCGCCTCGGAGAACGCGACTCGTGGATGCGCTGGCAACTCCGCGTCCACCAGCCGCCAGGTCTCACGGGTGCGCAGCGCCGGCGATACCAGCGCCTGGTCCGGCAGCCACCCGCGCGCCGCGAGTTCGCGCCCTATCAATTGGGCCGCCTTCAATCCGCGTTCGGCGAGCGGCCGGTCGAAATCGGGGAGGTTGGGATCGTCCCAACTCGACTTGGCGTGGCGCAGCACAAACAACTGTTTCACGATACTCCCGGTCGAATGGCGGATGCAGATGGAGGCAGGACAGCTGCTGGTTCAGGCAATTTGCTTTTCGGCGGCCTCGCGCAAGACTTCTTCTCCCCACTGGTTCAGGCTCTTGCCTGCGACTTCCGCTGCCATTGCGACTTTTGAATGAACCGAGGGGTCAACGCGCAACATGAGATTGCCGGAATAAGATCTTTGCGGCGACTTACCGATTTTCGCGCAAGTTTCGACATAGTCGTCCACGGCTTCATGGAAGGCGGCTTTTAGCCCCGCGACAGTTTCTGAATGGAAGGATACGCCGTCTCGAATACCGGCAATACGGCCGAAGAAAATCTCGTCATCGTCATCATAATCAACGCGGGCCGAATAGCCCTTGTAGGTCATCGCATTCATGGCTTCACTCCGATCCTCAACAAGAATTGGCGAGCATCCCGTACTTGATATCGCTTTGCTTCCTTTGAAGGGTGCGGCCGGTGGAACGTCTCGACTTCGCTCTTAAAGACAAAACGCACGCGTGAGCCGCTTCCTTCGATCACCTGGCAACCAACGGCGACCAGCAAGGCTTCGACGGCAATCCATTCGATACTGCCCGAAACTGGATCGGTGAATATCGCTTTGAGCACGCGCCTATGCTTGCTGTTTATGCAAGCATGAGATAGGGGGGTGCGCCAAAGTTTGCAATCAAATTATGACTGCAAAAATGCCTACGGCGTGATCCGCGCCAATTGCTCGAAATCGATTTCCTCGCGTAGCGGGCTCGGTGCAATGATCATCGAGGTTGCATTGTCGGCATCGTCGGCGAAGCGGGCAAACACGGTGCGGCCCTTTTCCATCCGCGCCTTGCCCTCGGCGACCAGCCCCAGCGCCAGCGGATAGAGCTGGTGTTCCACCTTCAGCACTCGTGCGGCAAGTGTGTCGGCATTGTCGCCAACCATTACCGGCACCGCCGCCTGTGCGATGATCGGGCCGTCATCCATCTCGGACGTGACGAAATGCACCGTGCAGCCATGGATACGCATACCCGCCACCAGCGCGCGCGCATGCGTATCGAGCCCCTTGAAGGCCGGCAACAGAGCGGGGTGGATGTTGATCATGCGACCCTGCCATTTCTGGACGAGGCCGGTGGTCAAAATGCGCATATAGCCGGCCAGTGCCACGATCTCGGCATTGAAGGCCGTGAGGGCCGCATCGATCGCGGCGTCGTGCGCCTGCTTGCTGGCGTGGTCGGCCCGGGAAATCACCTGGGTGGCGATGCCGCGCGCCCTCGCCATGCCGAGCCCGGCGGCATCCGCCTTGTCGGAGATGACGCCGACGATTTCGGCCGGGAAAGCCGGGTCGCTGGCGGCGGCGATCAGCGCCGTCATGTTGGAACCGCGCCCCGAGATCAGAACGACAGTGCGTTTCTTCTGCGCACTCATAGACCGATCGAACCCCGATAGATGACGCCGGCGTCGCGGCGCGGCACGATCCGGCCGATCGGCGTCACCGTCTCGCCGGCTTCCTGCAAGACGGCAGCGACCTGCGCCGCCTGGCCGGACGCCACCGCCAGGATCATGCCGATGCCGCAGTTGAAGGTGCGCATCATCTCTTCGGGCGCCACACCGCCGGTTTTGGCCAGCCATGAGAACACAGGCGGCACGTCGATGGCGTCGAGATCGAGCTCGGCCGAGAACTCCTTCGGCAGAACGCGCGGAATGTTTTCGGGGAAGCCGCCGCCGGTGATATGGGCCAGCGCCTTGATGCCGTGCGTGTTGCGGATCGCCTTCAGGATCGATTTCACATAGATCCGGGTCGGCTCGAGCAGCGCCTCGGCCAATGTGGCCTCGTCATTGAAGGGAGCCGGATCGGTCCATGCCAGGCCGCTGGTCGCAACGATGCGGCGCACCAGCGAAAAGCCGTTCGAATGCAGGCCCGACGAACCCAGCCCCAGCAGCACGTCGCCCTCGACGATGTCGTCGGTGGGCAGAAGCTGGCCGCGCTCGGCCGCGCCCACGGCAAAACCGGCAAGGTCATAGTCCTTGCCGTGATACATGCCCGGCATTTCCGCCGTCTCGCCGCCGATCAGCGCGCAGCCGGCCTGCCGGCAGCCCGCGGCGATGCCGCCGACGATCGCCGCACCCTGGTCCGGATCGAGCTTGCCGGTGGCGAAATAGTCGAGGAAGAACAGTGGTTCGGCACCCTGCACGACGATGTCGTTGACGCACATGGCGACGAGGTCGATGCCGATCGTGTCGTGCTTGCCGGCGTCGATGGCGATCTTCAGCTTGGTGCCGACGCCGTCATTTGCAGCGACCAGCACCGGGTCGGTAAAGCCGGCGGCCTTGAGGTCGAACAAGCCGCCGAAACCGCCGATCTCGCCATCGGCGCCCGGCCGGCGCGTCGCCTTGACCAGCGGTTTGATCTTCTCGACCATGAGATTGCCGGCATCGATGTCGACGCCAGCCTCGGCATAGGTGAGCCCGTTCTTACGCTTGACTGTATCGCGCTTCATATCTGGCTTGTCGCTGTTTCCTTTGCGGCTCTTCGCATGAACGGTTTCGGTCCGCAAGGAAAACGGCGCTGAAACTGCCGCTCCCCACCAGGGGAAGCTCGGCAGCTTCTCTCTTGCGCCCATCCCCCATCTCCATCATCTATCGTTCAGACAGAAGCGACGGGACATGCGCTTGACCATCCCCAACCTGATCACAATCATGCGCCTTGTCCTGGTGCCTGCCGTGGTGCTGGCCATGCTCCAGGCGCGCTGGGATTGGGCCTTTGCCGGGTTCCTCGTTGCCGGCATCTCGGACGGCGTCGACGGCTTCATCGCCCGCCGGTTCAACCAGCATTCCAAGCTCGGCGCCTATCTCGATCCGGTAGCCGACAAGCTGCTTCTGGTTTCCGTGTTCGTCGTGCTGGGCTTCATCGGGCAATTGCCGCTGTGGCTGGTCGTCACCATGGTGTCGCGCGACGCTCTGATCATTTGCGCGGTGCTGTTGTCCACCGTGATGGCCCACCCCGTCGAGATGAAGCCGCTCCTCGTCTCCAAGGTCAACACCGCCATCCAGATTGTACTGGCGGCGCTGGTGCTGGGTGAGCTTGCTTTTTCGATCCATCTCGATCCACTTCGTCCCGCCCTCATAATGCTGTCCGGGGTCTTGACCGTGGCTTCGGCCGCAGCCTATCTCGTGGCTTGGCTGAGGCATATGAGCGGCTATGGCGAAGGCTCCACCCCGGGCACCTGACAAAGAAGCTGCGGCGAGCGCGCCGGCGGCCGCCGGTGATGATCCATCCGCCGGATTCCGCCGGCAGATCTTCTTCTGGCTTGCCGGCGTAGCCGCGCTCGCGCTTTTCCTCTATGTTTTCAGCGCCATCCTCTTGCCCTTCGTGGCCGGCATGGTGCTCGCCTATTTCCTCGATCCCGTGGCCGACCGGCTGCAGCGGCTCGGCCTCAGCCGTTTCATGGCAACGGTGGTCATCCTCATCACCTTCCTTGTCGTGCTGGTGCTGGCCTTTGTCATCCTCATCCCGGTGCTGGCGACGCAGATGGCCGATTTTGCCGGCAAGTTGCCTGAGTACCTGACGCGGCTGCAGAGCCTGATCACCTCGTTCGATCCGAAATGGCTGGAACAGAAATTCGGCGTCAACGCCAATGGCCTGCGCGACGGATTGAACTCACTGCTGACATCCGGCTTCGGTCTGCTGACGACCGTGTTCACCTCGATATGGAGTTCGGGCGTGGCGCTGGTCTCGGTGATCAGCCTGTTCGTGGTGACGCCGGTGGTCGCCTTCTACATGCTGCTCGACTGGGACCGCATGGTGGCGGTGATCGACAGCTGGGTGCCGCGGGACAATGTCGCCACGGTGCGCGCCATCGCCAGGGACATCAACACGGCAACGGCCGGCTTCGTGCGCGGGCAGGGCACGCTGTGCCTGGTGCTGGGCGCCATGTATGCCACTGGCCTGACGCTAACCGGTCTCAATTTCGGCATCCTCATCGGCCTGTTCGCCGGGCTGATCTCCTTCATCCCCTATGTCGGCTCGCTGACCGGACTGGTGCTGGCCGTCGGCGTTGCCTTCGTCCAGTTCTGGCCGGACTGGACCATGGTCGTAGCGGTCGCGGTGGTGTTCTTCATCGGCCAGTTCATCGAGGGCAATATCTTGCAGCCGCGGCTGGTCGGCAAAAGCGTCGGCTTGCATCCGGTGTGGCTGATGTTCGCGCTGTTTGCCTTCGGCGCGCTGTTTGGCTTCGTCGGCCTGCTGATTGCGGTGCCTGCATCGGCCGCGGTCGCGGTCCTGGTGCGCTTTGCCATTGCGCGTTATCTGGAATCGCCGCTCTACAAGGGTCACGGCAAGGCCGTGCCGCCATTGCCGGCCGATCGTCGCAAAGGCATCAATCCATGATCCGGCTTGGCCGGGTCGCGCGGCTGAGCCTGGCATGAGCGACCAGAGGGCCGACCCGCCGCGCCAGCTGCCGCTCGATCTCGGCCATGGCACCGGCTATTCGCGAGACGAACTCGTCGTCTCCGGCACCAACAACCAGGCAGTGGCGCTGGTCGACCGCTGGCCGGACTGGCCCTCGCCAGTGGTCGTGCTGGCCGGTCCGGCCGGTTCCGGCAAGACCCATCTGGCCTCGATATGGCGGGCACGGGCGGATGCCGTTCAGGTCGACGCGCACCGCGTCGGTGACAGCATTGTAAATCTCGGTGCCCGGCCGGCGCTGATCGACGACGTCGATACCGGCACAGTCGACCAGCAGGGGCTGTTTCATCTGATCAATGCGGTACGCGGCAGCGGCTCGCATTTGCTTTTGACGGCGCGCCGCTTTCCCTCGGCCTGGGGCGTCACGCTGCCGGATCTGGCGTCGCGGCTGAAGGCTGCGGCAACCGTCGAGATCCACGAACCCGACGATCTCCTGCTGGCAGGTGTCATCACCAAGCTGTTCGCCGACCGACAGGTCGAGGTCGAGCCGCATGTCGTGCAATATCTGGTGCGCCGCATCGAGCGCTCCCTGGCGACGGCCATGCGCGTGGTGGAGCGGCTGGACCGCGCCGCGCTCGAACGCAAGACGCCGATCACCCGGGCGCTGGCGGCTGAAACCGTCAGCGCCATGGACGAGGGGCAGGGCGAGTTCGAGGTTTAGGGCGCGATGGTCGGCCGGCCAGCAAATGGTGGTTCCATGTCCCTTTAACCGTCCCATTTCGGGAAACAAAGCTGGCACCGATCTTGCGATACAAGCTTGCCGGCTGACCCCGGTCCTGATTGCGTTCCAAATCAGGTTGTAGGCTCGCCGGGAGTGGGGCGGTTGGGGTTCTCGCCCGGCGAGCTTACCTTCATGTGACTTCAGTCACCCTCACTCTTGCTGCGCGTTCGGCTTGCCCGCGCAACGCCAAGCTAGGTGAGAGAAGAACGGGTATTCGTCAATTGACGGATACCCAAAATGGCGACGAGGCCACCGAGTCGCTGAAATGCCGGCGCTCGGTGAACTCCGTGGCTAAGGCGAACGAGCCATATGCCCGCTGCTTGGCGTTGATCTCGTCAGTTGGCCTTCTTCGCCTTGTTCACATAGTCGTTCGTGTACGTCTGCGTGATATCGATCTTGGCGTTGGCCACATCGGGCGAACCGAGAGAGAAAACGTCGAGCACGGCCTGCGCGCCTTTTGGATCCATGAGCCCGGTGGTCGAATACATGGGGATCGCATTTTTCAACGCGGCCAGATAGGCGTCCTTGTCGCTGCCGATCAGATTGTCGGGGATCTGGGCCATGATCTCTTCGGCGCTGTGGGAGTGAATGTAATCCAGCGTGGCAAGCATGGCATTGGTCAATCCCTGCGTTGCTTGGGGATGCGCGGCCATCCATTCCGGCCGGGTGTAAAGCGCTCCGCCGGGATAGTCGCCTCCGAATACCGCCTCGGTATCCTTCTGGGTGCGCGTGTCCGCCAGGATGGTCAGGTCCTTATGCTTGGCCTGAAGCACGGTGACGGCCGGATCGAGCGTCACCACGGCGTCGATCTGCCCTTGCTCCATGGCGGCAACGGCGGTAGCGCCCAGCCCAACGCCGATCACGGCGGCGGATGTCGGGTCGATGCCGTTCTTCTGCAGAAGGAACTTCAGGAAGAAGTCGGTCGAGGAACCGGGAGCGGTCACGCCGACCTTTTTGCCAGCAAGGTCCTTCACTGACTTGATCTTGCCGGTCTGGTCCGGCGCCACCGCCAGCACCAGTCCCGGGAACTGGTCGTAAACGACGAAGGATTGCAGGCGCTGGTTCTTGGCGGCCAATTTCACCGTGTGATCGAAATAGCCGGACACCACATCCGCGCTGCCACCCAATACTGCGGTCAGCGATTGAGAACCGCCCTTGAAATCGACGAGGTCTGCATCGATGCCGGCTTTTTCGTAAGCGCCGATCTGTTTGGCGAGCACGGTCGGCATATAGCAGAGGCATGACGCTCCGCCGATCGAAATGGTGACCTTTTCGGCGGCCCCCGCGTCTGTGGCCACCGCGAGCAATACGACGGCGGCGGCCGCCAGTTTCGAAATGATCCTCATGATCTCCTCCTTGAGCTGGATTGGGCCCTATCGGCCTGGTTTCGAGAATTCAGGCCGCCAGACAAGCAGCCGCTTTTCGACCAGCGTGACGATCCAGTCGATCAAGAGCACAAAAGCGGCGAGGACGAACATTCCGGCAAAGACGCCCGCTACGTCGAAAACGCCCTCGGCCTGCTGTATCAGATAGCCTAGTCCGCCCGCCGCACCGAGATATTCGCCGACCACGGCGCCGACCACAGCAAATCCGACGGAGATATGGAGCGATGAAAACACCCAGGACAATGCCGATGGCATATAGACGTGGCGCAGCAATTGCCGTTCGTTCATGCCGAGCATTCGGGCATTGGCCAGCACCGTCGTGTTCACCTCCCTCACGCCCTGGTAGACATTGAAGAAGACGATGAAGAAAACCAGCGTCACGCCCAAGGCAACCTTGGACCAGATGCCGAGGCCAAACCAAAGCGTGAAGATCGGCGCCAACACGACGCGGGGAAGCGCATTGGCCGCCTTTACATAGGGATCGAAGACGGCCGCAAGTCTTGGCTTGCGGGCAAACCAGAAGCCGATCGCGATCGCTGCCAGCGAGCCGATGGCGAAGGCCAGCATGGACTCCCACAGCGTGATCCACAGATGATGCCAGATCGTCCCGGTGGCAAACCACTTCCATATCTGGCCTGCCACCGCCAACGGGGTCGAGAAGAAGAAGGAAATATTGTTCGGATCGCCGATCAGGTGCGTCGTCGACGCTGCCTGCCAGAGCGCGATGACGATGACGGCCACGGTTAGCTGTGCGAAAAGCAGCGTCGTCCTTTTCATCGGATCGCTCCTTCTTCAATCTCGCCGTAAGCCTTGAGCACTTCCTTCTTCAGCATGTGCCAGATGTCGCGATGCAATTCCTGGAAGCGCGGTTCCAGCCTGATTTCCGAAATATCGCGTGGACGCGCCAGCGGGATTGGAAAGTCGCCGATGATGCGTGCCGAGGGACCGGCTGACATCACCACCACGCGATCAGCCAGCGCGATCGCTTCTTCGAGGTCGTGGGTGACGAACATCACCGCCTTGCGGTCGTCCGACCACAGCTTGAGCAAAAGGCCGCCCATGATCAGCCGCGTCTGTGCGTCGAGCGGTCCGAAGGGTTCGTCCATGAGGATGATCTTGGGGTCGCGGATCAGCACCTGCGCAAGAGCAACGCGCTTTTTCTGGCCGCCTGAAAGCATGTGAGGGTAGCGCTCGCAGAAAGCAGCCAGGCCGACGCGTCCGAGCCATGCTCGCGCGCGTTCCTTTGCTTCGGAAGAGGGCACGCCTGCCACTTCCAGCCCGATGGCCACATTGTCCAGAGCGGTCTTCCAGGGCATCAATGCATCCTGCTGGAAGAGGTAGCCAGCCTGTCTGTTGAGACCGCGAAGCGGGGCGCCGAACACACGGACGCTGCCAGCCGAAGGCTCGAGAAGCCCTGCGCCGGCATTCAGCAGCGTTGACTTGCCGCAGCCCGTCGGCCCAATGATCGCCACGAATTCCTGGTCGCCGACTTTCAGATCGGCGCGGGCGACCGCCTGGAAGCTACGCCCGGCCGCCAATGCGAAATCTATGGTCACTCCATCGAGATCGACCGCGATCCAGGTTCCGGCTGGCGGCTGTCTGAATTTTGTCTCCGTGCCGCCCGTGGCGGTTTCCGTCGTCATGCCGAATGCCGCCCTGCGCCGAGACGGGTGGGTGTCCAACTGTCGCTCATGGTTCCTCCGTGAGGCTTTAGCGGAGACCGTCGATGTCCGATGGTCATCTGTCGCCCCACACCGTGCCGTGTTCCGGCTCACAATAGTCGATGCGGTGGAGCAGGCAACTTTGCCGTCCGCGGCTTTTTGTTGCGACCGTGACATGCAGCAGCAAAGACAACTGGCCGCGCGGAGATTGCCGACAGCCCCATTCTGCACCCGACACATTGCCATTCGCAGGCGCCAACGGCCCTCGATTGCCTTTTCTGTGAAAGGTGGTCGGAGTGGAGAGATTCGAACTCCCGACCCTCTGGTCCCAAACCAGATGCGCTACCAGGCTGCGCTACACTCCGAACGGTCTGTTGCCTATTCATTTCAGTGTTCCATGGCAAGTGCAAAAACCTGCAGGTGCAAAAACCTTGCCGCCGTCGGCATTGCGCAGTAATGACGGGCGAAGAGGCGGCCATGCTGCCTTGCACAGCAATGAGGTGGTCATGTCCGCGCGCATTTTCAGTCCAGCCAAAACCGCGATGCAGTCCGGCACGGCCAAGACCGGCCATTGGGTGCTGGAATTCGATCCCGAGATGCGCAAGAAAATCGACCCGCTGATGGGCTACACCACTTCCGGCGACATGAGGAGCCAGATCAAGCTGACCTTCGATACGCGTGAAGAGGCCGTGGCCTATGCCGAGAAGGAAGGGCTCGCCTACCGCGTCGAGGAGCCGAAAGAGCCCAAGCGCCGCCAGATTTCCTATGCGGAAAATTTCCGCTATGACCGCAGGACGCCCTGGACGCATTGACCGGCAAAGCCCGGGCGGGCGCCAGCGCAGACATCTTACCGGCTCCGAGCCGGCCAGCGGTCCCGTAGCTCAGCTGGATAGAGCACCGGCCTTCTAAGCCGATGGTCACAGGTTCGAATCCTGTCGGGATCGCCAATAATCTCAAGGGCTTAGCTGCTCCGGACGTGAGGAATTTCAACGCGGGCAGGAATCCGGTCGGAACTTTTCATCCCTTTTTCATCCCTTTTTGTCTTCCCGAATGCGCTTGCCGGCACGACGGCGGCACGCCGCCGCCGTGGCGCCCTTTCCGTATTATTTCGTGACCTTGTCGCGCGGGAACCTTCGTAACGATCACGCGTTCGGGGCCTTGTATTCGCGGTCCCTCATAAAAGTAAGCATTCGGGCTGCGAATGGCGGGCAAAACAAGCATGGGTTGGGGAAGGAGAAAACCGCGTCATGTCGAAACGTGAAATTGGAACGTCGCCCGCCTTGGGGCGACGTATCGCCGAGCTCAAAGCCAAGATGCAAACCGCCCGGATTTCCGACCATGAGCTGAAGACCTTCCATAAGGTTGCCGCCATCATGGGAGCGGGCGAAGGCTCTCTAGGCCTGGATGCCGACGATCTGATCGCGGCATCCTTTGTTGCAGAGACGCTGGGCGAATCGGCGCCCAACGGCTGACGGCAGGACCCTCCTGTCGTAGGTCCGGATCGATCATCCGGACAAATCTTCGAGACGCAGGCCGGAGGCGGCCGCCGGTCCGGCGGCCGTAACCCTGCAACCTCTGCCGTCGAATTGGAGGGAAAGTCTTATCGTTTTGTTTGCGTTGGCGCGTCATAGTAGACGCGGCTAACGGAGTTGAAGAGATGAAGCTCGACCTGTCGCCGACGAGTTGGGGCAGGGTGATCGCCGTCACCGCCGCCGGCACGGCGTTCTTCATTGGCGTGGCGTTTTTCGTCGATTCGTTCAATTTCCCGTATCTTTCGCCCGAAGCTGTGTGGCGGGCTCAGCTGACCGACATTCTGTTGCCCCTGGTGCTGGGTGGATCGTTTCTCTTCTTCCTGATGTGGAAGATACGCCAGTTGGCCATTGCCCAGCGCGATCTCACCGTCGTTGCCGCCACCGACAGCCTGACGGCGGTGCTCAACCGCGGCGCTTTCTCCATGCTGGTCGAAGCCTATCTCGAACAGGTCCGCAAACAGGCGTCGGCCAATTCCGGTGCGCTGCTGATCATCGACGCCGATCACTTCAAATCGATCAATGACCGGCTTGGGCATGACTGCGGCGACCAGGCGCTCAAACTGATCGCGCAGACGATCAAGGATCAGCTCCGCGGCACCGACATCGTCGGCCGCATCGGCGGCGAGGAATTCGGCGTGTTTCTTCCCGGCGTCGATCCCTCGCAATCCTGGCTGGTTGCCGAAAGCATCCGCCGGCGAATTCGCGAGGTGGAATTTTCGCCGGGCGGCCGGTCCTGTCCGCTTTCCGTGAGCATTGGCGGTACCGCCTTTAACGGGCCGACCACCTATGAGGAGATATTCTCGGCAGCCGACAGGCGGCTCTATGCCGCCAAGTCAAATGGACGCGACCAGGTCAGTTTCGATCCGATGGTTTCCCAGCAAACGCCGCCAGCCGCGACAATCACGGTTCATTGAGGCGGATCCGGCCAGCCACCGGCGCCGGGGGCGCGTCGCTGGGGATTTCTGCAGCCATCACGCAGAAGGTATTTTCGCTTTGCGCGCCGCCCGCTAAAGGTGGTGGCCACAGCTCCGGCCGGGGCTGAATGCATCGGGCAGGGCCTTCTTCGCATGACATTGATGGGCGCGGCGGCACTGCTGATCCTGGTCCTGACCTATGCCGGCGTCGCCGTCGGCCGCATACCAGGCCTGCGCCTCGATCGGGCGGGGATCGCACTGCTCGGCGGGGCCGCGATGATAGCCATCGGGGCGATCAGCCTGGAGGATGCCTACCGCGCCATCAATTTCGACACCATCACGCTTTTGCTCGGCATGATGATCGTAGTGGCGCATCTGAAGGTCTCGGGCGCCTTTCGCGGCCTCGGTGCCATCGCGATCGAGCATGCGCATGCGCCGTTCATGCTTTTGGTTATGGTGACCCTGCTGACCGGCCTGCTGTCGGCCTTCCTGGTCAATGACGCCATCTGTCTTGTCATGGCGCCGATCGTCGTTCACGTCACCCGCGCCATCAAACGCAATCCGGTTCCTTACCTCATCGCGACCGCCACCGCGTCAAATTGCGGCAGTGTCGCCACCATCACCGGCAATCCGCAAAACATGGTCATCGGTGCGCTGTCGGGCATCTCCTATCCGGCCTTTTCAGCGGCTCTGGCTCCGGTTGCCCTGTTCGGTCTCGTCGCGGTCATCGCCATTGTTCGCATCGTCTACCGCACCGAATTCGCGCGCAACGGCGAATTGACGCCGCAGGTCTCGCGCGGCCGCATGCATCGCCGCCAGGTGCTGAAAGCGGTGGTGGTTTGCATCGGACTGGCCGTTGCCTTCTTCGCCGGTGTGCCTGTCGCCAAGGCGGCGCTCATCGGCGGCGCCATCCTCCTGCTCACCCGCGCCATCAAACCAGAGCGCATCTATCGCGAAATCGACGGGCCATTGCTGTTCATGTTCGCCGGCCTGTTCATCGTGGTTGCCGGCGCCGAAAGAACGCTGCTGACACCGGACATCGTCGCATCGGCCAAGAACCTCGGGCTGGACGACGTCTGGCGCCTGTCGGGCTTCACCGCCTTGCTCTCCAACATAATGAGCAACGTGCCGGCCGTGCTGGCGCTGCGGCCCTTCATCCCCGGCCTGGAAAACCCCGAGCGCGCCTGGCTGGTCGTCGCCATGAGCTCGACGCTGGCCGGCAATTTCACGCTCCTGGGCTCGGTCGCCAATCTGATCGTTGCCGAGCAGGCGCGCGCCGCCGGCACGTCGCTGTCGTTCGGCGCTTTCTTCAAAGTCGGCCTGCCATTGACGCTGCTAACGCTGGCGGCTGGCACGGCATGGCTGGCGCTTTGATCCCTGGCGCGACTGTTCCGTGCTCAATTGCTCCGGAGTGACGGGGGCTCCGGAGTGACGGGGCTTGGTATTTGCGGCCAAGTCCCGCCACCGGCCCAGATTTTCAGGGCGCCACTACCAATCGGCCTTTCATGTTGGGATGGAAGCGGCAGAAATAATCAACCGCTCCCGCCGTCTTGAGGGTCAGTTTTCCCTTCGCCTTCGGCGGGATCATCACCTCCCAGCCGCCCTTCACCGTGGCCGTGTGGGCGAATGCGTCCTTGTTCACCCACTCGATCGTGTCGCCGACCCTGGCCTCGACGCTTGCGGGCGAGAAGACGAGCTTGTCGATCGTCACCTCGATCGTCGCTGCCGGCGCCGGGCCGGCGGCAAGCACCAGCGCCAGCCAGGCAAGGAGCGGTCGGATCAGCACGGCCGCTTTCATTTCAACATGCCGGCGACATGTTCGGCATGCTGCTCATGCCCCTGGAAGATCTTGAGGCCGGTTTCGAGCAGGCTCTTCAGCTCGGCATTGCTGGCCGACGGAATGAGCAGGGTTTCGAGCGCTCCATTGACCTGCTTGTGGTAGGCCACCTCGTTTTCGATATAGGCCTTGTCGAAGGCAGCCCCTTTCAGCTTGGCGAGCTTGGCATGTTCCTCTTTCGCCGCCTTGGTCAGCGCCTGGCTGGTGGCATTGTCTTCCGGCTTCACCTTGAGCTTCTTGAGCAGGTCGAGCGCCTGCTTGTTCACCGCTTCGTGGTCGCGCTCCATGTCCTTGGCGAAATCGACGACTTCCTTGTTCTTGGATTTCTTGATTGCCTGCTTGGCCGCCTCGATGTCGATCATGTCGGCTGTGTAGGCGATGTGGGCGATCTGCGGGTCGGTCGGCTTGTCGGCAGCTTGCGCGAATGGGGCAGCGCCAAGCAGCAAGAGGGCGGCAAACGCTGTGGTATGTCGGATAAGCATGGCATCTCCTTCGCCCGACAGGCTGGGCAGCGGGCTTCATCTGGGTTGACATTCATTGGATGAGGATGGCGCAGAAACGTTCCCGACAAATCGGCGAAAGATCTGGCCTTGAAGATCACCCGTCGAATCCGAGCCGTTTCATCACGGCCTGCGTCAGCCGCTCGCAGCGCCGGCCGGCGAAGGGAAAGGCGTCGAGCAGCACCGGCCCGATCTCGTCGTCCAGCGCCTTGCGCAGCAAAACGCGGGCGCGGTGCAGTCTCGTCTTGACGGTCTCGGGCCGCACGCCGAGCAGGTCGGCGGTCTCCTCGGTGCTCAGCCCCTCGATGACGCGGGCCACGAAAACCGCGCGATAGGCGTCGGGCAGGCTGTCGGTCGCCCGCTCGACAAGCCCGAGGATCTGCCGCTGCGCCATCGTCCGCTCCGGATCGTCGCTTGGGTTGAGGGGAAACCGGATGATCTGCGCTTCCGGGTTTTCAGGCATGGCCACGGTTCGCCGTCCTTTGCGAAGCCGCCCGAGCGCCTCGTTGATGACGATGCGCGACAGCCAGGTGGAAAGCGAAGCATCGCCGCGATAGGTGCCGAGATTGGTAAAGGCCCTGACATAGGCCTCCTGCACGATGTCCTCGGCCTCGCCGTCGTTGCGCACCATGCCGCGCGCCAGTCGGTAGAGCCGCTGGTTGTTCAGCTTCATGATCTTGCGAAAGGCATCGCTGTCGCGGGCAAGCGCGCGGGCTACGAGCCGGAGCTCGTCCGTCGTCGTTGATGCTGCCGTCAGCGCGGGCATGTGTCCTCCATCGATCCTTGCACGAAAGATTGGATGCAGGTTTCGAAAAAAGGTTCCCGAAAAATCACGCCAGGCGATCGCCTGGCTGCCTATGCTAGCACTTTGGCCGGCTCCCTGCCGGTGTTTTGCATCCGCGCCGTCGCGGCCAGCAGATCGGTCTGCGTGATCAGCCCAAGGATGTGGTTTTTATCGTCGACGATGATGACGGCATGGCTGCGCCCGTCGGTCAGCACTGGCAGCAGCGCCATGGCGTTCGAGCCGGCAGTTGCGGTTGCCGCCGGCGAGATCACGGTTCCGACCGTGCCGGCCGCCAGCGTCAGTTCCCGCAAGCCCACGGTTCCGGCCAGCCTTGCCTCGGCATCCACCACCGGCAAGGTTCGTATGTTGTGGTCAAGCAGCAATTGGCGCGCAGCGGCGGCTGGCGTGTGCTCGTCCACCGAGATGACGTCGCGCGACATGATGTCTTGGCACCGCAACGTCGCATGCTCGCGCACCATGGCCTGCAATTCGACCTGCCGCAGCAGCCGGTCGAGATCGCCCCGATCGATGTCGAAGGTCTCGTCGAGCGCTCCAAGCGCGGCGTCGATGTCCTCGGAGCGAAAACCGACACGCAATTGCGCCGGCGGATCGATGGTGCCGTGACTGTTTACCGGCGCCGGGGCCGGCACGTGCGGGTAGTTGCGCCGGGCCAGCTTGTGGAAGCCGTAGCCAAGCGCCACCAGCAGCATCGAATTGACCGCCACTGGCACGAAAGGAAAAAGGAAGCCGGCGCTGATCACGGCTGGGCCGCCGAACACCGCGGTCAATGCCGCCGCACCCCCGGGTGGATGCAGGCAGCGCGTGAACGACATTGCGGCGATCGCCAGCGCTACCGCAATACCGGTGGCGAGCACCGGCTGGTGCACGAATTGCACCACGATCACGCCGACAAGCGCCGAGATCGTGTTGCCGCCGATGATCGACCAGGGCTGCGCCAGCGGGCTGGCGGGCACCGCGAACAACAGCACCGCCGATGCTCCCATTGGCGCCACCAGCAGCGGCACATGTGGCCCGCTACCCAGTGTGAGTCCGCTGATCGCGCCAGTCAGCGCAATGCCGATCATCGCACCGACGCAGGCGATGATGCGTTCGCGCAGCGTCGCGCCGGCAAGAATGGGAACAAAGAGGCGGAACGCCATGGGCAGGCTCTTGGTGCGGTGGCTGGGGAATGATTTCCGCTGCCGCAATGAAGCGGAAGCCGGCAATTTGGAAGTCAAACAAATCCGCAAAACTGCGGATGGGGAGAATAATATTGCCGACATGGCCGGACCGGGGCGCCGCGTGCGGCCCCCGTTTGCTCAATCGCGTCAAGGCCTTGCGGGCGTTGCTGGTATCGGTCCGAGAGGTCGCGTCAGGCCGCTGCGGCGGCGGTGAGCCCGCGAAGAATATCGGTCATGAGGTCCTCGACATCCTCGAGGCCGATCTGGAGACGAATCAACGGCCCTTCATAGGGGCCCTTGGCAACGACGCGGTCGCCGAGCCAGACCGGCACGGCAAGGCTCTCGTAACCGCCCCAGGAGTAGCCGAGACCAAAGATCCGCAATGCTTCGAGGAACGCGTGCTGCTGTTTCTGGCCGCCGCCGGCAAGCACGATGGAGAAGATGCCGCTGGAGCCGGAAAAGTCACGCTTCCACAGCGCGTGGTCGGGATGGCTGGGAAGGCCAGGGTGGAGCACGCGCGCGACGCCCTTCTGGCCCTCCAGCCATGCCGCGATGGCGAGCGCGCTGCGCTGATGGTGATCGAGGCGCACCCCCATGGTGCGCAAGCCGCGCAGCACCTGGTAGACGTCGTCGGGTCCGGCGCAGCAGCCAAGCGTGCAGAAGCTTTCATACAGCTGTTTCCAGCAGGCCTCGGTGGCCGACACCGTACCCAGCAGCACGTCCGAATGACCGGCGGGATATTTCGTCGCCGCATGGATCGAGATGTCGACGCCATGGTCGAGCGGACGGAAATAAAGCGGCGTCGCCCAGGTATTGTCCATCATGACGATGGCACCGGCGGCGTGCGCGGCCTTGGCGATGGCTGGTATGTCCTGCACCTCGAACGTGTTTGAAGCCGGCGATTCCGTGAACACCACCTTGGTGTTCGGCTTGATCAAGGCGGCGATGCCCGCGCCGATGCCGGGAGCATAATACTCGACCTCGACGCCGAGCCGCTTCAGCATCGTGTCGGCGAAGTTGCGCGTCGGATGATAGACGCTGTCGACGATCAGCAGGTGGTCGCCCGCCGAAACGAAGGCAAGCAGCGGCACCGTCACCGCCGCCAGACCCGACGGGACCACGATCGTGCCGGCCGACCCCTCCAGCGCGTCTATGGCCTGGGCCAAGGCGTCGGTGGTCGGTGTGCCGCGCGTGCCGTAGGTGTATTTCTGGTCCCGTCCAACCATCGAGGCGGCGTTGCGGAACAGCACCGTGGAGGCGTGCACGACAGGCGGATTGACGAAGCCGAAATAGTCGTGCGGGTTGTTGCCCGAATGGGCAAGCCGCGTGTTGATGCCCATTTTGCCAGTCACCGGCTCGTTGCCGTCTTTTGCCATTCGTCGTCGCCTTTTTTGGTAAGCCGCTAGCCATAGTGCGGCGACATGGACCGCGCAACAGCCGGCTTTCGCCAGGACCCCGACTTCGAATGTGCCAATTGCCGAGCCGCCGCAGGCCGACTGCAAGCGGTAATGCCGCGGCCAGAAAGCCCGCCGCCGGCAGCGGCATGCGTCGCCTGATAGCGCAAAGCGCACCTCACCATGACCCAGATCCAGCCAGAGGGCGCAGACATCGGCACGCAACCGGCCGGCAGAGCACAGTAACGCAGAGTAATCGGGCGGATGGATTTTTTGCGGACAGAGCGCAGCCTGGCGTAGGGCGAGCTTCGCCGGCTTTATTCGCGCTTGTGACTAAATTGCGGGCGCGTTTGTCTGCTATTCAGGCAATTGCGGCAAACGATTTTCAAACCCATCTGAATTCGGTCATTTTCCTTGACCTCACAGGAATTATCGCCTTCGATGCTGTTCGTGAATGGGAGGCGGCGCGTCGACTGCGATGCGGAGTTCCGGAAATGGGCCGGAACGGAAAGCTGCGTTCACGCGGGAAAAAAAGATCAGGTTTGCCTGAAAACAGAAAAGGGTCTGTGGGTCATGAAACACATTGCAATCGGCATCCTTGGGGCCGCCGCGCTTGGAGCCGTGGCTTCAACGGCTTCAGCCACCACGCTCGACACGGTCAAGCAGAAGGGCTTCATCCAGTGCGGCGTGTCGACGGGCCTGGCCGGCTTCTCGGCGCCGGACGACAAGGGTGACTGGCAAGGCATCGATGCCGATTTCTGCCGCGCCGTGGCGGCCGCCGTCTTCGGTGACGGCTCCAAGGTCAAGTTCACGCCGCTCAGCGCCAAGGAGCGC
The DNA here is from genome assembly GCF_006442695.1 of Mesorhizobium sp. B2-3-7. NCBI lineage: Bacteria > Pseudomonadati > Pseudomonadota > Alphaproteobacteria > Hyphomicrobiales > Phyllobacteriaceae > Mesorhizobium > Mesorhizobium sp. B2-3-7. The sequence goes on along the minus strand of NZ_VFVV01000003.1, from coordinate 494,685 downwards.
TTCACCGCGCTGCAGTCGGGCGAGATCGACATCCTGTCGCGCAACACCACCTGGACCATTAACCGCGACACGGCACTTGGCCTGAACTTCATCGGCACCACCTACTATGACGGCCAGGGCTTCATGATCAACGCCAAGAAGCTGCCGGGCGTCAATTCGGCGCTTCAGCTGTCCGGCGCCGCCGTCTGCGTGCAGAGCGGCACCACCACCGAGCTCAACCTCGCCGACTACTTCAAGGCGAACAAGATGGAGTACAATCCGGTCGTTTTCGAGAAGCTCGAAGAGGTCAACGCAGCCTATGACGCCGGCCGCTGCGACGTCTACACCACAGACCAGTCGGGCCTTTACGGCATCCGCCTGACGCTGGGTGCGCCGGCCGATCACGTCGTGCTGCCGGAGATCATCTCCAAGGAGCCGCTCGGACCGGCAGTGCGCCAGGGCGACGACCAGTGGTACCATATCGTCAAGTGGACCTATTTCGCGCTGCTCGATGCCGAGGAACTCGGCATCACCAAGGCCAATGTCGACGAGATGAAGAACTCGGCCAGCCCTGAGATCAAACGCGTGCTCGGCCAGGAAGCCGACACCAAGATCGGCACCGATCTCGGCGTCTCCAACGACTGGGTCGTCAACATCGTCAAGGCGGTCGGCAATTACGGCGAAATGTTCGACCGCAATGTCGGCTCGGGGAGCCCGCTGAAGATCGCTCGCGGCATCAACGCGCTGTGGACCAAGGGCGGCCTGCAATACGCTCCGCCGATCCGCTGATCGAAATGTGATCCGGAAGGCAGAACCATCTGCCTTCCGGTTTCTCTTTCACAGGGGACGGTGATGGCATCGCAGGAAATCCTTCGCGAGGACACAAATCGCGGGTCCTTTATCAACGACCCGAAAGTCCGCAGCCTCTTTTTCCAGACGCTGGTCATCGTCGTTCTGTTCGGCTCCGTCTGGTGGATCGTGCAGAACGTCATCGACAATCTGCAGCGTCTTCACATCGCCTCCGGTTTCGGCTTTCTCAGGGGCCGCGCCGGATTCGACATCTCGGACACGCCGATCGCCTACACGTCCGATTCGACCTACGGTCGTGCCATCATTGTCGGCCTGATCAACACCATCATCGTCGCCGTGGCCGGCATCGTCACCGCGACCATTATCGGTTTCGTCATCGGCATCGGCCGGCTGTCGCAGAATTGGCTGATCCGCAAGATCTGCACGGTCTATGTCGAGATCTTCCGCAACATCCCGCCGCTGCTGGTCATCTTCTTCTGGTATTCGGGCGTGCTGGCCGTGCTGCCGCCGCCGCGCGAGAGCTATAACCTGCCCTTCGGTTCCTTCCTCAACCAGCGCGGCTTCTATTTTCCGCGCGCCGTCTGGGCCGAGGGCTCCTGGCTGATATTCGTGGCGCTCATCGTGGGTATCGCCATGGCCTGGTTCGTCGCCCGCAAGGCGCGCCAGCGGCAGATGGCGACGGGTCAGCAGTTTCCCGTGTTCTGGACATCCGTGGCGCTCATCGTCGGCCTGCCGCTGCTCGCCTACGCGCTGAGCGGCTTTCCGCTGAGCTTCGATTTTCCGAAACAGTCGACCTTCAACCTGACCGGCGGCTTCCAGGTCAAGCCGGAGTTCCTGTCGCTCTATCTGGCGCTGTCCTGCTACACGGCGGCCTTCATCGCCGAGATCGTGCGTGCCGGCATCAGGGGTGTCAGCAAGGGCCAGACCGAGGCCGCCGCGGCACTTGGGCTGCGGTCGGGATCGATCCTGCGGCTGGTCGTGGTGCCGCAGGCCATGCGCATCGTCATCCCGCCGTTGACCAGCCAGTATCTCAACCTGACCAAGAACTCCTCGCTGGCCATCGCCATCGGCTATCCAGACCTGACGGCGACCGCCGGCACGGTGCTCAACCAGACAGGCCAGGCGGTCGAGGGCGTGCTGATCATGATGATCGCCTATCTCATACTCAGCCTGGTGACCTCCGCCGTGATGAACGTGGTCAATGCCAGAATGGCGTTGGTGGAAAGGTAGGGCCATGCAGGAACACGATATGTCCTGGGTGCGCACCGAAATGGCCCTGGCGGAGGCGGCGCCGATCAGCGAGCGTGGCCTGTATGCCTGGGTCCGCAAGAACCTCGTCGGTTCGGTCGGCGACACCATCCTCACCATACTCGGCATCATCATCGTCGCCTGGGTCCTGCCGCAGGTCATCAACTGGGCCTTCATCAATGCCCAGTGGACCGGGCCGGACCGGACCGTCTGCGCGACAGTGGCGCAGGGCGGCATCCAGCCCGATGGCTGGAGCGGCGCCTGCTGGGCCTTCGTCAACGCCAAGTTCGGCCAGTTCATGTTCGGCACCTATCCGGTCGAGGAGCGCTGGCGGCCGATCCTGGTCGCCATCCTGTTCGCGGCGCTGCTGGTGCCGATGCTGGTCCCCAGCGTGCCGCGCAAGGGCCTGAACGCCATCCTGCTTTTCCTCGTGCTGCCGATCGTCGCCTTCTTCCTTCTGGTCGGCGGCGTGTTCGGCCTGCCGCATGTCGAGACGTCGCGGTGGGGCGGACTGCTGATCACGCTCAGCCTCTCCTTCGTCGGCATCGCCGTGTCGCTGCCGCTGGGCACCGTGCTGGCGCTCGGCCGGCGCTCCAAGATGCCGATCGTCAAGATGCTGTGCATCATCTTCATTGAAGCTGTGCGCGGCATCCCGCTGATCACAGTGCTGTTCTTCGTCAGCGTCATGCTGCCGCTTTTCCTGCCCGCCGGCGTCACCTTCGACAAGTACCTGAGGGCTCTGATCGGCGTGTCGCTGTTTGCCGCCGCCTATATGGCGGAAGTGGTGCGCGGCGGCCTGCAGGCGATCCCCAAGGGCCAATATGAGGGCGCCGATTCGCTCGGCCTCGGCTATTGGCAGAAGATGGGACTGATCGTGCTGCCGCAGGCGCTGAAGCTGGTCATTCCCGGCATCGTCAACACGTTCATCGGCATGTTCAAGGACACCAGCCTGGTCCTCATCATTTCGATGTTCGACCTGCTCGGCGTCGTCAAGCAGAACTTCTCGGACGCCAACTGGGCGACGCCGCAGACCGCGAAATCCGGTCTCGTGTTCGCCGCCTTCGTGTTTTGGCTGTTCTGCTTCGGCATGTCGCGCTATTCAATGTATACGGAACGCCGGCTCGACACCGGTTACAAACGATAAAAAGGGGATTGGTTCATGGCCACCGAAAACGCCGTCAGCGCGGAAGAGATCAAGGTCAATGCCGCGAAGATGCACATCTCGACCACCGATGTCGCCATCGACATCATCGCCATGCACAAATGGTATGGCGAGTTCCATGTGCTGAAGGACATCAACCTCAAGGTGATGCGCGGCGAGCGCATCGTCATCTGCGGCCCGTCCGGCTCCGGCAAGTCCACCATGATCCGCTGCATCAACCGGCTCGAAGAACACCAGAAGGGCAAGATCTTCGTCGACGGCAAGGAATTGACCAACGATCTCAAGAAGATCGACGAGGTGCGCCGAGAGGTCGGCATGGTGTTCCAGCACTTCAACCTGTTCCCCCACCTGACCATCCTGGAGAACTGCACGCTGGCGCCGATCTGGGTCCGCAAGACCCCGAAGAAACAGGCCGAGGAGATGGCCATGCATTTCCTCAAGCGCGTCAAGATCCCCGAGCAGGCCAACAAATATCCGGGCCAGCTCTCCGGCGGTCAGCAGCAGCGCGTGGCGATCGCCCGTTCGCTGTGCATGAACCCGCGCATCATGCTGTTCGATGAGCCGACCTCGGCACTCGACCCGGAAATGATCAAGGAAGTGCTGGAGACCATGGTTAGCCTTGCCGAGGAAGGCATGACCATGCTGTGCGTCACCCACGAAATGGGCTTCGCGCGGAAAGTCGCCAACCGGGTGATCTTCATGGATCAGGGCCAGATCGTCGAGCAGAACACGCCGGCCGAGTTCTTCGATCACCCGCGCCACGAGCGCACGAAGCTGTTCCTGTCGCAGATATTGCACTGAGCGCTGCCTCGTCGAAATGGAAGGAGCCCGGCCGCGCCACGGTCGGGCTTTTTCACATTTGGCCGATCGGATCGTTTCGATTGAGACATGATGGAATCGCAAGAACTATGCCCGGATGAGAAAACGCCTTCGTTTCCTGGCCGTGCTGGTGGCCGCGGTGGTGCTGGTCGCGGCACTCGGCACGCTGGTGCCACGACCGCTCTGGCCGGCTGCCGCGGCCGGCGAGGGCGTCAGGCACATTCTGGTGCTGAGCAATCCGATCCACACCGACATCGCCATTCCCGTCGATGATGGCGTGCGCCGGCGTTTTCGCTTCCTCGCGGCTGCCGGCCAGCCTTCCGATGCGCCCGAGGTGCGCTACATCGTCTTCGGCTGGGGCGGCCGCGCCTTCTACCTGGAGACGCCGACCTGGTCGCAGCTGAAGGCGATGCCCGTATTCAAGGCCCTGACGCTTGACGCTTCAGTGATGCATGTCGAGGTCGCCGGCGATATCTCCGGACCCGATGTCGCCGGCTTCGACATCCCGGAAGACCGCTTTGCGGCATTGCTCGACTTCATCGATGCGAGTTTTCAGCAAGGACCAGGCGGGCCGATCGTCATCGCCAGGGCCGCCTATTCCGATTTCGACCGCTTCTATGAGGCGAACGGCCATTTCAATGCGCTGGCCGGCTGCAACACCTGGACGGCCGCCGCCTTGCGAACCGCCGGCCTGCGGACCGGTTGGTGGAACCCGCTGCCGGTCTCGCTTGGGTGGTCGTTGAAGCTGTATAATGGTAGGTAGCGCAGATAACGCCAACGCCTCGTTCGAGTTCTAGGCCCGCCACCCATAAAGCCAGTCCAAATCCGCGGCGAGCTTCTCCGGCGCCCGCATTTTCAGGAAAAGGTTGCGCGCCAACGCCACCGGACCCCAGGCATGCCAGGCAAGGCGGTTGAGGGCGCCGCGACGTGCCACTCTCACGACGCGCGGCCGGCGCAGGCCTTCCCAGATTTGAAGACTTCCGGCCAGGTCGGCAGGGGAGGCGGCCATGACGTCGGCAAGCGTGGCGGCATCCTCGATGGCCATCGCGGCGCCCTGTGCCGCGAACGGCGTCATGGCATGCGCCGCGTCGCCGACCAGCGCGATGCGGCCCGACCTTACCCATGGCTGCTTCTGATCGACCGTATGGACCGGCCAGGCCGCCCAAGGGCCGGCCAACTCCGCAAGCCTTGCCAGCGCCGGCGTGGTGCGGCGCATGGCGCCGGCCAGGATTGCGGGATCGGCATGGCCGGACCAGCCTTCGGCGATACGCTCGCCCCTGGTGAAAGCGACGAGGTTGATGGCGCTGCCCTTGCTGACGGGATAGGCGACCATGTGAAAGCCGGGATGCAGGAAGGTGGTGACGCAGTCCGGCGCACCGATCTCTGCAAAAGCTTGCCCGGCAGGACTGTCTGCGCTGACGGTTGCCCGCCAGGCCAGTTCGCCGGAGAAGTGGCTTTTCGCAAGCCTGTTTTTCCTTCCTTGGTCGGCAAGTCCGCGCACCGACGACGAGACGCCATCGGCGCCGACCAGAAGGAAACCTTCCGCCGCGACGAGCCTACCACCCACATCGGCTGCCGCGGTGATGCCTGAACTGCTGATCGTGACGCTGTCAAGGCGCGCGCCGGTGGTGAGATGAACATCGGGCATGGCAGCCACGCGCGCCATCAGCGCGTTTTGCAGGTCCGCTCGATGCGCCACGAGGTAGGGCGCACCCCAGCGCGCCTCGCCTGCTCGTCCAAGAGGCACGCGCGCCAGTTCGCCCAAGGTTGCCGCATCCTTCAGCACCACGGCTTCCGGCCTGACGGCATTGGGAAGAAGTGCGTCGAGTACGCCGAGCTCACGCAGGATGCGTGTCGCGTTGGGCGAAAGCTGGATGCCGGCGCCCGCCGCTTCGAGGCGCTGCGCCTGTTCGAAGATCCGCACGGTATAGCCGCGCTCGGCGAAAGCCAGTGCCGCGGTCAGCCCGGCAATACCCGCCCCGGCGATGATGACTTGCCGGGACTGTGCGTCTGCCATTGGCCCGGCCCGCTGGAGGTCAGGCGGCCTGATCGATGTAGAGGCAGCCGGCCGGCAGCGTTTCCATCGCCGTCAGCTTCGGCGAATAGCGGTAGAGCGTCGAGCAGTAGGGGCAGACCTTCTCATTGTCGTCGCCCATGTCGAGAAACACATGCGGATGGTCGAAAGGCGGGTTGGCGCCGGTGCACATGAATTCCTTGACTCCGATATCGATCGCCGGATGGCCCGCATCGTTCTGGAAATGGGGAATGGAACCGCCTGCCATCGTCGTCTCCTTTAGCGCAGTCTACTCAGCGTTTGGATCATAACCGGTCTGTTTGCAAGTTCGATGAAATGAAACTGTCGCAAAAGCCTGTCAGAGGATAAGTTAAGCCGGTTAACCGGCTGGAGCATCGCAGCCAGGCGCAACAGCCTGGGCGCCGCCCGAAAAAGCGGCGAAGCAACCAGACGTGGGAAGAGCAGGAACCATGAACGAACTGAAGCCGGTCCAGAGCGAGTTCATCAATGCGGAAGCGGCAAGCCCGGAAGGCAATCCGGATCGTTTCGTCAATCGCGAGTTCTCCTGGTTGCAGTTCAACCGCCGCGTGCTCGAGGAATCGCAGAACACAAACCATCCGCTGCTGGAGAGGGTACGTTTCCTGTCGATCTCCGCGGCCAATCTCGATGAGTTCTTCATGGTGCGCGTCGCCGGCCTGGCCGGCCAGGTTCGCGAAGGCATCGTGTTGAGAAGTCCGGACGGGCGTACCCCCGAACAGCAGCTCGAACAGCTGCTGCGCGAGGTCGAACGGTTGCAGGAAGACCAGCAGAAAAGCCTTTCGGCGCTGACCGTGCTGCTCAACAAGGAAGGCATCGAGAGCATCACCCGCGACGCGCTGACCAAGGACGAGAAGGCCTGGCTGGAGGAGCACTTCCAGGATCAGGTGTTTCCGGTTCTCACGCCATTGTCGATCGACCCGGCGCATCCGTTCCCGTTCATCCCCAATCTCGGCTTCTCGATGGCGCTGCAGCTTCGCCATCGCAAGAACGGCGAGGAGATGAGCGCGCTCTTGCGCCTGCCGGTGGCGCTGAAGCGCTTCATCCGCCTGCCGGACCGCAAGCACCATGTCCGCTTCATCCCGCTGGAAGAGGCGGTCGGCCTTTACATCGGCAAGTTGTTCCCGGGTTACGAGGTCAAGGGCTCCGGCACGTTCCGCATCATTCGCGACAGCGACATCGAGGTCGAGGAGGAATCGGAAGATCTCGTGCGCCTGTTCGAGACTGCGCTAAAGCGCCGCCGCCGCGGCTCCGTCATTCGCATCGAGTTCGACATGCTCATGCCGGCCGAACTGCGCGAATTCGTCGCCGGCGAACTCGGCGTTTCGTCGAGCCGCATCAGCGTCCTGACCGGCCCGCTGGCGCTCAGCCAGATTTCGGAGATCGTCGCCGTTGCCCGCGACGACCTCAAATTCACGCCCTACAATCCGCGTTTCCCCGAGCGCATCCGCGAGCATGGCGGCGATTGCTTCGCCGCCATCCGCGAGAAGGACATCATCGTCCACCACCCCTACGAATCCTTCGACGTCGTGGTGCAGTTCCTGCGCCAGGCGATGGCCGACCCGGAAGTGGTGGCGATCAAGCAGACGCTTTACCGAACCTCCAACGACAGCCCGATCGTGCGTGCGCTGGTCGACGCCGCCGAGGCCGGCAAGTCGGTGACGGCACTGGTCGAGCTCAAGGCTCGCTTCGACGAGGAGGCCAACATCCGCTGGGCGCGCGACCTCGAGCGCGCCGGCGTCCAGGTCGTGTTCGGCTTCCTCGAGCTCAAGACCCACGCCAAGATGTCGCTGGTGGTGCGGCGCGAGGACGGCAAGCTGCGCAATTATGTGCATCTGGGCACCGGCAATTACCATCCGGTGACCGCGCGCATCTACACCGACCTGTCCTTCTTCACCACCGATGCAACGATCGCACGCGATGTCGCCCAGCTTTTCAACTTCATCACCGGCTATGCCGAGCCGACCGCCGAAATGCGGCTGGCGATCTCGCCCTTCACGCTGAGGAACCGTATCCTGCAGCACATTTCCGATGAGGTCGCCCACGCACTCGAGGGACGGCCGGCACGCATCTGGATGAAGATGAACGCCCTTGTCGATCCGATCATCATCGACGCGCTCTACGACGCCAGCCGAGCGGGCGTCGAGATCGACCTGGTCGTGCGCGGCATATGCTGCCTGCGGCCGCAGGTGCCGGGCCTGTCGGAAAACATCAGGGTCAAGTCGATTGTCGGCCGTTTCCTCGAGCACAGCCGCATCTATTGCTTCGGCAATGGCCACGGCCTGCCGTCGGACGAGGCCGTCGTCTACATCTCCTCGGCCGACCTCATGCCGCGCAACCTCGACCGCCGCGTCGAGACCATGGTGCCGATCACCAACCCAACTGTGCATGAACAGGTGCTGGGCCAGATCATGCTCGGCAACATCATGGACAATCAGCAAAGTTTCGACGTATTGGCTGATGGAACCTCCCGGCGCGTCGTGCTCGAGGAGGGCGAGGAGCCGTTCAACGCACAGGAATATTTCATGACCAATCCGAGCCTGTCGGGACGGGGTGATGCGCTGAAATCGCATGCGCCGAAGCGGATCGCGCAATTCAAGCGCCGTAAGAAGAACGCTGCCGCCTGATGCTGTCCGATTCCCAGGGCCGGCTGCAGGATCGCCGACCGCTGTCCATCATCGACATCGGCTCGAATTCGATCCGCCTTGTCGTCTATGAGGGGCTGGCGCGCTCGCCGACCATGCTGTTCAACGAAAAGATGCTGGCGGGCCTCGGCCGCGGCATTGTGTCGACGGGGAAGCTCGACCCCGAGGGCGTGACACGGTCAATGGAGGAGTTCCGCCGCTTCCGCGCGCTCTCCGACCAGGCCGGCGCCGAGCACATGTACGTGCTGGCGACCGCGGCTGCCCGCGAGGCCGTCAACGGCCCCGATTTCATCCACCGCGCCGAAGACGTGCTCAAGACCGAGATCCGCGTGATCAGCGGCCGCGAGGAAGCCTACTATTCCGCGCTCGGCGTCATCTGCGGCTTTCATCCGGCCAACGGTATCGCGGGTGACCTCGGCGGCGGCAGCCTTGAACTGGTCGACGTCAATGGCGAAGCGATCGGCGACGGCATAACGTTGCCGCTGGGCGGCCTGCGCCTCCAGGATATGGCCAAGAACTCCCTCACGCAGGCAGCGAAAATCGTGCGCGACGAGCTGGGGCGGGCGAAGCTGCTCAAAGGCGGGCAAGGCAGGCCTTTCTATGCCGTCGGCGGCACCTGGCGAAATCTCGCCCGGCTGCACATGGAGATGACCAACTATCCGCTTGGCGTCATGCACCACTACGAGATCGGCGTCGAAAGTGCCGCCAATTTCCTGCGGCAAGTGGCGAAAGGCGAGATCGAGAAGATCAAAGGCATCGAGGGCGTTTCGAAGAACCGCCGCTCGCTCCTGCCTTACGGTGCCATCGTGCTGCAGGAGATCATGGCGGCGATGCAGCCGTCGAAGATCATCGTCTCGGCGCTCGGCGTGCGCGAAGGCTTCCTCTATTCGCTGCTCGACCAGGCCGAGCAGAAGGCCGATCCGCTGATCTCGGCATCGGAGGAACTCGCCCGGCTGCGCTCGCGCTCGGTCACCCATGCGCATGAACTCGTCGACTGGACGGCCAAGACCTTTGCCGCTTTCGGCATCGACGAGACCGAGGACGAGGCGCGCTACCGCCACGCGGCGGCATTGCTGGCCGACATCGGTTGGCGCGCGCATCCCGAATATCGCGGCAAGCAATCGCTCAACATCATCGCCCACGCCTCCTTTTTCGGCGTGGACCACCCTGGCCGCGCCTACCTGGCGATGGCCAACGCCTATCGGCACGACGGCATCTTCAACGAAGCCATCGCGCCCGAAATCAAGGCGCTGGCGACACCGCGCTATCTGGAGCGAGCGCGGGTGCTGGCGGCATCGATGCGCGTCGTCTACCTGCTGACCGCCTCGATGCCCGGCGTCATGCCGAGACTGAAATGGGAGCAGCGCGGCAATGGCGTGCTGGCGCTGGTCTTGCCGGCATCGCTGGCAGATCTCTATGGCGAGCGCCCGGCCGGGCGCCTGGCGCAACTGGCGCGAATTACCGGCCGCCGCCTGGTACTGGCGGTCGAAGGTGGGCCGAGCGTTTCGGTGAAATAGGTACGGCCTACCAGAGCGTGAGTTATCTGATCCACGCCGATATTGACCAACTCAATCGCGCCACTTGTTCAGCGGCTTCGTGTTTGAAGACCGGCTTCCCCCACTCCGTCTTGGCTTCGCCAAGCCACCTCTCGCCCGTCGATCGGGGGAGAGGTGTCGAGCGCAGCTCGACGGAGTGGGGGTCGACTTGACACGGGCGTTGGCTTGGCTCGGGCATTGAGAGTCCAACCCGGGGCATTTGTCTGGTTGGTTCCGGGCCTGCCCTTGGATTTAGGCGATATCAAACAGCAGCCCGCCCGTCGACCGACCAGGCGCCGGCGCCGGCCATGGCGAGCGCCAGAAAGCCGCCCGATATCGCGATGTCCTTCATCAGCATCTGCTGGTGCAAGAAGGCAAGCGTCGCATCATCGGCGCCCTGGCCGTAATGGCCGATGAAGCCGGCAACGATGCAGAAGGCGGCCAAAAGCAGAGCCACGATCCTGGTCTGGAAGCCGATGAGTATCAGCAGTCCGGCGATCAGCTCGAACAGGCCCGTGCCCCACGCGGCGAGCCCCGGGAGCGGCAGGCCAAGGCCGGCGAAATAGCCCGATGTGCCGGCAATGTCGGCGAGCGCATGGAAGCCTGACGGTACGAACAGCGCGGCAAGCAGCAGCCGCGAAGCCAGAAGCAGTGCGTTGCGAGGCATGGTCACCTCCGTTGTCGGTTGGCCGGTTTGGGCCTTTACCCACCCGGACCGATCGATCCTACCACCAATGCCCCGGCAAATCCGGGCGCTGAATTGAGGCTTCTGGACCGACAACGAAACAGTGGCGCGGAAAATTCCGCGCCACTGCTGTCAAAGACGGGGGAGGGAAGTTCAGCCGCGCTTGGCGTCGACCGAATAGGCGCCGGCGCCTGAGGAAGCCAGCACGAGGAAGCCGCCGGTGATCGCCAGGTTCTTCATGAAGTTGATCATCTGCATCTGGTCGGCCCAGCCGGTGTGGGCGACCAGGGCCGTGGCGACGGTGAAGATCGCCAGCACCCAGGCGGCAATCCGGGTCTGGAAGCCGACGAGAATGGCCAGACCGCCGAGCAGTTCGATGAGGCCGACGACGATGGCCGTCACGGTCGGCAAGGGCAGGCCGAGGCCGCCGAAATAGGCCGCGGTGCCGGAAAGGGCGCTGAGCTTGCCGAAACCGGAAAGCAGGAAAATGACCGCGAGCAGGATGCGGCCGAGCAGGATCGTGACAGAACTGTTGGACGCGGTGCCGGTGCCGGCGAAGGAAGTGTTGGTGGACATGGTGGCTCTCCGAATGGGGTTGATCGCCCGTCAGATAGACCATGCTGACTGTTCACCAAAGCCGCCTGTCTGGCGACACATTGTTCACAGGACATACGTTTCCGTGAACCGGTGAAAAACGGAAATTCGTGCCGGTCGATGTGGTGGCGGGAGCATATTTTCCCGCCGAAAAAGTGCCTTCACCCCGGATGGGTCATATCTTCCGGCCGCACGATCCGGTCGTAGTCGGCTTCGCTGACCAGCCCGGTGGCCAGCGCTTCCTCGCGCAGCGTGGTGCCGTTCTTGTGCGCGGTCTTGGCGATCTTGGCGGCGCTGTCGTAGCCGATGGTGGGCGCAAGCGCCGTCACCAGCATCAGCGAGCGGTCGAGGGCCGCCTTGATGTTGTCTTCCCGCGCCTCGATGCCGACGACGCAATTGTCGGTGAAGGAGACCGAAGCGTCGGCGAGCAACTGCACCGACTGCAGGAAGTTGTAGGCCATCAGCGGGTTATAGACATTGAGCTCGAAATGGCCCTGGCTGCCGGCGAAGGTGAGGGCTGCATTGTTACCGAACACCTGCACGCAGACCTGGGTCATCGCTTCGCACTGCGTCGGGTTGACCTTGCCCGGCATGATCGAGGAACCCGGCTCATTTTCCGGCAACGACAATTCGCCAAGGCCCGAACGCGGGCCGGAACCGAGGAAGCGGATGTCGTTGGCGATCTTGAACAGCGCTGCGGCAGCGGCGTTGATGGCGCCATGTGAGAACACCATGGAATCATGGGCTGCCAGCGCCTCGAACTTGTTCGGGGCAGTGACGAAGGCGATGCCGGTGATGGCGGCGATGCGGTCGGCCACCCGCTCGGCGAAGCCGACGGGCGCGTTGAGGCCGGTGCCGACGGCGGTGCCGCCCTGCGCCAGTTCCTGCAGGCCGGGCAACGTCAGCTCGATGCGCTTGATCGACGAAGCGACCTGCGCGGCGTAGCCCGAGAATTCCTGGCCCAGCGTAAGCGGGGTGGCGTCTTGCGTGTGGGTGCGGCCGATCTTGATGATATGGTTGAACTCCCTGCTCTTGGCGGCGAGCGCCTTGTGCAGGTGCTTCAGCGCCGGCAACAGGTCATGCACGATGCGCTCGGCGCAGGCGATGTGCATGGCGGTCGGGTAGGTGTCGTTCGACGACTGGCTCATATTGACGTGGTCGTTCGGGTGCACCGGCTTCTTGGAGCCCATGACGCCGCCCAGCATCTCGATCGCCCGGTTGGAGATCACCTCGTTGGCGTTCATGTTGGATTGCGTACCCGAGCCGGTCTGCCAGACCACCAGCGGGAAATGGTCGTTGAGCTTGCCGTCGATGACTTCTTGAGAGGCTTCGACGATCGCCTTGCCGATCGCCGGATCGAGCCGCTTCAGCTCCATATTGGCTTCCGCCGCCGCCCGCTTGACGATGCCGAGCGCGCGCACGACGGAGGCCGGCTGCTTTTCCCAACCGATCTTGAAATTGCCGAGCGAACGCTGCGCCTGCGCGCCCCAATAACGGTCGGCGGCGACCTCGATGGCACCGAACGTGTCGGTTTCGGTTCTGGTCTTGGCAGCGCTCACGGCAAGTCTCCGGTCTGTCGATTTGGGCAACGGCGTATCGCGTTGCACAAAACGCATCAAGCGGAGATTGCGGGCGGTGAAGATGCAAATCGGTTGAAGACAGAGCCAATCTCTCCGCTCGTGGGGAGATCGGCTGTCCCACTCATCCTGCCGTGTACCCGCCATCCACCGCGAAAATCCCGCCGCTGGTCCATGTCGCCTCGTCGCTGGCGAGATAGACCGCGATGCCGGTGAGGTCCTCAGGGCGGCCGATGCGGCCAAGCGGGTAGCTGCGCTCGACATAGGCCTCGAGCTCAACCTTTGCCTGCGCCGGCAGATTGTCGACGGTCCTGCGCCGCATGGCGGTGTCGACGGTGCCGGGCGCAATGGCGTTGACGCGGATGCCGCGCGGGCCGAGCTCGAAGGCGAGTGACTTGGTCAGCGAATTCCGTGCGCCCTTCGGCGGCGGCCGGCGTCGGGGTCAACTGCCGGCGCTTGCATTCGCGAACTGGGCAGGGAGCCAGCGGGAATTTACGCCACGCCTCGATGCCGGGGAGATATAGCTGATCAGACGCCGTCTCCGGGCGGACTGGAGATCAGCAACAAAGCCGCGAGCGCGATGTCGCCGACAGGCGCACGGTTTCGGTTGGTCTGGCCAGGTCATGTCGGACGGCGTGCGAGAAGGCCTGCCATGCAGGCGAGGCGGCAAGCGCGGTTTCATGCTGGGCGTGCGCTTCTTCGCCATCAAAACCCATCACACTGATGAAAACATTCTCACTCGCTCGCACCGGCAGGCGTGGAAAGCTGTTTTCCGCGTGCTCCGTGACGAAAGCGGCGAGCAGCCGCGCACCGGGTGACGCCGTCATCGGCGCGACTTCGGCCTCGAAGCGGCTGGCGAACGCGGCCTCTGCGCCCGGCCGCAAATGATAAATCCGAATCACGACCATGCCTGACAGCGGCGTGCTTCTGCCTGGCTTTTCGTCGGCAGCCAAGCCCGCGCGTAATGCGCCGGAGAGATCGAAGCCAGCGCCGGGCCACGCAGGTTTGAGCAGCAGCACATCGTCGGAATCGATCATCGTGGCGTTGGCGGCATTGCGGTGCGCTGCCCATACCGGACCGTCATAGAAGGCGCTCAGGGCGCCTTTGCGCACCTCCATGTCCTCGAAGCCGCGCAGCCAGACGAACATGTCGGGGCGATCGAGATCCCGGAATTGGCCGATGATGGTCATCCCGGCCTCTTCCTGGCCTTCGATCAGCTTGCCGTCAAAGAGGTCGATAAGGGTATCGCGTTTGCCGGGTTTCAGCGTGTACTGGCGCAGTTCGACGACCGGGGAGGCGAGCGCTGCCGTCTCCGATGTGGCACTCAGGGGCATGCTCATAAGCTCTCCAAAACAGGGTGATCATCCTGTTTTATAAAACAGACCGGTTGTCCTGTTTTGTCAATCTGCTACCTTCTTTTTCTTCCCTGCTTGAGGGAGAAGGTGGAGATTCCCGATGACAGGGCATGCCCAGAAGCGCACCAATGATCCCGAAGGCATGCGCAACAGAGTGCTCGATGCCGCGCAGGAGTCCTTTCAGGTACGCGGCTATCACGCGTCCAGTCTCGGCGATCTGATGGCGGCGGCGGGTGTCAGCGGCGGCGCGTTGCATCATCATTTCCCGACCAAGAAAGCGTTGGCGCTGGCGGTGATCGAAGAGCGTGTGGCCGCGGCGGTCGAAGAAACATGGATGGCGCCTTTGCGGGCGGCCGCTTCGGCGCGCGAAGGCGTGCGTGCAGCCTTCGAAGCCGTGGCGGCGGAACTTGAGCAACAAGGCTTCGTGCGCGGCTGTCCCCTCAACAACCTTGCACATGAACTGTCGCTCGCCGATGCCGAATTGCGCGCCGCCCTTGCCGGCATTTTTGCCGGCTGGCGCCAGGCGATCGCCGACAAGGTCCGGGCTGATCAGCAGGCGGGCAGGGAGCAGGACACCGATCCGCAGCGTTTCGCCGCCCTGGCCGTCGCGGCCTATTCCGGAGCGATGTCGATGGCCAAGACGGCGCAGGATGCCGGCATGTTGCGCGATTGCCTGGCGGGGCTGGAGCAGAATGTCGCCCAAGCTTCGCCCATGGCCGCAACGAGGCGGCGTCGCAGGATATTGCTGCCACCGGGAAACCTTTGATGCCGAGGACGGGAACGATCCCTACAACTCAGTTCCGTTCTGGGGGAGGGCAGCCGTGGACCGGGCGCTGAACTTTACTGCTGACCGGTGTCCGTGCTGAACTTCAACCCATGATGAAGCGCTTCTCACCAAAATCGGTATCACGACGCCGTTTTCTGGCGCGGGCCGCCGGTCTTGCCACGGCCCTTGCGCTTCCACGCCCGGCGCTCGGCCAGACCGGGCAGCGCATTCAGCCTGTCGACGCCACCTTCCTGTTCATCGCCGATGTCCATGCCTGCCGCATGGCCAGCGGCTTGAGTCCCAATTGCCAGCAGGAAGGCAAGACCGACGCTGCCTTGCTGCGCAATGTGGCGGCTCTGAACGGCATTGGCGACAAAACATGGCCCGTCGAGATCGGCGGCGTCCCGACGGGCCTACGCTCCGCCGGCAGCCGAATCGGCACGCCGCTCGGCCTCGTCATCGGCGGCGACATGACCGACGATGGCGGTGGTCAGATCACCCAGCCGAGTGAAGGCACGCAATTGCTGCAATTCAGCCAGCGTTACCAGCAAGGCATGGGGCCTGACCGCGTGCATGTTCCAGTCTATGTCGGGCTCGGCAATCATGACCTCGACCAAAACGGCCCGCGGCATCACGTTGACTGGTACCGGCGCGAAATGCGCGACTATGTCGAAGTCAATCACCGTGCCGGCGTGTTCTTCAAGCCACCGGTTCCAGCCACCGACTACGATGTCGAGACCGACTGCTATGCGTGGGACTGGGGCGGGCTGCATCTCGTCCAGACCCACCGTTTCGCTGGCGACACCGGCCATGGCGCGGACAGCAGCCTGCCCTGGCTGAAGCAGGATCTGGCGACCTATGCGGCGGACGGCCGCCCGGTCATCCTGTTTCAGCATTATGGCTGGGATAATTTTTCGACTGAGCGATGGGATCCCGCCAAAAAGGCGTTCGACGACGACGGCAAGGGGCCGCCGCATTGGTGGAGCGATGCGGACCGTCAGGCACTGCTTGCGGCCCTGAAAGGCTACAACGTGATTGCCATCTTCCATGGCCATCAGCACGAGGTGCCGATGATCTATCAGCGCGACGGCCTTGATCTCTTCAAGCCAAAGGCGGCCTATATGGGCGGGTTCGCACTGGCGCGGGTCACCAATGATGGCATGGATGTCGTGCTGGGCGAAGCCAGCGACGATCACGGCGGGGTCACATTCACCAACGCCTTCAGCAAACCGTTCCAGACATGAAAGCCCGCAGCGGCCTTTTCGTCCCGGACGCTGACTGACGTCGACCTGGCAGTACGCTCGGGCCTCGGCCTCCGCTACGAGATGCCGCCGATGATGACCGCCGCGATGTAGGGGCCGAAAGAAAACGCCCCTCGCACCTTTTATCGTGCGGGGGGCGTCTTTGCCGTTCGCTTTTCCTTCGATTGCTCTCGTGAATTGCTGACGACAACCATGAAACGTGCTTCGACCGAAATGGCTCCCGGCGCGTCCAGATTTTTTTTAGGGCCGCTTTGTTCAGTGCCGATTGGCATGAACCGTCGCGGCGGGTGAGCCAAGAATTGACATGGCCATTTAAATAGCTTACAAGACCTTTGTCGATATTTGTTGACTGACTTTTGTTATCCGCGCTTTGCAGCGCGCCTTTGACGAACTTCCCACATCAAAAATCGAGACAAACGACGTTGTGCATCCGCATGACGGCGAACGAGTATTTGCCATGGAAAGGGTTCGTCATGAGCACCGGCACAGTTAAATGGTTCAACGCCACCAAAGGTTTTGGTTTTATTCAGCCTGACGACGGCTCTGCCGACGTTTTCGTCCACATCTCGGCCGTAGAGCGCGCCGGCATGCGTGACATCGTCGAGGGCCAGAAGCTCGGCTACGAGATGGTCCGCGACAACAAGTCCGGCAAGATGTCGGCCGACCAGTTGAAGGCGGCCTGAAAAAGGATTCAGCCTTCCCGTTGACCACGGATGTACTGGCACTGGTGAATGGCGAATTCGGACGCATGGCGGCGGAAACCTGAGTTTTCGCACGCTGCGTGCCGGAGCGTCCTGTGCATCCACTGGATGCGCGACGCTCTCATGGAAGGTCAGGCGGTGCCTGGCCTTTTTCACTTTGTGGGTCTCGCCGTCGAAAATGCGCTGCGCGTCGGCCTGAACGTGCTAAGGGACGCTCCAGCAAATTGAATCCGCCGCCCCAATGCTTTTGTGCGTGGGTCCTGACTGAAGACCGGTCTTGCCCTATCGGCACGAGACTCCTGACAGGAGAAAGATTTTGACCGCCAATTCGAAAACAGCTGCTGATCAGGCAGTGCCCTTGTTCAGCAAGACGCAAACCCAGTCGATGTCGCTCAACCGCATCATTTCCGAACGCGATGCCCTCACCGAGGCGCGTGAAGCCAAGACCGCGCGTTTGCGCGAACTGCGCCTGGAAAAAGAGGCAGATGAAATGGCTGCGGCGGCCGCACAGGCGGCGTTGCCGAAACGGGCCGGAAGACGCTGATGGCGACGAAGCGTGTGCCGGCGACACCCATCGCCGCTGATGCGACCATCGCCGACATGGTCGAAACATTGGACAAGCCAGTCGAATATGTCCGGCGTGTGCTGGAAAAACTCGAACGCTGCAAGCGCGTCCATGGCGATGCACAGGTGCGCGTCGGCGTGCGGGGCCGCGCCGAGTGCCCGAACTATTTGATCGAATATGTCCGCCAAGACGCCAAGACCCGCGAGCCGGTGACCCATCAAGACGCCGCCTACAGCGGCAGCACGCATCGCGAACTGGCGCCGCATCACATCGCGGAGGCGAGGAACTGGTCGCCTGAGGAAATGAACATAACGGCGGTTTCGGCCCTGATCGGCCGTTTGCGCAGTCCGCGCGCACCATCGCGCTTCGCCGACGAGGACTGAGATGGCCATAAAATTCTCCGCCAAGGACCAACCGCCGGCGCCCGCCGCCGCTGCAAAGCCGGTCAAGCCGGCTGCCGCGCCGAAGGCGGATGCCGCTGCCGAGGCCGCGACCGACCTATTCAAGTCTCCGGCCGAGGCGCCGTCGCGCAAGGCAGGCAAGAAGAAATAGCGCCTTGCCGCAAGACGCCGACCGCAATCTGCTGTGCAGGGACCGTTCTCGTTGGTGACCGCAGCCAGCCTTTCATCGTCGCAACGAGGCACCGTCCCGGCATTTGATTGCCAGAGCTGCGGCGCCTGTTGCTCCTACTCGGCCGAGTGGCCGCGCTTTTCCACCGAGGACGACGCGCAACTCGACCGTATCCCGGACAAGTATGTCGCGACCGATCTGTCGGGTATGCGTTGCGAGGGCGCGCGCTGTTCGGCTCTCTGTGGCGAAGTGGGCAAGGCAACCGCTTGCGGCATCTACGAGCTGCGCCCGGATGTCTGCCGCGCCTGCATGCCCGGCGACAAGGATTGCCTGATGGCGCGTCGGGCGCACGGGCTGCCTGTCCTCTGATCTGACGGCGCCGCGGCTTGTGCGCGGGGATTTCGCTGCTACGCTGCCCGCCGGGCAGCACAGCGGAGGACCAAATCGTGAGCATCGAATTCTTGTTGACGTCGCTGATCGTGGTGGCTTCGCCCGGCACCGGCGTCCTCTACACGCTGAGCGCCGGGCTTTCCCGCGGCGCCCGCGCCTCAATCGTCGCCGCTTTCGGCTGCACGCTCGGCATCATCCCGCATATGGCTGCCGCCATCACCGGCCTCGCCGCGCTCCTGCACACCAGCGCGGTCGCCTTCGAGACGCTGAAATATCTGGGCGTCGCCTACCTCCTTTACATGGCCTGGAACACGCTGAAGGAGAGGGGTGGTCTGAACGTCGAGGACAATGTCGCGCCGCGCTCCACCGGCAAGGTGATTGCGAGAGGCATCCTCGTCAATGTGCTCAACCCGAAGCTGTCGATCTTCTTCTTTGCCTTCCTGCCGCAGTTCGTCAGCACGACCGAGCCGCACGCGCTGTCGAAGATGCTGGAACTGAGCAGCGTCTTCATGCTTTTGACCTTCGTCATCTTCGTCGGCTATGGCATCTTCGCCGCCTCGATCCGCAGCCATGTCGCGTCGCGGCCGAGGGTGCTGACCTGGATGCGCCGCACGTTCGCCGGCGCTTTCGTCATGCTCGGCGCCAAGCTTGCGCTGGCGGACAGGTAGAATTCGTTCGCCTCGCCTTGGCACGAAATCGATGCCGAACAATGAGAAGGCGAGCCTTGGCCCGCCTTCTTTTGTTCTTCAACTCCGGACTAGCCGGCAATCATTTGTTCGCGCCGCCGAGCGCCTTCAATTTTTCGCAGAACGGGGCATACGGCTTGCTCATCGCCGCATCCTGACATTCCTTCATCATCATGGCTTGGTCGTCCTTGGACATTTTTGCCCAGGCGGCTTTCATCTCGGCGTCGGATTTCATCGTCTTCATGCTCGCATCGGTGAAGAACGGTTCCATCATCTTGGGCGAGTCGAGCGCTCCGGCAAGTGCCGTGCCGCTGAGAACGGTCAACGCGAGTGCTCCAAAGCAGGCGGTTCTGATGTTCATGACATTAGTCCTCCCTATGGTCTTTCTCGATCGTCGAATGGCGGTCGGACTCTATTCCTAGCACAAACCGATGTGTATTAGGAGTAACTCATATGGTGAAGCCGGCCTATCCCTTGACGTAGCCCATCGCCTCGACGATCCGCCCGCCCTCGACGCGCATCAGATTGACGCCGCGCAGCGAATTGCCGTCCGCCATCCAGTAGCGCCAGCGGATCGTCGCCCGCTCGCCGGCGACGAAGGTCTCCTCGATGTCGAAGCGCGTGCCGGGCTGGGTCGCGATCGCCGTCCATAGCCCGACGCAGGCCGCCTTGCCGGCATGGCGCGCACCGTCCGGTGCCGGCACGGTGTTTTCAATCACGCAGTCTTCGCCCACCAGCTCGGCGAGCGCCGACGGTTCGTGCAACTGGAACACATCGTTGAAGCGCCGCATGATCTCGGCTGTCCGCCGCGACTCTGGATGGCTGTCCATGATGCTGCTCATCTCGTGCTTCTCCTGATTTATTGTTGCGCGGCGGTACCCACGAGGGTCGCCTTGAGGTTGATCTGGGCCACGCCGGCCAGCGCGCGCGAAACGAGACAGCTCGCCTTGGCGGACTGGGCAAGGCGCTCGAACTGGTCTTCGGCGAGCCCCGCGACGTCCACCGCCGTTTCAAGGTCGATGCGGGTGATGGTCGGCCCGGCCTCCGTCGCTCCGAGGTGCACCCTGGCGATGGTGCGGATGTCCCGGGGAATATGACCTCCCTGGCCAAGGATGAAGGTCAGCGCCATCGAGAAGCAGCCGGCATGCGCGGCCGCAATCAGTTCTTCCGGGTTGGTGCCGGGGCCGTTCTCGAAACGCGACGGAAAGGAATAGGCGCCTTCGAACACACCACTGCCGAGCCGCAGCCGGCCTGAACCTTCCCTCAGCGTGCCTTGCCACTCGGCCGAAGCTTCACGAATTGTCATTGCTGTTCTCCCTTCTGGTTCGATCGATGTGAAAGATCAGGCTCCGTCGATGACGACCTTCCCGAACACGTCGCCTTGCTGGAAATAGCGGTAGGCGTCGCGGGCCTCGGCGAAGGGGAAGACCTTGTCGATGACCGGTCTCAACCGGTGCGCCGAGACGGCGTTGAGCATCGTTTCGAGGTTTGCGCGGCTGCCGACGAACAGACGGCCGATTGTGACGAGGCTGCGCTGATAGACGGCGCCCGGGATCTGCACCGTTGCGCCCTTCGCATCCTGAATGGTGAGCAGCACGATGCGCCCGTAAAGCGCGCTGGCGATCAGCGACTGCGCGAAGGTCGGCGGGCCGCCGGTTTCGACGGTAAGGTCGATACCGCCGGTTTCGCCACGCACCATCGCCCCCCATTCCGGCATGTCGGTCGAGGACACGACGAGGTCGGCCCCCATCGCCCGCAGCTTGCCGACCTTCTCGGCGCGAGAGGTGACGGCGACGACGCGGCAGCCGAGCAGCTTGGCGAACTGCAACGCGAACAGCGAGACGCCGCCCGAGCCTATGACCAGAACCCATTGGCCAGGCTTGGGAATCTCCGCCCCGGTCAGTGCGTTCCAGGCTGTCAGGCCGGCGCAGCTCAGCGTTGCCGCCTCGCGCCAGTCGAGATGCTCGGGAAGTCGCACCGCCCATTGCTCGTCAAGCACGGCGTACTCGCCGAGCATGCCATCCAGCGTGCAGCCGAGCTGGTCGATCAGTCCGGCATTGATGCGGCCATCGATCCAGCGGGCGAAATAGCTGCCGGTGACACGGTCGCCGACGGCAAAGCGTGTGACATCATCGCCGATGGCGACGACCTGGCCGGCGCCGTCGCTGAGCGGAACGATCCCGCGGCGCGGTGTCAGGGGGTAGGTGCCATTGAGGATCATCGTATCGCGTCGGTTGAGCGAGGTGGCGCGCACCCGCACCACGATCTCCTGGGGACTTGGCTCCGGTCGCACCTCTTCCCGCATCACCAGACATTCGGTTCCGCCCAAACCCTCAAGACGATAGCTGCGCATTTCGGCTCTCGATTATATAGACTGATCTACATATTATGTAGACCAGTTGTCATATTTCTGGCAAGGCTTATAAGGATCTCTCCTGACAGAGGTTGACATGGCGAACGATACGAGAGCCCGCATACTCGAAACGACCGGATTGCTGCTCAGGCGGCGCGGCTATCACGGCACTTCGCTCAATGACATACTGAGCGCCAGCGGCGCCCCGCGCGGCTCGCTCTATTTCCACTTTCCCGGTGGCAAGGATCAGCTGGTCGTCGAAGTGACGCGCGCCAGCGTGGCTGAGGTGACTGAGAGGCTTGGCGCCGAGCTGGCGGCGGAAAGCGATCCGGCGGTTGCCGTTCACCACATTTACCAGTCGGTCGCTCGCATGCTGGAGGACAACGAATTCTCGCTCGGCTGCCCGATCGCGCCGGTCGTGCTCGATGCGCCGAACGACGTGCCGGACTTGGAGGAAATCTGCCGCTCCGCTTTCGAGCAGTGGATCGGCCTGCTGCGCCAGGCGTTTGTCAGGGCAGGGGTGGTCGAGCGCCGCGCACGGGCGCTGGCGCTGTTGGTCGAGTCCTCGCTGGAAGGCCTGATGGTGATTGCCCGCGCCACCCGCGATCGCTCATCGATCAACGTCGTGGCCGATGAGGTGGCTACCCTGATCGAGCAGGCAGTCCTCGCCGGCAAGGCGACGCGGCAAGCGGAGAGCACTGCTGTCTGACGCTGGTTCCAACCGACTACGCTGAAGCAAAGCCTGAATGTGCAAAGAAAAGGGCGGCATCGCTGCCGCCCTTTCCGCATGCATAAAGCAGATGGCTGGATTAGAAGTCCATGCCGCCCATACCGCCCATGCCGCCGCCGCCCATGCCGCCAGGCATGCCGCCGCCAGCCGACTCCTTCTTCGGAGCCTCCGCGATCATGGCTTCGGTGGTGACCAGCAGGCCGGCGACCGAGGCCGCGTCCTGGAGAGCCGTACGCACGACCTTGACCGGATCGACGATACCCATGGCGATCATGTCGCCATATTCGCCGGTCTGGGCGTTGTAGCCGAAGGTCGCGCCCTTGTTCTCGAGGATCTTGCCAGCAACGATCGATGCTTCCGCACCGGCGTTGGCAGCGATCTGACGGGCCGGGGCCTGCAGTGCGCGGCGAACGATGTTGATGCCGGCGGCCTGGTCGGAGTTGACGCCGGTGGCCTTGAGGTTGCCCGAAGCGCGCAGCAGGGCCACGCCACCGCCGGCAACGATGCCTTCTTCCACGGCCGCGCGGGTCGCGTTGAGGGCGTCATCGACGCGGTCCTTCTTTTCCTTCACTTCCACTTCGGTCGCACCGCCGACGCGGATAACGGCAACACCGCCGGCGAGCTTGGCCAGACGCTCCTGCAGCTTCTCCTTGTCGTAGTCCGAGGTGGTCTCCTCGATCTGCTGCTTGATCTGGGCAACGCGGCCCTGGATCTCGGCCTTCTTGCCGGCGCCGTCGACGATGGTGGTGTT
Organism: Mesorhizobium sp. B2-3-7; assembly: GCF_006442695.1. NCBI lineage: Bacteria > Pseudomonadati > Pseudomonadota > Alphaproteobacteria > Hyphomicrobiales > Phyllobacteriaceae > Mesorhizobium > Mesorhizobium sp. B2-3-7. The sequence continues at coordinate 471,452 of NZ_VFVV01000003.1, read as the reverse complement.
CTCCTTCGAGATCGACACCTTCTTGGCGCGGCCGAGCATGTTGAGGCCGACATTCTCGAGCTTGATGCCGAGGTCTTCGGAGATGACCTGGCCACCAGTGAGGATGGCGATGTCTTCCAGCATGGCCTTGCGGCGATCACCGAAGCCCGGAGCCTTGACGGCGGCGATCTTCAGGCCACCGCGCAGCTTGTTGACGACCAGCGTGGCCAAGGCCTCGCCTTCGACGTCTTCCGAGATGATGAGCAGCGGCTTGGAGGTCTGCACGACCGCTTCCAGGACCGGCAGCATGGCCTGCAGATTGGAGAGCTTCTTCTCGTGGAGCAGGATGTAGGCGTCCTCGAGATCGGCAACCATCTTGTCGGGGTTGGTGACGAAGTAGGGCGAGAGATAGCCGCGGTCGAACTGCATGCCTTCGACGACTTCCAGCTCGGTCTCGGCGGTCTTGGCTTCCTCGACGGTGATGACGCCTTCGTTGCCGACCTTCTGCATCGCTTCCGCGATCATCTTGCCGACCGACTCGTCGCCATTGGCCGAGATGGTGCCGACCTGGGCGACTTCCTCGGAGGTCTTGATCTTCTTGGCGGCCTTGCCGAGAGCTGCGACCACTTCGGTCACGGCCAGGTCGATGCCGCGCTTCAGGTCCATCGGGTTCATGCCGGCGGCAACCGCCTTGTGGCCTTCCTGGACGATCGACTGCGCCAGAACGGTCGCGGTCGTGGTGCCGTCGCCGGCGATGTCGTTGGTCTTCGAAGCGACTTCGCGGACCATCTGCGCGCCCATGTTCTCGAACTTGTCCTCAAGTTCGATTTCCTTGGCGACGGTGACGCCGTCCTTGGTGATGCGCGGTGCGCCGAACGACTTGTCGATGACGACGTTGCGGCCTTTGGGGCCGAGCGTGACCTTCACCGCGTCGGCGAGGATGTTGACGCCGCGCAGCATGCGCTCACGGGCGTCGCGGGAGAATTTTACGTCTTTGGCAGCCATGTTCAACTCCTGGCAGGGGCTCGGATCGAGCCCGAAGATTTAAGATTCAGTTGATGGGAAGGCCGATATTCAGCCGATGATGCCCATAATGTCGGATTCCTTCATGATCAGAAGGTCTTCGCCATTGAGCTTGACTTCGGTGCCCGACCACTTGCCGAACAGGATGCGGTCGCCAGCCTTGACGTCCAGGGGCACGAGCTTGCCAGCTTCGTCGCGGGCGCCGGAGCCGACGGCGATGATCTCGCCTTCCTGCGGCTTTTCCTTCGCCGTGTCGGGGATGATGATCCCGCCGGCGGTCTTGGATTCGGATTCGACCCGACGTACGACCACGCGGTCATGAAGCGGGCGGAACTTCGACTTTGCCATGTTTTCTTCCTCGATGAGAACGGTGAGAAACAGTTCCTCCGTCCGGCGAAGCCGGACAATCTACAAAGCCCGGCGGTACCGGACCTGTGGTTAGCACTCACCCAGGGCGAGTGCTAACGTGGCGGTGAAATAGGCTGCTGGCTGGCGAGAGTCAAGGCGCGCGCGAGCGGACAGCGGCGCGAAATTTTGTTTTCCGCGAAAGCCCGCTCGCAGAACGTGCCAGTTGCCGCTGGCCTTTCATGCGAAATGCGCCGGTTCCTCCCGCAATCGACGGCAAAACAAGGCGCGGAGGGGTGCTTTGCCGCTATCGGTCAGAGATCCTGCCGCCCGATACTTCGATACGCAAGACGTGTCGATGTCACGGGAGAGGGGCGCGAAAGCCGCCGCCGAAAACTACAGAAACAATCTCAGCTGCGTATGGATGATGGACCTGTAGTCGTCGATCGTGCGGCGGCCTTCCTTCTCGTCCTGCGTCAGCGCTAGCCGCACGACGCCGCCGGCAAGCTGGAAGATCAGGAACACCACGCGCGCGAAGTCTTCGCGCCGGTCGGGCCGCAGCATCGGAGCGACGTGGTCGCAGAACATCTTGGCCTGGTGCCTTGTCTCAGCAATGTCGAGGTTCTGCAGCGCCTTGTCAGCCTGTATCGCGTTCTGCAGATCCTGGATGGCCGGGTCGTCGGCCACGCGCCGGTAATAGTCCTCGATCATGCGGTCCGCGGCAGCCGTCACGTCCTCAAGCCCACTTATTTCGGCGATGATCTCGCCGAAGCGTGCGCGGCTTTCCTCCGAGAAGCGCTCATAGAGCATCGCCAGGATCGCCGATTTGTTGGGGAAATAATGGTAGACGGTGGCGATCGGTCCGCCCGCCAGTGCGCCCACTTCCTTCATCGTCACCGCGTCGATGCCCTTTTCGCCGATCAGCCGCATGGTCGTCGAAAGGATCGCGTCGATGCGTTCGCGGCTCCGCTCCTGCTTGGGCCTGCGCCTCGGCGCCGTCGCCATCCGCCTTGCTTCCGCCATGCGCCCAATCTCTCGCGAGAGCTTCAAAATTCCCGGTTGACAAGAAACATGATCAAGTATCAGTTTCGTAATGCTGACAAGTTGTCAGCTTTTTTATCGCACTGCAAGGACGTTGGGAGGCGCCTCGTGACTGCGACGCAAGCCGTACAAGCGGAAAATGGCGATTGGCTGGTCGGCAACCCGACCGGCGTCGAGCTCGGCTCCGCATTATGGATCGGCTCGGTCGGGCTGCTGATCCTCGGGCTTCAGCCCGTGCTGCTTGGCGCGCTCTACACCGAGGGCCATGTCAGCGGCGATGAACTGGCGCTGGTCGCCACGGCGGAGATGATCGCGATCGCCGTCGGTTCAGCCGTGGTGGCGATGCTGCTTTCCGCGCGCAACATGCGCTGGAAAAGCGCCGTCCTTTTGATCCTGCTGGCCCTGGCGAATGTATGGACCGCCCATGCCGCAAGCGCCAATGCGTTGATCGCCGCCCGCGCCATCGCCGGGCTGGCTGAGGGCGGCCTGGTCGCGATCGCCACTGAACTGATCGCCCGTTCGCGCCGGGCGGAGCGCATCGGCGGCTATTTCGTGACGCTGCAGACCCTGGCGCAATGTGCGCTCGCTCTGCTTTTGGCACTCTATGTCATTCCCGAGGCGGGGTCGTCCGGCGGCTTCATCGTGCTTGCCGTCGTCTGCGTCGTCTCGCTGGCGGCCGCTTTCACCGTACCCGGTGACTACGCCGACCTGCCGAAAGGGGAGAACCTGGCTAATGTGCTGACGGTTCCGTCGATCACCGCGCTATTGTCGGTGTTCTGCTACTTCATGTTCTTCGGCGCGATCTGGGCCTTCCTGGAACCGCTCGGTGCGCAATATGGGATTGATAGCTGGACCGTCGGTCTGATCGTCTCGGCCAGCCTGGCGACGCAGGTCCTGGGCGCGATGACGGCGACCGTGTTCGAGGCGCGCATCGATTACCGCATTGCCATTACGGCCATCGGTGCCGTCGCGCTGGTCTCCTCCCTTGTTCTTGCCAGCGCACCTGGCCTGACGACATTCTGGATCGCCGCCTTGGTCATGGGCTTCATCCTGTTGTTCATCGTACCCTATCAGATCCGGCTGGCGATCACGGCCGACGAGACGCGTACCGCCGTGCTGCTGGTGCCGGCCGCACAGCTCTTCGGCCTGGCGATCGGGCCGGTGGCGGCGTCGCTGCTCATCAATGGCAAGGATTTCCGGCCCGTGCCGGAATTCGCCGCGGCAAGCGCGTTTGCCAGCGTGGCCCTGCTTGGCCTGTTCGTGGCCACTATGCGCCGTCGGCGCGTCTGACGGGACGGCTGGATGTCGACGATCACCGCGCGGAACTGGAGCAACTGGTCGGGCTTCGTGCGCGCCGAGCCGAAGCTGATCGCCACTCCAACCGACGCCGGCGAGCTTGCCGATCTGGTGCGCACGGCACCTGGGCCGCTGCGGGTGGCGGGTGCTGGCCACTCCTTCACAGCGCTGGTGGCATCGCAAGGCTCGATCGTTTCCCTGGAGAAGATCGAGGGGCTGGTCTCGCACGACATACAAAGCCATCGCGCGCGGGTGCGGGCAGGGACCCGGCTCGGCCCGCTAATGCACATGCTGCACGGCATCGGCCAGGGCCTGCCAAATATGGGCGACATCGACCGCCAGGCGATCGGCGGCGCGCTGGGCACCGCCACCCATGGTTCCGGGCTGACGCTGGGCGCTTATCACACCCAGTTGGAGACGGTGCAGATCGTGGACGGGCGGGGCGAGTTGCGCGAATTCGATCGGACCCGCGACCAGGATATGATCCATGCGATGGGGGTCGCTCTCGGCGCCTTCGGCATCTTGAGCGAAGTCACGCTGAACAACATCGCGACCTACCGGCTGCGCCGCCGCAAGTGGGTGCTGCCGATCGCCGACATGCTGCGCGATTTCGAGACGATGATGGCCGCGCACCGGTCGGCCGAATTCTACTACATCCCGTTTTCCGGCTACGCGCAGTTCATCGCCAGCGACCTCAGCGACGCGAACCCGACCACCAGGCCTACCGAGCACGACGAGGCCGGCCTGGCGACGCTACGCAAGCTGAGCAGGGCGCTGCGCCGGCTGCCATGGCTGCGCCGCTCCTTGATCCGCGGCGCCGTGAAGAAAGTGCCGGCCGAGGATTATGTGCAGGACTGGCTCAACGTCTATGCCAGCGACCGGCAGACCAAGTTCAACGAGATGGAGTATCATCTGCCCTTCGAGGAGGGGCCGAAGGTGATCACGCAGATCATCGAGCTGACCGAGAAGCACTTTCCGGAAGTTTATTTTCCGATGGAGGTGCGCTCGGTGGCACCCGACATGTTCTGGCTTTCGCCCTTCTACAAGCGTCTGACCTGCTCGATCGCCATTCACCACGATGCCGCCAACGACCCTGAGCCCTTCATGCGGGCGGCCGAGCCGATCTTCCGCAGGCATGGCGGCCGGCCGCATTGGGGCAAGATGCACAGCCTAAAGGCGGCGGATCTCAAAAAGCTCTATCCGCGCTGGGATGATGCCATGGCCGTTCGGGGAGACATCGATCCCGAGAACCGTTTCGTCTCGCCCTACATGGCCGGCCTGTTCGGCATCGGCCAATGAGCGGCTATTTCACCGCGCTGTCGGATGCGTTGAGGGCGGCCGGCGTCTTTCAGCCTTGTCTCGTGCTCGACCGCGACCGGCTGGACCGCAACATCGACCTGGTGAAGCAGAGACTGGCGCCCGGCCTTGCCGTGCGGCTGGTCGACAAGTCGCTTGCTTGCCTGCCGCTGCTTTCGCACATCGCCGGGGCGCTCGGCACCCATCGCTTCATGACGTTTCATCCGTCGATCACAAGGGCCGTGCTCGACGCTTTTCCCGATGCCGACATGCTCTACGGCAAGCCGATGCCGGTCGGCGCGGCAAAGCAGGCGATTTCAAGCAGTACCGCCGACTGGTCGCGTATCTGCTGGCTGATCGACAGCGAGGAGAGACTGGCGGAATGCGGCGCTCTGGCCGCCGAACTGGACGTCGGGTTGCGCATCGCTTTCGAGATCGATGTCGGGCTGCATCGGGGCGGGTTCCCGGAACCGCGCGCGCTGTCGAAGGCATTGAACGCGCTGCCCGCCCGGCTGCGCTGCGAAGGCGTCATGGCCTACGAGGCGCACGCGCCGCACATTCCCGGTCTGTTCGGCGGTCCCAAAAAGGCGCTGGCAGAGGCGTCGCAGCGGGCCGCGGCGTTCATCGCGGCTCTCGGCGAGGACCAGCGCCGAATACTGAACATCGGCGGCTCGAAGACGGCACTGCTTCACCATGGCGGCATGGCCAACGAAGTGTCGATCGGGTCGGCCTTCGTGCTGCCCGGGGATTTCGACACGCCCGGCCTCGACGGCTTCCAGCCCGCGGCCTTCATCGCCACGCCGATCCTCAAGGTGGTCGAGCCGATGCTGCCAGGCCCGCCGGCGGTCACCCGCCTGCTGCAGACGGTCGGCCGGTTTCCGCGCAAGGGTTGCTATCTCTATGGCGGCAAATGGATGGCCGAACCGGTGTTTCCCGAAGGCATGAAGGCCAATGGCCTGCTTGGCCTTTCTTCGAACCAGCAATTCATGGGCCTGCCCGGCGATGCCACCACCAGGTCCGGCGACTACGTCTTCCTGCGTCCGACGCAAAGCGAGGCGGTGCTGCAGCAGTTCGGATCGATCGCGGTCTTTTCGGGCGACAGCCTCGTGGACCGCTGGCCCGCGCTGCCGATGGGGTAGGGCATGGTGCCTCGTTACGATGAGGCCAAACCAGACGCTTCGATGTAACAGACCGACCGACAACCCAAAGCCACGATGCGCTGGCGGCCAGCAGCCGCATGCTTGGAACAGTCAGCGAGCCTATCCGCCTCCAGACGGGGTCATCGTTGACCGGCCTTCTCGGCGAGATATCGAGTAGCCAACGCGATTGAATTGGGGATCGGTGTCGATCCTCTATAGTTGGCAATTTGGCGCCTGGAGATTTCCAACTGGAGCGCCATCCCCTCAAGCGAGAATTTCAGCAGATCGTCCATGATATGGCGGAATTCCCGGTTCTCCATACCAATTGAGGGCAGGGTATCGATCCATTCGGCTGACAACTCGATTCCCCCGTCCCACTCGATTGCATTGCCGTCTTCGTTAACCCGCATGGTTCCAAACAGCTCGTCATCGTCGCGAAGCGGAATGAAGTGTCGATGGCTATTCAACACTGGATTCAGGTCAACCGTATTGGAGCGGCCGTCTCGCCAGGTGATGCGCACGCGGCGGCCATCAATCATGGTGACCAAGGCGATCCTGGGGAGCGGATTGCCGACTGTTACGATATCGTCAACCATTGAGGCGGGTCCATTCATTGCGCAACTCCTCTTCATGCGAGTTAGCCCAAGCGATTACGGCATCGAGGTCTTTGCGACGCATTTGGCCACGCAACACGTTCCATGAGCCAATCCTGATCAGGACTTCATACTCACCCTTCAACGCGTGAAAGTGAGGCGGGTTATGGTCATCCGCAAAGACCTGAATCTTGATGCCGTCGAGAACCTTCAAAGTGGGCATGTGGCTGTTCCATCGCGCCAAATTTAATGCAGAGGGTGCACTAAATCAAGCGAAAGTGCACTGGGTGCACCAAAGCGTCGCATTTCATCAGTTTGATCGATATTGCGCGTGACGTAAATCGACGACCCCGGCCCTGCGTTCTCGTCCGCGCGGCCGCCGTTGTCGCTACCGGATTGAGCTCGGACGGTCGCGCCGAACGGCCGGCCTTGGGTAGCGTTTCAGCGGTAGCGCGCCTGGTTCCAGCGGTGGCCAAGCAGCGACAGGATGATGATCAGCCCGTTGAAGAACTGCACATAGAAGCCGCTGAGGCCGGCAGCGACGACGCCGGTCTGGATGAACGCCACCGTCAGCGCGCCGATCGCGCCGCCAAGCACGGTACCGATGCCGCCCCAGGTCGGCGTGCCGCCGACGAACACCGAAGCCAGCACCGGCAACAGATAGCCGTCGCCGGCGGTTGGCCACCAGGTGAAGTTGATCATCGTCGAGAAGGTGCCGCCGATCGCGGCCCCGATGCCGACGAAGACGAACACCTTGACCTTCACCCGCTTGACGTCGATGCCCATCTGCTGGGCGCTGTCGGGATTGTCGCCGACCACCTTCACCTGCGCGCCGAAGCGGTGGCGGTTGTAGAGCAGCGCGGCGAACACGACGAAGGCGAGCGCCCACAGGATCTGTACCGGAATCCCGTAAACCTGGCTGGAGAAGATCGTATAGGTCCAGCTTTGCCCGAGCGTCGGCAGCGCGGTCGACTTGCCTTCGTTGATGATCTGGATCAGCCCGCGCAGCAGGAAGTTCATGCCGAGCGTGGCGATCAGCGACGACAGGCTGCCATAGACGACCAGCACGCCGACTAGGAAGCCGAGCAGCATGCCGGTGGCGAGTGCTGCGACGATGCCGAGGAAGGGATCGTAGCCGGCCTGAACGACCAGCGCGAAAACCCAGGAGGCAAAACCCATCGTCGCCGGAAATGACAGGTCGATTTCGCCGGCGGTGACGACAAAGACCAGCGGCACGACCACGAACAGCGCGACCGGCAGCGTGGTCAGCACGGAGCTGTAAAGAAACCAGGTGGTGAACACCGTCGGATTGGCGATGGTGAAGGCGACCATCATCACCACGAAAACGCCGAGCGTGCCCAGCGCCGCGCGATTGTCGAGAACGAAGCCGCGCAGCAAATGATCCGACGGGTGCTTCCACGCCGCTTCGCCCATTTCGGTATGGGGCGAGGGAGCCTGGCGATTGGGCTCGGCGATGTTGCTCATGGCCTTGTGTCCTCCGCGCGCTGGGCTTCGCCCAAGCCGGGCAGTCCGCCGGGATGCGCGAGGTCTTCCATGAAATTGACGAGCGTGTCGGCCGACTTGATGTCGCGCTTGTCGGCCTGCAGCGCCACAGTGCCACGATCGAGCACGACGAAACGGTCGGCGATGTCGAAGACATGGTGGATGTTGTGGCCGATGAACAGGATCGAGCGCCCGCTCGCCCGCACCTGGCGCACGAAGTGGAAGACCTTGGCGGTTTCGGTCAGCGACAGAGCCGTTGTCGGCTCGTCGAGGATGATCAGGTCGGCCTGCTTGTAGATGGCGCGCGCGATCGCCACGCCCTGGCGCTCGCCGCCGGAAAGCTGGCCGACGACGGACTGCGGTGTGAACACTTTCGAAGTGAAGCCGATCTCGCGCATAAGCCGGCTCGCCTCCCTGATTTCGGTGCCGACTTTCAGCCAGCCGAGGAAGCCGGTGAGTTCGCGTCCCATGAAGATATTGCGCACGATGGTCTGCTGCACGGCCAGCGCCCGGTCCTGGAACACGGTCTCGATGCCGGCGTCGCGCGAGCGCGCCGCGTTCCAGCCGGTGACCGGCTTGCCGCGAACGAGGATCTCGCCGTTGGTCGGCTTGACCGCGCCGGCGAGGATCTTGATCAGCGTCGACTTGCCGGCGCCATTGTCGCCGATCAGTCCGACCACCTCGCCGCGGTCGACGCTGAGATTGACCCCGCCAAGCGCGTAAACCTGGCCGTAGGATTTCGTGATGTCGCGCAGTTCGATGATGCGTTCGGCCATCGGGTCCTCGCTTGCTTGTCGCATGCCGGGCCTCGCCGGCGGTCCCGCCGGCCGGGCCTGAGCCCCCGGCCGGCGGCTTGGGAGGTCAGCGCAGTGCCTGCTTGGCCAGTTCGGCGACGATCTTGTAATTCTCAGGCGTGACGAAGCCGGCGCCGGTATCGACATTCATCGGTGCCAGCCCCAGCACCACTTGCTGGCAGAGGCTGAGGATCGGCAGATAGCCCTGCATGAACGGCTGCTGGTCGGCGGTCAGTTGCACCCAGCCGCCCTTGAAGGCTTCCACGATCTGCGGGCTGGTGTCGAAGCCGAAATTGAAGATGTCGCCCGGCTTCCGGCCCGCCGCCGTCATATAGGTCTGGACGTTGCCGAGCATCTGTCCGCCGGGGTAGCCGACGGCCTTCACGCCGGGGTTGTTGAGCAAGGCGGCGGTGATCACCGGGATCGCCAGATTCGGATCGGCTGCCCATTCGGTTGCGGAATTGATTTGAACGACATCGATGCCGGCCTCTTTCAAGGCGGAGACGGTTCCTCGCTCGCGGGCGCCGCGGCTCTCGTTCTCGAACGGGCCGATCATGATCGCCTTGTCACCGGCCTTGAGCTTGGCCAGCTTGAAGGCTTCCGCGCCGAGCGCGCGGCCCTGCTGTTCCTGCTGCGCGCCGACATAGCCGCCGCCGAAGGCCGTCACCACCGTCGGCACCGGCACGTTCTGGTACATCATCTTGATGCCGTCCTTATGCGCCTGTTCGGCCAGCGGCATGATGGCGGCGTCGCCGGGGTGGCCCATCATGGCAATACCGTTGGGCTTGACGGCGACCGCCTCGCGCAGCTGCTGGACCATTTTTTCGATGTCCCAGCCTGAGAAGATGTAATCCACTTTCGGTCCGAGATCGGCCGCAGCCTGCTTGGCGCCATTGTAGACAATGGTGCCGAAAGCGTCGCCCTCGGCGCCGCCGACGAAGAAACGGATGTGGACGTCCTTGCACCATTGCGCGTCGAGCGCCTGTGCCGGCAAGGTGGAGATGGCGGCGGCGAGCGCCGTGGCGGTCGCCACCACGGTCGTGCGCAGAAGTGTCGTTCTCTTGGCGATGCTCATGCACGTTCCTCCCTTTTGTCCTCGCGAGCGAGGGTTTCGACATCTGCTTCGGCAATCCCGTCCGGCTCCTCCCGCCGGCCAATCCTCACGTCGGGTTCGGCAGGTAGCTCAGGCCTCCCCTGCATTGCTGGAGGTATTCCAGCGCGCGGACCTGGCCTGTCATTTCAAGATCGTCGCGATAGACCGGGTCGTGCCAACCTTCGATGTCGATGGCGCCCTTGTATCCGGCCAGCCGCAATTCGCTGATCACCCGCGTCCAGTCGCTGTCGCCGAAGCCGGGCGTGCGCATCTGCACGAAGGGCAGGCGGCCGAAGACGCCGTGCTCGCGTATGACATCCCAGCGCACCGTCGCGTCCTTGCCGTGGACATGGAAGATGCGATGCGCCCATTTGCGGATCTGCGGGATCGGGTCGATCAGATAGACCAACTGATGGCAGGGCTCCCATTCCAGACCCAGATTCTCATCCGGCAATTCGTTGAACATCAGTTCCCAGGCGTCCGGATTATGGGCGATGTTCCAGTCGCCGGCGGCCCAGTTGCCATCCATGGCGCAATTCTCGAAGGCGATGCGCACGCCCTTGTCGGCCGCGCGTTTGGCCAATTCGCCCCAGACTTCGCGGTAGCGCGGCAGGCTGTCGGTCAGCGGCTTGCCGCGGATGCGGCCGGTAAAACCGCTGACCAGATTGGTGCCGAACAGATGCGCGCTGTCGATCGCCGTTTCCCAGGCCTTGAGCACGCCGCGGTCGGTGTCGCCGCTCTCGAGTGGATTGCCGAACACGCCGATCGAGCTGACGCTGACATCGGCATCGCCGATCGCGTCGCGGATCTCGCCGGCGAGCCGCCCCAGGTCCTTGCCGCCCAGCGTCTGCCAGAAGAAGGGCTGGACGCTCTCGAAACCGAGCGGCAGGATCTGCCTGACATAGGCGGCCGGGTCTTCGAGATTGGCCCGCACCATGGTGCCGATCCTGATGTCGAGAAGCGGGTCCGCCATGGTCATCCTTCCTGCCTGGGGATTTCGATCCGGCGCCCGGTCTCGGCGCTTTCGATCGCCGCGAAAACCATGGCCAGGCTCTTGATATTGTCGGCGCCGCGCGTCTCCGGCTCGGTGCCGGTTTCCACGGCGCGGACGAAATCTTCCATGACGCCGAGATGCCCGCCGATGCGGTCGGCAGGGTCGAGCGGCGGCACCGCTACCGACACGACCTTGTCGAGCAGGCCTTCGCGTTCCGGCAGCACGGCTTCGGCCTTCAACTCGTCATGACCATCCCAGGTCAGGCTGCCGCGTTCGCCGACGATGCGCCAACTGCCTTCCCAACTGGTGCGGAAACCGTCGGCGCACCAACTGCCGCGATAGGTGAACATCTTGCCCTGGCCGAGCTCGAAGGTGGCGCTTGCCGACGATCCCTGCCGGTACCAGGAATTGGCCGGCTCCCATTCCCGGCAATACACTTCGGTCGGCTCGCCATCGACCATGTAGCGGGCGGCGTCGAATGTATGGATCGCCATGTCGAGCAGCAGCACATGGCGCATGCCTTCGCGGAAACCGCCGAAATGCGGCGCAATGAAAAAATCGGCATGGATGCTGGTCGCAGCGCCGATGGCGCCGGAGCCGAGGAAGCGCCGGATGCGCCGGACGTTGGCGACGTAGCGGCGGTTCTGCACCACGGCATGGATGCGCCGGGCGCGCCGCGCATCGTCGATGATGGCGCGCGCATTGTCCGGGCTGTCGGCCAGCGGCTTTTCCGTCAACAGATGACAGCCATGGGCAAAGGCCGAATTCGCCACGGCGCGACGGGCGGCAGGCACGACCACGTCGAACACCGCATCGGGTCTGGTCTGGGAGAGAACGACGTCGAGATCGGTCCCGATCGCGACCCCGGCGAGGTCGTATTCGCGTGCCCGCTGGCGCGCCCTGTCGGCGTCGAGGTCGACGAGACCGACGATCTTGACGGCAGGGGATTGGCTGATGGCCTCGAGCCAGGTTTTGCTCATGGCTCCGCACCCGACCAGGACGACGTGCATCATCCAGCGCTCCTCCGGCCAACCCCTCCTGGCTGGCACCCACGGCAGTCCGTAAATGACTTCCGTAAACGTTTACGATGACACACCCGATGGCATATATTGTCAATCGGATTTGTACCGTCGGCTCTGAAACGCCTTGGCCGCACGACCGGCTGGTGCTAGCCAGAAGCAGGAGGGGGAGGTCTTGGCGTCCAGCATTCACGATCTTGCGCGGCACCTGAACATTTCGATCGGTACAGTCTCGCGCGCGCTTAACGGGCGCGCCGACGTGAACGCCGAGACACGCCAGCGCGTGCTCGAGGCGGCCCGGAAGCTCAATTATTCACCGAACCACTCGGGCAGGAACTTACGCCGCGGCACCACCCATGCCGTGGCTTTCATGCTGCAGCCGCATCCGGGCGACCAGCAGTATGGCGAGCCGTTCTTCATTCCGTTCCTCACCGGACTGCAAGCGACATTGGCCGAGTGCGGGCTGGACCTGATCATCGTCATGGGCGCGCCGGCGGATTATCAACAGGAGCGGCTGCGCCGCGTCGTCGAGACGCGTCGTGCCGATGCCGTCGTACTGGCCTGGACGCGGCGCGAGGACGATCGCATCGACTATCTGAGCAAGGCCGGCTTTCCCTTCGCGACGCTCGGCCGAAGCCGGTCCGGCGACGACAGCTATCCCTCTCTGGATCTGGATTTCGAGAAGGCGGGCGCCGATGCGGTCGACCGGCTGGTTGCGCGTGGCCACCGCCGCATCGCCGCCATCCGGCCGTCGCTTGACCTGAATTTCGGTTATCTGTTTCTGGAGGGTTATTGCAAGGCGCTGCGGCGGCACGGCATCGAAGTCGATCCCGGCCTGATTGTGGACGGTTTTATCAACGAAGCCGGTGGCTACGCGGTGACACCGCAAGTCATGCGGTCGAAGGATCCGCCGACCGCGATTATCTTCAACAACGACTCGATGGCGCTCGGCGGCTGCAAAGCGCTCGCCGAAATGGGGATCAAGCCCGGGCAGGATGTCGCGGTGATCGTCATCGTCGACACGCCGCTCTGCCGTTATTTCTCGCCGGCGCTGACCGGCTTTCGTCCGAGCCTTGACCCGATGGGGCGGCGGCTCGGCGAAATCCTGCTCGCCTCGCTCCCGGCTTTCGCCGGCGCGAAAGGGCCAGAGATCATTCGCGAGGTCTGGCCGCTGGAACTGGTGGCGCGCGATAGTGATTGACCACACGTTTGTATCGTTATAACAGAACATGCATCGACCTTGCCTCGACGCTGCCTGCATCCTAGGCTGCGACTCGTGATGGTCCCCGCGCCGCAAGGCGAGGGGTGAAAAGGGAACATGGTGAGGCCCGATTTTCGGGTCGAAGCCATGGCTGCCCCCGCAACTGTAAGCGGCGAGCAAAATCCGAGAAGCCACTGGCCGGCAAGGCTGGGAAGGCAGGATGGCGCAACGACCCGCGAGCCAGGAGACCTGCCATCTGCATGGGTTGACCGGACGGGGTGTGCCGGGAGGAGACGCGGGGTTCGGTCTTGTCGACCGGTTCAAGCCAGCTTCCTTCCGTCGCCATTTTTGAAAGTGACGGAAGTTGGACGGCTCCATCGATCGCATTCACTGCATTCCCATGCATCGCATCATCGTGTGCACGCTTTGCCGCGATATCGCCACCGAGGTGAATTCAGGCCAGCGTCCGGCAGGATTGGCAAGCAAGACGCTGGCCCGTATTCCGGCAGGCCCTGCAAGGAATTGCCCATGACCGCGCCGCTTCTCGAGGCCCGCGACCTGGCCGCGGCGGCGGATGGCCTGCATCTGGTGCATCCGGTCAGCCTTTCGGTGGCGGCGGGCGACCGTCTCGCCATCATCGGTCCCAACGGCGCCGGCAAGACGACATTGCTGCGCATGCTGTCGGGCATGCTGCGGCCGAGTTCGGGCGAAGTGAAGCTCACCGGGCGCCTGCTGGACAGGATTTCGACCGCCGAGCGGGCGCTGCACATCGCCGTCGTCGGCCAGACCGATCAACCGGATCCACGGCTGGCGGTGATCGATTATGTCGAGCTCGGCCGGGTTCCGCATACCGGCCGCAGGCACAGGAGCGAGGAACGCGACATTGTCGTCGAGGCGCTGCGCCGGACCGGGCTGTTGCCGCTGCTTGGCCGCACCATCGGCTCGCTGTCGGGCGGCGAGCGCCAGCGCGCCCAGCTTGCCCGCGCCATCGCACAGGAGCCGAAGATCCTGTTCCTCGACGAGCCGACCAACCATCTCGACCCGCGGGCGCGCAGCGAGTTGCTCGAACTGGTTGCAGGCCTCGGCATGACCGTGATCGCGGTGCTGCACGATCTGGCGCTGGTGACGCCTTTCGCCACCAGGGTCGCGGTGATGGGCCATGGCCGGTTGCATGTGCTGGCGCCGCCACGCGAAGCACTCACTCAGCAGCTGATCCGCGAGATCTTCGGTGTCGACGTCTTTAGGTTGCGCCACCCGACGGAGGACCGCGAGCTGACGGTGTTCGAGGTTCCGAACCGTGCCGCGCATCTTCGTGAGCGCAGATCCAATTCCCGTGCAACGAAGGAGCAACATCCGTGAAACGCCTTGCCGTATCTCTTGCCTTCTCCCTGCTGGCCTCTACGGCCTTCGCCTTTCCGGTGACGGTCGACAGCTGCGGCAAGTCGCTGACCTTCGACGCGCCTCCAAAGCGCGCTGTCATTCACGATCTCAACATGGCCGAGATGGCCTTCGCCCTGAAGCTGCAGCCGTCGATCGTCGGCCTGACCGGCATCACCGGATGGTACAAGGTCGGCCCCGAATTCAAGGCCGAGCAAGGCTCGATCCCGGAACTGGCGCCCAAATATCCGACGCTGGAAAACCTGGTCGCTGTCGAGCCCGACTTCTTCTTCGCCGGCTGGTATTACGGCATGAAGCCGGGCGGCGAGGTGACGCCCGATACGCTGGCGCCACACGGCATCAAGACCCTGGTGCTGACGGAAAGCTGCGTCCATCTCGACAAGAACCGGCCTGCCGCTTCGATGGACCTGCTCTATGGCGATGTCGAGAAGCTGGGCAAGATCTTCGGCAAGGAGGCCGAAGCGGATAAGCTCGTCTCCGGCTGGAAGGCGCAGCTCGCCGAAATCGCCGCAAAGGTCGGCGACCGCAGGGGAACGCGCGTCTTCCTCTATGATTCCGGCGAGGACAAGCCGTTCACATCAGGCAAGTTCGCCATTCCCAACGCCATGATTTCCGCGGCCGGCGGCGACAACATCATGGCCGACATGGACACCAGCTGGGGCAACACGGATTGGGAGACGGTGGCCTCGCGCAATCCGCAATTCCTCATCCTGCTCGACTATCAGGATGGCGGCGGCTACCGGAAGCTGCTCGATTTCCTGAAAGCGCATCCGGCAATGAAGGAGATAGACGCGGTCAAGAACGAACGCTTCGTGGCGCTTCGCTATGCCGAACTGACACCCGGACCGGCCAACATCGAAGCGATCGGCAAGATCGCCAGGGCGATGCATCCGGAAGCATTTTAACCGGGAAGATGACTTTGCGGCACAAGGCATTCGTATTGGCCATGATGGCGGCCGCGTCGGCTATGGCCGCGCTCGCGCTGCTATCGATCGCCTATGGTTCGACGATGATCCCGCTGGGCGACGTCGTTGCAGCACTTGGCCATGCGATCGGATTGAAGGGGCATGACGTGTCCGGCCCGGTCGGCAGGATCGTCGTCGACCTCAGATTGCCGCGCACCATCCTGGCCATCTGTCTCGGCGGCGGCCTGGGCGTGGTCGGCGCGCTGTTGCAGACGGTGACGCGCAACGATCTTGCCGATCCGTTCCTGTTCGGTCTCTCGTCGGGAGCCGCCGCCGGCGCTGTCTCCGTCATCACCGTCTTCGGCGACAGTTTCGGGATCTGGACGCTACCGATCGCCGCGTTCACCGGCGGTATTCTGGCGGCTTGCGTTGTGCTTTTGCTGGTTGCGCGGGTGAGGGGACAAGGCCCCGAACGGCTGATCCTCGCCGGACTTGCGGTCTCCTTCATGTTCACCGCATTGACCAATTACCTGGTCTTTGCCGGTGACCAGCGCGCCGCCCATTCGGTGCTGTTCTGGACGATGGGCGGGCTCGGCCTGGCGCGGTGGGACAATATCTGGCTAGGTGCGCTTGGGGCCGGCACGATTGCGGCGTACGGGCTGTGGAATCATCGCCGGCTGGACGCTTTCCTGGCCGGCGAAAATGCCGCCGAAAGTCTTGGCGTGCCGGTGGCGCGAATGCGACGGACGACGTTTCTGGTCGCCGCGTTTTCGACCGCGATCCTGGTTTCGGTCGCCGGCGTCATCGGCTTCGTCGGCCTCATGATCCCGCATCTGTCGCGGCCGCTGGCTGGTCCGCTGCATCTGCGCCTGATCGTAAGTTGCGCGCTGTTCGGGGCGGTCCTGTTGCTGGCAAGCGACCTTCTGGCACGCACATTGCTGCCGCCGCAGGAACTGCCGATCGGCATCATCACCAGCTCGCTCGGCGCCTTCTTCGTTGTCACCATGCTGATCCGTAACCGCTTGTGATGGGTGTAGCGGCAGCCGAAAATCATCGGACGCAGCCATGATTGTGCTGCACGGCTGCCATGCACGTTTGCTGGCTTCTGGAACAATGCCGGACTTGAATGATAAGCACGCTTATTATATATGCCACTCATGGTTTCCGAAGGCGTAGACAGATTGGGATTTTTGATCCACGACGTGCAGCGGCTGATGCGAAAGCGCTTCGAAGCGCGCGCCAGCGGCCTTGGCCTGTCCTCGGCGCAATGGCGCCTGATGGTTCGCGTCGCCAAGGAAGCGGGCGTTTCGCAGGCGCGGCTTGCTGAACTGCTTGAAATCGAGCCGATCAGCGTCTCGCGGCTGGTTGACCGGATGGAGGAGGGCGGCTGGATCGAGCGCCGCTCCGACGCCGCCGACCGCCGCGTGCGCATGATCTTCCCAACTCCCAAGGCAAGTGCCGCGTATGCGGAGGTCAAGAGCCTCGCCGGCGAAGTCTATGAGGAGTCGCTGACCGGCGTTTCGCCGGACGATCGCCGCGTCCTGATCAGGGCATTGGATGCGATGGCACAGAATCTCGCGGATGGCGATTCACCGTCCTGCGACAAGGTCAAGAATACGGAAGGCGCAGCAGCATGAACGCGGTAGCCAAGGTCGACGAAAACGCCGCCAAAGTGGAAATGGAAGCGCCGCAGCAGCCGGCCGCGGCCCCTGTTACAATGACACCTCCGGCAGAGCCGGCGCCGGTGCCAAAGAAGAAGCGCCGTCTCGGCCGCTTCTTGTTGATGTTCGCACTGCCGGCGGCGTTGGTCATTGGTGGCGGCTATGTCTGGGTCACTGGAGGGCGCTACCAGGAGACGGAGAACGCCAACCTGCAGCAGGCCAAGGTATCGATCGCCTCGGACACGGCGGGCCGCATCGTTCAGGTTGCGATCTCGGACAATCAGAGGGTGAAGCAAGGCGATCTTCTCTTCGCCATTGACCCCGAGCCTTACCGAATCGCACTTGCGCAGGCCGACGCGGCGGTGGCCGCCGCGCGGCTCAACGTCGAACAGCTGCGCGCCGCCTACAGCCAGGCCATGGCGCAGGAGAAATCCGCCAGCAGCGAAGTTGCCTATGCCCAGTCGCAATACGACCGTGCCGCCGATCTCGCCCAGAAAGGCATCAACGCCAAGTCTTCGCTCGATGAGGCCAGGAACGATCTCGATAAGGCAAAGCAGCAGCTTGCCGTCGCCCAACAGGGCATCGTCAGCGCCAAGGCGGCGCTGGGCGGCAATCCCGATATCGAGACCGACAAACATCCGACCGTGATGTCGGCGCTCGCAGCGCGCGACAAGGCTGCCTACGACCTGGCGCAGACCACCGTGAAGGCGCCTGCCGATGGCGTCGTCTACCAGGCCGCGTCCTTCAAGGTCGGCCAGTATGTCGGCTCCGGCACGCCGCTGTTCTCGCTGGTCGAGACCGGCGATACCTGGATCGACGCCAATTTCAAGGAAACACAGCTGACCAATATGAAGCCGGGCCAGAAGGCAGAAATCGTGGTCGACACCTATCCGGGCAGGACCTTCGAAGCGACCGTCAAGGCTATCGGCGCCGGCACCGGAGCGGACTTCTCGCTTCTGCCCGCCCAGAACGCTACCGGCAACTGGGTCAAGGTCACCCAGCGCATTCCGGTCCGCCTGGAGCTGAGCGATCCCGACGCCAAGATGATGCTGCGCACAGGCATGAGCGCGGCCGTTACCGTCGACACGGGCGTGGCGCGCGGCCTGCCTGGCATTTTCGGCCACGCCACGGCTGGCGAGGTCGCGAAGTAAATCAGCGGAAGCCCGCGGGGATCATGCGGGTGGACGCACTGAGCAGGGGGATTGGTCTGATGGGAGGAGTTAAAGGGTCAGCCTTCGGGGCAAACCGCATCGCGGCTTGATCGAAAGCTGAAATCTTCGACACGGACCCGTCGGTCCTCATGTTTCCGGGCGGCAGGCATCCGCTCAATCGAGACTTTCGGTCGATGTAACCCCCACATCGATAATCGCGTCCCACCGCGATGAGGGTCTCTCAACGGAAGGCTTTGCCGCCCGGAAACCCTGTGTACACGTTTTTGTTACCGGCTGGAAGTTCCGCATCATGAGCACGCCAGAACCTTTCAAAGAAGTGCCGCATCGTGGCCTGATCACGGTTGCGCTCATGCTGGCGACGATCATGCAGGCGCTCGACACCACGATCGCCAACGTCGCGCTGCCGACCATGACCGGCGATCTCGGCGCCTCGCCCGACAACATCAACTGGGTGCTGACCTCCTACATCGTGGCGGCGGCGATCATGACGCCGGTCACCGGCTGGCTTGCGGACCGTTTCGGCCGCAAGGAACTGTTCCTGACGGCGGTGGTCGGCTTCACCATCTTCTCGATGCTGTGCGGCCTGGCCTGGAGCCTTGAAACCATTGTGTTGTTCCGGCTCATGCAAGGCGTGTTCGGCGCCGCGATCGTGCCCCTGTCGCAGACCTTCCTGCTCGACATCAACCCGAAGGAACGCCACGGCCAGGCAATGGCCATCTGGGGCGCCGGCATTATGCTGGGGCCGATTCTGGGTCCCACGCTTGGTGGCTGGCTGACCGAGAATTTCAGCTGGCGCTGGGTGTTCTTTATCAACCTGCCGGTCGGCATCGTCGCCTTCCTCGGCATGGCCGCTTATCTGCCGGCCATTGCGCGGCGGGTGCGAAGCTTCGATTTCTTCGGCTTCGCCATGATATCGCTCGGCGTCGGCGCTCTGCAGCTGCTGCTCGATCGTGGTGGCGAGGTCGACTGGTTCTCGTCGGTCGAGATCTGGATCGAGCTTGGCCTTTCGATAACCGGCTTCTGGGTGTTCATCATCCACACGATGACCGCGGAGCATCCCTTCATCGACCCCAAGATCTTCCTCGACCGCAATTTCGTGACCGGGCTGGCGTTCATCTTCGTCATGGGCGTGCTCATCCTGGCGAGCATGTCGCTGCTGCCGCCGATGCTGTCGACCATCTTCGGCTATCCGACCATCACCATCGGCATCGTGATCGGGCCGCGCGGCGTGGGGACGATGATCTCGATGCTCGTCGTCGGCCGGCTCATGAGCAAGGTCGACGCCAGAATCCTCGTCGTCATCGGCTTCCTCCTGACCGCGCAGTCGCTCTACACGATGGCCGGCTTCTCGCCCCAGATGGACAACTGGCTGATCATCACTTCCGGCATCATCCAGGGCCTGGGAATGGGAATGGTATTCGTGCCGCTGTCGACGGTGGCCTTCGCCACGCTTGACGTGCGCTTCCGCACCGATGCCACGGCTTTGTTCAGCCTTGTGCGCAACCTCGGCTCGTCCATCGGCGTATCGGTCGTGACGGTGCTCATGGTGCGCAACACACAGATAAATCACGCCGAGCTTTCCACCTTTATCAATCCGTTCAACCCCAATCTGTGGGCGGTTTCGCCGGCGGCGGCCGGCGGCGACCAGATGGCATTGTCCCAGGTCGACAGGATGGTGAACATCCAGGCGATGATGATCTCCTACGTCAACGACTTCAAAATCCTGATGATAATGACGCTGGCCGCCATTCCGTTCGTGATCCTGCTGCGCAAGCCGAAGACGGCGCCGGCTGGCGGCGCGCCGGCGGCACATATGGATTGATATTCGCCGACGGCTGTCCGCTGCCGGCGATGGCTTTGCTACCTTCCGAGCACCAGGGCCCAGTAGCGGAGGCCGGGGTCGCGGCCGTCGCGGACATAGGCAAGCCCGAAACGACTGAAGTCCGGGTCGAGTATGTTGCGCCGGTGGCCGGTCGAATGCATCCAGATATCGAACAGTTTCTGCTGGTCGAAGCGGCCTTCGGCGATGTTCTCGGCCGCAGCGCCGTGCACGCTATTGTCCTTCATGCGCGAGGCGAAATCCTTGCCCCAGCCGGTGGTGTGACTCATGCGCGTCCGCGACGCCATGTAGCCGGCCTGCTGCAACGCTGCCTGTTCGAGCTGGGTGTCCGCGGTCAGCGGAGTCCGCCCGGCCGCAGCGCGCAAGTTGGCCAGGGTGGCCGTGGCGGAGGAAGAGACACCTGCGCCCTCACCGGTGGGCACGGAAACGGTTGTGCAGGCGGCAAGCCCGGCAATGGCCGCAAGGCCGATCAGCAAGGAGCGCCTTGTCCGGCGCGGTTCTGGAGGGAGGTCGATGACAGTGTTCATTCCTGCCTGCATAGTCGCGATCATGGCTTTTGACGGGCAAGCCGAAAAAACTGTCGAGGAAATTGATGCCTTGGCCTTCGCTGATCGCACCGCGTAGTCTTCAAACGTTGCGTTTGGCCATCCAGCTTCGAATGGCCCATCATCCGAGAAATCCGATGCCGAAGATCGCGCGGCTTCTGCCGGGCAGCGATGACAATCCCGTGATAGCCTGTCCGGAACCATCGATTTGGCGACAGCCCCTGGCAAATCGGGTATGCTGTTACATCTACTAGTGGCAGCTACGGGCGGCCATCGCGGTGGTGACCGCCCCCGACAACGGGAGGAAGCTTATGGCCAGCTTTCATGTCATGGCGGACGCGCGTGGTATGCATGTGCAGCCCACGGTGCGCCACATCACCACATCGGACCTCTGGGATGCGCTGCGGCTCGGTGCCGAGGATTTCTGGGCAAAACCGTCTCACTACGTTTTCCTGTGCCTGATCTATCCCATCGTCGGCCTGATCCTGACGCAGTGGACGTCTGGCTCCAACGCCATTCAGCTCGTCTATCCCTTGATGTCGGGTTTCGCCCTTGTCGGCCCTTTCGCCGCGCTCGGCCTCTACGAGATCAGCCGCCGGCGCGAACTCGGCATGAACACCAACTGGCGACATGCCCTCGATGTCCGCCACTCGCCGGCGGTGCCTTCGATCGCGGTCATCGGCATCATGCTGTTCGTGCTGTTCCTGTTGTGGCTGTTCATCGCGCAGTCGATCTACACCAGTCTGTTCGGCGACCAGCCGCCGGCTTCGATCGGCGCCTTTGTCCGCGACGTGCTGACGACCAGCAAAGGCTGGACGTTGATCCTTCTCGGCAACGCCGCCGGCTTCGTTTTCGCCGTGATCGTGTTGGCCACCACTGTCGTCGCCTTCCCGCTGCTGCTCGACCGTGACGTCGGCGCCGTTTCGGCCATAGAAACCTCGGCGCGGGCGGTGATGGCAAATCCGCTGCAGATGGCTCTTTGGGGCCTGACGGTCGCGGTGCTGCTGGTGATCGGTTCGATCCCGCTGTTTGCCGGGCTCGCGGTCGTTATGCCTATCCTTGGCCATGCCACCTGGCACCTCTACCGCAAGGTGGTGGAACCGGAGCGGACGCAGCAGACAAGACGGCCGATGTAGACCAACGCCGGGGCCGCCGCTGGGCTCAGCGCTGTGCGTCGGTCGCCATCTTCAGCGCCAGCGCCGTCAGCACCCCTCCCATCATCCAGCGCTGGATGACCAGCCACAAAGGCCGCCCGGCGAGAAACGCGGCGATCGAGCCGGCCATCACCGCGATGATGGCATTCACGGTCAGGCTGATCGAAATCTGCGTCGCGCCGAGCACAAGAAGCTGAGACAGGACATGGCCTTTGCCAATGCTGATGAATTGCGGCAGCAGCGACAAATAGAGCACCGCCACCTTCGGATTGAGCAGATTGGTCATCAGGCCCATGGCGAACAGCTTGCGCGGCCCGTCTTTCGGCAGGTCGCGCACCTGGAATGGCGAGCGTCCGCCCGGCTTCACGGCCTGCCAGGCCAGCCACAGGAGATAGAGCACGCCGGCAAAGCGCAGCGCGTCATAGGCGAAGGGCACGGCCAGCAGCAGCGCCGTGATTCCGAATGCCGCCGACAGCACATAGAAGAGAAAACCGACGGCGACCCCGCCAAGCGAGATCAACCCGGCCTTCGGCCCTTGCGACAGGGAGCGCGAGATCAGGTAGATCATGTTTGGACCCGGCGTCAGCACCATGCCCAGGCAGACCAGCGCGAAGGCGAGGTGGTTGGCGGTATCGGGCATTGTTCGTCCCCAGGCGTGCCGCGATGGATGCGATCCAGCGTGCAGCCATTATGTGCCCGTTGCGGCAGGCGCCCACAAGGGCTTGGCGGCGTCGGGCGTTGCGCCAGAGTTCGGTTAACCGACCACGCGCAGGTTCGACAATTCGTTGCCGATTTCCTTGAAATCGTTGGACAGGCTGGCGCCCGTCGCATTCCAGAACAGCTTGGCGGGTTTGCTCGGGTCCGCCGGGTCCTTGCGGAAGCGCGAGACCGACGAGCATGATTTCAGCGCATCGATGGCGTTCTTGTCGGTGGTCTTGGTCGTGGACAGGTCGAGAGCCACTGTCATCACCATGATGTTGGCCGCCTTGGCGTTGTTGCAAAGCGTCGTCATCTGCTCGTTGAGCGCGCTGGTGTAATTGCCGTTCGAATAGTCGAACTGGCCGATGGCGCTCGATGTGCCCATGAACAGACGCCCGACCGAGGTGCCGGCATAGCCGGGCTTGAGATAGCCGTAGGACGCGTAGGTCGACTTCGAATCGGCGGGGTCGGAATAGCTGAGCGAAGACGGCGTGTAATAGGTGTTGGCGCCGTCGGTCAGCACGATCACCACCTTGTCGTTGCCTTTTTCTGTTTCCGGGCGCCCCTGCGTGAACGGCTCGCCGCTCGAGACCACCCGCCAGCCCCAGCCCATGCCCTCGGGAACATTGGTGCCGCCATCCGGCTGCATCAGGTCGATCGCGGCTTTGATCGTGGCGAGCCCATCGGCGACGCTGACGTCGGTCAGCGGCGTGATCGGGTTGGTGGTGCAACTGTAGTTCGGGCCGTTGCCTGCGGGCAATACCGGCGCATCGATCGGCCGCGGCTGGAAATATTTGGTCATGTTGCGCAGCCGGGCTTGGCCGCTGCTGCTCGAAGGATCGTCGTTCCACCAGCTGTTGATGGCGCCGTAGGTCTTTGGTGCGGCTTCGTTGGGATCCTGGGTGATCTTCCAGTGATTGCCGGGTTCATCCGGGGCGAACATCGGCACGAACATCGTCGCCGGATCGCCCACGCCTATCCCGGTGTTGGCCGAGCCGCCGGACGGCGGGGCGTCATTGACATTGTAGGGGTAGGGCCGGGCTTCGACACAGCCTTGCCAGCTGGCGAACGGACCGTAGGAATCGACATAGTCGTATGCGTCGTAACTGCGCTTGCAGGTATTGTTCCAGTTGTATTCAGCACAAACAACGTGCTTGCTGTTTTTAACACGCTCATGGCTGGTGACGACCTTCATGTCGCGGTAGAGCGAAAACCGGGTCAGCATCTGGCCTTCCTCGTCGCCCCAGCCGGTGCCGCGTTTGTACCAGATGCCGTTGGTCTGCTGGGCGTATTTGTTGGCGGCGTTCAGCGTCGACCAGTCGAAATTCTCGTTCGACACCGGTGACAGGCCCTCGGTGTCCATCCAGGACGCATTGCCATTGCCAGGACCGACATTGACCGAGGCGGCAAAGGGTACGAGGCCGAACTGCACCGGCTTGTCGACCTGCTTGATCATCGCGGCCTGTTGGGCAAGCGTGTCGACCAACTGCTTCGCCGCGGTCTTGAGGAGATCGATGCGCTTCTGCCCCGAGCCGGTTCCGGGCGTGACCATCGATCCGGAATTGTCGAGCACCAGCGCTACTTCGAGCGTGTTCTTCAGCCGCACCTCCGAGCACGCGGTGAAGCCGATATTGGTGGCGCCGGTGCCGCCGAGCAGTATCTTCGCCGTCGGCAGGAAGTAAGGATTATAGGTCAAGGTGCCGCAAAGCTTCATTGTTCCGCCGCCAGCGGCGTTGCTGGGCAAAGTGAGGTTGAGCGTCGTGTTGGCGGGATCGACATCGTTCAGATTGGCATTGAAGAAGTCGAGCGCATAGGCCCTCAGCTGGTCGTCGGTGGCGCCTTCCGTCACGCGGCGCGCCGTGGCGAAGTTGGCGGCGTCGAGCGCGTTCAACACCGTCTGCTTTTCGCGGTTCATTTCCGTGAAGTCGACCGCGAGCGCCAGCCCGCCCATCAGCGGGACCATCGCGAAGGCCGTCACGAGAGCATAGTTGCCGCGCCTGTCGCGGCGGAATTGACGCCAGATTTCACGCATGTCTTGCAGCGGCCCCCGCCGGCGGATTCTCGTTCGACGCCAGCTTTCCACAAAACGCTGAAGGACGGGTTTGGGAAACCGCTCGATTGCTTGGTTCGCGCTTCACCAAGCACTAACCAATCTGGAGCGGCCCCCCGGTGCCTCCAAAAAACGACACCCCGCCGGATGCAGGGCGTCGACGTGGAATTCGTCGGATCAGCTGACGATGCGCAGGTTGGACAGCTCGTTGCCGATCGCCTTGAAATCGTCGGACAGCGTTGCGCCCGTCGAATTCCAGAACAGCTTCATCGGCTTGCCCGGATCGGTCTTGTCCTTGCTGAAGCGGGAATCCGAAGAACAGGCCTTCAGCGCATCCATCTGCGTTTTCTCCGCTGTCTTGGTGGCGTCCAGATCAAGCGCGATGGTCATGACCATGATCCCGGCGGCCTTGGCGTTGTTACACAGCGCAGTGAAATGCTCGTTCATCGCTTTGGTGTAGTTGGCGTTGCTGTAATCGTCCTTGGTGACATCCGTTCCGAGGAACATGCGGCCGTAGCTGTAGCCGTTGCTGTAGGGGACGACGTAACCGAGAGCCGAATAGATCGCCTTGCTGCCAGCCAGGTCGTTACCGCCAGAACTCCAATTGGTTCCAGAGTAGGTCTGCGCCGTCACCGAGGTCGGCGTGTAGTAGGTGTTGGCGCCGTCGGTCAGCACGATCAGTACCTTGTCGTTGCCTCTTTCCGTTTCGGGCCGGCCCTCGGTGAAGGGTGCCGTGCTGGAAAGGGTCCGCCAGCCCCAGGCCATGCCTTCCGGCACGTTGGTGGCGCCGTCGTCGGCCATGGCATCGATGGCGTTTTTGATCAAAGTTGCGCCGGCTGTCGTGGAAACATCGGTTAGTGGCGTAATTGCCGTCGTGCTGCAGCTTGTATTCGGCCCGGCGTCCATGCCGTAGGCCGGCGTGACCTTGTTCACCCAGTCGAAATATTTTGGCATGTAGCGCTGGCGTGCGGCGTCGGACGCGCCTGAACTCACTGGGGCGTCGACATCCCAATTGTTATTGGCTGGCCTTGAAGAGCTATCGACGCGGTCGGTTTCGTCGGGCGCGAACATCGGCACGAAAAGCGTTGCAGGCAGTGTTGTCGATGCAGCTGTGTCCTGGATATTGTATGGATATGGACGCGACTCGACGCAGCCACCCCAACTCGCGACCGGCGCATAGGTGAAGGTCGCGTTCGATGCACAAGTACCGTCCCAATTCTTGAGACTGCACGCTGAAATGCGTTTCATCTGTTTGTAGATCGAGAACCGGGTCAGCGGCTGGTCTTTCTGGCTCGCGTCCCAGCCGGTGCCTTTCGCGTACCAGATGCCGGCAATCTTCTGCGCGTATTTGGTGGACGAAAAGGACGAACTCATGGTCGTCCAGTCGAAATTCTCATGATGGATAGGCGATATGCCGGTCGTGTCCATCCACGCCGCCGAAGCGTTGCCCGCACCGACATTCACCGAGGCGGCAAAGGGAACGAGGCTGAACTGGACCGGCTTGGTGACCTGTCTCATCTGCTGGGCCTGGCCGGCCAACTGGTCGACCAACTGCTTGGCGGCGCTCTTGAGAAGGTCGAACCGCACCTTGTTCGAGCCTTTGCCGAGCTCCTTCATCGAACCGGAATTATCAAGCACCAGCGACACTTCCAGCGTGTTCTTCAGGCGCACTTCGGAGCAGGTGCTGAAGCCGATATCGGTGCTGCCGGCGCTGCCGCCCAGCAGTAGTTTAGCCGTCGGCTCGAAATAGGGCTTGTAGACCAAGGTCGCGCAGAGCTTCAGCGTCCCGCCGCCTGTGTTGTTGTTGGGCAGCGTCACGGCCAGCGTGGTGTTGGCCGGATCGATATGCGCGAGATTGGCTTCGAAGAAATTCTTGGCATAGGCCACCGCGTCGGCTTCGCTGGCGCCGGCAACGATCTGCTGGGCCGTGGCGAAGCCGGCCGCGTCCAAGGCATTCAAGGCGTTTTGCCTTTGGCCCACCATTTCCGTATAGTCGACGGCGATAGCCACGGCGCCCATCAGCGGCACCATGGCGAGCACGGTCATCAGCGCATAATTGCCACGCCGGTCGCGTCCGAATCTTCGGATCATTGTCACAGCTGCCCCGCCAAATCGATAGTCAGTGGGGACGGTGTCATAAATCGTTAAATTTCAGGTTTCTGGAATATGTCCAAGGTCAGGCTGCATTTTCAAAGCTCGTTAACCAACCAGTGAACGGTGGTGGATGTCGGTACAGGCGGGCGAAAGCTGGTGACAGGCTGGGCCGGTTCGGATAATTCCAACCGGCTGCGGCGAACCGTCGGCTGCGGCACCGCAACGATCATGACTGAAGGATACGGCATGGCGGCCTCGCCTGACATCATCGGTTCGCTCGAAGACGTGTCGAAGAACTATTCGGCCATTCTCTGCGATGTCTGGGGCGTGGTGCACAATGGCGAAACGCATTTTCCCGCGGCTGCGTCGGCGCTGGCGGCTGCCCGTACGGCCGGCATTCCCGTCGTCCTGATCACCAATTCGCCGCGCCGCAGCGCCGACGTCGTGGCCCAGATGAACGTCATCGGCGTTCCCCCATGGGCCTACGACCGCGTGGTCACCTCGGGCGACGTGACCCGCGACCTGATCGTGGAAGGCCCGCGAAAGATCTTCCATGTCGGCGCCGAGCGAGACTTGACCCTCTATGACGGGCTCGACGTCGATCTCGTCGAGGAGTTCGAGGCATCCGGCGTCGTCTGCACCGGCCTGTTCGATGACGAAGTGGAGAAGCCCGAAGATTATGCGGAGCTGCTGCGGCGGCTGCGCGCCAGGAACCTGCCTTTCATCTGCGCCAACCCGGATATCATGGTCGAGCGCGGCGAACGCATCATCTGGTGCGCCGGCGCCCTGGCGCGCGACTACGCACAGCTCGGCGGCCGCACGCTGATCGCCGGAAAACCTTATGCGCCGGTCTATGATGTGGCGATGAAGGAGGTGGCGGAGATCCTTGGCCGGCCGGTCGAGCGCCGCCAGGTGCTGGCCATCGGCGACGGCATGCTGACCGATATCAAGGGCGCGGCCGACAACGGTTTCGACGTTCTCTATGTCTCAGGCGGCATTCATGCCCGCGACTATGGCGATGCATCGCAACCGGATCCCGCAAGGCTCGCCGCGTTTCTTGACAGGCACGGCTATCATCCAGTGGCCGTCATTCCCAGGCTGCGGTAGATGGCGATGGACGCTTTCCAGCACCTTTCGGCAACCGCTCCGCTGCCCGCCGATTTGCGCGGCGGCGTTGTCGCGATCGGCAATTTCGACGGTGTCCATCGCGGTCATCAGGCGGTGCTCGAACGGGCATTGGCGGAGGCGCGGCGGCGTGGCGTGCCGGCGCTGGTGCTGACTTTCGAACCGCACCCGCGAAAGATATTCAGGCCCGAGATACCGCTGTTCGTGCTGACGCCGCCGCCGATGAAGGCGCGGCTCCTGTCGCTGCTGGGCTTTGCCGCGCTCGTCGAACAGCCTTTCACGCGCGACTTCGCCTCGCTATCGGCGGAAGCCTTCGTGACCGACGTGCTTGAGAGAACGCTTGGCATCACCCATGCCGTGACCGGCTTCGATTTCCATTTCGGCAAGGACCGCCAGGGCGGGCCGGCCTATCTGATGGCGGCTGGCGAGCGCCATGGCTTCGGCGTCACGCTGGTCGATGCATTTCGGGACGAAAGCGCCGAGGTGGTTTCATCGAGCCGCATCCGCGCCTTGCTTTGCGAAGGCGCGGTGGCCGAGGCCGCCGGCCTGCTCGGCTATCGCTTCACGGTGGAGAGCGAAGTCGTGGGCGGCCAGAAACTGGGGCGAACGCTCGGCTTTCCGACCGCCAACATGAGGCTTCCCGCCGAGGCCACCCTCAGGGAAGGCATCTATGCCGTTCGCTTTCGCCGCGCCGACGGAAGGCTGCATGATGGCGTTGCCAGCTTTGGCCGCCGTCCGACCGTCGACGATGATGGCGCGCCGCTTCTGGAAACCTTCGTCTTCGATTTTTCCGGTGACCTCTATGGCGAGATCTGCCAGGTGTCGTTCTTCGGTTACCTGCGCAGCGAGGTCAAGTTCGACGGGCTTGATGCGCTGGTCGCGCAGATGAAGCGCGACGAGGCCGAGGCGAGAGCACTGCTGGCCGGCGTCAAGCCGCTTTCGCAACTCGACGCGGCCATGGCTTTTTGAAGCATGGTCCCGAAAAGTGGAGTGCGGTTTTCGGGCAAGATCATGCTTTAACAAAATGAGCATGATCCCGAAAAGTGTCGCCCGGTTTTCGGGTTAGATCATGCTCGAATCAGACGTTACTTTTTCAGCGCCAGACCGACGGCGATGAAGGTCCAACCCTGGAAGATCAGGTCGATTGCCAGGAACAGGCCGAGCACCCATACGCTGTTGACCGGCCAGCCCATAGCTATGATCAACCCGGCGATCACGCTGATGGCGCCGGCCGCGACGATCCAGCCCCAGCCGCGCTCAGGCCGGTGGCTGTAACCGACCCAGGCGCGCAGCACGCCGGAAGCGACAAGCGCGACGGCCAGCAGGAAGGTCAGCACCGCCGAGGCCAGCAGCGGGTTGTCGAAGGCGAAAAAGCCCGCGACCGCGTAGAGCAATCCGCTGAGCAGCCAGTAGAAGAAGCGGCCCCACGTCTTGACCCCGAAGGCATGCATGATCTCGATGATGCCGGCCACCAGCATCAGCCACCCCACGACATAGACGGAAGCCACCGTGGCGATGAAGAGGTTGCCAAAGGCAATGCCGCCGAGGATCAGCAGCAACACGCCCAGACCAACAAACCACCTCCACTTTCCTCGCGTCTGTCCGATCGCGTTCTTCAGTGCATCGCCGTGCAAGGTCATGTCGCCACCTCCATCGAGGACCGCCAGCAGGGAATGAAGTTACCCTTGGTGCCGACCCGCGTCCAGCCGACGGCGGCCGGATGGTGAGCAATGCGAGCCGGACGTCTCGACCTTAAATCAAATTTTACCAAAGCCTCTTCAAAGCTGTGACCGAAAGACAGTCGTATCGTGTTAATGGGGTAGTCATGAGTCCGGTCGGGAAAATTTCTGCAGCCTTGGCTACCGTCATGCTGGCTACCTCGGGTGCGGCCGATGCCGGCGAGGGCGCCTTCGGCTGGCTGTCCGGCGATTGGTATCTGACGGTCGGCGCCACCGGCATGGTGGCGCCCAATTTCGAGGGCGGCAAGAAGTACCTGCTCAGCGCCTCGCCGATCATCTCCTTGGGCAAGGCTGGCCCGGCGGCCCGCTTCACCTCACGCAACGACAACATTTCGCTGGCGCTGGTCGATGACGGCGGCGTTCGCGCCGGCCTGACCGGCAAGTTCCTGTTCTCGCGCGACGATGGCGATGCCGACGAGTTGAAGGGCCTCGATCCGGTCCGCTGGGGCGGCGAGGTGGGCGGCTTCTTCGAATTCTATCCGACGGACTGGATACGTGCGCGTGCCGAGCTGCGGCACGGCATCCGCGCCCATAACGGCTTCGTCGCCGACATCGCCGCCGACGCCTTCTACGATGTGACGCCAACCGTCAGGATCTCTGGCGGGCCGCGCGTCTCGTTCGCCTCCGCCAAATATTTCGACGCCTATTACGGCGTCGACGCGCAGGAAGCCGTGGCCTCGGGGTTGAACCAGTATAATCCCGGCGGCGGCCTGAAATCGGTCGGCCTTGGCGGTGCGGTGACGTGGAAGGTGACCGACCCGATGACCGCCAGCCTGTTCGGGGAATATTCACGCCTCGAAGGCCCGGCCGCCGATTCCAGCCTGGTCAAGGAGCGCGGCGACCGCAACCAGTTCATGATCGGCGTATCGACGACCTATCGCTTCGATTTCAAGATGTAGCCGGTATCGGCCTTATTCCAGCAATCGCGTATCGATCTGATGACTTGTGGTGCCGACGATGGCGATGCCTTCGCGTTCCAGCAAGGCGGGATTGAGAATATAGTTTCTGGCGAAGGGAACGATCACGCAAGGAACTTCCATGACTGGATGGCTGGCGGCACTGACAAAATCGCTGCCAATCTCGCGTGTCTTGGCCGGATTGTCTTTCCAGCCCTCGGGCAAATCGGGGACGGCAATGGAGACGCCGTCAGGCACTTCGATTTCCAGGAGCTGGAACGTGGGCGGCAAATCTTCCACGTCGACATGAACGAGAATTTCAAGAAGCGCCGTGGCGGGATGATCCGCGCAGTACACAATGGCGGTGCCCTTGATGTTCCAACGGCCGGAGCTAAGCATGCCGCCCCGGCCGGACAGGTCGGCGAAGTTGGAGATACGCCATAGACGCATCGTCAGGCGAAAATGCCATAATCGATGCGATGCAGTTCCTCTTCCACCAGGGAAGCACCGGTTTCCGACTGCAGGAGCGTGATAGGCGCTTCGTTGAGCACCCGGCTGCGTTTGCGCAACCAACGTTGCGCTTTTTCGTGGTCTCCGAAAACACGATCCGCCATTGTGGAAATGCGCTCGATGCGCATGACGCGATCGGACTCGGCAATACTCAGTTTCTCATTGCGTTCTTTCCTGCGCGCCAAAGTGCGCCGCGATCCTACGATCTTGTAGATTTCGTCATTGCTGAACCCACGGTGGCGGAGTTCTTCCACCTTGGTGAAGCTGACCAGGAATTGCCCCGTTGCGGCATCCCGGACCAAGCCATCCTGCGCAAGCTCGACCTTCTCCTTACGGGCGGCCCGTCTGGCAGCCGGCACGTGGACCTTGCGATGCGGATTGGACATGACGCGCCTCCGGTGCCATTTGCCCAAACATATATGCGCAATTGGCACAAGCGGCAAGGCGAGTGCCTTGGAGTTCGGGCTTTCCAAGCTGGCCCACCTCGTTTAAAAGCGCGGCCATGACAGTGGTCTCGCGTTCCGTCGCGATTACGATACGAATTACCAGCCCGGTGTTCCGGACGGCCTGAGAGCTGTCGGAGCCGCCGGGAATCTTGCGCGCGACCCCTCGCGCTTTTTCCAGATCATGATAGTTCAGGCCCGAGCTCCCTTGCCGCCGGGCAATCCACAATGGCAGACCAATGACCGATACAGCTGAAACGATCGACTATTCCAAGACGCTTTACCTGCCGCAGACGGATTTCCCGATGCGTGCCGGTTTGCCCGAGAAGGAGCCGGTGCTGGTCAAGCGCTGGCAGGAGATGGATCTCTACCGCAAGCTGCGCGAGGCCTCCGCCGGTCGCCCGAAATACGTGCTGCATGACGGCCCGCCTTATGCCAACGGCAACATCCATATCGGCCATGCGCTGAACAAGATTCTCAAGGACGTCATCAACCGCTCCTTCCAGATGCGCGGCCGCGACGCCAATTACGTGCCCGGCTGGGACTGCCACGGCCTGCCGATCGAATGGAAGATCGAGGAGCAGTACCGCGCCAAGGGCAAGAACAAGGATGAGGTGCCGGTCAACGAGTTCCGCAAGGAATGCCGGGATTTCGCCGCTCACTGGATCGGCGTTCAGGGGGCGGAATTCCAGCGCCTTGGCGTCATCGGCGACTTCAAGAACCCGTATACGACCATGGCCTTCCACGCCGAGGCGCGTATCGCCGGCGAACTGTTGAAATTCGCCATGTCGGGCCAGCTCTATCGCGGCTCCAAGCCGGTGATGTGGAGTGTCGTCGAGCGCACCGCGCTCGCCGAGGCCGAGATCGAATACCAGGACTACGAGTCGGATACGATCTGGGCGAAGTTCCCGGTCGCCAGTCTGGTGCGCCCCGTGGCTGACGGAGAGGCCGCACTGACCGAGGGCGCTCTCGATCTGCTGCAGGCCCATGTCGTCATCTGGACGACGACGCCTTGGACGATCCCCGGCAACCGTGCCGTCAACTATTCGCCGCGCATCGACTACGGTCTCTACGAGGTCACGGCAGCCGAGAACGCCTTCGGCCCGCAGCCGGGCGAAAAGCTGATCTTTGCCGATACGCTGGCCGAAGAGGCTTCGGTCAAGGCCAAAGTCACCTTGAATCGTCTTCGCAGCGTGTCGGCGCAAGAGCTTGGAAGTCTTACGCTTTCGCATCCCTTCAAGGGTCTTGGCGGCGGTTACGAGTTTCCGGTGCCCATGCTTGCCGGCGACCATGTCACCGATGATGCGGGCACCGGGTTCGTTCACACGGCGCCGGGCCATGGTCGCGAGGATTTCGACGCCTGGATGGACGCGGCCCCGGACCTGCGCGCGCGCGGCGTCGACACCGCGATCCCGTTCACCGTCGACGATGCCGGCTTTTTCACCAAGGACGCGCCGGGCTTCGGTCCGGATCGTGAGGGTGGCGCGGCGCGCGTTCTTGACGACAACGGCAAGAAGGGCAATGCCAACCAAGCGGTCATCGATGAGCTGATCAAGCGCAACGCGTTGTTCGCGCGCGGTCGGCTGAAGCACTCCTATCCGCATTCCTGGCGGTCGAAGAAACCGGTCATCTTCCGCAACACGCCGCAATGGTTCGTCCACATGGACAAGGACCTCGGCGACGGCACGACGCTGCGCAGCCGTGCGCTGAAGGCGATCGACGACACCCGTTTCGTGCCAGGGGCGGGGCAGAACCGCATCCGCGCCATGATCGAGGAACGGCCCGACTGGGTTCTGTCGCGCCAGCGCGCCTGGGGCGTGCCGATCGCGGTCTTCGCCGACGCCGACGGCAATGTGCTCCAGGACGAGGCGGTCAACCAGCGCATCATGGACGCTTTCGAGAAAGAAGGCGCCGATGCCTGGTTCGCCGCCGGTGCCAAGGACCGTTTCCTCGGCAATCACGATGCCTCCAGATGGAAGCAGGTGACGGACATCCTCGACGTCTGGTTCGATTCAGGCTCGACCCACGTTTTCACGCTGGAGGATCGTCCGGACCTCAAATGGCCGGCCGATGTCTATCTCGAAGGCTCCGACCAGCATCGCGGCTGGTTTCACTCCTCGTTGCTCGAAAGCTGCGGCACCAGGGGCAGGGCGCCTTACAACACCGTCGTCACCCATGGTTTCACCATGGACGAGGACGGCCGCAAGATGTCGAAGTCACTCGGCAACACCGTCGTCCCGCAGGACGTGATCAAGCAGTCCGGCGCGGACATCCTGCGCCTGTGGGTGGTGACGACCGACTATTGGGAAGACCAGCGCCTCGGCAAGAACGTGCTGCAAACCAACATCGACGCCTACCGCAAGCTGCGCAACACCATCCGCTGGATGCTGGGCACGCTCGCCCACGACGATGGCGAGGAGGTGCCGCTGGAAGGGATGCCGGAGCTGGAACGGCTGATGCTGCATCGCCTCGCCGAACTCGATGAGGTGGTGCGCCAGGGCTACGATGCCTTCGAGTTCAAGCGCATCACCCGTGCGCTCCTCGATTTCATGGTGGTCGAGTTGTCGGCCTTCTATTTCGATATTCGCAAGGACGCGCTCTACTGCGATGCGCCGTCGAGCGCGAAGCGCAAGGCCTCGGTGCAGGTGGTGCGCCACCTTTTCGACTGCCTGGTAAGATGGCTGGCGCCGATGCTGCCCTTCACCATGGAAGAGGCCTGGCTCGACCGCCATCCCGATGCCGTCTCGGTACATCTCGACCAGTTCCCGGCGATCCCGGAAAACTGGAAGAACGAGGCGCTGGCGGAGAAATGGCGTAAGGTGCGGCAGGTGCGCCGCGTCGTCACCGGTGCGCTGGAAATCGCGCGTGCCCAGAAGGTGATCGGCTCGTCGCTGGAGGCGGTGCCGGTCGTTACCATCGACGATGCGGCGCTCGAAGCCGCGATATCGGATGTCGACATGGCCGAAATGGCGATCACCAGCGATCTCGTCATCGCCCATGGCGAGGCGCAACAAGGCGCCTTCACGCTCGAAGACGTGAAGGGCATCGCCGTGGTGATCGAAAAGGCCGAGGACCGCGGCCTGGTCAAATGCGCGCGCTCGTGGCGTTACACCGCCGATGTCGGGCAGGATCCTGCCTTTCCCGATGTCTCGGCGCGCGACGCCGCCGTGCTGCATGAGCTTAACGCGCTCGGCCGGCTTTGAAGGCCAGGCATATCGGTGCACAAATGCCACGCCGGTCGGTGCAAATCCGTCCGCGCGTTGCCCTTAACGAGTGGTTGAGGTAAACACGCGAAACTCCGGAAGACAAATTGTCGCCGGATTTTCGTCGCAGTGCTTGGACACGGGGACCGGACCTTGGGGCCGGCGGCGATCGAGAGGCTGTCTAGAGTGGGACTTTTTGGCATGACCGAGAGATTTAACGCGCGCCTCGCGCTGTTGGCGCCGCTTGTCGCATCGGGGCTCGCTCTGTCCGGATGTGTCGGTTCTCCGACCTACGGCACCGACAAGACCGCCGGCGAACAATTGGCCGGCGATCTCACGGGCGCTTTTTCGTTCGCGCCGAAGCGCAAGGAACACATCGATTACAAGCCGCGTCCGACCCTGGTGAAGCCGGCGCCTGGTCAGAAGGAAGCGCTGCCGGCGCCACAGGATAGCATCGAGAGCGCAAGCGCCGAATGGCCAGAATCCCCCGAGCAGCGCCGTGCCCGCCTGCGCGCCGACGCCACCGCACACCAGGATGATCCGTCCTACCAGTCGCAGATCGTCGACGACGTGCAGACGGATCCCGCCTCGGTGAAGAAGGCGATGGAGGAATCCGGATCGAGTCACCCGCCGCGTTGGACGCCTGCCGATTCCGACAAGGGCCGCGCCGCCGATATCCAGCGCCGCCTTGCCGAAAGCAAGCAGGGCGATCCGAATACCCGCAAATATCTGAGCGAGCCGCCCCTTGCCTATCGCGTCGCATCCGGCACGGCGCCGCAAAACGAACTCGGCGAAGACGAGTACAAAAAGGAACGCCGCCTGAAGAGAGAGGCGGAAGGCAAGAAGGGCGGCTGGTTCGACTGGCTGCCGTCCCTGTAAAAAGCGGGGCGCATTTGCTTTGCTGACGGGTATCGCACCCCGTTCAGTCGCGGCGTTCCCGAAAGAAATCCTTCAGCAGCAGGGCCGATTCGGCCTCCGCGATGCCCGCATAGATGTCAGGCGTGTGATGGCAGGTCGGCGAAGCGAAGAAGCGCACGCCGTTGACCACCGCGCCGCCCTTTTCGTCCGCGGCGCCAAAGTAGAGCCGGCGCAACCTGGCGAAGGAGATGGCGCCGGCGCACATGGCGCAAGGCTCCAGCGTCACATAGAGATCGTGTCCGGAGAGCCGCTCGCTCGACAGCCTTCGGCAGGCTTCGCGGATGGCCAGCATCTCGGCATGGGCCGTCGGATCGGCAAGCTCCCGGGTGCGGTTGCCGGCACTGGCAATGACCGTGCCGGCGCTGGCGATGACGGCGCCGACCGGCACTTCGCCGCGCGAGGCTGCCGCTTGCGCCTCCTCCAGCGCCAGCGCCATGAAATCGGGCCGCTTCACGCGGGTTTCCATTCCGATTATCTCCTCGCCACTCGACGGTGATCCTGTTATTGAGCGCATAACCTCGAAAATCGGGTACGGTTTTCGGAAATGATCATGCGCCAAATCAAAAATGCTACAGCGTTCGTTGCGCGCCCGAAAGGATGCGCCACGCTGTAGCAGCGCAAACGGACAAAGGCCACATGGACGACAACGACAAGAAATCTCCGCGCCAGAAGGGTCCGGGCAAAAGCGGTCCGAAACCGGCGGCCGCGCGTGGGCGCGATGCCGGCAAAGGCGGCAAGCCGGCCTTCGGCGCCAAGAAACCGTTTGCCAAGCGTGGCGACGGCGGCAAGCCCTTCGAAAAACGCGAAGGGCCGCGCAAGCCCTACGCGCCGCGCGGCGAGCGGCCGATGGCCGCCGATGGCGAACGGCCCCAGAAGCGTGAGTACAAGCCGCGCGAAGGCGGCGAAGGCGGGCGCCCGGAGCGGCCCTTCAACAAGGGTCCGCGTCCGCAAGGCAAGCCTTATGAAAACCGCGAAGGCCCGCGCAAGCCCTACGCACCGCGCGGCGAGCGTCCAATGGCCGCCGATGGCGAACGGCCCCAGAAGCGTGAGTATAAGCCGCGCGAAAACGGGGAAGGCGGGCGCTCGGAGCGACTCTTCAACAAGGGTCCGCGTCCGCAAGGCAAGCCATATGAAAACCGCGAAGGCCCGCGCAAGCCGTATGCACCGCGCGGCGAGCGGCCAATGGCGGCTGAAGGTGCGACGGGTGAAAGACGCTTCGATCGTCCTAAGCGTGATTTTGCCGATCGGCCCAAGCCCGACTTCTCTGACCGTCCGAAGCGCGATTTCGCTGCCGACCGGCCGCAAGGCGGTTTCAAGTCCCGTCCGCGTCCTGCGGAGGCGCCCGAGGAAGCCGGCGAGCGGATCGCCAAGCGGCTGGCTCGCGCCGGGCTTGCCTCGCGCCGTGACGCCGAGGAGTTGATCGCGGCCGGCCGCGTCAAGGTCAACGGCCGGGTTCTGTCTTCGCCGGCTTTCAATGTGATGCCGGGCGACATCATCCATCTCGACGGCATGGAGATCCCGCCGATCGAGCGCACTCGGCTGTTCCTGTTCCACAAGCCTGCCGGTGTCGTGACCACCAACCGCGACCCCGAGGGCCGCAAGACCGTCTTCGACGTGCTGCCGGCTGAATTGCCCCGGCTGATGACCATCGGCCGCCTCGACATCAACACCGAAGGCCTGCTGCTGCTGACCAATGATGGCGGCCTGTCTCGCGTGCTCGAACTGCCGGCCACCGGCTGGCTGCGCCGTTACCGGGTGCGCGTCCATGGCAAGGTCGAGGAAAGTGCGCTTGCGGGTTTGCGCGAAGGCATTGCCGTGGACGGCGTCTTCTATGGCGCCATCGAGGCGAGCCTCGATCGCGAGCAAGGCTCGAACGCCTGGCTGACGATCGGCTTGCGCGAGGGCAAAAACCGCGAGGTCAAGAACATTCTCGGCGCGCTCGGCCTCGACGTGACGCGGCTGATCCGCATCTCCTACGGCCCGTTCCAGCTCGACGAACTCCCCGAAGGCCATGTGCTGGAGATCAAGGGCAAGGTGTTGCGCGATCAGCTCGGCGAACGCCTGATAGAGGAATCCGGCGCCAATTTCGATGCGGAGATAACAAAGCCGTTTTCCAACCTGCCGGTGCGGCGGGTCGAGCCGCGCCGCGAGGAGGCCGAGCGGCCGAGATTTTCGCGCGAGGGTGACCACCGGCCGATCGGCGAGGGCGGCCTGATCAAGAACCGCAAGCGCCGCGAAGGCAGCCGTGATGAAGCCCTGGGCAAACTGTCGACCAGCCCCGACAGAGGCGCGAGGCCGGAAAAAAGCTTTGGCGACCGCGGCCCGAGACCCGAACGCGGTAGCTTCGGCGACAAGCCGCGCGGTGGTTTTGGCGGCAAACCGGGCGGCAAGAAATCCGAGCGCGAGCAGCGGCCGATCGAGCCGCCCGGCCAGCGCAAGGCCAATGTCTGGATGGCGCCGGGCGCGCGGCCGATCGGCAAGGGCAGGGCGGAGGCGGATGCTGCCAAAGCCGCTGAAGCCAAGGCCCGCAAGGCGTCTTTCAAGCCGGCCTATGGCAAGCCCGGCGGCAAGCCGGGCGGCCCAAAGCCGTTCGGCAAGCCGCGTGGCGAACGTCCGGGTGGCGGCGGCGAGCGGCCGCGCGGCGGTTTCAAGGGTCCAAGGGCGAAATGAGGATCGTCGGCGGCGAGTTTCGCGGGCGCCCGCTGGCGACGCCCCGCGGCAGCGCCATCCGCCCCACCACCGACCGCACCCGCGAGGCTGTTTTCAATGTGCTGGCGCATCGCTTTGCCGATCGGCTGCAGGGCGCGCGCGTGCTCGACCTGTTCGCAGGCACAGGCGCGCTCGGGCTCGAGGCGCTGTCGCGCGGCGCGTCCTATGGCGTCTTCATCGAGGAGTCGGCCGAAGGCCGCGGCCTGATCCGCGACAATGTCGAGGCCTTCGGCCTGACCGGCCGCACCAAGATATTCCGGCGCGATGCGACGGCTCTGGGCGAGGCCGGCACGCTGGCGCCGTTCGAGCTCGTTTTCGCCGATCCACCTTACGGCAAGGGTCTTGGCGAACGCGCGCTGAGGTCGGCCAAGCAAGGCGGCTGGCTGCGTCCCGGCGCGCTGTGCGTGGTCGAGGAGGCAGCGGCGGCGCCTTTCGAGCCGGGACCGGGATTTTCAGTTGTCGACGAGCGCCACTATGGCGAGACGCTGATCCGGCTTGTCGAGGCCGCCTGAGTTAAGCTTCATTTGCGGGCGAAGATGGAACGCGAGCCCTCTTCCCAGGGGAGCAGGTCGTGCCATGCCGGTAATCAACAATTCACTTTCACAACATCGGCTCGCCGCCTATCGTCCGTCATGAGAAACCGGAGCCATTGATGACATTTCAGGCTGAATGGCTGCGCAAGACGCTCTTGGCCACATCGCTGGCTTTGGTCATTGCCGGACTGGCCCCGGCGACCTTCGCCGCCGACAAGCGGCCGGCCGAGTTCAAGGTAACGGATTTTCTGCTCGACAATGGCATGGAAGTGGTCGTCATTCCCGACCATCGCTCACCGATCGTCACCCATATGGTGTGGTATAAGGTGGGCAGCGCCGACGAGCCGCCAGGCAAATCCGGCATCGCCCATTTCTTCGAGCATCTGATGTTCAAGGCGACGGCCAATCACGCCGCCGGCGAGTTCGACCGCGCCGTCTCCGACATAGGCGGCTCCAACAATGCCTTCACCTCCTACGACTACACCGCCTTCCACGAGACGGTGGCGCCGTCGGCGCTCGAGCTGATGATGAGCTTCGAGGCCGACCGCATGCGCAACCTCATCCTCACCGACGATGTCATCAAGACCGAGCGCGACGTCATCCTGGAGGAGCGCCGTTCGCGCATCGACAACAGTCCCGAGGCGGTGCTCGAAGAGGAACTCGACGCCACGCTGTGGCAGAACCAGCCCTACCGAATTCCGGTCATTGGCTGGATGCAGGAGATGGAGCAGTTGAACCGCACCGACGCCATCGCCTTCTACAACAAATACTACCAGCCCAACAACGCGGTGCTGATCGTGGCCGGTGACGTCGAGCCCGACACGGTCAAGGCTCTGGCCGAGAAAACCTACGGCAAGATCGCGCGCGGGCCCGACCTGCCGCCGCGCGTCCGCCCGGTCGAGCCGGAGCAGAATACCAGGCGCACGGTGACGCTGTCCGACGCCCGCGTCAGCGTGCCGAATTTCTCCACCCAATGGGTGGTGCCATCCTACCACACGGCCGAGCCCGGCGAAGCCGAGGCGCTCGACCTGCTGGCGGAAATACTGGGCGGCGGCAACCGCAGCCGGCTCTATCAGGCGCTGGTGGTCAGGCAAGGCATCGCTTCCAACGCCGGGGCCTATTTCCAGGGCACCATGCTGGACGACACCAACTTCACCGTTTATGGCACGCCGCGCGGCGACGCCAGGCTCGTCGATGTCGAGGCGGCCGTCGACGCGGAGGTCGTGCGCATCGCCAGGGAAGGCGTCACCGTCAAGGAGCTGGACAAGGCCAAGGACCGCTATGTCCGCTCGATGGTTTTCGCCCGCGACAAACAGGATTCGATGGCCAATATCTATGGCGCCGAGCTTGCCACCGGCGGCAATGTGCAGGACATCGAGCAATGGCCGGAGCGCATCCGCAACATCACTCCCGGCGAGATCAAGGCCGTCGCCGCGCGCTATCTGGTGCTGGCCCGGTCGACGACCGGCTATCTCTTGCCGCAGCAACAGGCGGGGAATTGATGATGAAAAGCGAGCAACACGGCTCTTTCCCGTCTCCCAAACGGGGAGAAGGGAGGGCACGCGCAGCGCTTGTCACTTTGCTCCTTTCCATCTTCTTCCTGGTCCTGCCGGCGCTTGCCGCCCGCGCCATGGACATCCAGCAGGTCACCTCGCCCAAGGGCGTCACCGCCTGGCTGGTCGAAGACTATTCGGTGCCGATGGTGGCCATCCGTTTCGTCTTTGGGGGCGGCTCGACGCAGGATCCGCCGGGCAAGGAAGGGCTGGCCAATCTGATGACCGGTCTGTTCGACGAAGGCGCAGGCCCTCTGGACAGCGACGCCTTCCAGGTGAAGCTCGACGACGCCGGCGCCGAGATGAGCTTCGAGGAGACCCGCGACGGCATCTACGGTTCCATGCGCATGTTGGCCGAGCAGCGCGACGAGGCGTTCGACCTGCTGCGGCTGGCGGTCAACGAGCCGCGTTTCGACCAGGCGCCGATCGATCGCATCGGCGCTCAGATCCTGTCCGGCATCATCGCCGGAGAGAACGACCCCGACACGATCGCGCAGGACAGATGGGCGCGCGCGCTCTATGGCGATCATCCTTATTCGCGCTCCGATCAGGGCACCAGGCAGAGCATCGCCGCCATCACGCGGGACGATCTGAAGGCGCTGCACAAGGCGGTCTTCGCGCGGAGCGGGCTGCATGTCGCGGTGGTCGGCGCCATCGACCCGGAAACGCTGAAGAAGAAACTGGACATGGTGTTCGGCGGGCTGCCGCAGAACCAGGCGCTCGCGCCGGTTGCCGACGTCGAGCCGAATCTGGCGCGGCATATCGAGGTCGACTACGACCTGCCGCAGACCTCGCTTCAGCTTGCCTGGCCTGGCGTGAAGCGCAAGGCGGCGGATTTCTTCCCCGCGGTTCTGATGAACGAGATTCTCGGCGGCGGCACCTTCACCTCGCGCCTGTTCCAGGAGGTGCGCGAGAAGCGCGGGCTGGCCTACAGCGTCAATTCCTCGCTGATCAACCAGGACCATGCCGACGCTCTGATCGTCACCACCGGCACACGATCGGACCGGGCCGCCGAAACCCTTGGCATCGTGCGGGACGTGGTCAAGCGGCTTGCCGAGGACGGCCCGACCGACGCGGAACTGGCGGCGACCAAGAAATACATGATCGGCGCCTACGCCATCAACAACCTGGATTCCTCCAGCGCCATCGCCGCGACCCTGGTCGAGCTGCAGCTCGACGACCTCGGCGTCGATTACATTCAGCGCCGCACCGGCCTCATCAACGCGGTGACACTCGACCAGGTCAAGGCCGCGGCGAAGAAGCTTTTGTCGGCCGAGCCGACCATCATGGTCGTCGGACCGCCCTTGGCCGGAGCCAATAAGGGATGAACCTCACCTTCGGCATCGCCTTTGGCGGCGGCGGCGCGCGCGGTCTGGTGCATATCCATGTCATCGAGGCGCTGGACGAGCTGGGCATCAGGCCGGTCGCAATCGCCGGCTCGTCCATCGGCGCCATCATGGGCGCCGGCATGGCCTCCGGCATGACCGGCAAGGACATCCATGATTATGCCCGCTCGATCCTCGGCCGCCGCGCCGAGGTGGCGAGCCGCATGTGGCGGGCGCGGCCCGGCACCATCGCCGAGGCCATGCAGGCCGGCATCCGCGTCAGCCAGTTCAATGTCGAGCGCATCCTCAAGGCCTTCCTGCCCGAAGCCATTCCCGAAACCTTCGCCGAGCTGAAAATCCCGCTGAAGGTGACGGCGACGGACTATTTCGGCCACAAGCTGGCCGTGTTCGCCGAAGGCGACCTGCATTCGGCGCTAGCGGCTTCAGCGGCCATTCCTGCCGTGTTCCGCCCGGTGATGCGCGACGGCCGGCTGCTGATCGACGGCGGCATCTACAACCCTGTGCCCTTCGACCTGATCGAGGATGATGCCGACATCATCATCGGCGTCGACGTGGTCGGCGCGCC
Organism: Mesorhizobium sp. B2-3-7; assembly: GCF_006442695.1. Lineage (NCBI taxonomy): Bacteria > Pseudomonadati > Pseudomonadota > Alphaproteobacteria > Hyphomicrobiales > Phyllobacteriaceae > Mesorhizobium > Mesorhizobium sp. B2-3-7. The sequence goes on along the minus strand of NZ_VFVV01000003.1, from coordinate 429,078 downwards.
GGAAGAGGCCGACCACAGGCGGCCGACCTCCGTCGACCTGATGTTCGGCGCCACTCAATTGATGATGCAGTCGATCATCGCCAACAAGCTGAAGCAGTGCCAGCCCGACATCCTGATCCGCCCGGCGGTGTCCAAATACCGCGTGCTCGACTTCCTCAAGATCGAGGTCCTGATGACCGAGACGGCGGATATCAAGGACCAGCTGAAGCGCGAGGTGGAGAGGGTTGTGGAGGCTAGGGAAAGTGCTGCTGTCGAGCAAAGACGGGGAAAGCAGACCGGGTGACGCGAGGTCCACACGTTGCCTCACGTCACCGCTATAGTTTTGATCCCGAAAGCCAGGCGCCCTCCAGTCCTCTCTGGAAGAAGGGCACTCTAACCGATTACGATTTCGCCAGCACCGGCGCATACTCCAGCGCCACCACCCCATTGCTGAATGGCTTGGCGGAAATCAACTCAAACGACACCGGATCGCCGGCCGGAAACAGCTTTTTGCCTTGGCCAACGGTGCCGGGGTAGCTCAGCAGCCTGACGCGGTCGACCAGACCATGGCGCAACAGTTCCTGCGCGACGTTGAGGCTGCCATGCACATAGATGTTGCCGCCGCTACCTAGCTTCAGTGTCCTGACCGCCTCCGGCAGCGGCCCCCTGAGCAGCTCGGCCGGTTTCCAGTCGAGCACCTTCAAATTGCTGGACGCGACGTATTTCGGCAGCGCGTTGAACCGGTCGGCGAAGTCTCCGGTTTCGCTCGGCCACGAGCCGGCGAAAATCTCGTAGGTTGTGCGTCCCAAAAGCATGGCGCCGCTGTCAGCCAGCTCGTCCTCCTTGAACCTGTTCATCTCGTCGTTCCAGGTCACGCCAGGCAGTTTCTCGACTTCGGCGATGCCATCGACGCTGATGAATTCGGTGACGATAAGCTTTCTCATTGGCGTTCTCCTTTCCACAAGGACGAACGATGATGGCTTTGTGCGACACGCTTCTGGAAATAACGCTGCGCTTGTTGTTTGCCCGGGCAGCGCCGGCCTCGGCCGGCGCCAATTGGCGATGCCGCCGATCATCGTCAGCGGCTAAAAATAGGGTCCGGCTGAGAAGCTGGCGACGCCTGGCGCAGTGCTCTCAGTCCTTCGCGCGCTCCACATAGGACCCATCGGCCGTCATCACCACCACGCGGGTGCCTGGCGCGATATGCGGCGGCACGGCGGTGCGCACGCCGTTGGAGAGTAGGGCGGGCTTGTAGGAAGAGGACGCCGTCTGGCCCTTGGTCGTCGGCTCGGTCTCGACCACTTCGAAGGTGGCCCGCTGCGGCAGTACCAGGGAGATGGCGATGCCGTTGAACTGCGAGACCTGAACCGGCATGCCTTCCTGCAAATAGGGGGCGGCATCGCCGACCACGGCTTCCGACACCGCCACCTGGTCGTAGGTCTCGGGGTTCATGAAGTGATAGCCTTCGCCGTCGGCGTAGAGGAAGGTGTGCTCGCGCTCCTCGACATAGGCGCGCTCCACCTGTTCGGTGGTGCGGTAGCGCTCCGAAACCTTCACCCCGTCGCCAATGCGGCGCATGTCGAGCTGCGTCACGGGCGTGCCCTTGCCTGGGTGGATGTTTTCGGCAAAGAGGATCACATAAAGCTTGCCGTCCTTGTCGACGACATTGCCTTTGCGGAGCGAACTGGCGATGACTTTCACCACGGTTTTTTATCCTGCGAGAGTTGACGGGCGTTTGCCGGCTTGCGCGGCGCTGGATGGGGGCCTAGCGCATCTCGGCGCGAACCGCCAGCCCCCAACGCGAACCAGCGCGCCTTCAAACCGCCCATGACCGCCGCTTCGCCCTGGTGGACGCCGCATGTGCATGCCGATCGCCGTTCGCGCCTGATGCTGCGCAACGGCCTTGCCGCCGCCTTGCGCGACTGGTTCGCCCGTCGCGATTTCATCGAGGTGCAGGCATCGGCCCTGCAGATATCGCCCGGCAACGAGGCGCATCTGGCGGCCTTCGCAACCGAGGCGGTCGCGCCGGACGGGCAGCGCAAGCCGCTCTATCTGCACACCTCGCCGGAATTCGCCTGCAAGAAGCTGCTCGCCGCCGGCGAGACCAGGATCTTCAGCTTCGGCCCGGTCTATCGCAACCGCGAGCGTGGCCCTTTGCACCATCCCGAATTCACCATGCTCGAATGGTACAGGGTCGGCGAAACCTATGAGAGCCTGATGCGGGATTGCGCGGATCTGCTGGCGCTGGCCGCGACAAGGGCAGGGGCCACGCGCTTCAGCTTTCGCGGCCGCGACTGCGATCCTTTCGCGGAGCCGGAGCGGCTGACGGTGGCGGACGCCTTCGCGCGCCATGCCGGGATCGATCTGCTTGCGACGGTCAGCGCCGACGGCATCACCGACCGCGATTCGCTCCATCAGGCCCTGACCGGTGCCGGCCTGCGTACCGCGCCCGACGACGGCTGGGCCGACCTGTTCAGCCGGGTGATGGTGGAGAAGATCGAGCCCAATCTCGGTATCGGCCGCGCGACCATCCTTTGCGAGTACCCGGTCGCCGAGGCGGCTCTGGCGCGACCGAGCCCACGCGACCCCCGCGTCGCCGAGCGCTTCGAGCTCTATTGCTGCGGCGTCGAACTTGCCAACGGCTTCGGCGAGTTGACGGACGCCGAGGAGCAGCGCCGGCGCTTCATCATGGAAATGGACGAGAAAGAGCGCGTCTATGGCGAGCGCTATCCGCTGGACGAGGATTTTCTCGCGGCACTCGCGGTCATGCCACAGGCCAGCGGCATCGCGCTCGGCTTCGACAGGCTGGCGATGCTGGCCACCGGCGCGCAAAAGATCGAGGATGTGATCTGGACGCCTGTTGCCGGGTCCTGAGTCCGCGCGCCACGGCTTGCACCATGTCAATGCGCGAAAATCTGCTCCAGCGAACGAAAGCCCTTGAATTCCAGCGCGTTGCCCGAGGGATCGCGGATGAACAGCGTCGCCTGTTCGCCGGGCTCTCCCTTGAAGCGGATCATCGGCCGCTCCAGCCAGTCTATGTCGGCGCGTGCTTCCAGCCGCGCGGCAAGCCGCTGCCAGTCATCCATCAAAAGCACGGCGCCGAAATGCGGGATCGGCACCGCCATGCCGTCGACCTTGCCGTCGCTGGCAGCCGGCGCGGCCGGTGGCCGCAGATGCGCCGACATCTGGTGGCCGAACAGGTCGAAATCGACCCAGGTCTCCGAAGAGCGGCCGATGGCGCAACCCAGCACCTCGCCATAGAAAGCGCGTGTTTCATCGAGATCACGGACCGGGAAGGCAAGATGGAAAGGCGTCATTGGAAATGCTCCGTGCTGGCGATGCGGTGCCGCGCTTCGCGATGGGCGGCTGAACCGATGCATTTTGATTGAAGCTTGTGCCATTGCACAAGCCGGACCGGAACAATAGATGGGGGACGGCGGCTCTCGGGCCAGCCGCAACAGCAGGATCACGCGCATGAGCGATATATCGGACGCATCAAGATTGACCGACCGCGTCGCGGCCCTGGTCGAGGCTGCCAAAAAAGCTGGCGCCGATGCCGCGGATGCCGTCGCGGTGCGTGGCCGCTCGACCGGTGTGTCGGTGCGGCTGGGCAAGATCGAAAACACCGAGGCCTCGGAAGGCGACGACGTTTCGCTGCGTGTCTTTGTCGGCCAGCGGGTGGCAAGTGTTTCCGCGACTGCCGCGTCCGACCCGAAGGCGCTTGCCGAACGTGCCGTCGCCATGGCCAGGGTCTCTCCCGAAGATCCCAACCATGGCCTCGCGGATCCGGCGCTGCTGGCCAGGCAGACGCGCGATCTCGACCTGTTCGATGCAACAGAAGTATCGGCCGACCAGTTGAAGGAAGCGGCACTGGCCGCGGAAGCGGCGGCTCTGGCCGTCAAAGGCGTGACCAATTCGGCGGGCAGCAATGCCAGCGCCGGGCTCGGAGGGCTGGTATTGGCCACCTCGCACGGCTTCCTCGGCCATTATGTCGCCTCGCGCTTCTCGCGCTCCACGAGCGTCATCGCCGGCGAGGGTACCGGCATGGAGCGCGATTATGAATTCTCCTCGCGCCAGCATTTTGCCGACCTGGATGCGCCGGAAGACATAGGCCGCAAGGCCGGGGAACGCGCCGTGCGCCGGCTCGGCGCGCGCAAGGCCGCGACCGGACCGGTCGACGTGGTGTTCGATCCGCGCGTGGCGCGCGGCATTGCCGGCCATCTCGCGGGCGCCATCAACGGCGCTGCCGTCGCGCGCAAGACGTCGTTCCTGCGCGACATGATGGGCAAAAAGGTGGCTGCATCGGCCATTACCGTCACCGACGAGCCGCTGAGGCGGCGCGGCCAGGCCTCGCGTCCGTTCGACGGCGAAGGCGTCGAAGGCGACAAGCTTTTGATGATCGAGAACGGTGTGCTCAACCACTGGTTCCTGTCGACCTCGGCGGCGCGGGAACTGGGTCTCGTTACCAATGGACGCGGTTCGCGCAGCGGCTCCTCCGTCTCGCCGTCTTCGACCAATCTTGCCATCGAGCCGGGCGAGCGCTCGCCGGAAGAACTGATCGCCTCGCTCAAGACGGGCTTCTACGTCACCGAGGTGTTCGGGCAAGGTGTCGACATGGTGACCGGCGAATACAGCCGCGGCGCTTCCGGGTTCTGGATCGACAACGGCCAGCTTGCCTACCCCGTCGCCGAAGTCACGATCGCCTCCAACCTGAAGACGATGTTCCTCAACATGGTGCCGGCAAGCGATCTCGATCGCAATTTCGGCACCGCCGCCCCCACGTTGCTGATCGAAGGCATGACCCTTGCCGGAGCATGATCTGACCACGACTGGCGCCACGGAGGATCTGCCGCTGCTGCGCGACGCTGCCCGCAAGGCCGGCGTCATCGCCATGCGTTACTTCGGGAACAGCCCGCAGGTCTGGATGAAAGGCGGCACGTCGCCGGTCAGCGAGGCCGATCACGCCGCCGATGCGTATTTGCGCCAGACCCTGCTTGCGGCGCGACCGGATTATGGCTGGCTGTCCGAGGAGACGGTCGACGATCCAGTGCGGCTTTCGGCGCGCCGAACCTTTGTCGTCGATCCGATCGACGGCACCCGCGGCTTCCTGGAAGGCCAGCGCACCTGGTGCGTCAGCGTCGCCGTCGTGGAGCATGGCCGTTCGCTTGCCGGCGTGCTCGAGTGTCCGGCGCTTAACGAGACTTACTGGGCGCTGCCTGGTCAGGGCGCCTTCCGTAACGGCAGGCGCATCGCGGTGCGCCAGCCCGGCGACAAGGCCGAAATTTCCGGATTGAAGCAGTTGCTCGACAGGATACCGGCCGGCTGGCAGGAACGGCTGAAGCGGGCGCCCTACAGCCCTTCGCTTGCCTATCGCCTGGCAATGATCGCCAACGGCACGCTCGATGCCACTTTCGTAAAGCCGAACGCGCACGACTGGGATATCGCCGCCGCCGACCTTATCCTGCGCGAGGCGGGCGGCCAGTTGCTCGACCCGCATGGCCGCGCGCCGCTCTATGCCGGCGAGGTGACCCGCCACGGCGCGCTCGCCGCCGGCAGCGGTGAACTGCTGGCGGTGCTCGTGAGCGTCATTGCCGGACTGGATGATTGAAAGCATTATCGAAGGTTCCAAAGTCGGCGGCTTTGGTCTAGACCTGTCACAAACTCACAATATGTGAAGGACCGAAATGGCCGCGGAAGACGGAAAGAAACAGCTTTTGCACCTGGTGTTCGGCGGCGAACTGAAGAAGCTTGGCGGCACCGAATTCCGCGATCTTGACGCGCTCGACATCGTCGGCATCTATCCCGACTATCAATCCGCCCATACGGCATGGAAAGCCAAGGCACAGGCCAGCGTCGACAATGCCCATATGCGTTATTTCGTCGTGCACCTGCATCGGCTCCTCGACCCCGACCACAAGGCCGTCGGTTGACTTCGATGGACAATGATCTGGCGAAAGCGCCGCCCGGCCAGGCAACGCCAACGGGCAGGGGCCGCAGCCGCGCCACCAAGGCCTTCTGGCGCAGGATCCGCAAGCCGCTGGCGCAGTCGCGATTCGTCAAGAACATCATTGTCAGCCTGCTGGCGCAGTTCGTCCGGCTTGTGCGCCTGACCAACCGCATCGTCGACGGCTCGGCGAAGTTGACCGGCGGTGCCTATGCCCAGTTCGAGCCCGGCATCATTGCGCTCTGGCACGGCCAGCATCTGTTGACGCCGGCCTACTACCCCAAGGGCAGGCCGTTGGTCGCCATGGTGTCGCGCAGTGCGGATGCCGAACTCAACGCCCTGATGATCGAGAAATTCGGCATTGAGGCCGTGCGCGGCTCCGGCGGGCGCGATAATGCCAAACATCTCGACAAGGGCGGCGCCAAGGCGCTGATCGCCCTGAAAAAGTCGCTCGTCGCCGGCAAGAACGTCGCCATGATCGCTGACATCCCCCATGGCACGCCGCGCGATGCGGGGCTTGGCATCGTTCTCCTGGCGCGGCTCTCCGGCCGGCCGATCCTGCCGGCGGCCATAGCCACCAGCCGCCGCAAGGTGCTGGAGAAGAGCTGGGACAAGACGACCATCAACCTGCCGTTCGGCCGCTCGTCCATCATCATCGGTACACCGGTTTTCGTGCCGGCCAATGCCGATGACGCCGAGATGGAGCGCAAGCGCCTCGAAGTGACGGCCTCGCTCAATGCCGCGACCGCCGAGGCCTACCGTCTCGTGGATGCCCCGCGATGAGCGGTCGCTGGGCGCGTACCATGCTGACGGCATATCGTTTGGCGGGCGCTGTCGCCTATCCGCTGGTCGGACCCTATGTTGCCTGGCGCACCTCGCGCGGCAAGGAAGACCGCAACCGCCGCCGCGAACGCTACGGCGTCGCCGGCCGGCCTCGCCCCGATGGGCCTGTTATCTGGATCCACGCCGCGAGCGTCGGCGAAACCATAGCTGTCGTTCCCCTGGTCGAGAGCATACTCGACTACGGCGTCAATATCGTGCTGACGACCGGCACCGTAACGTCGGCCAAGGTCGCCGACGAGAGATTGGGCGACCGCATCATCCACCAGTATGTGCCGCTCGACCTCAAGCCGGCGGTCAGCCGTTTCCTCGACCACTGGAAGCCGGATCTGGCGATCATCGCCGAATCGGAGATCTGGCCGATGACGATTCTCGAGCTTGGCGCCCGCCACGTGCCGCAGGTTCTGGTCAATGGCAGGCTGTCCGACCGCTCCTTCACGTCCTGGAAGAAGCGCCCCAACATCGCCGAGGCGCTGTTCGAGAACCTTGCCCATGTCGTTGCCCAGTCCGATGTCGACGGCGAGCGTTTCCGCGCGCTCGGCGCCCGGCCGGTAACCGTTTCCGGCAATCTCAAGGTCGACACCAACCCGCCGCCCGTCGACGAACGGGCGCTGGCCACCTTGCAGCGGCAGATTGGCGGCCGTCCGACCTGGGCGGCGATCTCGACCCATGACGGCGAGGAAGTTGTTGCCGCCGAGGTTCATGCGATGCTGCACAAGCGTCACCACGGCCTGCTGACGATCGTCGTCCCGCGCCATCCCGACCGCGCCGGGGCCCTGGCCGAGCAGATTTCCGGCATGGGCCTCAAGGTCGCGCGGCGCAGCAAGGCCGACAGGATCGGGCCCGACGTTGACATCTTGCTCGGCGATACGATCGGCGAGATGGGGCTCTATCTCAGGATGACCGAGATCGCCTTTGTCGGCCGTTCGCTCACCTCCGAAGGCGGCCAGAACCCGCTCGAGCCAGCGATGCTCGAGACGGCGGTCCTTGCCGGACGCAACGTGCAGAATTTCCGCGAGGCCTACCAGCGCCTGCTCGACAGCGGCGGCGCCAAGCTGGTGCGCGACCGCGACATGCTGGCCGGTGCGGTCAACTTCCTGCTCACCAACGAAGTCGCACGCCATGAGATGATGGCGGCCGGCGCCGCGACCGTCGATGAGATGCGCGGCGCGCTGGCGCGCACGCTGAAGTCGCTTGAGCCCTACATCCAGCCACTGGTCGTCAAGGCGCGCCTGAAGGGCGCGAACGGGCGCTAAAATGGCCTCCGAAGCACCGCCATTCTGGTGGGAGGAGCCGGACTGGCGCGTTTTCGCGCTGTCGCCGCTGTCGGCAGCCTATGCATTTGTCGCCGGACGTGGCATGCGGCGGGCCAGGCGCGAGAAGATCGAAGCGCCGGTTCTGTGCATCGGCAATTTCACCGTCGGCGGAACGGGCAAGACGCCGGTGGCGATCGCCATGGCCGAACACGCCAGGCGCATGCGGCTCAAACCCGGTTTCCTCTCGCGCGGCCATGGGGGCTCCTTCGCCGAGCCGCATGTCGTCGACATCAAACACGACAGCGCCAGGCATGTCGGTGACGAGCCGCTGCTGCTGGCCGAACACGCGCCCGTGGCAGTGACGCCGCACCGCGCTGCCGGAGCACGGCTGCTCATGGAAAACCATGGCTGCGATTTCCTGATCATGGATGACGGTTTCCAGAGCGCGCGCATCCATATCGACTATGCGCTGGTCGTCGTCGACGCGCGCTACGGCATTGGCAACGGCCGTGTCATCCCGGGCGGACCGCTCAGGGCCAGGGTCGTCGATCAGCTGGTCTTCACCAGCGGGTTGCTGAAGATGGGTGACGGCACCGCCGCCGACGCGGTGGTGCGCCAGGCGGCGCGCGCCGGCCGGCCGATCTTCGAGGCTCACACCGAGCCGAGCGGCAAGGAGCGCCTCGCCGGCAAACGTTATCTTGCCTTCGCCGGCATCGGCCACCCCGAGAAATTCTTCGACACGGTAGAGGAGGCCGGCGGCGAGGTGGCTTTGAAGCGGCCGTTTCCGGATCATCATTTCTACGCCGAGGATGAGCTTGCTGAACTGGCGGCCACCGCGCGCGCCGAAGGGCTCGGCCTCATCACCACCGCCAAGGATGCCGCCCGGCTGCGCCACGGCGCTTCGAAGGACTTTCTCGATCGTCTCGACGTGCTGGAAATCGACGCGGTCTTCGAACTCGACCACGTTCCCGAACGTATCATCGAGGAGACGCTCGATGCCTGGCGCCAGCGTAAGCTTAAGCTTAAGGGCTAAGGCGTTCAGCCTTCGATGGAATCGCCGACCCGCTCTGCTTCTTGGTTTTTACGCAACGGCGGACAGAAACGGCTGCGCATTCCGGGATTTGCTCAGCTTCGCTTGCGCAATTCCGGATGCGCCTCGATCTCGCGGCGCAATGAGGCCGCGGCGTTGATGTAGGGCTCCTGCCTCTCAACGCTCCAGTACTTCAGCTCGTCGAGCGGAATGCTTTCGCCGGTCACCGCGCAGCGCACGAACGCGCCCGGGCTCGTCACCTGGAAGTCGCCGTCGAGATAGCGAATACGGGCTTCCTTGCCGCCGGGGCCTTCGAAACGGTTCATCATGCTTTGGTGCCGAGCTTCATGCCGAGTTCATCGCCACAAATTGCCGGCAAGGTCAAGCATGGGACAAGCTCGAGGCAATGCTGATATCCTATTTGATGAGCCGAAGGGTACCATTGGTGGGGACATGATAGACATTTCTTCCGCTCGGCTGGCTTCCTTGCTCAAGGAGGCGATGACGCCGCAGGCGGTGCCGTCGGCGAAACCCGATGCGCTCAAGGCAGCGCTGGTCAAGATGGCCATGCAACCGCCGCTGCCGGCCTTGCGCCCGCAACCGCCCTTGGAAGCGCTGGCGGCCCTGCCGCCCGCGTCGGCCGAGACGTCGCAGCAATTGGCCGCACCGCAGATCGTACGGGCCTATCAGGCGGCGATGGAGCCGGATATGGACACCGCCGGAAAGGCCGTTTCCGAGATTGCGGCGCGCAAGCAGACGTCGCCAGGCGACGAGGCTCAGCGCGGCGTGCCAGTGGCCGTCACAAGAGCCGAAGACGGCGGCGCTGCCCGGCCCGCGCCGCTCTCGTGGCCGGCGTTCGTCTCGCCGCGGGTATCCGTCGTGCAAAAGGCGTCAGCCGACAATGTGGTGCCGGGGGGCATGACCGGCCAGCCAAAGGGAGCCGCACCGGGGAATCGCGAACAAGGCGCGGTCGGCATCGGCCCCATCGCAACGGGCCTGCTGGTTGCCGCGCTCATTGCATTTGTCTGGTTGGCCATTCGCTAAAGCAAGTGTGTACGGTTTTCCCGGGAAAAGCGCGTAGCGCTTTCCCTATGGAATTGCGCAAAACGAAGACATAGAGCGGTTCGCCGTTTCCGTGAAACGGTGAACTGCTCTGAAACCTACGTGTCGGCTTCGATGAAGTGTTCGATCTTTTCCGCCGACACACCGGCCTGCGCCGCGATGCGGCGCGACAGGTCGGCGGCAGCGGCGCGGGGCCTTCCGGCGGGACGATCGAGCCAGTAGGAAACGGGATTGAGCACAACACGATCGTCGACGGCCACGACGCGCCCCGACCGTATCTGGTGTTCGGTGAGCGGCGGGCGCGCCAAGGCGATGCCCAGGCCGTGTGCGGCGGCATCGAGCACCAGATTGTAGTCTTCGAAGCGTCGGTCCTGCGGGCGCGGCCGGTAATCCGTGTCCTGCGCGGCGAACCATGCGCGCCAGCCGGATGCGTCGGAATCGTTGATCAGCGGGAATTTGAGCAGCCGGGCCGGGTCGCCGCAGCCGATCTCCGGCGCGAGGCTCGGCGAGGCGATCGGAAACAGATACTCCTCGAACAACTGCATCGAAACGCGGCCCGGGATGCGGCCGCGTCCGCAGCGCACCGACAGATCGATGCCTTCATCGGCGAGATCGGCCTGGCGGTTATCGACATCCAGCACGATGCGCAGGCGGGTGGGATCATTCTCAAGCGCCGTCATGCGTGGCATCAGCCATAGGCCGCTTACCGAGGGGATCGAGGCCAGCCGCACCACTGCGGTGCCGCGCGGTTCAACCCAGCGGTCCGAATTGACCGAGATCAACGCGAAGGCTTCGGTGGTCCTGAGATGCAGGCGATTGCCTTCGTTCGTCAGCGTCACGCCGCGCGCCCCGCGTTCGAAAACCTTCAGGCCAAGCCAGCCCTCCAGCTTGGCGATCTGCCGGCTGATAGCGCCATGGGTGAGATTGAGCCTCTGCGCGGCTGCCGAAAAACTCCCCGTGCGTGCCGCTGCATCGAAGGCGCGCAGTGTCTCGAGCGGCAAGATGTCGTCTAAGCTGTGATCCATAGTCACAGCTGACCCTCGATTTGGTCGTTTGTCAATTGGTCCGAAAAAGCGTTTTCTCCCCATCGAGAGGCGAAAGAACGGGAGGACGATGAGATGAGGGCGATGACGAGCACGTTGAATCCAGCACAGCGGATGGACACCACCGCGGCCGTAGCGGTGGCGCTGACGGTGATTGGCTGGGCCTCGGCCTTTCCGGCGATCCGGGCTGGTCTCGCCGCGTTCGGGCCGCTCGAACTCGGCGCCCTGCGCTTTGCCATCGCCGCGGTACCTGCGGCGATCTTCCTTGCCGTCAGGCGGCCGACGCTGCCGCGCATAGGCGAGTTGTGGCGCCTGGCCTTTGGCGGCGCCGTTTTCGTCGCGCTCTACACCGCCATGCTCAATTTTGGCGAACTGACGGTTTCGGCCGGCGCCGCCGGCTTCATCATCAATGTCAGCCCGATCTTCACCGCCATCATGGCGATGGCGCTGCTCGGTGAACGATTTTCGACCATGGCCTGGGTCGGCACCGCCATTTCCTTCAGCGGCATCGGCATTATCGCCATGGCCGACGGACAGGGCCTGCATTTCGACACGGGTGCGCTTCTGGTGCTGGGATCGGCGCTCTGTTCGGCCGTCAACACCATCGTCCAGAAGCCGCTGTTCGCCAGCCACCATCCACTGACCATCGCGGCCTCGAACATGGTGCTCGGCGCGCTCTGCCTGGCTCCGTTCCTGCCGGCAGCTTTCTCGCAGGCGGCGGTCGCCGATATGGCGGGGCTGGGCGCGGTCATCTATCTCGGCGTCGTGCCGAGCCTGATCGCCTATGCCGCCTGGGCGACGGCGCTTTCGCGCTTGCCTGCGGCGCGTGCCTCGAACTTCCTTTATCTGGTCTCTCCCATGTCCGCCCTGATCGGCTTCTTCTGGCTGGGCGAAGTCCCGACGCTGCTCGGCCTGCTTGGCGGCGCGCTGGCGCTAGGGGGCGTGATCGTAGTGAATTTGAAACGATAAATCAGAGAGTTGCGGCTGTTTTCCGACTCAAATCCACAAGTCGCGCTGCTTCAACCGGCAACCCCTGTGATACGGGCATAAGGCGCGCTATCCTGATTTGCGCTGATGGAGGGGATCGGGATGGGAAGAGCGTTCGTGGCCGCGTTTTTCTGCTTGCTGCTGCTGAGCCGAAAGGCCGTCGCCGGCTGGTATCACGTGGAGAACTACGAAGGGTCGGTAGGGCCCGATCCCGTTCATTTATCGCTTCAGACATATGACAGCTTCGGCAGCGGCATAACGGTCGAGGGGAGCTACTTCTACGACGCCGGGCAGAGTCCGATCGCGCTCTACGGCACGGTCAGCGGCACCAGGCTCTCGCTGTGCGCGATTTCGGACGACCAGGAATTTGAACGCATCATGGTGATGGGATCGAAGACACCAGTCGATACCACGAATTGCCCGCTTTCCCTCGACATCGGCGAAAGCGGTGCGACAGGGACCTGGCGCAAAGGCGCGGACAAATTTCCGGTCACGCTGAAGAAGGTTGCAAGCCTCGACGACACGGGCGAGGCGAAACTCGACGGAACTGTCGAAATTCCCTTTTGGGCTGAAACCGCTGCCGACCGGTTTGCCGGACTTTACACAAACACCGGTTCAGGGATTTGCATGACGAAAATGCAGGTCATCAAGAAGACCAGCGGCAAGGTCGTCCAGCAAATCTCTTTCGATGACGATGGTTGCGATGCGGGCATGCTGATGACGCCTATCTACATGAACGTCCAAAAATGGGTGGAGCACCGTAAGGACATCATCTCCGTGAATTTTCGTGGCGGCGGCAACGGACACACGATGGACTACGTCTTCAATCGTGCCGCTAGAAAATTTCAGCAAAAGAACTGACCGAGGGCATCCGGCCTTGGAGGGCAACACTTTATCGCCGCCCGAACAATCTCTCGATGTCCGCCAGCTTGAGTTCGATATAGGTCGGGCGGCCGTGGTTGCAGGTGCCGGAGCCGGGCGTGGCCTCCATCTGGCGCAGCAGCGCGTTCATCTCCTCGGCCTTGAGCAGGCGGCCGGAACGCACTGAACCATGGCAGGCCATGGTCGCCGCGATTTTGTCCAGCCTTTCCTTCAGCGTGTCGACGGTGTCGTTGTCGGCGATCTCGTCGGCGAGGTCGCGCACCAATTGCTGGACGTTGGTCTCGCCCAGCATCGACGGTGTCTCGCGCACGGCCACGGCGCCCGGCCCGAAACGCTCGATGCCGAGCCCGAAGCGGGCGAGCGTTTCGGAATGCGTGGCGAGCCGTTCGGCATCCTCTTCAGGCAGGTCGACGATCTCCGGCAGAAGCAGCATCTGCGACGGCACGGCGCGCGCGTGCAGCGCGTTCTTCAACGCCTCGTAGACCAGCCGCTCATGCGCGGCATGCTGGTCGACGATGACAAGTGAGTCCCTGGTCTGGGCGACGATGTAGTTCTCATGCACCTGCGCCCGTGCCGCACCGAGTACCGTGCCAAGCAGCGTCTCCGCCGCTTCGCCCTGTCCCGCCCGGGCGTCGGCGCTGGCGATCGGGCCGGCATCGAACGCCGCCTGCTCGTTTTCGCCGAACCCGCCGTTTCGCTCGAATCCTGAACCCTGGAACTCCATGTCGAGTGGCCGTTGCGGCGAGCGTGCGCGGTCGAAACCGGCAGAGCCCGAGGCGCGGTAGGCCGCTTCGTAGCTGCGGTGACCATTGGCCGGGCCGCCATGGGCGTATGACGCCGCTCCCGGCCGGAACGCCGCCATCATGCCGGCGGCACCGGAAGTGGCGGCGCGGATGCCGGCTTCGGCAAGCGCCTGACGGATGGCGCCGACGATCAGCCCGCGCACCAGGCCGGGGTCGCGGAAGCGGACATCCGCCTTGGCTGGGTGGACATTGACGTCGACGATCGCCGGGTCGAGTGTCAGGAAAAGCACCGTGACCGCATGGCGGTCGCGTGGCAGGACGTCGGCGAAGGCGCCTCTGATAGCGCCGGCGATCAGCTTGTCGCGCACCGGCCGGCCATTGACATAGGCATATTGCTGCAGCGCGTTGGCGCGGGTGAAGGACGGGATCGACACATGACCGGTCAGGTGCACGCCTTCGCGCATCGCATCGATGGCAATGGAATTGTCGGGAAACTCGACCCCCATCACCTGGGCGATGCGGCGCAGGCTGCCTTCCGCGCTGTCATCGGTCGCCGGCAATTCCAGCGTCGCGCGGTCGGAACCGGTGAGCGTGAAGCGAACGGTCGGAAAGGCGATCGCGATGCGCTTGACCACGTCGCTGGTCGCCGAGCTTTCGGCGCGCTCGCCTTTCATGAATTTCAGCCTTGCCGGGGTGGCGAAGAAAAGGTCGCGCACCTCCACGGTGGTGCCGCGATTGGCCGCCGCCGGCCTGACGGGCGAGATCCTGCCGCCCTCGATGCCGATCTCGGCGGCGCTGTCGCTTGCCGCCGTGCGCGAGCGGATCGACAGCCGCGACACCGAGCCGATCGACGGCAGCGCCTCGCCGCGAAAGCCGAGCGAGCGGATGTCGTGGATGTCTTCGGCAAGCTTGGAGGTGCAATGGCGTGCGATCGCCAGCGATAGCTCCTGTTCGGGGATGCCGAAGCCGTCGTCGGTGACACGGATCAGGTTCAATCCGCCGCCTAATGTGACGACCTCGACCTTTCCTGCACCGGCATCAAGCGCGTTCTCGACCAGTTCCTTCACCACGCTTGCCGGACGCTCGATGACTTCGCCGGCGGCGATCTGGTTGATCATCGTTTCGGAAAGCTGGCGTATGGGCATGGTGACAGTATAGGCGGATTCGTGCCGAGCGGGCGAGGGTGAAGTACGGTGAAAACAGTGAACGACCTCACGCTTGCGCTGCCAGCCAATCCCGTACCTTGCGGGCATTCTCGCTAAGCTCCCGGTTCCTCGGCCAGATGACATAGAACGCCTTGCCGGTCCTGAGCACATGGTCCGTCACCGGCACCAGCAGTCCCGTCGCGAGCATCCGCTCGGCAAGGTGGCGCCAGCCGAGCGCGATGCCTTGCCCTTCCATGACGCCCTGGATTACCAGCCCGTAATCGTTGATGCGCAGGCCGCGTGCGGTATCGCCGAGACGGGCGCCGGCCGATTCGAACCACTCATTCCAGCTCGCCGCCTCGCGATAGGGCTCCTCGAGATGGATGAGACGGTGCGTGGCCAGTTCCGCGACCGATTTGGGCAGGCCGAACTTCGCCGCGTAGCTGGTGCCGGCGACGGGAAAGATCTCTTCGTCGGCAAGCGGCAGCGAATGATAGTCCTGCCAGTCCCTCGGTTCGCCGCCGCGCACGGCAAGCGGGATGCCCTCTGCGATGATGTCAAGGTCGCGGTCGGCGGTCTGGATGCGCAGATCAATGCCCGGCAGTTCGTCGCGAAACTGCTGCAGCCGCGGCATCATCCAGAAGGAGCCGAACGCAGTTGAGGCGGCAAGCGTCACGTGGCCGCCGGTCGCCTGCAGGCGCAGATCCTCCGCCGACTTGCGGATGTGGGACAGGCCCAGCGAGACGTCGGCGTGGAAACGCTCGCCGGCCTCCGTCAGGCTGACCTGCCGGTGACGGCGCTGGAACAGCTTGGCGCCGAGCTGTTCCTCCAGCCCGCGCACCGCGTAGGAAACGGCGGCCTGGGTCATGCCGAGCTCTCGCCCGGCGGCGGTGAAGCTCGACAGGCGGCCCGCCGCCTCGAAGACGATCAGGCTGCCGGCCGAGGGCAGGAGGTGGCGCAGGTTTCGCATAAGCAGAGCTTATACAAGAGATCAGGATTTTCCAGCGTCACATTCCTGTTTTGTGCGTCTAGGCTGCGAGGTATAAGAGGAATGGAGTTGCCATGAACGCACCGGCCGCTGTGACCGAACACTCCAATCGTCGAGCCGGCGGCCGCCTGGGGCGCAAGGCGCTGCGGGGAGCTCCGGTAACGTCGTTTCCGACACTGGTCCGCCAAATCCCCGTCTATCAGATGGTGCCGGACGAGGCAGTGGAACTCATACACCAGGAATCGCTCGCCATCCTGGAGGACGTTGGATGCGAGTTCCGCGACGATGAGGCCATCGAAATGTGGAAGGCCGCCGGCGCGGACGTCTCCGAGACAAGAGTGCGGATCGACCGCGCCTTGCTGATGGAGCTCGTCTCGAAGGTGCCGTCGGAGTTCACGCTCAACGCGCGCAACCCTGAGCGTACGGTGCGCGTGGGCGGAAAGAATTCCATCTTCGTGCCGATGTATGGCGCGCCTTATGTGCGTGACCTCGACAATGTCAGGCGCTACGGCACGCTCGCCGACCTCAACAATTTCCACAAGCTCGCCTACATGGCGCCGGCCCTGCATTCCTCGAGCTCGATCATCTGCGAGCCGATGGAAATAGCGGTGCCCAAGCGTCACCTCCACATCATCCATTCGGCGCTGAAGCATTCCGACAAGCCGTTCATGGGCATCGTGACTTCCAAGGATCGGGCGGAAGACACGATGGCGATGGCGGGCATCGTGTTCGGTGAGGATTACGTGCGCGACAACCCTGTGCTGGTGTCGATCACCAACTGCAATTCACCGCTGGTATGGGATGCCACCATGCTGGATGCGATGAAGGTCTATGCCCGTCACAATCAGCCGCTGATCCTGGCGCCCTTCGCGCTGTGCGGCGCCTCGACCTCGGCCTCGGCCGTGGGCGCGGTGGCGCAGGTCAATGCCGAGGCGCTTGCCGGTGTAGCGTTCACCCAGCTCCTGCGTCCGGGCTCGCCTCAAATCTACGGCCAGTTCATGGTCACGGTCGACATGAAGACCGGCGCTCCGATGGGCGGCACGCCGGAGGCCGCGCAGATGATGTACCTGATGGGCGCGCTGGCACGGAAATACGGCCTGCCGTGGCGCACGTCCGGCTTCCATGTCGGCTCGAAGCTGAACGATGCCCAGGCCGGCTACGAGGCGAACATGCTTATGCATGCCGCCATCCTTGCCGGCGCCAACTACATCTGGCACTCGGCCGGATGGCTCGAGGCGGGTCTCACCTGCGGCTATTCGAAATTCGCGACCGACTGCGAACAGCTCGTCGGCTGGTACAAATATGCCGGCGGGCTGCCGTTCGACGATTTCAAGGAAGCGATGGCCGCCATCCGCGAGGTGGGGCCGCAGGGCCATTTCCTCGGCACACAGCACACGCTCGAGCATTTCGAGCGAGCCTTCTTCATGCCCAGCATCATGGATTTCAACTCCTACGAACAGTGGAAGGCCGAAGGGGCGAAGGACCATGACACGCGCGGCCGCGAGAAAGCGCGCAACATGCTGGCCGATTATGAGGAGCCGAAGCTCGATGAGGGCATCGCAGACGGTCTCAGGGATTTTATCGCGCTGCGCGAGGAGAAACTGCCGGACAGCGTTAGCTGACAGGACGAAGATCTGACGGGAACCACAAGGGAGGAAAAAAATGACGCTTTTCAAAAGCAATGGTGATCGTGTTCCAAGCGCCATAGAGGAGATGGCCAACGAGGCGCGTGCGGGTCGGATCGATCGGCGCGAATTCCTGGCGTTGGCAAGCGCCTTCGGGGCATCGACGGCTCTGGCCTATGGCATGATCGGCCTTGCCGCGCCGACGGACGCCTTGGCCGAGGAGCCGAAGAAGGGCGGAAAGCTGCGTGTCTCGATGTCGGTCAAGGCGCAGAAGGATCCGCGCACCTACGACTGGGTTGAGCTTGCCAACATCTCGCGCACCTGGCTGGAGCCGCTTGTGCGCTATACCAGGCAGTTCACCTTCGAGCCGGTGCTGCTCGAAAGCTGGGACATCAACGACGACGCCACCGAATATACGCTGCACGTGCGCAAGGGCATCACCTGGAACAATGGCGATACCTTCAACGCCGATGATGTGGTGCACAATGTGACGCGCTGGTGCGAGAAGGGCGTCGCCGGCAACTCCATGGCCGCGCGTGTCGGCGCGCTGATCGACGCCAAGACCGGCAAGGCAAGGGACGGCGCGATCACCAAGATCGACGACAACACGGTCAAGCTGAAGCTCTCCGAGCCCGACATTTCGCTGATCCCGAACTTCACCGACTATCCGGCGCTCGTCGTCCACCGCAATTTCGATGCCGATGGCGCCGATCCGATCAAGAAGCCGATCGGCACCGGACCCTTCGAGCTGGTCTCTTACGATGTTGGCCAGAAGGCTGTCGTCAAGCGCCGCGAGAACGGCAAATGGTGGGGCGGCGAAGCTCCGCTCGACGGCGTCGAATTCATCGACTACGGCACCGACTTCAACGCCACGGTGAATGCCTTCGATTCCGGCGAAATCGACCTCAATTTCGAGTCGCCCGCCGATTTTATCGACATCCTCGACAAGATGGGGCTGGAGAAATCGGAGGTGGCGACCGCGACCACCCTGGTTGCGCGCACCAACGTCACGCACAAACCCTACGACGACAAGCGTGTTCGCAACGCGCTCCAGATGGCGGTCGACAACAACGCGGTGCTGCAGCTTGGCTACAGCGGTCGCGGCACGGTCGGCGAAAACCACCATGTCAGCCCCATCCATCCGGAATATTACCCGCTGCCCAAGAAGGAGCGTGATGCCGCTGGCGCCAAGAAGCTGATGGCGGAGGCGGGTCAGGCCGACTTCGAGCATGAGCTGATCACCATCGAGGACGATTGGCAGAAGAACACCGGCGATGCCATCGCGGGCCAGTTGCGCGAGGCCGGCATCAAGGTGAAACGGACGGTGCTGCCGGGCTCGACGTTCTGGAACGACTGGACGAAATATCCCTATTCGATGACGATCTGGTACATGCGCCCGCTCGGCGTCCAGGTGCTGGCGCTCGGCTATCGCACCGGCGAGGCCTGGAATGAATCGGCGTATTCGAATCCCGATTTCGACGCCAAGCTCAAGCAGGCGCTATCGCTGATCGACGTCGCCAAGCGCAAGGAGGTGATGAAGGATGTCGAGCAGATCCTGCAGGATTCCGGCGTCATCATCCAGCCGTTCTGGCAGAAGCTCTACAGTCATACGAGCAAGAAGGTGAAGAACTACGGCGTCCACCAGACTTTTGAAATGGACCTCCAGAACGTCTGGCTGGACGCCTAGCTGCAATGGTTGGCGAATGCCGGCACCCTTTCAGGTGCCGGCTGTCCGGCAAATCGATTATGGCTGCGGGCGCTGGCGCTCGGGTGCTGCCGCTAGGGCTTTTGAGGAGCGGTACATGTCTGGGCAGGTCTTCAACCGGTTGTTCACGCCGATTGCTCTGCGCGGCAAGACCTTACGCAACAGGATCGTGTTCGGAGCCCATACCGCGAACATGGCGGTAGAGGGACTGCCGACAGAACGGCATGTCGGCTATTATGCCGAACGCGCTATCGGCGGCGCGGGCATGATCGTCGTCGAGCCGATGCCGGTGCACCGGGCCGCGATTCTTACCCGCGGCAACTTCCGTCCTTCCGACGACAGCGTGATCCCCCATTTCCGCAAAGTGACGGAAGCGATCCGCGGCAATGGCGCCGTCGCCATCCAGCAGCTCTATCATGTCGGTCAGCACGCGGACGCGGACAACTCGTTCCATGCCGGCTGGTCCCCTTCCGGACTGCCGAGTTATCACGACTCTGACGGTTCGCATCGAATGTCCGAAGCCGAGATCGAAGAAACGATCGACGGTTTCGTGCAGGCGGCGCGCCGTTGCCGCGAGGCCGGTTTCGACGGCGTCGAGGTCTGGGCGGCGTATCATTCGATGCTGGACCAGTTCTGGACGCCCTGGTCGAATCGCCGCGACGACCGGTGGGGCGGCAGCCTTCAAAATCGCACCCGGATGAGCCGTGAGGTGATGAGCAGAATTCGCCGGGAATGCGGCGATGATTTCATCATCGGCCTTGCGGTCAACGACGAACCGGAAGTGGAGGTGGCGCTGAAGCGCGAAGCATTGGCCGAGATAATCGACCTCCACGACCGCGATTCTTTGATGGATTATGTGACTTGTGGAACGGGCTCCTACTTCGATTTCTACAAAATCATCCCGACCTTTGTTTATCCGGAAAAGCTCGGCGCCGACCTGGCGTCCGTGCTCAAATCCACCGTGCGCCACGCGTTGGTCACCGCCGAGAGTCACATCCGTACGCCGCAGAATGCCGAAAGTGTGCTGAGCGAAGGCCACGCTGATCTGGTTTCCATCGTGCGGGGGCAGATCGCCGATCCGCACCTGGCCGCAAAGGCCGCCGCCGGACGGCCGGAAGACATTCGCGGGTGCCTGTCCTGCAACCAGATGTGTTGGGGCCGACGCAGCCGCGACTACTGGATCAGCTGCGTCATCAATCCCTCGGCGGGGCGGGAATGGGAATGGGGCGGAGATCGCTTCGCCCCGGCTAGCCAACCCAAGCGCGTACTGGTCGTCGGCGGCGGTCCCGCCGGCCTCGAAGCGGCGCGTGTAGCAGCCGAACGCGGTCACCGTGTCACGCTGGCCGAGGCTTCCGACCGTCTTGGGGGGCAGTTCCGCCTTGCGGGGCTGCAACCGCGCCGCGCCCAGATTCTGGATCTGATCGACTGGTACCAGCGCCAGCTCAGCCAGCTTCAGGTCGACGTCCGGTACGGACAATATGTCGAGGCGGAGGATGTCGAGCGCGAAGGCGCGGACCACGTCATCATCGCAACCGGCTCGATGCCTTCAGACGGCGCTTTCCAACGGGCATTGCCGCAGTGGGAAAGCATCCCGGGCGGCGGGCTGGTTCTCTCGGCCGAAGCCGTGATGGCCCGTGAGGCGAGACCAGGCAAAAATGTTATCTTGCTCGACGATGGCGGCAATTGGAAAGGGTGCGGCACCGCCTGGAAACTCGCCGAGGACGGTCACAATGTGACGCTTGTGACACCTGACGCCCTGGTTGGCAAAGAGCTTCAGCGAATGGCCGTCGACGCGCCGCTGCGCCGCGCACTCGCCAGGCTGGGGGTGCGGTTTCTGACCGAGAGCGCCATCGTTCATTGGGAGGGGAAGGCCGCCAGGGTCGCTTCCCTGCTCGACGAAACCGAGCAGGACGTCGAAGCCGATGCGCTGGTCTTCGCCACGACGAGTATGGCAGCCGACATGCTTTCCATCGAACTCGACAGGCGCAAAATTGCCCACACGTCGATTGGTGATTGCACCGCCTCAAGGCAGGCGGCTTTTGCCATCCATGATGGCCGCAAGGTGGCGCTTGGTCTCTGATCGCAGTCTTGGCACGCACGACTGTCGGATGACCTGCATCGGCCGCGACGCGGCCGCGGGCTTCATGAGCCGCAAAAAAGCCGATATGCAGGATGCGTGCTACTGGATTGCGCCAAGCCATCAAAAGCCGGAGATTCTGCATGAGACTGACAGTGCTCCTTGCCGCCCTTGCGACGGCCTTTCCCGCTGTCGCCCTGGCCGGTCCGGCGTCGGACGCCGTGAAGTTCTTCTATGTTCCGGATGTCAAGTTCGAGGCCGACGCAAAATACCGGGATCGCTTCACCGAGCCGGTGACGAGACTGTTCGACCTCAACGATCAGGCAACGAGGAAGAATCCGGACCAGGTCGCCTGCATCGATTTCGATCCGGGCCTCGATGCGCAGGATTTCGACCAGAAGACCGTCTCCAAGACCCTGAAAGTGTCCGAGATGGTGGATGGCGATACTGCCCAGGTGGTGGCGAGCTTCAGCCTCTTTCCGGAAGGAGACGATGCACAACGCGAAATGCATTGGTCGCTGAAGAAGATCGACGGCAAGTGGAGGATATCGGACATCGCATCGAAGACCAGCGACTGGACGCTGAGCCAGCTCGAATGCCTGGCGGGCCAAGATCCGGAGTGATCCGATGGCCCGCCGCCGGTTTCTGGCGCTGTCGGCCGTGTGCATGATGGCGGCGGACTTGGGTGGCGCCGCCGCGCAGGGGCTGCTCGGCGCGCCGCCGGCAAACGCTCCGGCGGCCACCGCGCCCGACGACAACGGGTCGCCGCCAGCGCCTGCACCTCGCGCAGCCGCCGAGCCGGCAACACCACCGGCTGCCTCGCCGAGCGAACCTGCCGCCCCAATTCAGCCGGGCTCGCCGACAGCGGTGGTCCGGCCATTCTACGACCAGGTCGGCTTGGAGGTCGATCCGTCGCAGCGCCGCCATTTCGTCGATCCGGCGAAAACGGTGCTCGACAAGAGCGATGCGCTGCGCAAATCCGGGCAGGGCGAGTGCCTCGACCCCAACATGGCGCTCGACAATGCCGACTATGACAAGGGCGAGATCGACAAGAGCCTGAAGACGCTCGAGGCGATCAATGGCGACCAGGCCAAGGTCATCGTCGCCTTCGTCGTCGCCGGCAACCCGCACCGCCTTGAGTGGAAGTTCAAAAGGGTCGACGGCGAATGGAAGATATCGGACCTGCTATCGGTGACCGGCGAATGGGCGCTCAGCCAGTACCAATGCGAATGATGGTTCGAGCTAGCCTCGCCCGCGATAGGGCGCCACTCCGGTCTCGGGCAGCCAGGCGCCTTCCGGCGGCGCGCCCGTCTGCCAGAACACGTCGATCGGAATGCCGCCGCGTGGATACCAATAGCCGCCGATGCGCAACCATAGCGGGCTCGTTGCCGCCACGATGCGGCGGCCGATCATGACGGTGCAATCCTCATGGAAAGCACCATGATTGCGAAACGAGGTCATGAACAGCTTGAGCGACTTCGATTCCACCAGAGCCGCGTCGGGTGCGTAGTCGATGACGATATGGGCGAAATCAGGCTGGCCGGTGACCGGGCACAGCGAGGTGAATTCCGGGCAGGTGAAGCGCACGATGGCCGGCGGGCCGTCGCCGCGCGAAAACGGCACGGTTTCCAGGACCGCCGCTTCCGGGCTCTGTGGCGTCTCGACATGCGCGCCGAGCTGGGTGAGGGTTTTGGTATCGATCATGGACGGCTCCTTGTCTGCCTGTCGCCGGAAGCACGCTTCCATGGCGGTCGGCGCGAACGAAGATTGGAATAAACGCCGCAATCCACTCAGGGGCGGCGCATCTGGCCGCTCAATAACACAATTTGAAACCGCAGGAAGACGATGACCAGCAACGATCCGCTTCTCCAGCCCTATCAGCTCAAGCATCTGACGTTGAAGAACCGGGTGATGTCGACCAGCCACGAGCCTGCCTATTCGGAAGACGGCATGCCCAAGGCGCGGTACCGGCTCTACCACACGGAGAAGGCCAAGGGCGGCATGGCGCTGACAATGACCGCCGGCTCGGCCATCGTTTCACGCGACAGCCCGGCCGCTTTCGGCAATTTGCATCTCTATGATGACGGGATCGTGCCATGGCTCGCGGAACTGACCGACGCCTGCCACGAGCATGAATGCAAGGTGATGATCCAGATCACCCATCTCGGCCGTCGAACCGGTTGGAACAAGGCCGACTGGCTGCCCGTCCTGTCGGCTTCGCCGGTGCGGGAGCCGGCGCATCGCGCCTTTCCCAAGACCATCGAGGATTGGGATATCGAACGCATCGTTTCCGACTATGCTTCCGCGGCCCAGCGCTGCCAGGCCGCCGGTCTCGACGGCATCGAATTCGAGGCTTACGGCCATCTGATGGACGGCTTCTGGTCTCCGTCCACCAACCATCGGGAGGACGAGTTCGGCGGCTCGCTCGACAACCGGCTGCGGTTCACCGACATGGTGCTCGACGCCGTGCGGGCGGCCGTCGGCGAAAAATTCGTCGTCGGCATACGCATGGTCGCCGACGAGGATTTTTCGCAAGGCCTGTCGAAAGAGGAGGGCGTCGAGATCGCCAGGCGGCTTGCCTCATCAGGCAAGGTCGATTTCCTCAACATCATCCGGGGCTCGATCGAGACCGACGCGGCACTGACCAAGGTCATTCCGGTGACCGGCATGCGCTCATCGCCGCATCTCGACTTCGCCGGCGAGGTGAGGGCGGCGACGAAATTCCCGACCTTCCACGCGGCGCGAATTTCCGACGTCGCAACTGCGCGCCACGCCATCGCCGCCGGCAAGCTCGACATGGTCGGCATGACCCGCGCCCACATCGCCGATCCGCACATCGTCCGCAAAGTGATGGAAGGGCGCGAGCACGAAATCCGCCCGTGTGTCGGAGCCACCTACTGCCTCGACCGCATCTACGAAGGCGGCGAGGCGCTCTGCGTCCACAATGCGGCGACCGGCCGCGAGGCGGACATTCCGCATATCATCACCAAGGCCGAGGGACCAAAGCGAAAAGTCGTCGTCATCGGCGCTGGTGCAGGCGGACTGGAAATAGCGCGCGTGGCCGCGGAGCGCGGCCATCAGGTGACGGTGCTGGAGGCATCGGGCCAGGCCGGCGGGCAGGTCAGGCTGGCGACGCAGAACCCGCGCCGCAAGGAATTGATCGGCATCGTCGACTGGCGGTTGGCCGAACTCGACCGGCTCGGCGTCGAGATCCGCTACGACAGTTGGGCCGAGAAGGACGACGTTCTGGCGTTGTCGCCCGATGTCGTGGTGATCGCCACCGGCGGACTGCCGCAGAATCCGCCGCTGATGGCGGGCGACACTCTTGTCACATCGAGCTGGGACATCATGGCTGGCAGCGTCAAGCCGGCTGAAAACGTGCTGCTCTATGACGACAATGGCGGCCATCAGGGAATGGGCGCTGCGGAACTCGTCGCGGCCGCCGGTTCGAAGCTGGAACTGGTTTCGCCGGAGCGATTCTTCGCGCCGGAAATGGGCGGCATGAACCACGTACCCTACATGCGCGCCTTCCAGGAGAAGGGGGTCACCATCACTATCAACACAAGGCTGCGCTCGGTGCGCCGCGAGGGCAATCAACTGGTTGCCGAGCTTGCCTCCGATTTCGCCGACGGCTGGCGCGGCGAGCGGCGGGTCGACCAGGTGGTGGTCGAGCATGGCACGGCGCCGCTAGACGACCTTTATCTCTCGCTGAAGCCATTGGCGACGAACGGCGGCGCCATAGACTATGAGCGGCTGGTGAGTGGCGGCGACATTTTTCCCGAGCGCAATCCGCAAGGATCTTTCGTGCTGTTCCGCATCGGCGATGCCGTCGCCTCGCGCAACATCCACGCCGCCATCTATGACGGCATCCGGTTCGGGCTAAGGATTTGAAAGGCTGCTGTCGCTAACAATTTCGAGGAGGCGCGCAACGGAACCTCCGCAAGGAGAGCCATCTGCTGCCTTGGTTCGTTGCGCGCCGCGTACGCCGCCTGCTTGCGCCGGCACCGTACGATCCGTGATCAGAACATTCTGGCGGTGGCCATGCAGAGCACGGTGAGAACCAGCAGCCAGGCGGCGATTCGCTCGCCTTGGGCCATCTTCGCGCGCAGGGCAGGTTCGGTGGCCGCGTCGGCGCCAGCAAGCTGCGTGCTGGTGCGGCGGACCATGGTGCTGAGCACTCCAGCCGCGGCGAAAGCGGCAACGATGCCGAGGGCCAGCACCATTTCCATCGAGCCGAAATAGGCACCATGGAAAAAATACCAGAGCAGCGCACCGGTGAGAAACACCATGCCGGCCGCGCCCATTTGCGGTCCAATGAAGCGTTCAGCCCGGATCTCGGGGTCGCGCGCCAGCGTGATGGTGGTGCCGGCCCAGAACACCCCCGCCATGACGTGAAGACCGATGGTGATGATGTAGACATATTGCATACCAGCTCTCCTCTCTTGCCCGCCGTCGCCTAAATAGTTAGATATCTAACTGTTAGATGTCAATGTATAAATGAGTGCCAGTTCCATCCGTGGAAAACACCGTCTAGTGTCTTGCCATGACGCCCTTTGAACGCCCGCCGGTCGGCATGAATCTCGGCCGCACCGCCAAGCTTGTTGCACAGGCCTTCGACACCGCGTTGGTTGAAGCGGGCGGCACGTTGCCCGTCTGGCTTACTCTGCTGTCGGTCAAATCGAGCGAGCTAGCCAACCAGCGCGAGCTCGCCGGAATGATCGGCATACAGGGAGCGACGCTCACCCATCATCTAAACGCGATGGAGGCGCAAGGATTGCTGACGCGCCGCCGCGATCCCGTCAACCGCCGGGTCCATCTGGTCGAATTGACAGGGGCCGGAGAAGCGATGTTCGAGACACTGCGCAAGGCGGCGCTTGCCTTCGACAAGCGGCTGCGCGTGGGCCTGTCAGACGACAGGCTGGCGGAGTTTGCGCAAGTGCTGGCGACCTTGCGGGCCAACGTGGAAAGCTGACGATGTCCAAGGCGCGCCGCGTGAATCTCTTCGACACTACGCGCTGTAGGAAAGCCGGATCACCGCCTCAGTCGTCATAACTCTGGATTGTCCCAAAGGCATAGCCGCGCTGCTTCAGCGCGGTAATCAGCATGGCCAGTTTCGTCTTGCCGTCGAAGCCGTCCTGGAACATCTCGTCATGCATGAGCAGGATCATCTTTCCGTGCTTGACGAAGCGGCCATAGCCGAACAGGTGATCGATCTCGCTGACCAAGTGGTCGACGCTCTGCACCGGCTTGCCTGTGTCGTCATGCACCCACTCATGGTCCCAGCCATAGAGATAGAAGCGGGAAGCGGCGACGAATTCATAGTCCGGCTCCTCACGGCCTTCCTGCGCAAGGCCGAGCGAGGTGTCGTTCTTCGACATTGAGGGCAGTCTGAACACGTCGCGCCCAGGCAGCCTCGCATGAACCTCCGGAGCGAGCCCGAGCACGGCGTTGGCCCGCAGCATGTCTGCCACCACGCCTTCCGTATCGGCATAGAAATGTTGGTAGCGGTTGTTGGCGTGGCTGTAGCTGTGATTGCCGACCGTCACCAGCGGCAGAGCTTTTGCGCGTCTGACTAATGCCTTGTTGCCCGCGCTCGCCTGCGCATGCATGCCGACCATGAACAACGTCGCCGGCACCTGCTGCGCTTCCAGCACGTCGAGGATGTTGCTGGTGCCGTTCAGCGGTCCGTCATCGAAAGTCAGATAGATGGTGCGATCCACTGCATAAGCGGGAAATGCGGCGAGCATGGTCAGCAAAGCAAGCAGAAGCGGCATCGGGACTACCCGTTTGCGATCGTCACAGGGCGCCATCTCGGTGATGAGTTGTCAAGCGCGGGTGAGGGCTGCCTACGCCAGGCTTCCCTGCAGCACCGTTAGCCTGGCCTTCTTCGGCATGCGGGCGCTCAGCCAGTCACGGGCTTTGTCCTGCGGCATCGGGAAGGCGATGGAGTAGCCCTGCACCTGGTCGCATCCGATGGCCATCAGTGAATCGAGTTCGGCTTCGGTCTCGGCGCCCTCCGCGACGATCGAGATACCAAGGCCGCGCGCGAGTTCGGTGATGGCGCGCACGATCTTGGAGTTGTCACCGTTCTCATGGATGTTCTGGACGAAGCGGCGATCGATCTTCAGCCGGTCGATCTCGTTGGGATTGACGTGGCTGAGCGACGCGTAGCCAGTGCCGAAATCGTCGAGCTCAAGATGGACGCCGGCGGCCCTGATATGGCGTAGCTTTGCCGCGATGCCTGTCTTCTCGTCATCGAGAATGACGGATTCGACGATTTCCAGCGACAGTTTCTGCGGCGGCAGGCCAGCCTTCTCAAGCGTCTCGAACAGGAAAGCATCGAAGTCGTGCTCGCGCAATTCGGTTCCGGATACGTTGACCGCAAGTCGTCCGAAAGCAATGCCGTCGCGGTTCCATTCGGCGGCTTCGTTGATCGCCTTGCTGATGACGATGCGGCCGATATCAGGCATGAAACCGCATTTCTCGGCGACGGGAATGAATTCGCCAGGCGAGATCATGCCGCGCTCGGCATGGTTCCAGCGCACCAGCGCCTCGATGCCACTGATCGTGCCGTCGCTCAGTGAAACCTGCGGCTGGAAATAGACCTGGAATGCCTGCTGTGAAATGGCAACCTTGATGTCGTGCTCGAGTTGCTTGCGATAATCGAGTTCGCGACGCAATTCCTCGGAGAAGAACGAGAAATTGCCGCCGCCCATCTTCTTGGCGGAGTAAAGCGCCAGATCGGCGTGAACCAGCAGGTCCTGGGCGTTGTCGGCGTCGATCGGATAGACGGCGATGCCGCCGCTGGCGCCCGGTAGAATGGTCGTGCCCTGGAAGACGATCGGCTCGTTGATGTGCGCAAGAATGCGCCGTGCCAGCATGTTGATGTCTTCGCTGCCGCCGGCGCCGTTGAGGATCATCACGAACTCGTCGCCACCGAGGCGCACGCACAGATCCGACGCCCGACAGGAATCGCGCATGCGCTGGGCCGTGATGACCAGCACATAGTCGCCGGCGGCGTGGCCGAGCGTGTCGTTGATCTGCTTGAACCGGTCGAGATCAAGCTGCACCACCGCAAGACGTTCGCGCCGACGATGCGCGCTCTTGATCAGCGTGTCGAAATGGTCGGTCAGGAATGTGCGGTTGTGCAGACCTGTCAGCCCGTCATGAACGGCGATGAAGGCCATCGAATTGCGCGCATCGACGAGTTCGCGCGTCTTGCGCAGGATCGCGTTTGACATGGGCCGGAAGATGAACAGCGCCACCAGAACGATGACGCCGATCGTGGCGTAAAACAGCGTGCGGTGCAGATCGAGCATCTTTTCGGATCGTTCGTCGGCGAAAGCGCTGATGCGCTGGCCCAGCGCCGAATAGCCCGACAATGTTGCGTTGGCGACCGAGGCGTCGAGGGTGACGCGCTCGTAACCGCCCTTGTAGCCGCCATTGTCGCCGAGTGCGAGTTGGGACGAGAAGGCCGATACCAGGCGTTCGCCATTGGCGACCAGCCCGACGGAAAAATAGTCGAGATGGAAAGGCTTGCCGAAAAGGACGTTCTCGATCGTCTTCGGATCGAGCCTGGCCGGCGACTTTGGATCGGCGGCCGTCTGCTTGAGCAGCAGGTCATAGTTGGTTTCGAACTCCGCCGTCGCCTGCTTGAGCGCGTTGACGAGCGCCGGCTGCTTGTCGCGCGAAGCAGCACCGGTCGCACCGGCGAGGAAGACGATGCGCTGCGACAGCGTCTTTTGCGTGCTGACGATATCGAGCAGCGTATGGTTGTGCCGTTGGGTGGCCATCACCTGCTGCAGCAGGATGAAGGAAGCCACCACCATGGCGGCGATGATCAGCAGCGCCAGCCAATAACCAGCCTTGATCAGCAGTATGAGCTTGCCTGAAACGGTTTGCACCGGCTGCTGCGACATCTTGGGGGGCGGCCCTCTCGCCAACGGATTCCTGTATGAGCATCATTGAACTGCAAACATTAACAGGACTGGAAATCGACAGCTGGCCGACAAGGGGAAAGGCTTAAAGGTCGCGAAATGGTTATCGGCCTCTTTCGCGGCCGGTCCGCATTTGAACATTCGCCGGCCCATGTGATCCGGATCGTCCCTCGAGCCATGCCTGCGGCATCCGTTCGACATTACCCAGCCACCTGATCCGGTCGCTTTTGCGGTGGATTTTTTGTGCGTGCGGGACGACAGTCGGCCCACGTCAAACGAGGCACGATCATGACCGCAGCATTTCTCTCCCATATCGACGGCGAACTTGAGGGGCTCAGATCGGCCGGACTGTACAAGTCCGAGCGGGTAATTTCCTCCACGCAGTCGGCTGAGATCGAGGTCGGCGGCGAGAAGGTGCTGAATTTCTGCGCCAACAACTATCTCGGCCTCGCCGACAGCCCCGACCTGCGCGAGGCGGCAAAGCACGCGCTCGACCGCTACGGCTACGGCATGGCTTCGGTGCGTTTCATCTGCGGCACGCAGGAGGAGCACAAGCAGTTGGAAGCGACGATATCGTCCTTCCTCGGGATGGACGACACCGTCCTCTACGGCTCCTGCTTCGATGCCAATGGTGGACTGTTCGAGACGCTTCTGGGCGAGGAGGACGCGATCATCTCCGATGCGCTGAACCACGCTTCCATCATCGACGGGGTCAGGCTGTCCAAGACCAAGCGCTTCCGCTACGCCAACAACGATATGGCGGATCTCGAGGCGCGGCTGAAGGAGGCGAAGGATTGCCGGTTCCGGCTGATCGCCACCGACGGCGTGTTCTCGATGGATGGCATCATCGCCAATCTCGCGGGTGTGTGCGATCTGGCCGAAAAATACGATGCCATGGTCATGGTCGACGACAGTCACGCGGTCGGCTTCGTCGGCAGGAACGGCCGCGGCTCGGCTGAGCATTGCGGCGTCGAGGGCAGGGTCGACATCATCACCGGTACGCTCGGCAAGGCGCTGGGCGGCGCTTCCGGCGGCTACACGTCCGGCAAGAAACAGGTGGTCGACTGGCTGCGCCAGCGCTCGCGGCCCTATCTGTTTTCCAACACGCTGATGCCGGCGATCGCCGGCGCCTCGATCAGAGTGTTCGACATGATCCGCAATGGCGATGCCCTGCGCGAGCGCCTATATGCCAATGCGGAACGGTTTCGGACACAGATGGGGAAGCTCGGCTTCACGCTGGCAGGCGCCGGCCATCCGATCATCCCGGTCATGCTGGGCGATGCGAGCTTGGCGCAGGAGATGGCGGCGCGCATGCTGCAACGCGGCATCTATGTCATCGGCTTCTCCTTCCCGGTGGTGCCCAAGGGCCAGGCGCGCATCCGCACGCAGATGTCGGCTGCGCATTCCAGCGCCGACATTGATCGGGCGGTCGAGGCTTTCGGTGCGGTTGGCAAGGAACTAGGTGTGATTTCCTGAGCGACCGGCGCCGCAAACCGCTTCCGGATCAAGAGATTCAAGGGACAAAAGAATGTCGAACATGATGAAGGCGCTGGTGAAGGCCAAGGCCGAGCCGGGCATCTGGATGGAAGAGGTGCCGGTGCCGGAAATCGGCCCCAACGACGTCCTGATCAAGGTGAAGAAGACTGCGATCTGCGGCACCGACGTCCACATCTACAATTGGGACCAGTGGGCGCAGAAGACGGTGCCCGTGCCGATGGTGACCGGCCATGAATTCGTCGGCACCGTCGCGGATTTCGGCGCCGCGGTCACCGAATACAAGGTCGGCCAACGCGTGTCGGGCGAAGGCCACATCGTCTGCGGACATTGCCGCAACTGCCGCGCGGGCAGGGGGCATCTGTGCCGCAACACGCTCGGCGTCGGCGTCAATCGCCCGGGCGCCTTCGGCGAGTACCTGGCGATCCCACAGCACAATGTCGTGCCGATCCCCGACGATGTGCCGGACGAGATCGCCGCGATCTTCGATCCCCTGGGCAATGCGGTTCACACCGCATTGTCATTCGATCTGGTCGGCGAGGACGTGCTGGTCACCGGCGCCGGACCGATCGGCATCATGGGCGCGCTGGTGGCGCAATGCGTCGGCGCCAGGAAGGTCGTTATCACCGATATCAATCCGGTTCGGCTGGATCTTGCGCGCAAGCTTGGCGTCCAGCACGTCGTCGACGCCTCCAAGGAAAAACTGCGCGACGTGATGCCGGCGCTCGGCATGACGGAGGGTTTTGATGTCGGCCTGGAAATGTCGGGGGCAGCCCCCGCCTTCCGCGACATGATCGACACCATGAACAATGGCGGCAAGATCGCCATCCTCGGCATTGCGCCGACCGGGTTCGAGATCGACTGGAACAAGGTCATCTTCAAGATGCTGCATCTCAAGGGCATCTATGGCCGCGAGATGTTCGAGACCTGGTACAAGATGATCGCGCTGGTCCAGGGCCCGCTCGACGTCTCAGGCCTGATCACGCACCGCATCGGCATCGATGATTTCCAGGTTGGATTCGACGCGATGCGCAGCGGCAGTTCGGGCAAGGTGGTGATGGACTGGTGATCGATGCGCCGGGAGTCTCAGGCTTCGAGGCTGGCGATGCTAGGGTCGCCTGGTTTTCAGCCATCGCACCTGTCGCCATGCGCGCCGCAACGCAGTTGCGGCGGCGCCGATGGCAATGGCGGCGAGCGCAAGCGTCAAGACTTCGTTGTGGCCATTCCAAAGGAATTCTCCGGTAGATAGCAGTGCCGCGACGGTTGCGACTGCCATGCGATGTGGCTTGGCCATCGGTCCGGTGAAATCGCTCCGCGTCTCGTTGGCCCGCCCCAATTCCCGCACATAGGCGGTGAGAACCGAAAAACAGGCCGCTGCCCAGCCAAGGCCAGGCATGCCGATGCCGTAACCTATGCCGGCCATGATGGCGATATCGGCGAGCCTGTCCGGGAACTCGTTCCAGAACGGCCCGTCGGCCGACGCCTTGCCGCCCTCGACGGCGACCATGCCATCGAACAGATTGCACAGCAGCCGCAGTTGGCAAAACAGCGCCGCGCCCAGCAACAGCAGCAAACGAGAAGTGCCGCCGCTCTGCCCGCCAAGCCAGAAAGCCGTGCCTGCCAGCGCGCCGGCGAGGATACTGGCCTGCGAAATCTGGTTGGGGGTCACGGAGAGTGCGGCGAGACGTCTGGCCGTCGCTTGTGCCCAGCGCGTGTCGCGGCTTGCAAGTGGTCTGCGATCGCCCGTGTTCATCACTGCCTCATCCCGGTGACCAGAAATAACGAGTGAGATGGAAGAAGATCGGAGCGGAGAAAACCACCGAATCCAGCCGATCTATCAGGCCGCCATGGCCGTCGATCAGATGGCCCCAATCCTTCACGCCGCGGTCACGTTTGATGGCGGACATCACAAGGCCGCCGAAAAAACCCATCAGCGTGATCAGGAAGGCCATCGCGCCCGCCTGAAGCGGAGAGAACGGCGTGATCCACCACAGGCCAGCGCCGATGAGGCTGGCGCTTGCAACGCCGCCGAGGAAACCTTCAAGCGTCTTGGACGGCGAAAGCTTTGGTGCGATCTTCGTATGCCCGATCGCCTTTCCCCAGATGTATTGCAGTACGTCGCTCAATTGCACGACGATGACAAGGAAGGCTATCAGAAGCACATTGCGACCCTCGTAGCCGGGAATATGCAACGTCAGAAGAGCCGGGACGTGGGAGGCGCAGAAAACGCAGATCATCAACGCCCATTGCACCTCGGCAATTCGAACGAGGAAGTGCTGGGTGTCGCCCCGTGTGGCTGAGATGATTGGCATCAACAGGAAGGCGTAGACCGGGATGAAAACAGAAAAGATCCCGTAGTCCTCGATCCAGAGCAGCACATACTGTACCGGCAGCACGACGAAAAACGCCGTGGCCAGCGCCCAGTGGTCGGCACGCCGGGTATTGGTCAGCGTCACGAATTCGCGAAGTGCGGCGAAGGAACAGAAGCCGAAGAGAAGCAGGACGCCGATCCGCCCGGCGATGAATGCTATGGCGATGAGGATCGCCATTACCCACCACGCATTGATACGGGCGTTGAGGTTCTCGATGGCTGGGTTGGAGCCTTCCGGCGACAGCCGTCGCTCCAGGATATGCCCCACGAAAGAGGCCACGAGCAGGATCCCGCAGACGCCGAGCACGAGAACCATCATATCGAATTGGGTTGAGCTCATTCCGCTGCCTTTTTCGGTGCCAGCGCCAGCAGCGCCCTACGTGCCCGCTCGAGGAACATATCCTTGCTCTCGCCGTCAGCCAGGTGCATTGCCTCGCCGAACGTCACCGTGCAGATCAGCGGGATAGGCACGAATTCCCCTTTCGGCATCACCCGGTTGAGATTGGCGATCCATACCGGCACCAACTCGAAATCCGGGTGCGATGCCGCCAAATGGAACAGCCCGGACTTGAATGGCTGCAAGGACGCGTCGGATTGGTTGCGCGTGCCTTCCGGGAAGAGAATGAGCGAAGAGCCTTCTCTCATCGCCTCCCCCATGCTCTCGACGGGATCCATCGTGCGTCCATTGCGATTGCGCTCGATCAGGACGGCATTGAAAACGTCGCGGCCGATGAAGGCTCGGACTTTTGATTTCAGCCAGTAGTCGGCACCCGCTACGGGACGCACCCGCCGACGCAGGCGCGGCGGCAGAACAGCCCAGATCAGGATGAAATCGCCATGGCTGGAATGATTGGCAAAGAAGATCGAGCGACGCCGAGGCAATCTGCCTTCATGCCAAAACGGCCGCACAGCGGTGATGACTCTGGCAAACAGCAAGACGACCACGGCCACCGGCCTCGCGAGCAGCGACTTCATCCTTCCCCCCAATTCGCCCGTCGATGATCACCGGCTTACATACAGCGCTGAAAATCCGCCACCGAGCAAGCAGCGATCGAAAATGACCGCCAGACAGTCTCTGCTTCAAGGCGCTGTCGCGTCGAGCCACCGTCTCATATTCTATCTGCCGATAGCCGCTATCTCAGACCCAACGCGCTTTCCAATGACGCAACGCCTTTGACGATGGAGGCTTGCTGGTCGGCGCTCAGCTGGGCCAGCAGCTCCCGTTCGAAAGCCTTTGCCAGTGGCACCATCTCGCTATAGGCCGCAAGTCCGGCTCTGGTCAGCGCCAGGTGCTCGACGCGGCGATCGTTCTCGTCAGTGGTTCGGATGAGCCAGCGGCGACGCTCAAGCTCCGCCACGGCACGCGAAACCTTTGTCTTGTGCATCGCCGACTGCGCGCCGAGTTCCGTCGCGGTCATTGTGCCGCGCTGGCCAAGCCCCGAAAGCGTACGCCATTCCGGCCGTGTGAGGCCGTGACGCTCCTTGTAGATCCGAGAGAATTCGCGGCTCAGCGCATCGGCCAGCCGATACAGCCGGTAGGGCAGAAAGCTTTCGAGTTCCAGGATTTCGGATTCCATGGCCAGCCATCGAGAAATGCCCGCGCACGGCATTGATAGTTACATTTTGGATGGTTACAAATGAAACCAATTTGGTCAAGCATTCGCGAGGAGGAAGCGATGGCCTTTTCCTACATGCCGGGTTTCGGTAACGATTTCGAAACCGAAAGCCTGCCGGGTTCGCTGCCGCACGGGCGTAATTCACCGCAGCGGCCGGCCTACGGCCTCTATGCCGAGCAGCTCTCCGGTTCGCCCTTCACCGCGCCGCGCGGCACCAATGAGCGCTCCTGGCTTTACCGCATCAGGCCGAGCGTCAGACATACCGGGCGCTTCAAGTCGGTGAGCTATCCCTTCTGGAAAAGTGCGCCCAATGTCGGCGATCATGAGCTGGCGCTCGGCCAGTATCGCTGGAGCCCGGTGCCGATGCCGAAGGAGCCGACTGACTTCATCGCCGGCATGCGCTCGATCACCACCGCCGGCGACGTGCTTGGGCAGACCGGCATGGCGGCGCATGTCTATGTCGCCAACAGGTCGATGGTCGACGACCATTTCTTCAACGCCGACGGCGAGTTGCTGGTGGTGCCGCAGGTGGGCGCCTTGCGCTTCGTCACCGAGATGGGAGTCATCGAGCTCAGGCCCGGCGAGATCGCGGTCCTGCCGCGCGGCCTCGTCTTCAAGGTCGAACTGGTCGATGCCGAAGTGCGCGGCTATGTCTGCGAGAACTACGGCGCCAAGCTGACGATGCCCGACCGCGGCCCGATCGGCGCCAACTGCCTGGCCAATCCGCGCGATTTCAAGACGCCCTGCGCCTGGTTTGAGGAGAAGGAGACGCCCTGCCGGCTGATCGTCAAATGGTGCGGACATTTTCATGTCACGGAAATCGGCCATTCGCCCCTCGATGTGGTGGCGTGGCACGGCAACTATGCACCCTATAAATATGATCTGGCGGCGTTTTCGCCGGTTGGTGCGATCCTCTTTGACCACCCCGATCCGTCGATTTTCACGGTGCTGACGGCGCCGAGCGGCGAGGAGGGCACCGCCAACATCGATTTCGTCATCTTTCCGCCGCGCTGGCTGGTGGCGGAGGATACGTTCCGCCCGCCCTGGTATCACCGCAACATCATGAGCGAGTTCATGGGGCTGATTCACGGCCAGTACGACGCCAAGGAAGAAGGGTTCGTTCCCGGCGGCATCAGTCTGCACAATCTGATGCTGGCCCATGGCCCGGATGCACCTGGCTTCGAAAAGGCCGCGCGCGCGGATCTGAAACCGGTCAAGCTCGACAACACCATGGCCTTCATGTTCGAGACCCGGTTCCCGCAGATGCTGACCCGCTACGCCGCCGAACTCGACACCAGGCAGGACAATTACATCGACTGCTGGGCCGATCTGAAGAAGCGCTTCAATGGCACGCCCGAGGGCGATTGGTCCTGAAGGATCGCTGCCGCCGGAAAACTGCCTTCAGGAAAGTTGAGCCGGCGGCTTGACGATTGCCCATAACAGCCTTGTTGTGGGCCTTGCGGCGCAAGGCCGCGTCAGGAGAGGAAACCGCATGAAGCTTGCCACATTGAAGAACGGGACGCGCGACGGAAAGCTCGTCGTCGTCTCGCGCGATCTTACACGCTTCACTGATGCCTCCTTCCTGGTGCCGACGCTGCAGGCGGCGCTCGACGATTGGCGGCGGATTTCGCCGCATTTGGCCGCAATGGCAGAGTCGCTCGAGAGCAATGCGGTGCCGTCGGCGCGCTTTCACGAACATAATGCCCATTCGCCGCTGCCGCGCGCCTATCAATGGGCTGACGGTTCGGCCTATGTGAACCATGTCGAGCTGGTGCGAAAAGCACGCGGCGCCGAAATGCCGGCAAGCTTCTGGACCGACCCGCTGATCTATCAGGGCGGCTCCGACAGCTTCATCCCGCCGCGAGACCCGATCCGCATGGCCGACGAGGCCTTTGGCATCGACATGGAGGCGGAAGTCGCGGTCGTTGTCGATGATGTGCCGATGGGCGCCAGCCTCGAAAAAGCGCAGGAGGCGATTCGCCTGGTGATGCTGGTCAACGACGTGACGCTGCGTGCCATTACCGGACCGGAACTCGCCAAGGGGTTCGGCTTCTTCCAGTCCAAGCCGTCCTCGGCCTTCTCGCCGGTCGCGGTGACGCCGGACGAGTTGGGCGAGGCCTGGGACGGCGGCAAGGTCAGCCTGCCGCTGCTTGCCGACCTCAACGGCAAACCTTTCGGCCGGGCGAATGCCGGCGTCGACATGATCTTCGATTTCCCCGCGCTCATCGTGCACGCGGCGAGAACACGGCCGCTGGCGGCCGGCACCATCATCGGATCCGGCACCGTCTCCAACAAGCTCGGCGGCGGGCCTGGCAAGCCTGTCGCGGTCGGCGGCGCGGGCTATTCCTGCATCGCCGAACTGCGCATGATCGAGACCATCGAGACAGGCGAGCCGAAGACGCCGTTCCTGCGTTTCGGCGACACGGTGCGCATTGAGATGAAGGACAAGGCCGGGCATTCGATCTTCGGCGCCATCGAGCAGACGGTCGAGAAATATGAAGGGTGAGAGCGCAAGAAGTTGAAGGATGAACCTGCTTGATCATCTGCGCCGAATGGCCCGCAACAACCGCTGGTCGAACGACCGGCTCTACCGCGCCGTGCTTATGCTGGGGCCTGGTGAATTCGAAGCCAATCGCATCAGCTTCTTCCCGTCGATAAGGGCGACGCTCAACCACATCCTTGCGGTCGATCTTCTCTATCTCGATTTTCTGGAGCAGGGCGGTATCGGCGCCGCGGTGTACGATGATTTCGTGCCGTTCGATAACGCAGCCGATTTGTCAGTGGCCCAGATCAAGTTCGACCGCAGGCTGATCACCTTCTGCGATGCCTTGTTGGAAGCCGACCTCGACCGCCATGTCATCACTGACCGGCGTGGAGACGGCATGATCCCGGAAAAGATCGGCGATATCCTCGCCCATGTTTTCCTGCATGACATCCACCATCGCGGCCAGGTGCACGCGATGCTGTCCGGCACGTCGGTCGCGCCGCCGCAACTCGACGAGTTCCTGCTCGATTATGATTTGAAGCTGAGGCAGGAGGAGGTTGGACGGCTGGGTTTGTGAGACCACTGCTTATGTCAGGGCGACGTCGTAGCGGGCGAAATGCGGGTCGGATGTCATGATGGTTAGTTTGTCCATTTGCGCCTGCGCAATCAGTAGTCTGTCGAATGGATCGCCATGGTGGTGGGGTAGGCCAGCGACAGCGTTCGCATGCTGGAAGGTGACGGCGAGCGGCTGAAATTGCATCCTTGGAAGCAGTGTTGGCAGATCATCCGGCGCATCGAGTTTTCTGATTGAGCGCTTGATGGCAATTTCCCAGACGCTTGCCGCGCTGGCGAACACCACCGCTTCCGAAGCCAGGATGGCGCGGTAGTGCTTGCTGAGACGTCGATCGTCCGAAATCGACCAAAGGATGATATGTGTATCGGCGAGAAACGGGCCGATCATCATTTGACGTACTCGTCCCATTCGGGGCCGAGTTCGTCAAAATCGTCCGCAATCCAGATCTTGCCTTTCAACGCGCCGATACGCGGCAAGGGTTCCGCCGCTGCCGGAGGCACGATACGCGCAGCCACCTTGCCGTGGCGCGTGAGTACAATCTCTTCACCGGCTTCCGCGCGGCTGACGAGTTCCGACAATTTGGCCTTGGCCTCGGCGATGGAAACATTCATGGCTCGATCCTTTGTGACCATAATTTAGGTCATAATTTATCGAACCGCAAGCCACCTGGTCGGGATCGATCTACTCCGCGGCCTGCACCTTGATCACGCCGCGCTTGATCTGGTCCTGCTCGATCGATTCGAACAGTGCGCGGAAATTGCCTTCGCCAAAGCCTTCGTCGCCTTTGCGCTGGATGAATTCGAAGAAGATCGGTCCGATCACGGTCTTGGAGAAGATCTGCAAGAGGATCTTCGTCGTGCCGCCGTCGACCACGCCTTCACCGTCGATCAAAATGCCATGCTTCTTCATGCGCTCGATCGGCTCGTCATGGCCGTTCACGCGTGCATGCGACATCTCGTAATAGGTCTCCGGCGGGCCGGGCATGAATTTCAGCCCATTGGCGGCAAGCTTGTCGGTGGCCTCGTAGATCGCGTCGGTGCCCACCGCTATGTGCTGGATGCCCTCGCCATTGTACTTCTTCAGATATTCGGCGATCTGGCTGGTGTCGTCCTTGGACTCGTTGAGCGGAATGCGGATCTTGCCGCAGGGCGAGGTGATCGCCCGGCTGACCAACCCGGTGATCTTGCCGTCGATGTCGAAGAAATGGATCTGCTTGAAGCCAAACAGGTCGCGGTAGAAATCCCACCATTTGTCCATGTTGCCGCGGTAGACATTATGCGTGAGGTGGTCGAGGAAATAGAAGCCGACGCCTTCCGGCCTGGGGTCGCGTTTGCCCAGCCATTCGAATTCGGCATCATAGGCCGAACCCCTCTCGCCATAGGTTTCGATGAAGTAGAGCAGCGAGCCGCCGATGCCAACGATCGCCGGCACGTCAAGCGTCTTGTCGGCGCCTTCGTAAGGCGTGGCTCCTTTCGATACCGCGTGTTCGAAGGCATGCTTGGCGTCCACGACCCGCCACGCCATCGAGGAGGCGCATGGGCCATGCTTGTCGACGAACTTCATCGCATGCGAGCTGGGCTCGGCGTTGACGACATAGTTGATGTCGCCTTGCCGCCAGACGGTGATGTCCTTCGTGCGATGCCTGGCCACGGCTACGTAGCCCATGCGGGTGAACAACTCGGCCAGCTTCCGCGGCTCCGGATGCGCGAATTCGACGAACTCGAAACCGTCGGTGCCGGCAGGGTTGGTCTTGCTGATCTTGGCGGGCGGGGCGTCGTGCGGGAAGGGACCCATGATAATCCTCCGGAAGCTGGCTTGGCCTGGATGGGCCATCTCAACTCATCATAGCGCGGGCAGGTCGCACGGTGCTTGCATTCAAACGCTTGAAATGTTTATCTGATGCATGAAATGTGCATGGTTTTTGGAAGTATCATGAATGATACGCGTCTTGATCAGTTTGATCGCAAGATATTGGCGCTGTTGCAGTGTGACGCACGGCTCACCAACAACGACCTTTCGGAGCGGGTGAACCTCTCGGCCTCGCAATGCTCGCGCCGCCGCCAGCGGCTTGAGGAGGACGGCTATATCAAGGGCTATCGCGCCGTGCTTGACCGCGACCGGCTGGGCTTTTCGCTGGTCAACGTCATCTCGGTGACCTTGGCCACTCACAACCGCGACAATGCGCGGCGCTTCGGCGAACTGGTGGCGCGGCTGCCCGAAGTGCAGGAGGCGCACGCGCTGACCGGCGAAATGGATTATATCCTGAAGGTGGTTACGCCCGACCTGAAATCATTGTCGGAGTTCGTCAATGGCGTGCTCTTGCCCCACGAATCCGTGCAGCACGTCAAGACGGCGATTGTGCTCGAGACGCTCAAGGAGACGGGCGCGCTGCCAATCTAACCCTTCGACTGCTGAATCAGCCCATAGAGATTGGTGCAGCGGGCGCCGGAACGGCAGTAGGCGAACACCGGGCCTTCCAGCTCGTCGAGCGCTTGTCCCTGGTCCTCGACATTCTCCGCGGTGATCTGGCCGCTGATGACGGGAATGTAGCGGAAGGCAAGCCCGGCAGCCTCGACTGCGGCCTTGAGCGTGTCGGCCGAAGGCTGGCCGGGCTGCTCGTCGTCCGGCCGGTTGCAGATCACGCTCTTGAAGCCTGCTGCCTTGATGGCGGCGACGTCCTCGGGCTGGATCTGGCCCGAGACCGAATAGTCCTCGCTGATCTCGCGGTATTCCATTGTGGTGTCCTCGCAATCTGGTTGGGCAGTCTTGCCACTCCCCGACACGGCCGGCAATCCACGCCGAGGGATTTCTCTGCCAAATAGCGAGTGCTGACCGGAAAATCCAACCGGGCCGCGAGGGCCCGGTTGGGTCGGAGCGGCTCAACTGCCGAGGATCGCGCCTTTGATCTGCGTGATGTTGTTGTGCATCATGTCGACATAGGTCGAGGCCGGGCCGTCGGGCTGCGACAGCGCGTCGGAATAGAGCGTGCCGCCGACCTTGATGC
Source organism: Mesorhizobium sp. B2-3-7 (assembly GCF_006442695.1). Taxonomy (NCBI): domain Bacteria; kingdom Pseudomonadati; phylum Pseudomonadota; class Alphaproteobacteria; order Hyphomicrobiales; family Phyllobacteriaceae; genus Mesorhizobium; species Mesorhizobium sp. B2-3-7. The sequence continues at coordinate 388,291 of NZ_VFVV01000003.1, read as the reverse complement.
CGGTCTCGCTGGCGATCTGCTCGATCAGGCGCGGATTGGTGATGTTCTCGACGAAGATCGCCGCCGCTTTGTCCTGCTTGACCTGCTCGACCAGCTTGGCGACGTCGGCGGCCGACGGTTCGGAGTCCGTCGAGACGCCCTCCGGCGCTAGGAAGGTCAGGCCGTATTCGTGCTCGAAATAGCCGAACGCGTCATGCGAGGTGATGACAACGCGTTTTGCCTCGGGGATGGACTGGATCGCCGCCTTCACTTCACCTTCGAGCGCGTCGAGCTTCTTTGTGTAAGCCGCGGCGTTGGTCTGGTAGCTGACGCAGCCATCATTGTCGGCCGCGCAGAACGCTTCGGCAATGTTCTTCACATAGATCTTGGCGTTGGCGATCGACTGGAAGGCATGTGGGTCGGCGACCGTCTTGCCGCCGCCTGTACCCGCGCCCTCCGCCGCGTCCGCATCGGCGAATTCCGGTTTGAAGTCGATCGCCGCCACGCCCTTGGTCAGGGTGACGATCGAGGCCTTGGTGGCGCTGGCATCGACCAGCCGCTGTAGAAAGCCCTCGAAATGCAGGCCGTTGACCAGCACCAGATCGGCGCCCGCCATGGCTACCGCATCAGCCGGGCTCGGCTCGTAGACATGCGCATCGCCGTCGGGTCCCACGATGGTGGTGATGTTGACGCGGTCGCCGCCAACATTCCTGGCGAAATCGGCAATGACGGTAAAACTTGCGACCACTTTCAAGGGCGCCGCAAAGGCCGACGACGCGTCGAGAGCAGTTAATGTTATAACGCTCATCGTAAGGGCGGCGCGGATCGATTTCAACATGGGCGGTCTCCTTGGAGGCTGGGGTGGATCAGGCCGTCCGATGACGGTGATGGACGATGCGGGCGCGCAGCGCGCCGCGCGTGCCGAACAGGATCGAGGCGAAATAGACGACGCCTGCCGACAGGATGATCGCCGGGCCTGAGGGCAGCGAGGCGTGGTAGGACAGAAGCAGTCCGGCGATGCAGGAGGCAAAGCCGATCAGCACGGCCAGCACGCACATCGGTTCGACGCGCACGGTCCAGAAACGGGCCGCGGCGGCCGGCAGCATCATCAGTCCGACCGACAGAAGCGTGCCCAGCGCCTGGAAGCCGCTAACGAGGTTGAGCACGACGAGGCCGAGGAAAATGAAATGCACCGGACTGCCCCACCGGCTGACCGAGCGCAGGAACAGCGGGTCGAGGCATTCGGCGACCAAGGCCCGCCAGAAGACGGCGAGACTGGCAAGCGTCACCAGCACGATGCCGCCGATCAGCGTCAGCGCTTCATCGTTGAGCGCCAGCACCGTACCGAACAGCACATGCATGAGGTCGACGCTGGAGCCACGGACCGAAACCATCAGCACGCCGACGGCGAGCGAAATCAGGTAGAAGGCGGCCATCGAGGCGTCTTCGCGCTGGATGGTGAATCGCGAGACGGCGCCCGCGCCGAGTGCAACGACGATGCCGGCGATCAGGCCGCCAATGGTCATCGGCAGGATTTCCAGCCCGTAAAGCAGGAAGCCGGCGGCGGCGCCCGGCAGGATCGCGTGCGCCATGGCGTCGCCCGAGAGGCTCATGCGCCGCAACATCAGGAACACGCCGACCGGACAGGCGCCGAGCGACAGCATCAGCGAGCCGAACAGCGCCCGCTGCATGAAGGCGAAATCGGCGAAAGGCGCGATGAAGAGTTCGTAGAAGACGTTCATCATGCAGCCCTTGGTCCGGCGCCATGATGGTGGTGACGATCCTGTGCATGGGCAGGCTCATCATGATTGTGATCATGTCCGTCATGGTCATGATCGGGTCCGCCCGGCTCGCACCATGGCGCGTTCTCTTCCCACGCTTCATGGAAGCGCCTGGCCCGCAGGAGATTCTCAGGCCGCAGCGTCTCCTTCGTCTCGCCCCAGGCGACAGGCTGGCGGGCCAGCAGCAGCGTTTCGGGAAAATTCTGCCGGACAAGGTCGAGGTCGTGGACGACGACCATGATTGTGCGTTCCTCGCCATGCCAGCGCTTGATCAGCGCAATAAGATCGCCCATCGTCTTTGCATCGACGGCGTTGAACGGCTCGTCGAGCAGGATTAGATCCGCATCCTGCAACAGCACGCGGGCAAACAAGGTGCGCTGCAACTGGCCGCCCGACAGCGTGTCGATCGGGCGGGTCTCGAAGCCGCCAAGGCCGACCGCCATCAACGCCTCGCTGACGGATTGGCGATCCTCCTTGGTATGGCGGCCGAGCAGCCCGCGTTTCGGCCACAGGCCGAGCGAGACCAGATCGACGACCCGGGCCGGAAAGCTGCGGTCGAGTTCCGACTGCTGCGGCAGATAGGCGGCGCGCACGCCAGGCGCCCGCGTCACAGCGCCGGCCATCGGCTTCAGCACGCCGACGATACCCTTCATCAACGTCGACTTGCCCGAACCATTGGCGCCAACGACGGCGGTCAGCGAGCCTTTGCGTATGATGCCGTCCAGATGATGGATCGCCGGATGGCTGTTATAGCCAAGCGTCAAGTCACGGAATGTCAGGCAGGTTTCGGTCATTTGACGGTCCGTGGGGCGGTAGTGCGGCTGCCGGGCAGCGCCGATTGGATATGTGATGTTATTACATTAGTCAACAAGCCAATCGAGCGGAATTGTGGCTGCCGGCTCAACTTGCCGTGACTCTCCGGCGCCGCTGGTCCAAGGGGATTTGGAACGCTCGGCCTTGCCCGAAGCCGGTGCCAACTTTAAAGAGGCGCGATCACAAAGGAAGGAAACTCCCATGAGCATTCGTCGCATCGATGTTGGCCCACGCATGAGCCAGATCGTCATTCACGGCAATACCGTCTATCTGGCCGGCCAGGTTGGGGAGCCGGGCGGTAATGTCGCCTCGCAGACCCGCGATATTCTGGCGACGATCGACGAATTGTTGGCCAAGGCCGGCACCGACAAGACCAAGATCGTCCAGGCGATCATCTGGCTGGCCGACATGGGTACTTTCGCCGAGATGAACTCGGAATGGGACAAGTGGGTGCCCCAGGGCCACACGCCCGCTCGCGCCACCGGCGAAGCCAAGCTCGCCGGTCCGGAATATCTGGTCGAGATCATTATCACCGCGGCGATCTGAGGCGCTGCGCTTTCCCTTCTCCCCTTCCTTGCGAGGCAAAAAGGGGAGAAGGGAAGAGATGCTATCCGTGTGACGGCGTGAATCTTGCCACCAACGTGTGGCTCTCGGCTGCATAGGTGAAGCGCACATGGGTGACCGGGTGCTCGGCACTCCATGTCCGGCGCTCGACCACAAGACAGGCCGCACCAAGGCCGATGTCGAGGGCATCGGCAACACGCTCGTCGGCGGCAACAGCACGAATGCGATGCTCGGCCTCGCTCCACGGCACACGGCCGATCAGCCACGGGCCCGGTGCAATGTCGAGGAACTCTTCCTCGCCGGCTTCCGTGACGGCGGAGAGATTGATCAGCCGCTCTTCGAGCGCGAACGGCCGCTCTCCGGCGAAATGCAGGCATTCCAGCGATAGTACCCAACCCGAGGCAGAAAGCCCGAGCAGCGACCGGTCTTGCGCGCTGCTGCGCCGCTTCAGGCGCGCCAGCCGCTCATAGCGATAGGGCAGGCCGAGCGCTTCGACCTCGATCCTGATGTCGTGGATTTCCAGCACCGCCGCTTGCGATTGCGGCTGACGCACGAAGCTGCCTGAGCGCCGGCGGCGTTCGATCAGTCCTGACTTGGCAAGCTGCGACAGCGCCTTGTTCACCGTCATGCGCGAGCAATCATATTCGGCCGTCAGCTCGTGCTCGAACGGGATGCGATGCCCCGGCGCCCAGGCGCCGGACAGGATTTTCTCGCTTATGTCCGACAGGATGCGCTGATGCAGCGACACCGTCTCGCCGCCCTCCGTCTCCGCTGTCGCCACCATGCTCATGGGCTGTCCCTGATCAGCCTGCCGAAAGCGCGGTCATGACATTGCGGAAACACGCCGCGATGGCGTCGCGCCTGGCGTGCCTGCCGCCGCTGACTTGCTTTTGGCCGTGCACCCAGACGCAATCGACCTTGGTGCCGTTGGCGAAGATCCAGGCGTCGAGGATCGCGTCTCCGGTCTTGCCGGCAAGCGAAGCCTGGCTGTGGTCGAGCGATACGAGGTCGGCGGATGCGCCAATGGCGATCCGCGAGGCGCCGGCGCCAAGGGCGACGCTGCCGCCGTCAAGCGCTGCGTCGAACAGCGCGCGGCCGGTCGAGCCGCCGGCGACCGCCAGCACGTTGCGGGCGCGGTGGGCAAGACGCTGCGAATATTCGAGTTGCCGAAGTTCGTCCGGCAGCCCGATCAGCACGTTGGAATCGGAGCCGACGCCGAAGCGGCCGCCATGTTGCGCGAACAGCGGCGCCGCAAAAATGCCATCGCCGAGATTGGCTTCGGTGATCGGGCACAGCCCCGCGATCGCGCCGCTTTTTGCCATCGCCATGGTCTCGGCATCGGTCATATGGGTGGCATGGATCAGGCACCAGCGCCGGTCGACATTGGCATGGCCAAGCAGAAACTCGACTGGACGCGCGCCCGACCAGGCGATGCAGTCCTCGACCTCCTTCACTTGTTCCGCGACGTGGATGTGGATCGGTCCCTCCGGCGTCATCGCAGCGACTTGTCGCAACTCCTCGACCGTCGCCGCACGCAAACTATGGGGGGCGACGCCGATGACCGCTTGATTCAAGGTGCGAACGCATTCGCGACTTTTCTCAACCAGGCGTGAGAACCGGTTAACATCATTGAGAAATCTGCGCTGACCTTCGTTGGGAGCCGCGCCGCCGAAAGAAGAGTGTGCATAGAAGACCGGCAGCAGCGTCAAGCCTATGCCGGTTTCTGCGGCGGCGGCCGCGATGCGCTCGGCCATTTCGGCAATGTTGGCGTAGGGCTTTCCGTCGCGGTCGTGATGCAGATAATGAAATTCGCCCACACGCGAAAAGCCGGCCTCCAGCATCTCGACATAGAGCTGGGCGGCTACCGCCTCGACCTGGTCGGGCGTCATCGACAGCGCGAAACGGTACATCACCTCGCGCCAACTCCAGAAACTGTCGGCCGACGGGCCGCGCAACTCGGCAAGTCCGGCCATGCCGCGCTGGAACGCGTGGCTATGCAGGTTGGGCATGCCCGGCAGGACGATGGCGTGGCGCTCGTCGCCGGTGTTCGGCGCAACCCCGGCGTCGATTGCCGCAACGCGGCCTCCGCCCAGGGCGATGCGCACATTGCTTCGCCAGCCTTCCGGCAGAAGCGCCTGTTCCGCAAAGATCGCCGTCACGTTGTTCTCCGAATCCTGGCTTATGATGACAATAGCACTTGCGGTGCTTTTTAATATGTATATACATAACCGCCATCCTTTCAAAGGGAAAATATGATGGCTGGAGAAAGCAGGAGCCGGGCGGCGGCGGTTCGCATATGGCGCAATGCGCGCCTGGCGACTTTTGCCGAAGGGGCAGGGCAGGGCGTCGTCGAAAAGGGCGCCGTCGCCGCGCGTGACGGCATCATCGTCTATGCCGGCGCCGAAGCCGATATTCCGGCGGCGTTCGAGCAGCGTGCCGAGATCGTCGATTGCGAGGGCCGCTGGATCACGCCCGGCCTGATCGACTGCCACACCCATCTCGTCCATGCCGGCGACCGCGCCAACGAGTTCGAGATGCGGCTGGCCGGCGCCACCTATGAGGAGGTCGCCAGGGCCGGCGGCGGCATCGTCTCGTCGGTTAGGGCCTTGCGTGCCGCGGGTGAGGACGAACTGGTCGCTCAGACACTGCCGCGTCTCGATGCGCTGATCGCCGAGGGCGCCACCACCGTCGAGGTCAAGTCCGGCTATGGCCTTGACCTGGAAAACGAGAAAAAGTCGCTGCGCGCGGCGCGCCGCCTGGGCGCCGAGCGCCCGGTGACGATCCGCACGACCTTTCTCGGCGCCCATGCCTTGCCGCCGGAAGCCAAGGGCGACAAGGACGCCTTCATCGATCTCATCACCGCCACGATCCTGCCGGCCATTGCTGCCGACGGGCTTGCCGACGCCGTCGATGGTTTCTGCGAAGGCATCGCGTTTTCGGTCGAGCAGATGGCACGGGTCTTCGAAGCCGCAAAGGCGCTTGGCCTGCCGGTAAAGCTCCATGCCGACCAATTGTCGAACCTGCATGGCGCCGAACTCGCCGCGCGCTATGGCGCGTTGTCGGCCGATCATCTCGAATACACCGATGAGGCAGGCGCGGCGGCAATGGCTGCATCGGGCAGCGTGGCGACGATCCTGCCCGGCGCCTACTATTTTATTCGCGAAACGAAGAAACCTCCGATCGAATTATTCCGCAGGCATGACGTCAGGATGGCCGTCGCCACCGACAACAATCCCGGCACCTCGCCGCTGACGTCGTTGCTGCTGACCATGAACATGGCGGCGACCTTGTTCGGCATGACGGTCGATGAATGCCTCGCGGGCGTGACCCGCGAAGCCGCCCGCGCACTGGGTCTGCTCGGACAGACCGGCACGCTGGAGGCGGGGAAATCCGCCGATCTAGCGATCTGGAGCATCGAGCGCCCTGCCGAACTCGTCTACCGCATGGGCTTCAACCCCTTGCACGCGCGCATCTGGAGAGGACAATGACCGAACTCGTACTGAAACCCGGCAACGTGACCCTGGCCGACTGGCGCGCCATCTATCGCGGCGCCGTGCCCAGGCTCGACGATGCCTGCCGGCCAAGGATCAAGGCGAGTGCGGAGGCTGTCGCACGCATCGTCGCCAAGGGCGAGCCGGTCTATGGCATCAACACCGGTTTCGGCAAACTGGCCAGCGTCCGCATTCCTGCCCAGGATCTCGAAACGCTCCAGCGCAACATCGTGCTCTCGCACGCCGCCGGCGTCGGCGAGCCGATGCCGGTCGCTGTTTGCAGGCTGATGATGGCCCTGAAGCTTGCCAGCCTGGCGCAAGGCGCCTCCGGTGTGCGGTCGCGCACCATCGAGCTGCTGGAAGCGATGCTGGCCAACGATGTCATCCCGGTGGTGCCGGCGCAAGGTTCGGTCGGCGCCTCCGGCGACCTCGCGCCGCTGTCACACATGACGGCCGTGATGATCGGCGTCGGCGAATGCTTCACGCCGCATGGCCGCTTCCCGGCCAAGGTCGCCTTCGTCTCGCATGGGCTGGAGCCTGTCATCCTTGGCGCCAAGGAAGGGCTGGCGCTGCTTAACGGCACGCAATTCTCGACCGCCTACGCGCTGGCGGGCTTGTTCGAGGCCGAAGTTCTCTACCAGTCGGCACTGGTCGCGGGTGCACTGTCCACCGACGCCGCCAGGGGCTCGGACGCCCCCTTCGATCCGCGCATCCATCTCTTGAGGAAGCATCGCGGCCAGATCGAGACGGCGAATGCGCTACGCAGTCTGATGGCCGGCAGCGCCATCCGCGAATCCCACCGCGTCGGCGACGAGCGCGTGCAGGATCCCTATTGCCTGCGCTGCCAGCCGCAGGTGATGGGGGCCGCTCTGGACGTGTTGCGCAAGGCGGCTGACACGCTCGGCACGGAAGCCAATGGCGTCACCGACAATCCCTTGATCTTCGCCGAGGACGACACCGCCTTGTCGGGCGGCAATTTCCATGCCGAGCCGGTGGCTTTCGCTGCCGACATGATCGCACTCGCCGTCTGCGAGATCGGCTCGCTGTCGGAGCGCCGCATCGCCATGCTGGTCGACCCTGCGCTGTCGGGCATGCCCGCCTTTTTGACGCCGAAGCCCGGCCTGAATTCCGGCTTCATGATCCCGCAGGTGACGGCGGCAGCGCTGGTTTCCGAAAACAAGCAGAAGGCCTATCCAGCAAGCGTCGATTCGATCCCGACCTCGGCCAACCAGGAGGATCACGTCTCGATGGCCGCACATGGTGCGCGCCGGCTGATCGGCATGGTCGAGAACGCCACGGCCGTCATCGGCATCGAGTTGCTGGCCGCGACCCAGGGCTGCGATTTCCACGCGCCGCTTGCTTCCAGCGCCGCACTCGAAGCGGTGCGCAAATTGGTCAGGGCCGAGGTGCCGCATCTCGACAACGACCGGCATTTCCATCCCGACATGGAGAAAGCCATCGCCATGGTGCGAAGCGGTGCGGCGGTGAAGGCGGCGAGCGCGGTGGCGCTGCCGGGGATTGCCTCATGAGAGTGCTTGGCATGATAGGTCTCGTTCCTTCGCATCCCAGCCGTAGAGCTCCAACTTGCGGAGATCTCGCATGACACCTCCTTGGCTGACGGTAAATCAAGGCACCGCACCGCTGCTGGTTTCCATGCCGCACACCGGCATCGATCTCGCCGGTCTCGACAACCGGCTGGTCTCGAGCTGGCTTGGCCAGCGCGACTGCGACTGGTGGATCGACAAGCTCTATGATTTTGCCGCAGGTCTTGGCGCCACCGTCGTGCACACCGCCATCTCGCGCACCGTCATCGACGTCAATCGCGATCCGTCCGGGGCCTCGCTCTACCCTGGTCAGGCGACGACCGGCCTCTGCCCGACCGAAACCTTCGATGGCGATCCGCTCTACCGTACAGGCGAGGAACCGGGACCGTCGGAAATCGACGAGCGCCGCCGAAAATTCTTCATGCCCTATCATGCCGCGCTCCAGGCCGAGATCGACCGGCTGCGCGGATTGCATGGCAAAATCGTCCTCTATGACTGCCACTCGATCCGCTCTGTGCTGCCGCGCCTGTTCGATGGCACGCTGCCGGTCTTCAATCTCGGCACCAATGACGGCAAGAGCACGGATCCGGCGCTGCAGGAAAAGGTCGCCGGGATCCTGGCCGAGACCGGCGAGACCTTCGTGGTCAATGGCCGCTTCAAGGGCGGGTGGATCACGCGCCATTTCGGCCAGCCGCAAAACGGCGTCCATGCGCTGCAGATGGAACTGTCCAACCGCGGCTACATGCGAGAGCCCGAAGGCAAGGGCGCGCCCGACAACTGGCCGGTGCCTTACGACGCCGCCTTCGCCGCGCCGATCCGCGCCACGCTGACATCCATCCTCGAGACCGCGATTTCGTGGGTCGAGAGCTGACGCCTCGCCGCACTCATCTGAAAGGGAAGTGACGACATGACCGATCCTCGCCACAACATCCGCGAAGTGCGCAGCCCCCGCGGCGACAAGCTCAATGCCAGGTATTGGACGACCGAAGCGCCGCTGCGCATGCTGATGAACAATCTCGATCCCGATGTCGCCGAAAATCCCAACGAACTGGTCGTCTATGGCGGCATCGGCCGGGCCGCGCGCACCTGGAACGATTTCGACCGCATCGCCGCTTCGCTGAAGACGCTTGGCGAGGACGAGACGCTGCTGGTGCAGTCCGGCAAGCCGGTCGGCGTCTTCCGCACCCATCCGGACGCGCCGCGCGTTTTGATCGCCAACTCCAATTTGGTGCCGCATTGGGCGACCTGGGAGAAATTCAACGAGCTCGATAGGAAAGGCCTGATGATGTACGGCCAGATGACGGCCGGCTCGTGGATCTATATCGGCACGCAAGGCATCGTGCAGGGCACCTACGAGACCTTCGTCGAAGCCGGACGCCAGCACTATGGCGGCGATCTCAGGGGCAAATGGATCCTGACTGGCGGCCTCGGCGGCATGGGCGGCGCGCAGCCTCTCGCCGCCGTCATGGCCGGCGCCTGCTGCCTGGCCGTCGAATGCGATCCCGACCGCATCGATTTCCGGCTGCGCACCCGCTATGTCGACGAGCGGGCGGACACGCTTGACGAGGCGCTGGAGAAGATCGAGCGCTGGACCAGGGCGGGCGAGGCGAAATCGGTCGGCCTGGTCGGCAACACCGCCGATATCGTGCCGGAACTGGTGCGGCGCGGCGTGCGCCCCGACATGGTCACCGACCAGACCTCGGCGCACGATCCGTTGAACGGCTATCTGCCCAAGGGCTGGACGCTCGCCGAGTGGCGCGAGAAGCGCACGTCCGACCCGAAAGCAGTCGAGAAAGCCGCCCGCGCCTCGATGCGCGAGCATGTCGAGGCGATGGTGGCCTTCTGGAACGCCGGCGTGCCGACGCTCGACTACGGCAACAACATCCGCCAGGTCGCCAAGGAAGAAGGCTTCGAGAACGCCTTTGCCTTTCCCGGTTTCGTGCCGGCCTATATCCGCCCGCTGTTCTGCCGCGGCATCGGCCCGTTCCGCTGGGCGGCCCTTTCCGGCGACCCGCAGGACATCTATAAGACCGATGCCAAGGTGCGCGAACTGACGCCCGGCAACACCCATTTGCACAACTGGCTGGACATGGCGCGCGAGCGCATCGCCTTCCAGGGCTTGCCGGCGCGCATCTGCTGGGTCGGCCTCGGCGACCGCCACCGGCTGGGCCTGGCCTTCAACGAGATGGTCGCCAGAGGCGAACTCAAGGCGCCTGTCGTCATTGGCCGCGACCATCTCGATTCCGGCTCGGTCGCGTCGCCAAACCGCGAGACGGAGGCGATGAAGGACGGCTCGGACGCGGTGTCCGACTGGCCGCTGCTCAACGCCTTGCTCAACACGGCGTCGGGCGCCACCTGGGTGTCGCTGCACCATGGCGGCGGCGTCGGGATGGGCTTTTCCCAGCATGCCGGCATGGTCATCGTCGCGGACGGCACGCCTGAGGCAGCCAGGCGCCTGGAGCGGGTGCTGTGGAATGATCCGGCGACCGGCGTCATGAGGCACGCCGACGCCGGCTACGACATCGCCATCGACTGCGCCAGGGAGCATCAGCTCAATTTGCCCGGCATTCTGGGATAACAGGCCGACCGATGCGCGTCCTGCGGGCAGCCGAATACAAATCGATGCCATGGAAGAACGGCGGCGGCGTGACGACGGAAATCGCCGTCTCGCCGGCCGATGCCGGGCCCGACACCTTCGATTGGCGTGTCTCCATGGCCCGCGTCGAAGGCAGCGGGCCGTTCTCCAGCTTTGCCGGCATTGACCGCACCCTGTCGGTATTGGAAGGCGAGGGGATCATTCTTGATGTCGCCGGCGAGCCGCCGGCGTGCCTGACCGCCGCTTCAGCGCCGTTTTCCTTTCCAGCCGACCGGCCGACCAGTGCCGAACTGATCGCCGGTCCGATCACCGATCTCAACGTGATGACCCGGCGTGGCCGCATGAGGCATTCCGTCGAACGCCTCGTAATGTCGAACCCTTTGGAAATCGGGATTGAAAGCAGAGCGACCCTCGTCCTGTGCCTGGGTGGGGAAGTCTTGGTTTCCGCCGCAGAGCCTATTCGCCTTAGCCACCTCGACGCACTCCTGACTGCCTCAGCCACAGCTGGCCTGCGCATCAAGCCCATCGACCACCCGACAGTATTCGTGGTCCGGATCGATGGCATTCGACCCAACGATTAACGCTTGTTTCCAAACATGATCGTGATGCCGGCGAAATATAGGGTAAGCTCCAGCCGGGATCACGAAAAAGCCTGAATCCTTTCCGTCGATCGGTCTCGGCGGGAGTGAGGGGCGTTCGTCTTTGAAACTGTCGAAAGACGATGCCTTGTCGTGGTGCGGAAACAATTTTCGGCAAAAGCTGGGCATGCAACCAATTGCATTTGAATCGGTTTTAGGGCCATTGCCGTGGCGGTGACGCCGCTGAGTGCCCGCTTACGGAATTTTCAATGAATATTCAGACGAATCCAGCACAAATCGAAAAGACTAGCGCGAGCTTCCCGCCCATCACGGAAGAACCGATAAGATCCATTTTCCTGCCGGAGGAACGCCTTCGGCTGCTCGGTGAAAGCCTGGCCAAGGGCGATCTCGCGGATCTGTTCGGCCTGACACCGTTCGATTTCCAGGCCCGCATCCGCGACAGCGCCAAGAAGATCCTCGAGGTCTACCGTTCGACCAACGCCGCGCAGGCGAGGGGCGAGACCATCACGCCCGCGGCGCAATGGCTGCTCGACAACAACTATCTGGTCGAGGAAACCATTTTCCAGGTCAAGCGCGACCTGCCGCGCCGCTTCTATCGTCAACTGCCGACGCTGAAGCTGCCGGACGGCGGCGGCGTGCCGCGCGCGCTGGCGCTGGCCTGGACTTATGTGGCGCATTCCGACAGTTCCGTCTCCGCGACCATGTTCAAGGCCATCGTCCAGGGCTTCCAGTCGGTCGAGCCGCTGAAGATCGGCGAACTCTGGGCGCTGCCGTCGCTGTTGCGCTTCGTTCTGATCGAAAATCTTCGCCGCCTTGCGGTCAGGGTCAACCGCACCCGGCAGATGCGCCAGATCGCCAATGATGTCGCGGACAAGGTGCTGGCGACCGACGATACCCGCGACCGGCAAGCGATCCTGGCCAATTTCAGCGCGCACGCCCAGGACACCACCTTTGCCACGCAACTGCTCTACCGCTTGCGCGACGGCTCGCAGAATGCAGGCAAGGCGCTGGAGTGGCTGGAAGGCGAACTCGAGAAGACCGGCTCGGACGCCGAGGAAATCATCATTTCCGAGCATCATACGCTGTCCAGCGGCAATGTGACGACCGGCAACATCATACGCGGCCTGCGTCTCATCAACGATATCGACTGGACGGTGTGGTTCGAGGGCGTCAGCCGTATCGACACGGTGCTGCGCGAGCGCACCGACTTCGCCGCGCTCGATTTCTTCTCGCGTGACCAGTACCGGACCGCGATCGAAGAGCTGGCCCGCCGCTCGAATCTGTCGGAATATCGCGTCGCCGAAAAGGCGATCGAACTGGCCGGCCAGATCACCAACGAAATTGCATCCGCCGCCGACGGCGCAGATGGCCTTGCGGCTCCTTTAGCGCACACGGATGTCGGTTTTTTCCTTGTCGGGCCACGCCGGCTGGAGCTGGAAAAGGCGATCGGCTACCGACCGACCGTCAGTCAGACCGTCAAGCGCACCTTTGCCAAGACCGGATGGCTGGGCATCGTCCTGCCGGTCTTTGCGCTGACCGTGCTGCTGCTGGTGGTTTCCGGCAATGCCCTTGCCAATCTCGGCCTGTCTGTGCCTTCGATCGTCTTGATGCTGGCGCTGTTTGCCGTGCCGGCCAGCGAAGGCGCGCTCGCTTTCTTCAATACCGTTGTCTCGCTGTTCCTCAAGCCGACGCGCCTTATCGGCTATGACTACAGGCACGGCGTGCCGTCCGAGGCACGCACGCTGGTGGTGGTGCCGTCGCTGATCGGCTCGCGCGACGACGTCGAGGAAAACATCCGCAACATCGAAGTGCACTACCTCGCCAATCTGGCGGACGAGATCCACTTCGCCCTGCTGTCGGACTGGCCCGACAGCAAGACCGAGATCGACGCAGCCGACACCGAGATCCTCGAATTCGCCCGTGACGAGATCGCCCGCCTCAACGCCCGCTATCCCGCCGAAGGCGCACCGCGCTTTTATCTCCTGCACCGGCGCCGGCTCTACAATGCCGCGCAGGGATGCTGGATGGGCTGGGAGCGCAAACGCGGCAAGCTGCACGAGCTTGACCTGCTGCTGCGCGGCGACAGCGACACCACCTTCCTGCCGCTCGATGTGCCGCTGCCGGAAAAAGTCGTTCACGTAATGACGCTCGACGCCGACACGCGCACCACCCGCGACGCGGTCGCTACGCTTGTCGGCAAGCTTTGCCACCCGCTCAACCGACCGCATTTCGATGCCACCAGGCGCATCGTCACCTCGGGCTACACGATCCTGCAGCCACGCATTACCGCCTCGCTGACCAGCGGCGACGAGGCGTCGTTCTTCCAACGGGTCTTCTCGGCCAATCGCGGCCTCGATCCTTATGTCTTTGCGGTGTCCGACCTGTACCAGGACGTCTTCGGCGACGGTTCCTTTACTGGCAAGGGCCTCTACCACGTGGACGCCTTCGAGGCCGCGTTGCAGGGCCGCATCGAGGAAAACACCATCCTCAGCCACGATCTGCTCGAAGGCGCGCTGGCGCGTTCGGCGCTCGTCACCGACGTCGAACTGGTCGAGGATTACCCGACCCGCTACTCGGTCGACGCCTCACGCCATCATCGCTGGGCGCGGGGCGACTGGCAACTCCTGGGCTTCATCCTCGATCCGCGCTCCGGCGTCCCGGCACTGTCGCGCTGGAAGATGGTCGACAATCTGCGCCGCTCCCTGACGCCGATCTTCTGGGTGATGGCGGCGATCGCCGGCTGGACGCTGCTGCCCTTCACGCAGGCAGCACAATGGCAGGCATTGCTGATCCTCAGCCTGTTCATGGCGCCCACTTTCGACGTCGTCAACGCCATACTGCCCAAGAGCGGTGACCAGACGCCGCGCGGCCATTTCTCCGCACTGGCGCGCGACGTCGCCTTCGGCACCGCCATGGTGGCATTGAAGATCGTGCTTATGGCGCATAACGCCTGGATGATGGGCGACGCCATCGTGCGCACGCTCTACCGGCTGTTCGTCTCCCGGCAGAACCTGCTGGAATGGCGCACCGCCTCGCAGGCGCACAAGGCCGGCGACAACGACATCGGCTCCTACTACGGCATGATGTACGGCGCCGTGATCATCGGCTTCGTCGGCCTCGCCATTCCGGTGCTGGCCGATTCCACCGGCGCCTTCGTCGCCTTTTTCTTCGCTCTGTTCTGGATTGGCTCCCCGGCGATCGCAAGCTGGATCAGCCGCTCGGCCGAGACCGAGGACCGGCTGCGCATCTCGCAGGCCGACATCCACGCGCTGCGCACCGTGGCGCGCCGCACCTGGCACTATTTCGAAACCTTCGTCACGGCCGAGCATCATCATCTGCCGCCGGACAATTTCCAGGAGAGCCCGGCGCCAGTCGTTGCGCCGCGCACCTCCCCGACCAATATCGGCGTCTATCTCCTGTCGGTCGTCTCGGCCCGCGATTTCGGCTGGATCAGCCTGTCCGACGCCATCACCCGCATCGATGCCACCATGACGACCATCGAGAGCATGCCGCGTAGCCGCGGCCATCTCTTCAACTGGTACGACACCACCACACTGAAGCCGCTCTATCCGCTCTACATCTCGGCTGTCGACAGCGGCAATCTCGCCGGCCATCTGGTGGCGGTGGCGGCGGCCTGCGCCGAATGGGCCGAGGCGCCGTCCGTTCATCTCCAGGGCGATTTCGAGGGCATCCTCGACACAGTGACCATCCTCGGCGAGAGCCTGGATGAGCTGCCCGACGACCGCCGTCAGCTGCGGCCGCTGCGCCAGCGCCTTGCCGACCGCCTCGACGGCATGCGGCGCGCCGTCGACACCATCAAGGCGCAGCCGGAAATGGCCTCGATCCGCACCATCAATTTGGCTGTGCTGGCCGGCGAGATCCGCAAGCTCGCCACCGCCATCCACACCGAGGCGGCATCGCCACAGAGCGATGTCATCGTCGACTGGGCGGCCAGGCTCGAAGCGACCTGCGAGGCGCATGTCCACGACGCTCACAGCGACGACAACGCGGTCGAGGCGCTGCGGGCCAAGCTGCTCACCCTGCGCGAGCGCACGCGCCGCTTCGCCTTCGAGATGGAGTTCTCGTTCCTGATGCGGCCGGAGCGCAAGCTGCTGTCGATCGGCTACCGGGTCGAGGAGCACCAGCTCGACGAGAGCTGCTACGATCTTCTGGCCTCCGAGGCGCGGCTGACCAGCCTGTTCGCCATCGCAAAGGGCGACCTGCCGACTGAGCACTGGTTCCGGCTTGGCCGGCCGATCGTCGAGATCGGCTTCCAGGGCGCGCTGATGTCCTGGTCCGGCTCGATGTTCGAGTATCTGATGCCGCCGCTGGTGATGAAGGAACCGCAAGGTTCGATTCTCAACCAGACCAGCAAGCTGATCATCAAGCGCCAGATCCAGTATGGCCGTCAGAAGAATGTGCCCTGGGGCATTTCGGAAGCGGCCTACAATGCCCGCGACCGCGAGCTGACCTACCAGTACACCAATTTCGGCGTGCCCGGTCTCGGGCTGAAGCGCGGTCTTGGCCAGAACACGGTGATCGCGCCTTACGCCACCGTGCTGGCCGCGCAGTTCAACCCGCGTGAAGCGGTGCAGAACCTAGCGCGCCTGCGGGAACTCGGCGCGCTTGGCCGCCATGGTTACTACGACGCGGTCGATTTCACGCCGCAGCGCGTGCCGGAAGGCACCGATCACGTCGTCGTGCAGAACTACATGGCCCACCATTCCGGCATGTCGATCGCGGCGGTGGCCGATGCCATTTTCGAGGGTCGCCTGCGCGACCGTTTCCACAGCGATCCGGTCATCGAGTCGGCCGAACTTCTGCTCCAGGAGAGGGCGCCGCGCGACATCCCGACCGCGACCGTCAGGACCGAGGCGGACGAACGGGCGAAGGACGAGACCGAAACCGAGAGTCCCGACACCCGCATCGTGCTCGATCCTGTGCGGGCGCTGCGTTCGACCAACGTGATGTCGAACGGCCGCTATTCGGTGATGGTCACCGCGACAGGCTCCGGCTACAGCCGGTGGGGCGATCTGTCCGTCACGCGCTGGCAGCCGGACCCGACCGAGGACCGGCTCGGCTCCTACATTTTCCTGCGCGACGCCGGCACTGGTGATTGGTGGTCGGCGACGGCGGAGCCCAAGCGCGCGGCCGAGGAGCGCACCCAGACGCTGTTCTCCGACGACAAGGCGAGCTTCGTCAAACTGGTCGGCACGCTGCGCTCCGAGGTCGAATGCATCGTCATCTCGGAAGGCAATGGCGAAGGCCGGCGCGTGACGCTGTTCAACGAGGGACCGACCGACCGCCACATCGAAGTGACCTCCTTCGCCGAGCTCGTGCTGGGCCTGGAGGTATCTGACAATGCCCATCCCGCCTTCTCGAAAATGTTCGTGGAGACCGAAATTGCCCCCAACAATGGGGCGATCTTCGCCACGCGGCGCAAGCGTGAGACTAGCGAGCCAGACGTGACGATGGTGCATTTCGTCACCGACCCGTCCGGTCCGGCGCGCGACGCCGAAGCCGAGACCGACAGGCGCGCCTTCATCGGCCGCGGCCGCACCATCGTCGACGCTGCGGCGTTCGATCCGGGCGCCCGGCTTGGCGGCCATTCCGGCTTCACCCTCGATCCCGTCGCCTCGCTGCGCCGCCAGGTTCGCGTGCCCGCCAACAAGAAGATATCGCTGACCTTCTGGACCGTCGTCGGTTCCAACCGCGCGGAGCTGGAGGAGGCCATTGCCCGGCTCGACCACCCGGAGAGCTTTGCCCGACAGGCAATGCTTGCCTGGACGCGCAGCCAGGTGCAGACCCGGCATCTCGGCCTCAGCCTGGCCGACGCCGCCAACGTACAGAAGCTGGCGCGCTATCTGATCTATCCCGATCCGTTCCTGCGCCTGCCGGCCGAATCCATCGCTTCGGGACTGGGCAAGCAGTCGAGCCTGTGGCCGACCAGCATCTCCGGCGATTTCCCGATCTTCCTGGTCAGGATCGGCGACGTCGCCGATCTCGAAATCGTCGCCCAGGCGCTGCGTTTCCAGGAGTACATGCGCACCCGTGGCATGATGATCGATTTCGTCGTCGTCAACGAACAGGCCTCGTCCTATGTGCAGGACCTGCAGCGAGCAGTCGAATCCCTGTGCGAGAACAGCCGCTTGCGCGGCAAGGAGCTCGGACCGCGCCAGCACATATTCGCCGTGCGCCGCGACCTGATGGACGAGACCACCTACAAGACGCTGCTTGCGGTTGCCCGCGTGGTTCTGCACACGCGCAACGGCACCATCTTCGATCAGATCGAGCGGGCCGAAGTGGCCGCCTTGCAGGCGCGCGATGCCCAGCAGCCGGCGGCATTGCCCGAATTGGGGTCTATGACGCATTCCTTTGGCTCGCAGGCCCTGGCGGCGGACGGGCACGGGC
Source organism: Mesorhizobium sp. B2-3-7 (assembly GCF_006442695.1). NCBI lineage: Bacteria > Pseudomonadati > Pseudomonadota > Alphaproteobacteria > Hyphomicrobiales > Phyllobacteriaceae > Mesorhizobium > Mesorhizobium sp. B2-3-7. The sequence continues at coordinate 370,513 of NZ_VFVV01000003.1, read as the reverse complement.
TCAGCCAATGGAACGGGTTCGGTGGTTTCGAGGGCGACGGGCGGCATTATGTCGTGCGCCTGGCCGGCCGCAGCACCACGCCCCAACCCTGGATCAATGTTATTTCCAACGCCTCGTTCGGCTTCCACGTCTCCGCCGAAGGCGCTGCCTTCACCTGGAGCCGCAACAGCCGCGATTACCAACTGACGCCGTGGTCGAACGATCCGGTTTCGAACCGGCCCGGTGAGGGCATCTATATCTATGATCACGCCAGTGGCCGGGCATTCTCGCCGCTCGCCGCCGTGGTGCGCGATCCGTCGATGACTTACGAGACGTGGCACGGCCAAGGGTTCTCCACCTTCCGGTCGAAGCGCGGCTCATTGTCGATGGACCTCACCCATGTCGTCGACCCGGTCGACCCGGTGAAGATTTCCCGCCTGCGCATCCAGAATGCCGGCCCGGCGCCGGCCAGGCTGCGCGTCTATGCCTATGCCGAATGGGTGCTGGGCGGACATCGCTCGCGCACGGCGGCGACCATCGTTCCGTCGCGCGATGCCGCCACCGGCGCCTTGCTGGCACAGAACCCCTACGGGCTCGATTTCGGGGAGCGCGTCGCCTTCCTCGCCGCCGATGACGGCGTGCATTCGGTGACAGCAGACCGGACTGAATTCCTGGGCCGGCACGGCACCAGCGAGTTTCCGCAGGCGGTGCTGAGCGGCGCGGGACTGTCAGGCCGCGTGGAGGCCGGCGACGATCCCTGCGCTGCAATCGCCCGCGACATCGATGTTCCGGCCGGCGGCGACGTCACGCTGTTCTGGCTGCTCGGGGACGCCGGCTCGGCCGCGGAAGCGAGCGCCCTGGTGCGCAAGCATCGGGGCAGGGATTTCGACCAGCGTCTGGCCGACAACGAGCGCGAGTGGCGCGGCTTCCTCGACACCATTCAGGTCGAAACGCCGGACAAGGCGCTCGACGCCATGGTCAACCACTGGCTGCCCTACCAGAGCCTCGCCTGCCGCATCCGCGCCCGCTCTGCCTTCTATCAGGCCAGTGGCGCCTTCGGCTTCCGCGACCAGTTGCAGGACACGCTGGCTCTGCTGGCGCACGATCCCAAACTGGCGCGAGACCAGATCCTCAACGCGGCGCGTCGGCAGTTCCCTGAAGGCGACGTGCAGCATTGGTGGCTGCCGCGCACCGGGGCGGGTGTGCGTACGCTGATCTCCGACGACGTGGTCTGGCTGGCCCATGCCACCGCGCGCTACCTGCTGGTGACGGGTGACGCCACCATCCTGAAGGAGCAGCTGCCCTTCATCGATGGACAGCCGCTGGGCGAGGGCGAGCACGATGCTTTCTTCACGCCCGAAATTTCGAAAAAGACGGCGTCCCTTTACGAGCATTGCGCGCGTGCGCTCGATCTTGCCATTGCGCGCAGCAGTCCCGCCGGGCTGCCGCTGATCCTCGGCGGCGACTGGAATGACGGCATGAACCGCGTCGGCGAGCAAGGCAAGGGCGAGAGCGTCTGGCTCGGATGGTTCCTGCTGCGGACGCTGGGCGACTTCGCCGCCGTGGCCAAGACGGAGGGTGATGCCAAGCACGCGCAGGCCTGGGCAAAGCATGCCGACGCGCTGAAACGCGCGCTGGAGAGCACGGCATGGGACGGCGAATGGTATCGGCGCGGCAGTTTTGACGATGGCACGCCGCTCGGTTCGCGCTCATCCCAGGAGTGCAGGATCGACTCCATCGCCCAGTCCTGGAGCGTGCTCTCGGGCGAGGGCGATCCGGCGCGTTCGACGACGGCGATGCAGCAGGCAACCAAGCTGCTCGTCGACGACGAACTCAAGATCCTCAAGCTGTTCACGCCGCCCTTTTCGAAGACGAAGAAGGACCCGGGCTACATCAAGAGCTACCCGCCGGGCGTTCGCGAGAATGGCGGCCAGTATACTCATGCCGCCACCTGGTTCGTCATCGCGCTGGCCGAAATGGGGCTGAACGACGAAGCCTATCGCTGCTTCTCGATGCTGAACCCGGTCAACCACGCATTGGACGAGGCCTCGGCAGAGCGCTACCGTGTCGAGCCCTACGTCGTTGCGGCCGATATCTACGCCGGCGACGGCAATGCCAGCGACAACAAGGGCGGTCGCGGTGGCTGGACGTGGTACACGGGCTCGGCGGGCTGGCTGTACCGGGCGGCGGTCGAAGGCATTCTCGGCATCGAGCGGCGTGGAAAGCAGATCACGTTTAGGCCGAAACTGCCCAGCCATTGGGATGGCTACGCCGCCACGCTCAAAATGCTGGGGGCCGAAGTCACGGTGCGTGTCGTCCGCGACAAAAAGACCAAGTCGATCTCGCTTGAAGTTGATGGTTCGAAGACGAAATCCGCGTCTTTCCAACCGAAGGCTGGTAGCAAGGTCGAAGTTGTCGTGAAGATACCCTCGTAAAATCAACAGCTTCAACCCTGTCCCGCGCATCCTCCGGAATGCGCGGGACAGTCTTTTGTCTATTTGCAGATCTCCACTTGGGCAGCCGGCGGATCCGGTCGGGCCATGCCGGGCAAGATCGCCGTGATTAAAAATGTGGCAGCGCTCAGCGGCTGCCATGATTTTGCCGCAAGGCTGACATTTCACCTTTTATCTCAACCCGTTAGGTGATCACGTGAGATTTCGCATCGTCGTCATCTTTTGTTCGCTAAACGGGAACGGAAGGGATAGACGGGCATTGTTTTGCGACGCGTTAACCGATACGTGTCAAGAAATGGTGCGGTGCACAATAAATGTTTTGGCGGAGTAGCTGAAGTGTCCCTTCTGCAAATCTACTGGCGAGCGCTCGGTTATTTGGCAGCTGACAGGAAACGCGTGGCGCTGATCTGCTCAGCCAATGTCGCGCTGGCCATCATCGCCATCCTGGAGCCGATCATGTTCGGTCGCGTGATCGACGCGATTTCCGCACACGGCTCCGTCTTTTCGACGCTCGCCCTCTGGGCCGGCCTCGGCGCCTTCAACATCATCGCGTTCGTTCTTGTGGCGCGCGGCGCCGACCGCTTCGCCCACGCCCGGCGCAGCGAAGTGCTCTGCGACTCCTTCGAGCGCGTCATCACCATGCCGCTCGCCTGGCATCATCAGCGCGGCACGTCCAATTCGCTGCACACGCTGCTGCGTGCCGTGGAGACCTTGTTCAGCCTCTGGCTCGAATTCATGCGCCAGCATCTGTCCACCGCCGTCGCGCTGTTCCTGTTGATCCCGACCGCGCTCAGCATGGACGTGCGCATGTCGATGGTGCTGCTGGCTCTCGGCGTGCTCTATGTCGGCATCGGCCGGCTGGTGATGAAGCGGACCAAGGCGGGCCAGGCCGCCGTGGAGCGCCACTATCATACCGTATTCGCCCATGTGACGGACTCGGTCAGCAACGTCGCCGTTTTGCAGAGCTACAACCGCCTCGGCCATGAGGCCGATACGCTGCGCCGCTACGTCAAGAACCTGCTCGATGCGCAGAACCCTGTGCTCGACTGGTGGGCCATGGCCAATGCGCTGCATCGCCTGTCGTCGACGATTTCGATGATGGTGGTGCTTTTGATCGGCGCCTATCTGGTCACCCACGGCCAGCTGCGCATCGGCGACGTCATCGCCTTCACCGGTTTTGCAACGCTGCTGATCGCCCGTCTCGACCAGATGTCGGCATTCGCCAACCAGATTTCGGAGGCCCGCGCCAAGCTCGAGGATTTCTACCATCTCGAGGACTCAGCGGCCGACGCCGCCGAACCGGACGGGCTGCGCGATCTCACGAACGTCACCGGCCATGTCCGTTTCGAGAATGTCGGCTTCGAATTCGCCAATTCGGGGCAGGGCATCCACGACGTCTCCTTCGAGGTCCAGGCGGGCCAGACCGTAGCCATCGTTGGGCCGACCGGCGCCGGCAAGACCACGCTCATCAATCTGTTGCAGCGCGTCTTCTCGCCGTCCACCGGCCGTATCCTGATCGACGGCATCGACACCCGCACCGTGACCCGCAAGTCGCTGCGCCATTCGATCGCCACCGTGTTCCAGGATGCAGGCCTGCTCAACCGCTCGATCGAGGACAACATCCGCGTCGGCCGCTCCGATGCGACCAACGACGAGATCCATGCCGCCGCCGACGCGGCTGCCGCACAGGACTTCATCCTGGCCAAGAGCAATGGCTACGACACGGTGGTCGGCGAACGCGGCGGCCAGTTGTCTGGCGGCGAGCGCCAGCGCATCGCCATTGCCCGCGCCGTGCTGAAGGATGCTCCGATCCTGGTGCTGGATGAGGCGACCAGCGCCCTCGACGTCGAGACAGAAGACCGCGTCAAGGAAGCGATCGACGAATTGCGCCGCGACCGCACCACCTTCATCATCGCCCACCGCCTGACTACCGTCCGCGACGCCGATCTGGTCGTGTTCATGGACAAGGGCAGGGTGGTCGAAATGGGTGGCTTCGCCGAGCTGTCGCTGCGCAACGGCCGTTTCGCCAGCCTGCTGCGCGCCGGCGGCCTGCTCAACGACGAAGAGGTCCGCCGCCTCAGCCGCTCGATACAGGGCGAGGCCGCCTGAGCGGGTTCTTTTACCTCCCCCCGTGGGAGGTCGGACCGAAGGTCCGGTCGGGGAGCGCCGCCGTCCTCACCCGCTGCTTCGCAGCGACCCTCCCCAAGGGGAGGTGACAAGGCCTGCGACACTCCCTCGATTGCCCCAGACGCATAGCCGGGCTATTTAAAGCGGCATGAGCGACAGCACTTCACGCCTGAGCGGCTGGACCGATCTTGCCAACCCGACACGGTTCGTGGCGCTTGCCGACCGGGTGGTGCCGTGGCTGGCGACGATTGCGGCGCTGACCCTTGCCGCCGGCCTCTATATGAGCTTCACCGCGCCCGAGGACTTCCAGCAAGGCATCACCGTCCGCATCATGTACATCCATGTGCCTTTCGCCTGGTTGGCCATGATGTGCTACACGCTGATGGCGCTCTCGGCGCTCGGCACATTGGTCTGGCGCCATCCGCTGGCCGATGTCGCACTGAAATCGGCGGCCCCCATAGGTGCCGTCTTCACCGCGCTGGCGCTGGTCACCGGTTCGATCTGGGGCAAGCCGATGTGGGGCACCTGGTGGGTGTGGGACGCGCGGCTGACTTCGGTTTTCGTGCTGTTCCTGATGTATCTCGGCATCATCGCGCTGACCCGCGCGCTCGATGATGCCGGCCGCGCCGCCTGGGCCGCCGCCATCATTACGCTGGTCGGCTTCATCAACATCCCGATCATAAAATTCTCGGTCGATTGGTGGAACACGCTGCATCAGCCGGCCTCGGTGTTCCGCATGGGCGGATCGACCATCGACCCCTCGATGCTATGGCCGCTGCTGGTGATGGCCATCGGCTTCACGGTGCTGTTCTTCGCGCTGCACCTGATGGCGATGCGTACCGAAATCCACCGGCGGCGGGTGATTGCGATGCGCAGGGTCGCGGCCCGGCAGGCTGAGCGTCAGCCGGCTTGAATCACCCGCGCCTGGCCAAAGAAGTCATCCCATCCGCCCACGTGCGGCCACCGGCAGGGTTTCCAGCACCGTCTCGCCGTCGATCAAATTGACCTCATTGAACAGGTTGGTGACGACGCAGCAATGGTCGGGCACCACGCGCACGCGCTCGCCGATGCGAAGCTTGCCATCGCCTGAGAGCGTGACCGTGCCGTGTTCCTCGCTCAGGCCCGTCACCCGCGCTCCCGCAACGCCGAGCAACTCGCCGAAATCGGCGAGCCCCAGCGTATCGCTCGACAGCGCCTTGCTGCCGGCGTCGAGGATGGCACGCGTCCGCGTCGGATGGCTGACCACGGTCGACAGCACGCTCAGCGCGCAATCGTCGAGGCTGCCGACGCCCTTGGCGACCTGGTAGCGGTCGAGATAGATGTAGGTGCCGGGGCGGTATTCCGTGACGACGCTGTCTTCGCCCGAGCGCCACATGTCGGGCGTGCCGCCGCTGGAGATGCGCGCGCAGGCGAGACCGCAGGCGGCCAGCGCCTGCCTGGCGCCGGCGAGCCAGGCCTCGGCCTCCGCCGCACGGCCCGCGGCCGGATAGGTCATCAACCCGCCGAAGACGAGGCCCTTGGCCGTGTCGATCTGTCTTGCCAGCCCAACCGCTTCACCAGCCGTCTGCACGCCGCAACGCCCCATGCCGGTGTCGCATTCGACCAGGACCGGCAGGGGATTGCCGGCATCGGTGAAGGTGGCGGCCAGCCCGTCGATCGTCTCCACGCTGTCCGCCGTCACCGACAGGGTTACGCGCATGTGCAGCGCCTTCAGCCGCTCCAGCTTGGCGCGGCCAAGAATGTTGTAGGGGAGAAAAATGTCGGTCAGCCCGGCATCGGCCATCACCTCGGCCTCCCCGATCTTCTGGCAGGTGATGCCGACCGCGCCCGCCGCCACCTGCTTCTTCGCCCAATAGGGCAGCTTATGCGTCTTGATGTGCGGCCTGAGCTTCAACCCGTGGCGGTCGGCATGCGCTTGCGCGCGGGCAATATTGGCTTCGGCGCGCGCTGCGTCGATCAGGATCGATGGCGTATCGAGGTCGTGAATGGTCGGCATCATCTGTCACCCTGTGGAATCCGCAGCGGTTATGGCCTTGAAACCGCCTTATGTCACGCGGCCAGCCGAGCGGACCCGTGGTTCCATGCGGCCACGCCGCAAGCCGGGGCGGGCAATACGGATCGACACCGCATCGGCGTTGGGCTATGCGACTTATCGGAAAAGTCGACACGAGGACCACGATCATGAAACGCTCCGCCATCAACGACATCATCCGCGAAGCCGACGCTTTCATCCGATCGTTCGGCTACATCATGCCGCCCTTCGCCTACTGGTCGCCGGAAGAGATGAAGGCGCGCCAGATCGATTCTTCGGCCATCTTCACCTCGCGGCTCGGCTGGGACATCACCGATTACGGCCAGGAAAAATTCAAGGAGCTCGGCCTGTTCCTGTTCACAGTGCGCAACGGCCGCTACGAGGACATGAAGAAGGGCATGGGCATGCTCTATGCCGAGAAGATCATGATCTCGCGCAAGGACCAGTTGTCGCCGATGCACCGCCACAACATCAAAGCCGAGGACATCATCAACCGTGGCGGCGGCAAGCTGGTGCTGGAACTGTTCATGCACGATCGCGACGGCGGCATCGATCCCAAGGCCGAGGTGTCGGTGCCTGTCGACGGCACCATCCACCGGTTGCCGGCGGGCGGGCTGCTGAAGCTTGATCCGGGCCAGAGCGTCACGCTGCTGCCCGGCGTCTGGCATGCCTTCTGGGCCGAAGGCAAGGACGTACTGATCGGCGAGGTGTCGACCGTCAATGACGATCTCACCGACAATGTATTTCGCGAGCCGATCGGTCGCTTCTCCAACATCGACGAGGACGTCGCCCCGCTGCACCTGCTGGTGTCCGACTATGAGAAGTGGCTGGGGTAACTTCGCAGTAAACTGAGGCGCCGGCCGGCTAACGGCCAAGGCCGGCAGCGCCTCAATGGCAGCAGCCAAGTGAAAGTGAGTCCCCCGGTTGCCTCTACGGCGATCCCTGGTCGATCGATCCCACCGCTTCGCCGGTGAAGATGACCTTCGTGCCCTCGTGCACTTCGGAGGCGACATCTTCGGCGTCCCAATTGGTCAGCCTGATGCAGCCATGCGAGAAGGTTTTCCCGATCTTGCTCGGGTCCGGAGTCCCGTGAATGCCGTAACTTTCGATGGACAAATCAATCCACACCGATCCCACCGGATTGTTTGGCCCGGCGGCGATCGTGAAGGGGCGCTTGGTCCTGACCCCCTTGAAGGCGAAGTCGGGATCGTAGTGATAGGTCGGGTTGTGCACCACGCGTTTGACCTCTGCCTGGCCGCTCGGCGCCGGCTTCTCCTGGCTGCCGATCGAGGCGGGGTACACCGCAAGCACTTTGCCGGACGGGTCGAGCACGCGAAGCTGGCGCGCGCCCTTGTCGACCTCGACCTCAGCAACACCCGCGGGCGGATCGCCTCGGGTGACGGCAGGCACCAGCACCTTTTGCCCGGCCTTCCTGAAGCCGACGCCAGGGTTGAGCCGTTGAAGCAACTGTTGGCTGACGTGGAAGCGCTCCGCTATTTTTTCCGCCGCGTTGTGGTAGCCGAGCCTGCGCAGGCGGGCCATTTTCTCCATGCGCGCCGGAATTCGCCTGGTAAACGGTCCGCGCACATCCTTGCGCGTCAGCTCGTACGTCTCGAGCGCCGGGCTCGGGGAGGTCGCGACCAGCTTGTCCCAGGTCTGGCGGGTGAGCTTACCATCGGCGGGCAGCCCGTTGGCCGCCTGAAACGCCCGGACCGCCTTGGCGAAGTTCTCTGCTGCGCGGCCGTCGATCAGGCCCGGCGAGAAGCGCGCGCGATCCAGAAGGATCTGTGCCTTCAGCACGGTCGCACTGACGCCTTTTGCTTCGCTGTCGTCGAATTGCACGTTGTTGACGGCTGCGACGTCCAGCTTTGCCGCCGCCGATACGTCACATGCCATGGCGAGCACGACAGCCGCGACGAGAAGGAGCCTGGTCATCGACGTCACACTCCTGCATGAGCACCTGCTTCTATGACGTTGCAGGGCCGATCTGGTTCCATCCCCCCTGCATTTGAGCCGCGATCACCGACCGCCAGTATGCGAATACGGATCGGGACGTCCGGCAGTCGCGCGGATGCATGTGATGATAGACTTAACGGCAAGAACTCGGCGCCGGCTGCACGCTCGTCCTGCACACAGGCATGACGAACTGATCGGTACATCCGCCTTGGCCATCGCCGTGGCGAGCTTTGCCAGCAGCACCGGCAACTCCTCGCTTCGCCGCGCCGTGTCAGGCATTCCACCAGCCCGTGCAGCGCCTATGGCAACGCCGGGCTCACACGCACCGGTGTCGAACGCCATTAACTGCCAGGCCTGGCCTTGCTTTGTTTGCGGGCATAGACGACGCATGCGTCGACGGCGCTGACACACAGCCCATCGCGGCGGTTTGGAAGGTTGTTATCGCCCGCATAGGCGACCTCAGCCACACGGCCATCGACGATGCGAACCTGTGTGTTGCAATAACCTCCCGGAGCGACATTCAACGACCCGCCGACGGAAGGGATGGGGCCTACCGCGAAGGTAGGAAGCACGACATTGACATTGCCCCGCTGCACCGCGCGCTCGTAGCTCCAGATTTGCCCCGATGCTCCTTCGTCGGCGGTGGCGGTGGGGAACCCCGCGCACATTCGCAGGTCCGCTTCGCTGAGACCGACCATTTCCTTTTGGGCGGCCGCCGTCGTGGGATCCTCTTTCGCAAGCTTGGACGTATCGTCGGGAACGACGCAGGACCAGAGCGTGACCGTGCCGGTGAGAAGAAACAGGATAGCCGGTAGTCGAATCCCGCAAGACGCCAAAACCGCTCTCCGATCTGCTGGATTGTTCGCCCGCCCTTCACCGAGGTAAGAGGCCGTCCCGATATTTCAACCCGTGATCGGGCTGCCTGTTCGATCGCGAGACGGGCGAATCAGGCCGGTTGGTCTGGTGCGGACGGTGAGAATGAAGCTGGCTGGGGAACCTGGATTCGAACCAGGACTAACGGAGTCAGAGTCCGTGGGTCTACCGTTAACCTATTCCCCAGCAGGCGTGACTATCACGACAAACGTGAAAACCGCGCGGGCCGAGCGGGCGAACCGCTGTGAGCGCTGCCTTGTAGCCGCCAGCAGAAAATAGTCAAGCCTGCCGGTGTTTCAATTGTGATGTTTCGGCGCGGCTTTTCAATTGCCTGTCCGCCCGAACTGCGAGCGCTCGAAATAGAGCACGATGCCCAGGCCCAGAAACAGCGGGACGATGAGATAAAACAGCCGGAATACCAGCAGGGCCGCCAGCACGCCCACGGGGTCCATGTCGGAGAGCCCGGCCAGGAACACCACCTCGAACACGCCCAGCCCACCCGGCGCGTGCGAGATCTGCGCGATCGAGAAGGAGACGAGGAACACGCCGAGCACCACGAAATAGCCGGGGTTATGGGTCCCGGGGAGGGCAAAGAAGATGATCGCGGCTGCCGCCAGGAGTTCGATCGGGCCGATCAGTAATTGTCGCGCCACGATCGGCAGGGCCGGATAGTGAATCTGAAAGCTGCCGATCTTCAGCGGCCGCAGATGCAGCCAGCTGCCGAAGATATAGGCGGCGACGACGGCAAGCATGACGATGCCCGCAGCCCGCGACAGGCCGTGATGGGCTATGCCGGAGAAGCGGTCGATGATCTGCGGTTCGAGCACCAGAACGAGGCCGGAGGCAAGTACCGTCGACAGCACGAAGGTAATCCAGCAGATCGCCACCAGCACGCCGACGTCCTGTCCGCTCAATCCCCTCGTGCCATAGGCGCGATAACGGATGACGGCGCCCGAAAACACCGAGCCGCCGATATTGTGCGACAGCGCGTAGGTGGTGAAGGAGCACAGCGTGACGAACAGCCACGACACGCGTTTGCCGATATGCAGGAGCGCGATGTGGTCGTAGCCGGCGAGCGAGGCATAGGCGACAACCGAGCTCAGCCCCGCGAGGATCCAGCCGCGGGCCGGGATCGCCGCAATACCGTCCCAGACATCGTCCAGCGAAATGCCGCGCAATTCGTGCCAGAGCAGCAGGAGCGAGAAAATCACCGCCCCGACGCCGACGACCGGCCAGAAATAGCGTCTCCAGTTCATTGCCTGACTGCCATGCGTTGCGGGCCCGTTGCCTTCGCTGTCATTGCGGGAAAGCGGTCGGCGATTCCGATCGCTTTGCCCCCTCTATTTCAGAGATGCCTCATCGAAGCCGGCTATTCAACCGCCGGCCCTTGCCGCCATGGCAAGCCGCAATCGTTATCGTCGTCGAGAGGCGGAAAATCGACAGCCGAGCGGGAATATCGGCCCGGCCATGCGACCGTCCCCACACGCATTTGTGCTGAAAGTCGCTGTTTACCCCCACTTTGCGTAAGACGCGGCAGCGGGCGGTTTGCGGACAGCCCGGCAAAATTCGTGCCACGCGGCACTTGGTGATCCGGGCCGGCGCTGTTAGTCTGGCGGCAACTTGAAACAAAGAAGCGCCTGCTGCGTCCGTTCGCCGGTTCGCGCGGCGCCGGAAGGAACGACAGTGGAAGACCGCGACACCGGCGCCGGCGCGCCGGAGGTGGGCGCGTCCAGCGCTTCCCCGAGGCCGGCAGGCCCGGGGACCGCCAAATGGCAGCAACGCCGCCCGACGGAGCCACGCTCCGCCGACGGGCAGGCGAGCGACGCGAACCACCACCAAAAGGGCAAGGCCAAGAAAAGGCGCAAACGCCGGCGCGGGCGCAAGGTTTTTGCGCGCGACGATATCCGTCCCGCGGCGAATGGGGCGCCGGCGCCACGCGCCGCCGCGGCTGGCGCGGCGCCTGCAGGCATAGCCACACCGCCCATCGCGGTGGCTCGGCCCGAACCGGGGGCCCGTCGCCCGACGATGCCGGAATTGCCGGTATTTGCCGCGCTCGATCTCGGCACCAACAATTGCCGGCTGCTGGTCGCCGTGCCGGCGCGTCATGGCCAGTTTCGTGTCATCGACGCCTTTTCGCGCATCGTGCGACTGGGCGAGGGGCTCACGGCCAGCGGCCGCCTCGGCCAACCGGCGATGGACCGCGCGGTCGAGGCCCTGAAGGTCTGCGGCGAGAAACTGCGCAACCGCAAGATCAGGAAGGCGCGGCTGATCGCCACCGAGGCCTGCCGCTCGGCGGCGAACGGCGTCGAGTTCCTGGAGCGCGTCGAGCGCGAGGCTGGCCTCAAGCTCGAAATCATCGACCGACAGACCGAAGCGCGGCTGGCGGTGTCCGGCTGCGGTTCGCTGGTCGAGCGCGACACGCAGGGCGTCGTGCTGTTCGACATCGGCGGCGGCTCCTCCGAGATCGCGCTGATCGATCTCACCGGCCGCCGCTCGCCGCGGCTCGCCAACCATATCGTGTCGTGGACGTCGCTGCCGGTCGGCGTCGTCTCGCTGGCCGAGCGTTTCGGCGGCCGCACGGTGACGCGCGAGATTTTTGGCGCCATGGTCGACGACGTCGCCGCCCGGCTCGCCGCCTTCGATGGCCGCGATCGGCTTAGCCACCTCAAGGCCAGCCCGAAATTTCATCTGCTGGGCACTTCCGGAACGGTGACGACGCTGGCTGGCGTCCATCTCGATCTCGAGCGCTACGACCGCCGCCGCGTCGACGGCCTGTGGATGGACAGGGACAGCGTCGACCGCATGGTCGAAAAGCTGGTCGGCTGGGATTTCCAGCAGCGTGTCGCCAATCCCTGCATCGGCGCGGACCGCGCCGACCTGGTGCTGGCCGGCTGCGCCATTCTGGAAGCGATCCGCGCCGTGTGGCCGTCGGAGCGGCTGCGCGTTGCCGACCGTGGCTTGCGCGAGGGCATATTGAGCGAGCTGATGGCCGATGACGGCGTCTGGCGCAACGATGGGCGCGGCAGAACATGATCCCGAACCGCAGGACCGCGTCAGCGAAAAGTGGCGACCGGTTTTCGCGGACAAACGGTTCCGTTTGTCCAGAAGTCACGCTCGGGCAAGCTGGCGCAAGCGTTGCTCCGGTGAGCAGTCGACCCCCACTCCGTCGAGCTTCGCTCGACACCTCTCCCCCGATCGACGGGGGAGAGGATTGGCGCGAGCTAGCCAATCTTGGCGCCCTTCCTCTCCCTCCGGAGGGGGGAGAGGTGGCGCTGCGAAGCAGCGACGGAGTGGGGGAAGCCGTTTGCCAAACGCGCTGCCGCCGAAAAACGGCCACAACCCGGCAAGCGAGAAAACTTGGACAAGAAGTCAACCAATGACCAAGAAACCGGAAAAGCCGGGCTCGGCCGGCATTCGCGTGCTGAAGACGCGGATCAAGAAGAAAAGCGGGCTGAAGGAATCGTCGCGCCGCTGGCTGCAGCGTCACATCAACGATCCCTACGTCCAGCGCTCCAAGGCTGACGGCTACCGCTCGCGCGCGGCCTACAAGCTGATCGAGATCGACGACAAGCACCATCTGCTGAAACCCGGCATGAAGGTGATCGACCTTGGTGCGGCCCCCGGCGGCTGGTGCCAGGTCGCGGCCGCGCGGACCAAATCGACCGCGGAAAATCCGCATGTCGTAGGCATCGACTATCTCGAGATGGACGCGGTGCCCGGCGCGCCGGTGCTGTTGATGGATTTCCTCGATCCCGAGGCGCCGCGGAAGCTGGCCGAGGCGCTTGGCGGCGATCCCGATGTCGTGCTGTCCGACATGGCGGCGCCCACCACCGGCCACAAGCGGACCGACCACATCCGCACCATGCATCTGTGCGAGGTGGCCGCCGATTTCGCGCTGTCGGTGCTGAAGCCGGGCGGCCACTTCCTGGCCAAGACGTTCCAGGGCGGCGCCGAAAACGAGCTGCTCTCGATGCTGAAGAAGAATTTCCGGTCCGTCCACCACGTCAAGCCGCCTGCGTCGCGCGATGAGTCGGTGGAGCTGTATCTACTGGCGAAGGATTTCAAAGGGCGAGAATCCGGTCCGCCATCAGGCGGATCGGAACGTCCAGTGGATGTCTCGAAGAACTTGAGCGCACGGAGCCATGGCGAAGGGCCGGCGGACGGCGACGGCTGAACCGTCTCACTCCCCCGGCGACCTCACCGGTTCCAGCGGCTTGGGCATGGTCAGGCGGCCGTGGCCCGATACGGCGTTGCCGGCATCGGGCGCCAGCCGCATGAACGACAGCGATGCGGCGGCGGAAATTGCCGCGACGATGAAGAAGGCGGTATGGAAGTCCGGCAATGTCAACGGGCCGCCGTGGATACCCGTCGATACTTCCAGGATGCCGCCGGCAACCGCCACGCCCAGCGCGATCGACAGTTGCTGGAACACGGCGGCGATCGGTGTTGCCTTGCTCGTGTCCTCGGCTGAAACCTCGGCGTAGGCGAGGGCGTTGATGCCGGTAAAGAACATCGAGCGGATGAAGCCGCCCACCAGCAGCATGGCCAGCATCAAGAGATAGGGCGTATCGGGCGTGAACAGGCCGTTGACGGCGATCGACGCGGCGGCCACCAGCGAGCCGACGATCAGCACGCGACGAAAGCCGACGACGCGGAAGATCAGCGCTGTGACGAATTTCATGCCGATGGCGCCGATCGCGGAGACGAAGGTAATCATGCCGGACTGGAACGGCGTCAGCCCGAAACCGATCTGGAACATCAGCGGCAGCAGGAACGGCACGGCGCCGATGCCGATGCGGAAAAGTCCGCCGCCAAGCACGGAGGAGCGGAATACCTGGTTGCGGAACAAGTCGAGCGCCAGCAGGGGGTTCCTGGCACGGCGCGCATGCATGAGGTAGAGAGCGCCCGACACCAGCCCGACGCCCACGGTGATGAAGCCGGTCGCCGGCGGCAGATAGGGCAAGCTGATCACTGACAGGCCGAACACGACGCCGGACGCCGCCAGCCCGCTCAGCACGAAGCCGACGAAATCGAGCGGCGGCGTCTCCATCGATTCGGTTTCCGGCAGGAAGCGGGTGGCCAGCCAGATGCCGATCAGGCCGATCGGCACATTGATCAGGAAGATCCAGTGCCAGGTGAAGTAGGTGGTGATGAAGCCGCCGATCGGCGGTCCGACCAGCGGGCCCACCAATGCCGGCACGGTCAGCCAGGACATCGCCGCGACAAGTTCGCTCTTGGGCGTGGCGCGCACCAGCACCAGGCGCCCGACCGGCGTCATCATGGCGCCGCCTATGCCTTGCAGAAAGCGCGACACCACGAAGGCCGGCAGCGAGCCCGAAACGGCGCAGGCGACCGAACCGACGATGAACACCGCGATCGCGGCGCGGAAAACGTTCTTGGCGCCGAAGCGATCCGCCATCCAGCCGCTGATGGGAATGAAGATCGCCAGCGACACAAGATAGGAGGTCAACGCCAGCTTGAGCGCGATCGGGCTGGTGTGGATGTCGAGGGCGATCGCCGGCAGCGATGTGGCGATGACGGTCGAATCCATGTTTTCCATGAAAAGAGCGACCGCCAATATGAGCGGAATGGTTCGGTTCAAAGGAACGCGTCCGGGCTTGATTCCAGATGTTGCCGACCGGGAGTTTGCCGGCAGGCAGGGCGGTTATCACGGCTGGACACCAATGTCGTGTTAAATTGCTGTCACTTTTATGCGACCGCAACCTCCGGTGGCGGCTGCGATACACGATTGCTTGCAAAAAGCGGACACTATCCCTATTGTAGTGAAAATAACTACAGGACGTTATGATCATGGAAGAGGCCGTTTCGGCAGCCGATGCCAATCGCAGATTTTCTCGCATCCTGCGTGAGGTACGCGAGGGCCAGAGCTACGTCGTGACAAGCCATGGTCGGCCGGTGGCACGGATCGTGCCTGCGGAGAGGCACGAGGGTGTGGCCTCCCGCTCGCGCGCGGCATTGCTGTCGCGACTCGAACGGCAGCCAGTTGCCGATGCAGGACGCTGGACCCGCGATGAGCTCTACGAGGATGACCTGTGAGGGTCGCGCTCGACACCAACATTCTTGCCTACGCAGAGGGCGTTAACAACGTAGACAAACGCGACCACGTTCTCGAACTGCTGCGCAAGGTTCCACAAGACGCTGCCATTGTTCCGGTCCAGGTGCTGGGTGAACTGTTCAATGTCCTCGTCCGCAAAGCCGGAAGGTCGCGCCAGGAGGCTCGGGATGCGCTGCTTAGCTGGCGCGACGCGTTCCCGGTTGCTGGGACGACGCCGGAGGTGATGACGATGGCTGTCGATCTTGCGGCGGACCATCGCTTCGGCATCTGGGATGCCGTCATTCTTTCGGCTGCATCCCAAACGGGTTGCCGGCTGCTTCTGTCGGAAGACCTGCAGGACGGCTTCACCTGGGGCGGTGTAACCGTCGTCAACCCCTTTGCATCGCCGCGTCACGCTTTGCTGGATGCTTTCCTTGGTTCGCAATAGAAGCTGAAGCGTCCGCAACGATCGGCTTTTCTTCCGTGCTGGGACGTGGTACCAGCCACCGCCAATCCTGAAAGGGAAGAAGAGAGTCGCGCTGTCCATCCCGGTCCAGCGCTTTTCCCGCATTCAAAGGGCTGGCCATGGCAAAAATCATCGAAACGTCCACCGGCGCGCTGGCGCTGACCTTTGACGACGTGCTTTTGCAGCCCGGCCATTCCGAAGTCATGCCCGGCCAGACCGACATCCGCACCCGGATTGCCGGCGACATCGACCTCAACGTGCCGATCCTGTCGGCGGCCATGGATACCGTCACGGAGGCAAGGCTTGCCATCGCCATGGCGCAGGCCGGCGGCATCGGCGTCATCCACCGCAATTTCTCGCCGGCCGAGCAGGCCGAGCAGGTGCGGCAGGTGAAGAAATTCGAATCCGGCATGGTGGTCAACCCGGTCACCATCGGTCCCGACGCGACGCTGGCCGACGCGTTGTCGCTGATGCGCACCTACTCGATCTCGGGTATTCCGGTGGTCGAGAATGGCGGCTCCGGCGGCCACAAGAGCGGCCGGCTGGTCGGCATCCTGACCAATCGCGACGTGCGCTTCGCCTCCGATCCGGCGCAGAAGGTCTACGAATTGATGACCCGTGAGAACCTGATCACGGTCAAGGAGAATGTCGACCAGGACGAGGCCAAGCGGCTTCTGCATCAGCACCGCATCGAAAAGCTCGTCGTCGTCGACAAGCAGGGCAATTGCGTGGGGCTGATCACCGTCAAGGACATCGAGAAATCGCAGCTCAACCCGCACGCCACCAAGGACGCGCAGGGGCGTCTGCGCGCCGCGGCCGCCACCAGCGTCGGCGACGACGGTTTCGAGCGCGCCGAGCGCCTGATCGAGGCGGGCGTCGACCTTCTGGTCATCGACACCGCGCATGGCCATTCGCAGCGTGTCCTCGATGCCGTCACGCGGGCGAAAAAACTCTCCAATTCGGTGCGCATCCTGGCCGGCAACGTCGCCACCGCCGAGGGCACCCAGGCGCTGATCGATGCCGGCGCCGATGCCGTCAAGGTCGGCATCGGCCCCGGCTCCATCTGCACCACCCGCATCGTCGCCGGCGTCGGCGTGCCGCAGCTGTCGGCCATCATGTCGGCGGTGGAAACTGCGCACAAATCGGGCGCCTCGGTGATCGCCGATGGCGGCATCAAATATTCCGGCGATCTGGCCAAGGCGCTTGCCGCCGGCGCCAGTGCCGCCATGATCGGCTCGCTGCTTGCCGGCACCGACGAAAGCCCGGGCGAGGTCTATCTGCACCAGGGCCGCTCCTTCAAGGCCTATCGCGGCATGGGTTCGGTCGGCGCCATGGCGCGCGGCTCGGCCGACCGATACTTCCAGGCGGAGGTTCGCGACACGCTGAAACTGGTGCCGGAAGGCATCGAGGGGCAGGTCCCCTACAAAGGACCTGTGTCTGGCGTGCTGCACCAGCTTGCAGGCGGCCTGAAAGCCGCTATGGGTTATGTTGGTGGCCGCGACCTTGCCGATTTCCGCGAACGCGCCACCTTTGTGCGCATATCCAACGCCGGACTTCGTGAAAGCCACGCCCATGACGTCACGATCACCCGCGAAAGCCCCAACTATCCCGGCGGAGCCTGATCGGCCCGACCAGTACACGTTCTGGCGCAATCTGGCCGCGACCATCTTGCGGCTATCGCGCCACGCTGCCGCCCTTTGCACCGCATCGGTGGCGGTTTTCATCGCCATGACGCTCATGGAATTCTTCTATTTCCGCCAGTTGAGTGGCGGTTTGCCGTCGCTCGACATGCGCGTTTTTGGCTTCACGCCGGATGAAGGCATGGCCTGGCTGACGGCGCTCGGCCGGCGCGGCGGCGAGATCATCCTGGTCTGGCACTATCTGACCTTCGATCTTCTGTTCCCCGCGCTGTTGTCGGTGACGCTGGTCAGCCTGATCCTGGCAACGGGAAGGCGGTTGAGGAATTTCCGCGTGCTTCCGGGCCAGATGCAATCGATCTTCGCACTGATCCTGGTGCTGCCCTACACGATCGCCAACTACGCCCAGAACATCGCCGTGGCCCGCCTTCTGTCGGATTTCCTGTCGGCCAATCCCGATTCCCTGGGTCTCGCCTCGGCGCTGATCGTCACCAAATTCGCGCTGCTCGCAATTCCGGTGATCGTCATCGCCGTCTTCTGGCTGGCGGGTCAGAAACAGAATTGATCTGACCCGGCACCGGGCGGGGAGGATTCATGAACCAGACATCGATTTTCTGGCCTGTTCTGGCGCACGTGTTGCTGGTCTACATCGTCTATGGCGCCATGGCCCGGCGCAGGTATGTCGCCATCCAGTCGGGCGAAGCCAAAGTCAGCCAGTACAAGGCGCGCTCGACCGAGCCGGCCTCCTGCGTGACAGTTGCCAGCAACCTCAGCAACCAGTTCGAACTGCCGGTGCTTTTCTATGTGCTGTGCCTGATGTTGCACCTGACCAACGGCGTCAACTATCTGACCTTGGCCCTGATGTGGATCTTTGTCGCGACCCGCTATTTTCATGCCTGGGTTCACCTGACCAGCAACAATCTGCTCCTGCGCAGCCGGTCTTTCTCCCTGGGGGCAGTGATTCTTTTGCTGGGCTGGATCTGGTTCGCGCTGCACCTGCTCCGGGTGGTTTGAGCAGTACTCCCCTTCGTTGGGGCGCTCCGCCTACAAATCGAACACCGCTATTTTGCGCTTGTCGAACTTGATGCCGATCTCGCCGCGCACCAGCTTCAGCGCCGCCTCGCCGAAAACGGCGCGGCGCCAGCCCTGCAGCGCCGGCACGTCGGCGGCTTCGCCTTCGGCAGCGATGCGGTCGATGTCGTCGCTGGAAGCCAGGACCTTCGATGCGACGCCTTGCTTTTCGGCCACGATCCTGAGCAGCACCTTCAACAGCTCCGCGGCGGCGCTCGATCCCTCGGGCGGCTGAAAACTCTTTGGCAGCTTCGGCAATTGCTCCTTGGGCAGAGCTAGTGCGGTGTTGACCGCGCCAAGCAGCGCCGCCGCGGTCGAGGAGCGCTCCCAGCCCTTCGGTATCGTGCGCAGCTTGGCCAGCGCGGCCGCGTCGCGCGGCGCCTGCTGCGCCACCTCGTAGATGGCGTCGTCCTTGAGCACGCGGCCGCGGGGTACGTCGCGTTCGCGCGCCTCGCGCTCGCGCCATGCCGCCACGGCCTGCACGATCGCCAGCTCCTGCGGCTTGCGCAGCCGCATCTTCAGCCGCTTCCAGGCATCCTCGGGGTGCGGATCGTAGGTTTCGCGCGAGGTCAGGACGTCCATCTCCTCGTTCAGCCAGTGGGCGCGGTTCTCCCGCTCCAGTTCGGCGCTGAGATGCTGGTAGACCTCGATAAGATGGGTGACGTCGGCAAGCGCATAGTCGAGCTGCTTTTCGGACAGCGGCCGGTGGCGCCAGTCGGTGAAGCGCGAGGACTTGTCGAGCCGCGCGCCGGTGACGCGCTGCACGAGCTGATCGTAGGAAACGCTGTCGCCGAACCCGCAGACCATCGCCGCAACCTGGGTATCGAACACCGGATGGGGAACGAGATCGCCCAGATGGACGATGATTTCGATGTCCTGCCGCGCGGCATGGAAGACTTTGACGACAGATTCATTGGCCATCAGCCTGAAAAACGGCTTCAGGTCGATGTCTGGCGACAGCGGATCGATCAGCGCCGTTATTCCGGGCGCCGCCATCTGGATCAGGCACAGGATCGGCCAGAAGGTCGTTTCCCGGATGAATTCGGTGTCGACGGTGACGAAGTCCGATTTTTCGAAAGCGGCGAGAACGGTCTCGAGTTCTTTTTGGGTGGTGATGACGTGCATCAAATCGCTTTTGGCAGGAGTAGGGTCTTCCTAGATTTCAGCCGGGAAGGCTTTCGTCAAGCGTTGGCGCTCGCATCACGGCCCGTCCGGCCCGTCCGGATCGCCGTTTCTTCTCGCCAGCCGGGCGAAAACCGTCGAGGTGCGCAACAGCGCGGTGAAGCGGCTGCGCTTGCCAGCCGGCACGCCCGATCGTGCCCGCATCCGATAGAGGATGACGGCGATGAAGATTGCATAGACCAGCGCGCTGAACACGAACAGCGCGCTTGGGCCAAAATACTGCATCGCCGTCGATGCGGCGAAAGGGCCGCCAATGGCGCCGAAGGAATAAAACAGCATCAAGGCGGCGTTGATCAGAACGAACTCGCCCGCGCCGGCGCGGTCGTTGGAGTGCGCCGCCGACAGCGAGTAGAGCGGCATGGCGAAACAGCCGAAGATGAAGATGATGAGGAAGTTGAGAAACGGGTCGGCTCCCGCCACGAACGCAAGCGCCAGCGCTGCCAGCATGGCGCAGCATGTCGTCGCCAGCAGCACCGAGCGCCGGTCCCAGCGATCGGAGAGATAGCCTAGCGGGTATTGGATGAGTGCGCCGCCGAAGATACCGACGCTGACGAAGGTGACGACATCGGCGACAGACATGCCGATCTGCTCGGCATAGACCGGCGACAGCGTGCGGAACGCGCTGTTGGTGACGCCGACGGCGATGCAGCCGAAACAGCCGAGCGGCGAGATGCGCCAGACCCGCGCCAGGTCGAGCTTGACGTCTTCCGGCGGCGTCGGGTTGGAGCGATCGCCCAGCGATACCGGCACCAGCGACAGCGTGATCATCATCGATATGATGGCGAATATGGCGAAGCCGCCCGCTCCGAAGATCGGGATGAGGAACTGCGCGCCGGTGACCGAGCCGATGTCGACCATGCGGTAGATGGCAAGCACGCGGGCGCGGTCCTTGTTGCTGACCCCGGAGTTGAGCCAGGCCTCCATCACCGTGAACAGGCCGGCGAAGCAGAAACCGCCGGCAAAACGCACCGCGCACCACATCACCGGGTCGATGACCAGAACCAGGAGCAATGTGCCGGCCGAGGCGGCCGCGGCCAGCGCCGAGAAGGTCCTGACATGGCCGACCGCCTTCAGGATGCGGGTGACGGCCAGGCAGCCGAGCAGGAAGCCGGCGAAATAGAACGTGCCCATCAGGCCGATGTCGGAAGCCGAAAAACCTTCCTGCGCGCCGCGCAGCGCGATCAGCGTGCTTTGCAGCCCATTGCCGCCGAGCAGGATGCCTGCGGCGATGAGGAGCGGGATCAGCGGACGGATGGAGGACATTAAGAGGCGATCACATGTCTGTGATCCCTTCTTGAACCATCGCTTCCGTCAATACCAGCGGCAATTCCCCGCGCCAACAGGATGTGTCCGCCTTTCCGTTCAAGGAAGTCGGCGCCTGCCTCCTCGACGTCCCACGGCGAACCGCCCGGCTGCTCCCGACGCGATGGCTATTCCCGCGAGGACAGCGATGAGCCCGACAATTAGGTTTGCATTGATTTGCTCACCGAGAAAGACGGCGCCGAAGATCGATGCCGTCACGGGGTTCACGGCAACTGAAACGGCAACCAGCGTTGGCGGCGCACGTTCAAGCGCGAACGCCCAGAGGAAGAAGATCAGGGCGCCGCAAATTACGGCCAGGTATCCGCTGGCAACCCATTGCGACGCCTCAAGCGCGGCAAGTCGCGTCAGGCCTCCAGTCAAAGTCGACAGCGCCAACAGGCAGGCCGTGCCGACGGCCATGCCAAACGCGGCGAATGATGTCGGCGCGCAGCGGGTGAGAAAAGGTCGCGACCAGACATTGTAGAGCGCCATGCAGAATGCCGCCGCGATCATCAGGAGGTCTCCGCGCCAGGCGCCCTGGGGAGCTGTCGTCAGGCTGCTGCCAAGCGCGACAGCCACTCCGGCCATCGCGACCAGGACGCCGACGATCTTGCGCGTCGTCGGCGGTTCGATCCCTAGAACCGCGCCTGCGAGCATTGTGAGCACAGGCAGCGTCGAAAGCGCCAGAGCTCCTCGCGCCGCCGTCGTGTAGACAAGGGCTCCGTTGAAGAGCACCGGGAATAGGCCGAAGAACAGCAGGCCCAATGCGGCGGCGCCCGGCCAATCGCTTTTCGCAGGCCACTTGTCCCGCCGCAGAAGCGCTAGGGCGGCGAGCACTAGAAAACCACCCCCGAACCGGATCGCGCCGATGGTGAGCGGATCCAGCGAACGCGCGAGATAGCGCGTTGCACCGACAGCGGTGCCGCCAAAGGCGCTGGAGAGAATCGCCGCGAGCACGCCTCCAGTTTCCATCGCTTCCCCTCTGCCAGTTCGGAGTCCAGCGGTATCGGGCAAACCGGGTAAAAGGAATCGAATAAATGCAATGAGCTTGATAAGCTTGCGCAATGAGCAGTCGGAGTCTCGATCCGGAATTGTTGCGGACTTTCGTCGTCGTTGCCGAGCGGCTCTCTTTCACGCGAGCCGCCGAGCAGCTCAATCGAACGCAAGCCACCGTCAGCTTGCAGGTGAAGCGCCTTGAAGAGCGCCTTGACATTTCGCTGTTCCGTCGATCGACGGCCCATGTCGAGCTTACGGCCGCCGGCGAGGGGTTTCTGATCGACGCACGCCGCATTCTTGCACTTAACGAGCAGGCGATTGCCCGTGTCTCCAACCAACGGGTAGCGGGACGCATCCGGATAGGCGTCATGGAGGACTACGGCACCAAGATCCTGCCACGCCTCCTCGCCGATATCGCCGTGCGATTTCCGCTCATGCAGGTCGAAATGGAGATCGGCCTCACGGCGCGGCTGCTGAAACGGCTCGGCTCATCATTTGACGCGGTCATCGCCATGCATCCGGAAGGTGTGGCCGAGGGCGATCTGATATGCCGCGAAAGAGCGATATGGGCGGCGGCGAGGACCCACTCTGTCGAAGAACTCGATCCGCTGCCCGTCGCGTTGTCGGACCCTGATTGCTTGTTTCGCGCATGGGCGACTGACGCGCTCGACAGAGCGGGCCGGCCGTGGCGACTGGCCTATGTCAGCCCGAGCCTTGGCGCGACGGAGGCGATCGTCGAGCAGGGCCTTGCGGTTACCGTGGTCAAGGGCAGCATGCTCGCGCCCGGCCTGCGCGATGTCCATCCTGGCCCTTATGTGCCGCCGCTGCCCGGGGCGGAGATCCGCCTTCATCGGGCCACAACGTCTTCCGCAAGCGCCGCATTGGTCGTCGATCACCTCGCGCATCGCCTGCGGTTGTCAAGCCTTGGTTCATAGGGCGACCTGCGCGCCGGCGAATGCTCCGAAAGAACCCGTCAACCCGGGTTCGTTGCCCTGGCCCTCCGCCCACTCGCCTTGACAAACCGGGCCTCCCATGCGCTTTTCGCGCAAATTTTTCAGGCCGGGCCGCGATGCTTCGGCCGGCAACCCAACATCCCGGACTTTTGCCCATGACAATGCACCGTTACCGCAGCCATACCTGTGCCCAGTTGAGAAAGAGCGACGTCGGCGCTTCCGTTCGCCTGTCGGGCTGGGTGCATCGCGTGCGCGACCATGGCGGCCTGCTGTTCATCGACCTGCGCGACCACTATGGCATGACCCAAATCGTCGCCGATCCCGATTCGCCGGCCTTCAAGATCGCCGAAACAGTGCGCGGCGAATGGGTGATCCGCGTCGACGGCGAGGTCAAGGCGCGCCTGCCTGAAACCACCAATGCCAACCTGCCGACCGGCGAGATCGAGATTTTCGCGCGCGAGATCGAAGTGCTTTCGGCGGCCAAGGAATTGCCGCTGCCGGTCTTCGGCGAGCCGGACTATCCCGAGGACATCAGGCTGAAATACCGCTTCCTCGACCTGCGCCGCGAGACGCTGCACAGGAACATCGTGGCGCGCACGAAGATCATCGCCGAGATGCGCAAGCGCATGGGCGAGGTCGGCTTCACCGAATTCTCGACGCCGATCCTCACAGCATCGTCGCCCGAAGGCGCGCGCGACTTCCTGGTGCCGTCGCGCATTCACCCCGGCACTTTCTATGCGCTGCCGCAGGCGCCGCAGCAATACAAGCAGCTGATCATGGTCTCGGGTTTCGATCGTTATTTCCAGATCGCGCCCTGCTTCCGCGACGAGGATCCGCGCGCCGACCGCCTGCCCGGCGAATTCTACCAGCTCGACCTCGAAATGAGCTTTGTCGAGCAGGATGACGTGCTTTCCACCATGGCGCCGGTGATGACATCGGTCTTCGAGGCCTTTGCCAACGGCAAGCCCGTCACGAAGGACTGGCCGCGCATTCCCTATGATGTTGCGATGCGCAAATACGGTACCGACAAGCCGGATCTGCGCAACCCGATCGAGATGCAGGCGGTCTCCGACCATTTTCGTGATTCCGGCTTCAAGGTCTTCGCCAACATCCTGGCCAACGATCCCAAGGCCGAGGTCTGGGCCATTCCGGCCAAGACCGGGGGCAGCCGTGCCTTCTGCGACCGCATGAACAGCTGGGCGCAAGGCGAGGGGCAGCCCGGATTGGGCTACATCTTCTGGCGCAAGGAAGGCGAGAAACTCGAAGGCGCGGGTCCGCTTGCCAAGAACATCGGCGAGGAGCGCACCGAGGCGATCCGCCTTCAGCTGGGCCTTGCCGATGGCGATGCCGCCTTCTTCGTCGCCGGCGATCCCAAGAAATTCGTCTCCTTCGCGGGTGCTGCGCGCACCCGCGCCGGCGAGGAACTGAACCTGGTCGACCGCGACCGTTTCGAGCTGTGCTGGATCGTCGACTTTCCGTTCTTCGAGTGGAACGAGGACGAGAAGAAGATCGATTTCGCCCACAATCCGTTTTCGATGCCGCAGGGCGGCATCGACGCCCTCAACAACCAGGAGCCGCTCGGCATCAAGGCATTCCAGTACGACGCCGTGTGCAACGGCTTCGAGATCGCCTCGGGCGGCATCCGCAACCATTTGCCCGAAACCATGGTCAGGGCCTTCGAGATGGTCGGACTGGATCGCCAGACCGTCGAGGAGCGCTTTGGCGGCCTTTACCGTGCGTTTCAGTACGGCGCCCCGCCGCACGGCGGAGCGGCATTCGGCATCGACCGCGTCGTGATGTTGCTGGTGGGCGCCAAGAACCTGCGCGAGATCACCATGTTCCCGATGAACCAGCAGGCTTACGACCTGTTGATGAATGCGCCGTCGGAAGCCACGCCGCAGCAGCTTCGCGACTTGTCGCTGCGTGTCGCACCGATCAAGAAAGAGGCATGATGGCGCTTCGGACGGCGCTTTAAAGAAGCCTCCGAAGTGACTCGTTCGATTGAGAATCGCAGACAAAAGCCCGGCATCGCTGCCGGGCTTTTCGTATCTTGAAGCAAGTCGAGGTCGCTTCGATCAGTCTTCGTTGGCCTTGACGGTGACGCCGAGCGTCTTCGGCAGGTCGGTCGGATTGGACATGGCGCCCGCCATGATCAGTGCGAACGGCACCGACGCCGGCGGCTTAGCCGAGATTTCGAGGCTCTTCGGATCGTCGAGATATTTGCCGACCGCCGCCGTTACCTGCGCCGTCAGCTCGGGATTGTTGAGCTGCGCCATGCCGAACGGCACGATCGCCTTGGCCTGGTTGGCGATATCCTTGCCCGACATGCCTTGCTGCTTGCCGACATAGTCCAGCACCTTGCCCGTCAGCGAATCGTCGTCGAAACGGATCGAGGCGCTGTTGAAGGAAAGCTGCTGCAACAGGCCGAGCATGGCCATGCCTTGCGCCGAGTTGTCGGCCCCTTCGGGCTGCGCGGCCATCTTCTTCTGCATTTCCTGCAGCGACTTGATGAAGTCGAGCGTGTAGCCGCCGAGATCGAAGGTCATGCCGAGCGTGCCGGCATTCTCGACCGAAATGTTGTATTTCGACAGCTCCATCTTGCCGTCAGTGGGCTGCCAGGTGCCGGCCATCTCGAAATTGCCCGCAATGTTCTGGTAGCCGAGTGCGTTGATGACTTCCTTCGACTTGGGATCCTCGACCAGCGTCAGGTCGGCATTGAACTTCTCGGTGGTGCCGGTGAATTTCATCGCTTGGCCGTCGGCCGGCGGCGTGATTTCGATGGCAAGCCCGTCCATCGAGAAAGCGGTCTTGTCGGCGATCTTGACCCTCATGTTCGAGAGTTCGGCGGACTTGTACATCATCAGCGAGCCCAGCGGGCCGCTGGCGCCGCTGGCCGGAACCATCATGTCGTGGATGACGAGGGGGCTTAAATTGAGGGTGACGCCGTCCTTGCTATGTTCGAATGCCGAGGTCGACACGGTTGCGATATCATAGCCGCCATTGGCTTCGGTCACGCCCTCGAGTTTGACGTCGCCGATCGCAAGGGCTTCTTTTTCCGCGCCCGGTTTGATGGATACGCCCTGCAACACCATGCTGGCGTTGTCGCCGGTCACGCCGGTCCAGGAGATGTTGACGCCCTGCGCGGCAAGTGCCGCCTTCAGCCGGTCGGCGACCGCGGTGTCCTGGGCGAGCGCCGCGTTCAGCGGCAATGTGAGCAAGAAGGTCGAAAAGGCGAATTTCCTGAGAGTCGAGCGTTTGATTGTCATCGCGAATGCCCCTGCGAGTGTCCTGAAAATTATTTTTCAATTTTTGGCGCCATCACCCTTCAGTGACGAACTGGACGGGAAAAAGGCGCATCCCGCCACAATGGTCAAAAATCGCGGCGAAAGGCAAACTCGATCCGAACATGCTGGAGACCGGGCCGCCGAGCGTCGTCGCGCTTCGCAATAGAGACGGCATGTAACGGATTGATGTTGGCTGGCGGGCTTGCCTGCGACTTCGTATTGCAGGGCAGGGCATGCACCCACTTCAAGGCTTGCCCTCTTGCCGCGAATCACCCGCTCGGCTAGTTCCAGCCCATGGGAAAAAGGCTTTTGCCGCCTGACAATGGTGGCGGCGATCACATCGAACCGGTCGATCTGAAGAAGGCGCTCGAAGAGCGCTATCTTGCCTATGCGCTGTCGACCATCATGCACCGGGCGCTGCCCGATGTCCGCGACGGGCTGAAGCCGGTCCATCGCCGCATCATGCACGCCATGCGCCTGCTGCGCCTGAACCCCGACCAGGGCTTCGCCAAATGCGCTCGTATCGTCGGCGAGGTGATGGGCAAGTTCCACCCGCATGGCGACCAGTCGATCTACGATGCGCTGGTGCGGCTGGCGCAGGATTTCTCGATGCGCTACCCCTTGGTCGACGGCCAGGGCAATTTCGGCAACATTGACGGCGATAACGCCGCCGCCATGCGCTACACCGAAGCGCGCATGACCGATGTGGCGACCGAGCTGCTCGCGGGCATCACCGAGGATGCCGTCGACTACCGGCCGACCTACAATGAGGAGGACGAGGAGCCGGTGGTGCTCCCGGGCGCCTTCCCCAATCTGCTGGCCAATGGCTCGTCCGGCATCGCTGTCGGCATGGCGACATCGATCCCGCCGCACAACGCGGCCGAACTTTGCGACGCCGCCCTTCACCTGATCGAGCATCGGGACGCGCCGGTGGCCAAGCTGATGGATTTCGTCCAGGGCCCGGATTTCCCGACCGGCGGCATCATCGTCGATAGCCGAGCCTCCATCCTCGAATCCTATGAAACCGGCCGTGGCGGCTTTCGCGTGCGGGCAAAATGGAGCCAGGAAGACCAGGGCAGGGGCACCTGGAGCATCGTCGTCACCGAAATCCCCTATGGCGTGCAGAAGGCGCGCCTGATCGAGAAGATCGCCGAGCTCCTGATGGCGCGCAAATTGCCGCTGCTCGAGGACATCAGGGACGAGAGCGCCGAGGACATCCGCGTCGTGCTGGTGCCCAAGAGCCGTTCCGTCGATCCCGGCATCCTGATGGAGTCGCTGTTCAAGCTCACCGAGCTTGAAAGCCGTTTCCCGCTCAACATGAACGTGCTGTCGCGCGGCAAGGTGCCTAACGTCCTGTCACTGAAAGGCGTGCTGCAGGAATGGCTCGAGCATCGTCGCGACGTGCTGATCCGCCGCTCGAAACACCGCCTCGGCGAGATCGAAAGACGGCTGGAGATCCTTGCCGGCTACCTGATCGCCTATCTCAATATCGACGAGGTGATCAAGATCATCCGTGAGGAGGATGAGCCAAAGCAGGTCATGATGGCCCGCTGGTCGCTCACCGACACCCAGGCCGAAGCCATTCTCAACATGCGCCTGCGCGCCCTGCGCAAGCTGGAAGAATTCGAGATCCGCAAGGAATTCGACGGCCTCACTGCCGAAAAGAAGCAGATCGAGGCGCTGCTTGCGTCCGAAGCCAAGCAATGGGGGACGATCAAGTGGGAGGTTGCGAGCCTGCGGGACAAATTCGGCCCCGAGACCGAGCTCGGTAAGCGCCGCACCCAGTTCGCCGATGCGCCCGAGCATGACCTGACCGACATCGCACATGCCATGATCGAGCGCGAGCCGGTCACCGTGGTGGTCTCGGAAAAGGGCTGGCTGCGTGCGATGAAGGGTCATCTGACCGATCATTCGCAGCTTGCGTTCAAGGAAGGCGACAGCCTGAAACTCGCCTTCCATGCGCAGACGACCGACAAGATCCTGGTGTTCACCACCGGCGGCAAATTTTACACCATCGGCGCCGATCGGCTGCCGGGCGGGCGCGGCCATGGCGAGCCGATCCGCATCATCGTCGACATGGACAATGACCAGGACATCGTCACCGCCTTCGTCCACGATCCGAAGCGCAAGCTGCTGCTGGTCTCGCATGACGCCAACGGTTTCATCGTGCCGGAGGAAGAGGTCGTCGCCAACACCCGCAAGGGCAAGCAGGTGATGAACGTCAAGGCGCCCGACGAAGCCAAGCGCTGCGTGCCGGTCGGCGGCGATCATCTGGCCATCGTTGGCGAGAACCGAAAGATGCTGGTGTTTCCGCTGTCCGACATTCCGGAAATGAGCCGCGGCAAGGGCGTGCGGCTGCAGAAATACAAGGATGGCGGGCTTCTCGATCTCAAGCCGTTTACGCTGGAGACCGGCCTTTCCTGGCAGGATTCGGCCGACCGCACCTTTACAAGGTCGCGCGAGGAATTGGCCGAATGGATCGGCGCCCGCGCGTCGGCTGGCCGCATGGTGCCGAAGGGTTTCCCGAGGACCGGGAAATTTGGGTAATCTCCCCCCTCGAGGGGGAGATGCCGCCGAAGGCGACAGAGGG
Organism: Mesorhizobium sp. B2-3-7; assembly: GCF_006442695.1. Lineage (NCBI taxonomy): Bacteria > Pseudomonadati > Pseudomonadota > Alphaproteobacteria > Hyphomicrobiales > Phyllobacteriaceae > Mesorhizobium > Mesorhizobium sp. B2-3-7. Next base: position 341,557 of record NZ_VFVV01000003.1, on the reverse strand, counting down.
GGTCGGTTCGACTGGACGCAACCTCATTACTTTGAACAAAGAATGCTAGCGCCTTACGCGCGGCTACCCCCTCTAGCCTGCCGGCCATCTCCCCCTCGAGGGGGGAGATCCGCAGCTTCACCATCACCTTTTGAACTATCGTCACGATTGCTGCACTATATCAGAGCATAAGCAGCGGGATGGCCGGGAGAGACGAGCGTTTGAAGGAAGCGAAGATCCAGAAACCGGGGCAACGCCTGTTCGGCCTGTCGACGCCGCTCAGAGCCGCCGTCATCCCCCCGCTCTCGGCGGCGCGCTGGCTGCTGGTGCTGATCGTTGCCGCCGGCGTCTATTTCTTCCACGGCTTCCTGTTCCCGGTGCTGGCCGCGCTGGTCATCGCCTTCGCGAGCTGGCCGCTCTACCGGCGGCTTTTGGCCGGTGTCGGCGGCAACCGCACCATCGCCGCCACCTTCGCCATATTGTTCATCCTTGCCTTCCTGGTCATACCGATCGCGCTCGCGGGCACCTACGCCATCAACGAGGTGCGCGAATGGGTCGGCTGGGCGATCGAGACCAACCGGCACGGCGCCCCGACACCGCACTGGATCGCCACGCTGCCTATCGTAGGAGAATGGCTGAACCAGCAATGGACGACCAATCTCGGCCATCCCGGCGGCATCGGCGAACTGATCCAACTGGTCAGCGGCGCCAATATCGGCAGCATCTATCGCGGCGTCCTTGCCGCTGGCGGCAGCGCCTTCGGCCTGCTTTTGACGCTTTTGTTCATGATGATCGCGCTGTTCTTCGCCTATCGCGACGGCGAGCATTTCGCGGGCCAGGTCGATCGCCTGGGCGAGCGCATACTGCCGACGAGGTGGGAGCGCATCTCGCGGGTCGTGCCGGCGACCATTTCCTCGACCGTGACCGGCATGACCGTCATCGCCATCGGCGAGGGATTGGTGCTCGGCATCGCCTACTGGCTGGCCGGCGTGCCGTCGCCGGTGACGCTTGGCGCCCTGACCGGCGTCATGGCGCTGATTCCCGGCGGGGCACCGCTCTCCTTCACGCTGGTTTCGATCTATCTCGCCGCCAGCGGCTCACCGGTGGCCGGCCTGGCTTTGTTCATCTGGGGGACGGTCGAACTGTTCATCGTCGACAAGACCTTGCGACCGAAGCTCGTCGGCGGGCCGATAAAACTGCCCTTCCTGCCGACCTTTTTCGGCCTGATCGGCGGCGTCAAGACGATGGGCTTTCTCGGCCTGTTCATCGGCCCGGTGCTGATGGCACTGCTGGTGGCGATCTGGCGCGAATGGCTGCGCGAGGTGGAAATGATGGACGAGATGCCTGCTTCCCCTGAACAGGAAGGCTCGCCGTCGCTGATCGAGATCGACGGCGAGGCGAAGAAGATTCAGGCCGGATGACGCACCGCAAGGGCGGCGCGGCGCCTGCGTCCGTCATGCAACTGCCACACCGAATGGACCACCAATGTGACGATCAGGATCGCGCCGCCGATCAGGCTGTTGCGTGACGGCGTTTCGGAAAAGATCAGCCATACCCACACCGGTGCCAGCACGGTCTCCAGAAGGTAGAACATCGCCACTTCCGGTCCGGAGATGTATTTGGGGCCGGCCGCCAGGCAGAAGAACGAAATCGGCATGATCACGGCGCCATTAAAGATGATCCACCAGGGCGCGCTCACATGGATGCCTTCACCTGACACCATGAAGGCCGCCAGCACGAGCGACGGAACCACCCCGACGAGCGCCGTGAAGCCCATGTCCTTGCCGCTGGCCCGCGAAATGGTGATGGCCACGGAAATGAAGAAGGCCGAACACAGCGCCATGAAATTGCCGAACAGGTGTCCGGTGCCGACAGATCCGCCGACGATTACCAGCACGCCGAGGATCATGACCAGCATCGCCGCGAGCGTCACCGCCCGCGGCTTTTCCTGGAGAAACAACCAGGACAAGAGCGCGGCGAACACTGTGTTGAAGGCCAGGATGAACACCAGGTCGGCGGTCGAGGTGTAGAAGACGGCGGTGACGAAGGTGATCGAGGTCAGCCCGTAGCATATCGCGGCCGCCAGTCCCGACCAGCCTGGAATGAGCTGAGGCGCGTTTCGGCTGAGCGCCCGCCAGACAGCCCAGATGATCATTGCGGCGATGAAGGTGGCGGCCCCGCGCAAGAGCAGGATCGTCCATGCGCCGCCATCGGCGAGGCGGATCAGCGGAATGTCGAGGGTCAGCGTCAGGCCGCCAATGGCGGTTATCAGAAGGCCCTTCTGGTGGTCGCTGTGGGACGTCATTTGCAAACTTTCGTAATGAAATACAGATGGGACAGCCGATCGGCGCAATGACGCACTCTCCCGCCAAGCGGCTGAAAGACCAGCATCCCCTGCGTTGAAACAGTTAAACGTGGATCTTGGAAAAACTCAGCGTGAGACCGCTTCGTTGGTGTAGCGCTCCCAGCCCTTCGGGCCGAGATGCTCCTGCGGCATGAAGCGCATCTTATAATTCATCTTGCGCGAGCCGTTGACCCAGTATCCCAGGTAGACATGGGGCAGCCCCATCGCCCTGGCGCGAGCGATGTGATCGAGGATCATGAACGTGCCGAGAGACCGCTCCTCGAAGTCGGGATTGAAGTAGGAATACACCATCGACAGGCCGTCGGCCATCTTGTCGGTGAGCGCCACCGCGATCAGCTCGCCCTGTCCCTTGCCGGTGATGAAAGTATCGGGCCCGCGCCGGCGATATTCGATGACCTTGGTGTCGACATGGGTGTCCTCGACCATCATGGCGTAGTCCAGAACCGTCATGTCCGACATGCCGCCGCGGCGGTGGCGGGCATCGAGATAGCTGCGGAACAGCGAATATTGTTCGGTCGAGGGCTCGGCATTGTGCATGGCGCCGACGAGATCGGAATTGTGCTGCAGCACGCGCTTCATGTTGCGGCTGGCGACGAATTCCTGCGCCAGGATGCGCACGGAGACGCAGGCGCGGCAGGTTTCGCAGGCCGGCCTGTAGGCGATGTTCTGGGAGCGGCGGAACCCGCCTTGGGTCAGGAGATCATTCATCTCTGACGCCTTGTCGCCGACCAGATGCGTGAACACCTTGCGCTCGAACTGGCCGTCGAGATAGGGGCACGGCGACGGCGCGGTCAGGAAGAACTGCGGCGACTGGGTCGGGTGCTGCGTCATCGAGTCTCGGAAACACTCCTTCGAATCGCTCTACCTTTGGCGCGGAAAGCGAAAAATTCAACAGGATTGTGAAGGCGTGGCCATGCGGACGCCTTCACATTTGTGCCGACGCCGCGGCGATGCTTGCGAAAATGCGCCTCAGCGGCCGGTGCGGCTGACCACCGTGCCGAGCAGCAGGTCGTGCAGCGTGCGCTTGCGATCGGAAAACAGCGTCACCAGCAGCACCAGCGGCGACAGGATGACGTTGCCGGCCCAGAACAGCACCGAATGGACCACTGCCGTGAGCCCGTCGATCGGCCTGCCGTCGAGCCGATCGAGCCGGATGCCCATCATCTTCATGCCCGCGGTCGCCTGGTCGGCGCTGCCAAGCGTGTTCCAGATGTAGAGGATCGCGACGGCCGGGACCAGGACGCCAAACAGCATCCAGCCAAGGCCGAGGGTCAAAAGTCCGAGGAAGAACACCAGGATGGCGACCGGGATGGTGAGCAGCGCGACAATGACATAGTCGATCATGACCGCCAGGACACGCCGCGTGCGTACCCCTTCATAGGCCCTCACGTCGTCGAGCCTGGTATTGATGATTTCACCGTCGAGAACGCGAGCGTTCATGTCATTTCCTCGTAACAGGGGCCTGCTTAGCCTGCGCCCCACCTGCTGGGAAAATGGTAAAGGCTGATGGCGGAATCAAGATCGAGCCTTTCCCGGTGCGCAAGGCGGGCGAAGCGGCCGGTGGGCCGGTTGAATTCGCGCCTGACATGGCGTTAGCTTGTTGCGGCGCACCAAAAGTGCCAAGGGGCAGGGACGGGCAGGATGGATTACGACATGCTGGTCATTGGCAGCGGCCCTTCCGGCCGTCGTGCCGCTGTACAATCGGCCAAACTCGGCAAAACGGTACTGGTCGTCGACAGGGGGCGGCGCCTGGGCGGCGTTTCCGTGCACACCGGCACCATTCCGTCGAAGACGCTGCGCGAAACCGTGCTCAATCTCTCGGGCTGGCGTGAGCGCGGCTTCTATGGGCGCGGCTACCGGGTCAAACAGGACATCTCGGTCGGAGACCTGGTCGAGCGCCTGCACAAGACGCTCGACCACGAGGTCGAGGTGCTGCAGCACCAGTTCATGCGCAACACGGTCAAGAGCGCCCGCGCCGAGGTGAAATTTCTCGGGCCCAACAGGGTCAGCCTGACATCGGACAATGGCGATTACAGCGAGGTCGGCTTCGCCAATGCGCTGATCGCCGTCGGCACGAGGCCGCACCGGCCGGGCGACGTGCCGTTCGACAAGAGCCGCGTGTTCGACAGTGACGAAATGCTCGAGCTCGACCGCTTGCCGCGCACGCTGACGGTCATCGGCGCCGGGGTCATCGGGGTCGAATACGCGACGATCTTTTCGGCACTCGACGTGCCGGTGACGCTGGTCGAGCCGCGCAACACGATCCTCGATTTCGTCGACCGCGAGATCGTCGACGATTTCATCCACCAGATGCGCGACCGCGGCATGACCATCCGGCTGGGAAGCGCCGTGAAGGAGATTGCCTCCAGGCCCGACCATGCAGAGGTCACGCTGGCGGACGGGCGCACCATACGTTCCGAGATCGTGCTCTACGCCGCGGGCCGCACCGGCAATGTCGGTAGCCTCGGCCTCGACGCGGTCGGCATCGAGGCTGACTCCAGGGGACGCATCAAGGTCGATCCGCATACCTTCCAGACCAGCGTGCCCAACATTTACGCCGCCGGCGACGTGATCGGCTTTCCGAGCCTGGCCTCCACCTCGATGGAGCAGGGCCGGGTAGCCGCGTGCCATGCTTTCGGCGTGACCTTGCCGCCGCCGCCGGAAACCTTTCCTTATGGCATTTACGCGGTGCCCGAGATCTCCACCGTCGGCCAATCCGAGGAACAGGTGCGCGAGAGCGGCGCCGCCTACGAGGTTGGCGTTGCGCGTTTCCGCGAGACCTCGCGCGGTCACATCATGGGCGTCAACACCGGCTTCCTTAAGCTTCTGTTCTCGATCGAGACGCGCCGCCTGCTCGGCGCGCACATCGTCGGCGAAGGCGCCACCGAACTGATCCACATCGGCCAGGCGGTGATCAATCTGGGCGGCACCGTCGACTTCTTCGTCAACAACACCTTCAACTATCCAACGCTGGCCGAAGCCTACAAGATCGCCGGGCTGGACGCTTGGAACAGGATGGGGCAGGGATAGTCCCGCCGCCGGCGCACTATTGTCCGATCACTCCGCCGCCTCCCGTTTGGCCGTGGGCGATCCGGTTGCGAGGAGCAGGGGCAGGCATAGGACATAGAGGGTCGCGCCCGCGACCCACACCATGCCTGGGAAGACCATTCGAGTGCGAAAATAGAGGGTGGCGATGACGAGTGGTCCGAACACCGAGACCAGGCTCGTCATGCTAGAGAGCACACCTTGCAATCGCCCCTGGTGATCTGCCGCGACACGTGACGTCAGCAACGATTGCAGCGCCGGGGCTCCGATGCCGCCGAGACAGAAAAGCGGCAACAGCGCGAACGCCATCCAGCCTTGCCAGGCCAGCGCGATCGACACATAGGCCGTGCTGTCGGCAAGGACGGCGACCATGAGCGCTCGCCTTTCGCCCCAGCGCTCGGCGATCGGTCCGGCGACGAAACCCTGGGCCCCGGCATGGAAGAGGCCGAACAATGCCAGCGAGATGCCCACGGTGAAAAGGCTCCAGCCGAATTTGTCCTGCACGTAGAGAACCCAGACCGTGCCGCCGACTTCGCCGACAAGGCCGAGCACGGCAAAGGCGCCGAGCAGCGGCAGGAGGGCCGGAAAAGTCAAGGCCCAACGCAGCGGCGCCAGAGGGTTGAACGACAGCGGCTCGCCTGTGCCGCCGACCCGCTCCGGCTCCGGCAGCAGAAGGAAGGCCAGCACCAGATTGATGCCGGTGAACCCTGCCGCCGCCAGGAACGGCGCGCGCAGCCAGATGTCGCCGAGCAGGCCGCCGAGCGCCGGACCGGCGATGAACCCGACGCCAAAAGCGGCACTCAGATGGCCGAAGGCGCGGGCGCGCCGCTCTTCGCTGCTGATGTCGACCATATAGGCGGAGGCCACCGCCATGCTGGCGCCCGTTAGGCCGGCGATCAGTCGGCCGACGAACAGCAGCGGCAGCGACGGCGCGAAGGTCATGAACAGATAATCCAGCATCGACCCGGCAAGCGACAGAAGCAGCACCGGCCGGCGGCCGTAGCGGTCGGACAACGCGCCGAGCAGGGGCGAAAACAGCACCTGCATCGCGGCATAGGCGGCGAGGAACGCGCCGAAAATCCAGCCGATGTCCTCGACATGGCCAACCTCGCGCAACAGCCCCGGCAGCACCGGCATGATCAGCCCGATGCCGGCCGCGTCCAGCGCCATTGCCGTCAGCACGACAAGATAGGCCCTTTTCATCGAGATGCTTCTTTCCTAAAATTTATCGGTGATAAGGTGGCGTTTATCACCGATAAATTGGCTGGGCAAGCGAGGTGCATATGAAGCTGGACAAGGCGCTGATCGTCGCGCAGGCGCTCGAGCTGTTGAACGACGTCGGCATCGATGCGCTCTCGACCCGGCTGCTGGCGCAGCGGCTCAAGGTCCAGCAGCCGGCACTCTACTGGCATTTCAGGACCAAGCGCGCCCTGCTCGACGCAATGAACGAGGAGATCCTGCGGCGCGGCCATGGACATCAGGTACCGCTGCCGGGCGAGAGCTGGCAGGAATTCGTACGCAACAACGCCCGCAGCTTCCGCGGCGCCTTGATGGCCTATCGCGACGGTGCGCGCGTCCATGCCGGTACCGAGGCCGATCCGGGCGATCTCGAACATGTCGAACGGTTGCTCACTTTTCTGCGCGAGGCCGGCATGCCTTCCGTCATGGCCATGCGGTTGCTGATGATCGTCGGGCGCTACACGGTGGGCTGCGTCCTCGAGGAACAGGCAGAATATCCGGCCGGCCCGGGTCGAGGTGCGGCGCTCGATGCCAAGGCAAGCGGTTACCCGCTGCTCAGCCAGGCCCTGGCCGATTATCGTGCGGGCGGTCACGAGGCGCTGTTCGAAAGCGGCCTCGACTTGCTGATTGCCGGGGCGCAGGCCGGCATCGCTGAAGGAGGCTGAGCGCGGCGATCCGCGTCTTGCCCGTCAGGCGGCAGGAGCGGGCGGGGCAAGCCATTGCCGCACGATCGTGGCATCGGGGTCGCCGATTTCATGGCCCGAAGCGACGATACGCGCGTCGACCTCGGCGCCGCGCTGGCTGAGCAGCGTTACCAGGGCCGGCGCGAAGGGTCCGTAGGTCAGGTCGGCGGCGCCGGCGACAATCAGCGCCTTGATGCCGGTCAGATCGGTTGCCGGCGTCTCGTCCAGCACCGGCATCGGCCGCAGCAGTGCCGCCCGTCCGACAAGGCCGGGATGGAGCAGCATCAGGCTGGAAACCAGATTGGCGCCGTTGGAATAGCCGAGGAAAGCCGCGCGCTTCGGATCGATCCGGTGCCGCTTCATGGCCTCGGCCATGAAGCGTGCGAAAGCGGCCGTCTCGCGGCGGATGCTGGCCTGCTCGAAGCTGGTCGGCGTGATCCGCTCGAACCAGCGGAAGCCGTCGTCCTGGACGATGCGGCCACGCACGGCGACCAGGCAGGCATGCGGTGCGATCTGCCTCGCCAGCGGCACCAGGGTCGTCTCGTCGACACCTGATCCATGCAGCAGGAACAGGCATTCGTCGCTGGCCCCGCCGGATCCGAAGAAGCGATAGGGAAAGGCCAGATCCAGCCGCGGCAGGCTGTTTTCGACGCTTGTATCGCTCATGCCGTATCCTTTTGATTACATTTCGTTTCACTCAATTTGCCGGCTTCAAAACGCAATATTTTCATGCTCCGCGAAAGTTGATTGAACCGGGCGCATTTCAGTCCGTTTCTGCGCCGATATACTCCATCGCGGAGGAATCGAAGCGGTGCGCCGGGGGTCGCATTGCTGGGCATGAACAACCAGCTTTGAGGCCTTTTGTCGATGACCACCCCAGTTCCAACCGAGCGCGATACGCGCATCGATGTGCTGCGTGCGCTCGCGCTGCTGACGATCTTCGTCGACCATGTGCCGGGCACGGCTTTTGAGACCCTGACCTACAAGAATTTCGGCTTTTCGGATGCGGCCGAGGCTTTCGTGCTGATATCGGGCATTTCGGTCGCGCTTGCCTATGGCACGAAGTTCCGCCCGGGAGGCCGGCTGCTCGCGACGCTGAAAATGTGGCGGCGGGCAGGCGTGCTCTATATCGCCCATATCGTCACCACGATGGCGGTGATGGCATTGTTCTGTGCCGCGGCGGTGTTCGGCCGGCGGCCGGAACTGCTGAAGCTGATCAACATCGAACCGCTGATGAAGGACACGCCCGAGGTGCTGGTCGGCATCGTCACGCTCGGCCACCAACTCGGCTACAACAACATCCTGCCGGTCTACGCGGTGCTGCTTTTGCTGGCGCCGGCCTTCTTGCTGTTCATCAGCTACAGGCCGCTTGCAGCGCTGACAGTGTCCGGCTTGCTATGGCTTGTTGCCGGCATCTGGCAGATCGCCCCGCCGAACTATCCCGAGCCCGGCCTCTGGTTCCTCAACCCGCTGTCTTGGCAATTCCTGTTCAATATCGGCCTTGCCGCCATGCTGCATGTCAGGCGCGGCGGCGTCATTCCAGCCAACCGCTGGCTGATCGGTGCCGCCGCGGCCTATGTGCTGGCCGCGTTGGCATGGGTGCATAGTCCGCTTTGGGGCCAGGTGACCTGGTTCGACCTGCCGGTGGTGCTGACCGGCTTCGACAAGACATTCCTGTCGCTCCCGCGGCTGCTGCACATCCTGGCGGTCAGCTATCTGGTGGTGGCACTGCCTGCGGTCTCGAACCTGTTCCGCACCGGCCCCGACCATCCGCTGGCGATACTCGGCAAGCGTTCGCTTCCGGTGTTCATCGCCGGCACGCTGATCGCCATGGTTGCCCAGGTGATGAAACTGATCAATCCCGGCGGCCTCGCTTATGACAGCCTGTTGCTCGCCGCCGGCATTGCCATGCAGTTCGCGCTCGCTTTCTATCTCGAATGGTTGTCGACCATCGGCGGTTCGGGGAAAGCCAGGACGACGCAAAAGGACGCCAAGCCCGTCCAGCCGTCTTTCGGTATCTCGGCCGTAGCAAGAGCCAACCGCTGAGGGTCAGCGAGCCCGGTTTCAGCGGCGCGGTGGAGCCGAGGAGGCGCGCACGATCAGTTCGACCGGCAGCAACTGCCGGCTGACCTTGCCGTCGCTTTCCAGGATTGCCTTGACGGCAAGCCGGCCCATCTCGGCGATCGGCTGTGCGACCGTGGTCAACGGTGGCTCGGACAACTCTGCTTCGGGAACGCCGTCGAAACCGATGACCGAAACATCATCGGGGACATTCAGCCCGCGCGCGCTCAGCCATTCAAGCGTTGCCAAGGCCATCCTGTCCGACATCGCCAGGATGGCCGTGGGTGGTTCGCCGGAAGCAAAGATCGTTTCCAGCCCCGCCTTTGTGGTGGCGGCATCGTTGGCGGTTTCGTAGACGGGCACTTTGGATGTATCGATGCCAACCCGCGAAAGCTCCCGGAAGTAGCCGGTGAGGCGATCGCGTGTCCCCGCATAGGCCGCGGCGCGAAGCTCCTCGGGCGAAATGATGCCTGTCCTGCCGTCGGCGAAAGGCAGCGCCAGCACGGCAAAGCGGCGATGCCCGAGTTCCGTCAGATGGCGCGCCGCCAGGCTGGCGCCGGCGATGTTGTCGACGCCGATCGCCGCGACGGATCCATCCTCCGAATCCAGGTCCAGCGCCACGAAGGGCAGTTTGCGCTCGCGGGCCAATTCGACAAGGCGCGAGCCGCCTTCGATACAGAAGACGATGAAGCCGTCGACCAGGGCGCTCTGGATGTTCCAGGCAAGCTGTTCGTTGTTGGCGGCCGAGACTAACGAGATACCGGCCCCGGTCGCATCGCAGGCCTGCGAGATACCGGCCATCATCACGCGCGCGAAGGGATCCTCGAAGAAATAGGAAAGGGGCTCTGCGGTGGCCACGCCGATGGCGTTGACCTTGCCGGCCCGCAGCAGGCGGCCCTTGGGATCGGGGCCGGCATAGCCCATCGCCTCGGCCGCCGCACGGACCCGTTCGCGGACTTCTTCGCGCACGATCTCAGGGCGGCTGAAGACATTGGAGGCGGTACCATGCGAAACACCGGCCGCCTTGGCGATGTCGGCCAGCCGGACGGGTCGTCGATTGCCTGCGGTGAGTGACGCCATTTGCGCGTGCCTCCTGATATGCATTTAGCACGTTCCCGACTTGCATCTAGCACTTTCGTTGGATCGATTCAAATTTTGCTTGACCGGCGGCTTCCATAGGCCTATCTTTGAATCGATCCAACTAAGATCTGCCTGCTGGATTAAACCTGGATGGGAGGTGCGCCATGCATCCTGTTAACTATCTGTTCGAAGACATCTACCGCAACGACTGGAGCATCGGGTCGGCCGCCAACAAGTCCAAGCGCCGCGGCGGAACAAGCCCGTGGATTCGCGATCTGCGCTTCCTGGTGGCGCGCAAGCGGAGCTGACTGGCGTGAATTTTTTGCGTCGGCCTATTGGATCGATTCAATTCAAATCAAGAGGAGAAGAGCCATGCATCCCATGAAGCATCTGTTCGACGACATTTATCGCAATTATTGGGGCATCGGCACGGCCGCGGAGCGGCCAGAGGCGCCGCGCCGCGCGACGCTCTCGGCGCGCAACCGCGATCTTTGGATCCGACTTGAACGTCGCCGGGATTGAAACCGGCCGCGCATCTCAGGGTCGCCGACGCACCACGGCGGAGACAGCTATGGTCAGCCAGCCTGCGATGAGCAGGGTGCCTCCGATCGGCGCCGACATCGGAAACAGCCTCGATCCGAGAAAATCGCGGGCGAGAAGATCGCCCGTGAAAAGCACGAGCCCGACGAGCAGCACCATGCTGGCTATCCGCAGCGGGCGATTCGCGTCGAGGAGACCGACGGCCAGAAACGCCGGTGCGTGCATCAGCAGGAACGATGCCGCCGTACCGGTGAAGGCGCCGCCGAGATGTGCGGCGGCCGCCGACAGCGCCACGCCCGCCGCGCCCACGATGCCGGCGGCGAGCACAAGCAGACGGCTGCCGGTCGTTTCGGCCAGGTTCATGTCGACGCTCCTTCGGTTGATTGGCTGGGCAGCTTGTCAGGGCTTGCTCGCTTCCATCAACATATGCCGCGTCCGCCGCGCCTGGACAATCCAGTTGTAGACCGCGCCGAGCGCCATCAGCACCGACGTGCCGAGAAACACCGCCCGCATGCCGAAATGGCCGCCGACGAAACCGCCGGCAAGCGGTCCGGCGACTTGGCCGACATATTGGGCCGAGATCGAAAGGCCGAGCACGTTGCCGCCGACGCCGTCGGGAATGTTGTGGCGGATGACGCTGGTGATGCAAGGCAGCAAACCGCCGAGCGCCAGGCCCATCAGGAAGCGCAGCCCGATCAGTTGCCAGCCGTCGGTGACGAAGGCCTGCGGAATGAGCAGCAGTGCCGACACGGCCAGCGCGCCGACGACGACGTTCCAATGACCGACGCGGTCGGCGAGCCTGCCAAGCCACGACGCCGACAGGATGGCGCCGAGGGCGGCCGCCGACATCACCACGCCGGCAACGAGCGTCACCCGGCTCTGGTCCTCGATCAGCTGCTGCACATAGACGGTGATGATCGGCTCGATCGACATGGTGGCGAAGGCCAGCAGCATGCCGGTCGTCAGCATGGCCACGACCGGACGCTTGTCGGCAATTTGCGACCAGCCGCTCTTCGGCTTTGCCGCCGTCGCGGCTTTGCTTGCTTGCGGGTGCTGGTTCTCCTTGATCAGGAATGTCGTCGCCAGAAAGGCAAGGAAGATGACGCCGCCGGACAACAGAAAGGTCGCGCGGATGCCGATTACCGGCGGCAGCGCGCCGCCGAGCAGGGGGCCGACCAGCGAACCTGCCGTGATGCCAGCGGACAAGACACCGAGCGCCCAGCCGGAGCGGTCCTTCGGCGTCTGCATGGCCACCAATATGGTCGAGCCGGAGGAATAGCCGCCGGCAAAGCCGATCAGCAGGCGCAGCAGCACCAATTGCCAGACCGTCTCGACCATTCCGGTCAGCGACATGCAGATCGCCATGCCGAAGGAGGCGCGCACCAGCATCAGCTTGCGGCCGTAGCGGTCGCCGAGCCGTCCCCATAACGGCGCAACGAGCGCCGCCGCGAAGAAGGTCGCCCCATAGGCGATGCCCGACCATTGCACGATCGCCGCATGGCCCTCGACGCCCAGTTGCTCGACATAGAGCGGCAGGAACGGCAAGAGCAGGGTCATGGCGATGAGCGTGCTGAACGAACCCGCGAAGCAGACGGCGAGATTGCGCCGCCAGTGGATATTGTAGCCGCCCTGTTCCGTATCGTTCTGCGTCATGCCGTGCCTGCGTGTGCCAGGGATTGTTGTGGATACCATTTTGGGATACCAAGTCGGTATCCGTCATGGACCCACAGCCCGACCGCTGTCAATGCGGGCACGTGAAAAGGCAACAACGATGTCGCAGATGCACAACGTCGAACGGCAGCTCCGCGAGATGATCCTTGGACTTGAGATCGGCCCGGGTGAGAAACTCACCGAGCGCTGGATCGAAAGCCGCTTCGGCGCCTCGCGCACGCCGGTCAGGGCTGCGCTGCTGCGGCTCGAAACCGAAGGGCTGGTCGGCAGGGACGGGCGCGGCTGGACGGTCTCGCCCATCAACCTGGCCGAACTCGAGCAGATCGCGGTCTACCGCGAAGCGGTCGAGGTCGCGGCCTTGCGGCTGACATGCGGGCTTGCCGACAGAAGTGCCGTCGATGTCATCGAGGCTATGCTCGTCTCCTGCGACGACGACACTCCGCGCGAGGAATGGCATCGCGTCGGCATGGATTTCCACATCGAGCTGGCGCGACTGTCCGGCAATGAATTCCTGTTTCGGGCCGTCCGCGACGCGATGACCAGGCTTTCGCGCGCCCGTTGGCTGGAGGTACGCGATGGAGCGGCCCTTGGCCGCGCGTGGGCCGAACATCACGCCGTCCTGGCCGCCGTGCGGAGCGGCGATGCACAGGAAGCCGCGCGCTTGCTCTCGGAGCATATCGTGGGCAGTCGCGACCGTCTGTTGACGTCGCTGGCCAATGATCGCCGCGGCCTTCGCGCCAGGGGATTTGCCGTCGTGGCGGCATAATGCGGCCTGCAGGGCAGGCCACTCGCCGCCGAAAAAAGGACCACCGGCCCCGAGCCCCACTTTCGGCCTCGCTTCGCGGACGCCGATGGCGTAGGACCGGGCGATGGAAAACAACCGATTTGAAGTACCCGTGACCGTCAAATCAGTCACGGCGGGAAGTACACAGCTCTTACGCTCGGCCCGCGAGGCTTCCGACTATCTCATGAACAGCTGGCCCGGCAAGCGCACCCCCAAGCATCGCGCGGCGCTGCAGGCCTGCCACGATGCGCTGGCCGGCGACAAGCCGGCCATGAACGCAAGGCGCGCCTTTATCGCGGCGGCGCGTGAAGTGGACGTCTTCGTCAGCGACAAGGCGCCGGCCTGATCCAGGCCGGATTGCCGCCGCGCGCCGTCATTCCTCTGTTTCAATCTCGGCGTCAGTCTCGGGTTTCTGACGCTCCCGCGCCGCAGCCTTGGCCGCCAGCTTTTCGGCCTTCTTGGCCGCCTTCTGGCGATCGCGTTCTTTGCGTTCCTGATCGTAATTTGGTGCTCGTGCCATAGCGGCTCCTTTTTTGCTGTTCTTGTGGGCTGACTACGCGTCGTTCGCCTTCCGACGTCTCGGAGCCGGCACCAGGGTTCCTATAAGCTGCTTCGGTCGATCACAAGGTCGGCGGCGCCGAAACGCTCCTTTGCCGTCAGCTGCTGATGCCAATAGGGATAGAGCAGGGGCGGGCGGCTGACCGCGTCGAGGCGATCACGTTCTTCGCCGGCCAGCGTCAGGCTGGCCGCCGCGATATTGTCCCTGAACTGGGCCTCGTTGCGCCCGCCGATCACAAGCGAGCTGATAGCCGGCCGGCCAAGCAGCCAGGCAAGCGCCACCTGTGCGGCGGACACACCGCGGGCCTTGCCGATTTCGACCAGCACATCGACGATCCGCCACAGCCGGTCCTCGTCGCGGATTGGCGGTTCGGACCAGCCGGCGACCTGGCGCGCGGTCGGGCTGTCACGGTGATACTTGCCCGACAGCAGGCCTCCCGCCAGTGGGCTCCACACCAGCACGCCCAATCCCTGGTCGACCGAGATCGGCAGCAGCTCGTATTCGGCTTCGCGTGCTTCGAGCGTGTAGTGGATCTGCTGGGTGACGAAGCGCGGCTGATGGCGGGTGTCACTGATGGAGAGCGCCTTCATCACCTGCCAGCCGGAATAGTTGGAGCAGCCGACATAGCGGATCTTCCCCTGGCCGACCAGCGTGTCGAGCGCGGCGATGGTCTCTTCGAGTGGCGTCACGCCGTCCCATTCGTGCAGGAAATAGATGTCGATGACGTCGGTCTTGAGCCGCTTAAGGCTTTTCTCGCATTCGCGGATCAAATGATGGCGCGACAGGCCTTCGTCATTGGGACCGTCGCCGATGCGCATGCGCGCCTTCGAGGCGATCAGCACGTCGTTCCTGCGCTTGCCGCCGAGTGCCTCGCCGATGATCTCCTCCGACAGGCCGTCCGAATAGACATTGGCCGTGTCGATGAGATTGATGCCGGCATCGATGCACAGATCGATCATGCGCTTCGCCTCGGCGAGATCGCTGTTGCCCACAGCCGCGAACGGGCCGGCGCCGCCAAAGGTCATGGTGCCCATCGTCAGCGCCGAAACCTTCAGGCCGGAACGGCCGAGAGTGCGGTATTCCATGTCAGTCCTCGCGATTGAGAAGAATGGCCCGATCAGGTTGCTGGATTTGTAGGACAATCCGTGCGGCTTGTCGCCCTCCGGCCCCAGCACACCGATGAGCGGCCGTGGCGTGCCCCTGCAATAAAACCGTCATTGCCGGCCTATACTCAGTCGATCAGGGCGTTGCGCGCCGCCGTCAGGACGCGACCAGTGCGCCCGGTCGTTGCCGGAGGCGGCAGCTTGCAGATGGAGGAACACCGATGAATGAATCCATACCCAAGTCCGGCGCCCGGGACTGGCTGGAAGCCGAACTCGCCGACACGCTCGACGAGGACTATGAACTGGAGATGTCGGAACCGGCGCTGTCGCTGGAGATCGCCAGGATCTACAAGAACGCGCATCCGCCTTCTATCGACCGCATGCAGTATTTTCGCGACCTGATCGGGCTGCAATCCGAGCTGATCAAGCTGCAATCCTGGGTCGCCTACCACAAGAAGAAGCTTGTGGTGATCTTCGAAGGCCGCGATTCGGCTGGCAAGGGCGGCGTCATCAAGCGCATCACCCAGCGGCTCAACCCGCGGATCTGCCGCGTCGTGGCGCTTCCGGCACCGACCGAGCGAGAGACGTCGCAATGGTATTTCCAGCGTTATGTGCCGCAGCTGCCGGCCGGCGGCGAGATCGTTCTGTTCGACCGCTCCTGGTACAACCGTTCCGGCGTCGAGCGGGTGATGGGTTTCGCTGGGCCCGATCAGGTGGAGGAATTCTTCCGTGACGTGCCGGAGTTCGAGCGCATGCTGGTCCGTTCGGGCATCACGCTGGTCAAATACTGGTTCTCGATCACCGACGAGGAACAACAGATGCGCTTCCTGATGCGCATCCACGATCCGATGAAGCAGTGGAAGCTGTCGCCGATGGACCTGCAGTCGCGGGTGCGCTGGGAACAGTACACCAAGGCCAAGGAAGAGACCTTCGCCCGTACCAACATTCCGGAGGCGCCCTGGTTCATCGTCGAGGGCAACGACAAGAAGCGCGCCCGGCTGAACTGCATCGACCACCTCTTGCAGCAGGTTCCCTATGAAGAGGTGCCGCACGAGGAGATCACGCTGCCCGAGCGGGTCTTCAATCCCGAATACGAGCGCCAGGTGCTGCCGCGCGAGCTCTACGTGCCCGAGAAGTATTGAACGAGAGTTTGTCCTTCTCCCCGTATAGTGACGGGGAGAAAGGATCTGCACCAAGGGTTGCCAATTCCCACTGTCGCAGACAACTAATTCCTAAGTCCGCTTGATGACGACATGCGTGGCAAGCGGCGTCGCTACTTGTTCGCTGCACGCGTAGCCGAGCTTCGGCATATCAATCCCGGCGAAGAGGTGCTCGCCGGAGCCGAGCAGCACCGGCGAGATCGCCAGATGCATCTCGTCGATGAGCCTCTCCTGGAGGTACTGCCGGATGGTGGCGACGCCGCCGCCGACCCGCACATCGCTGCCATTGGCCGCTGCCCTTGCCTGCTCGAGCGCCGAATGGATGCCATCCGTAATGAAGTAAAAGGTCGTGCCGCCCTCCATGACGATCGGCTCGCGCGCATGGTGGGTCAGCACGAAGACCGGCACATGATAGGGCGGGTTGTCGCCCCACCAGCCCTTCCAGTTTTCGTCAGGCCATTCGCCGCGGATCGGCCCGAACATGTTGCGGCCGAGGATCCAGGCGCCGACATTCTCGAAGCTGCGCGCCGCGAACGCCTCGTTGATATCGGTTGTGCCGTCATCGTCTCCGAGCACCATCTTGCGGAAGGTGCGGGTACCGATCATCCATTTGTGCAGGGCTTCCCCACCGACGCCGAGCGGGTTTTTCAAATCCTGGTCGGGACCGGCGCCGTAACCGTCGAGCGACAAGGTGAATGCGTTGACGCGAAGTCTGGACATGGAAAGCCTCCTCAGACCAGTTGTATTTTGCAAGCAGTTACTTTCTAGCAAACCGATTGCAAATTGCAAGTAGTATTTTCCGCGATCGAAAAGATGCATATCCGTACTTCGCCTATGCGATGTCCAGAGTGTTGCCTGATGGTTGGTGCGGATGCCAAAATGGCGGTTGCCGAGACAGCCGCTATACCGGCTCATTTGCCGGTGGGTCCATGAAGAGCATATGGTTTGAAGGCGCTGGGGAAACTATGCTCTCAGCATCTCCGCCACCTCAGGGGCGAAATAGGTCAAAATGCCGTCGCAGCCGGCGCGTTTGAAGGCAAGAAGCGATTCCAGCATGACCTTTTCGCCGTCGATCCAGCCATTGGCGCCCGCCGCCTTGATCATCGAATATTCGCCCGACACCTGGTAGGCGAAGGTCGGCATCGCAAATTCGTCCTTCAGCCTGCGGATGATATCGAGATAGGGCAGGCCGGGCTTGACCATCAGCATGTCCGCGCCTTCGGCCAGGTCCTGCTCGGCTTCGCGCACCGCTTCGTCGGAATTGGCGTGGTCGATGTAATAGGTCTTCTTGTCGCCCTTGAGCAGGCCGGCCGTGCCGACCGCCTCGCGGTACGGCCCGTAGAAGGCGGAGGCGAATTTCGTCGCATAGGACATGATCGCCACGTCCTGAAAACCGTTTGCGTCGAGCGCGTCGCGGATGGCTCCGATGCGGCCGTCCATCATGTCGGACGGCGCGATGATGTCGGCGCCGGCCGCTGCTTGTATGACGGCCGCCGCGGTTACCTGTTCCACCGTCTCGTCATTGACGATGAGGCCGTCGCGCAGGATGCCGTCATGACCATGGCTGGTGAACGGGTCGAGCGCGGCGTCGGTGATGACGCCGATCTCAGGCACCGCGTCCTTGATCGCGCGCGTGGCGCGGTTGATGACGTTGTCGGGGTCGAGGATATGCGAGCCGGTCTCGTCGCGCAGCGAAATGTCCACATTGGGAAAGGTGGCAAGCGCGGGGATGCCGAGCTTCGCCGCGCGTTCGGCCTCCTTGACGGCAAGGTCGATCGACAGGCGGAAGACGCCCGGCATGGCGGCGATCGGCTCGCGCACTTGTCTGCCGTCGACGACGAAGATCGGCCAGATCAGGTCGTCGACGGAAAGCCTGTTCTCCTGCACCAGGCGCCGCGACCAGTCGGCCTTGCGCATGCGTCGCAAGCGGCGGCTGCCGGTGATGTCGTCGACGCTGCGCGCGCCGGCAGGTTTTGCGGGGGTGAATCTGTTCATCGCCAAAACTCTCGTTTGGCCGGCTTTTATCACGCACCCGTGGTGCTGACCAATGCGACACGTTTGTGCCAGCAATCCGGCCGGGTCCTTATTCGGGTTGCCCGTTGCCCGAAAGGATCTGCGCCGCACCGCGCATGCCGACACGGAACGCCTCGTCGAAGCCGACGCCGCGCACTTGCCAGGCGTAGGTCTTGCCGGCCTTCGCCAGCCGCCAGTCGGCGATCCAGCCCAACTCCTTGTCGCTCCAGACGATGCTGCCGGAAAGCGCTTGGTCGGCGCCGGCCATTTTCGCAACCGTGTCCAGCTTCGCCATGTCGGCCTCGCGCATGATCCTGTCGTCCAGCCCCGCCTTCGACAGCAGCGCTGCCGTTGGGAAGGTTACCTGCATGGCAACCGGCGCGGCGGCATTGCCGAACGACTCGCGCATCAGCACGCCGCGCTCGTCATCGGCATCGAGCGCGAAATGCTTGACGCCGCGCTCGGTCGACAAGAACACCGCCAGCCGTGGCCTTTCGGTCAGCCATGGCCTGCTGCCGAGCGAAGCCAGCACCGGATCGATCATCGCCGGGCTGTACTGGCAGTAGAGATTGTGAGGCCGATCATACGTGCCCTGATCGTCATGGTTGGGAATGCCTTCCATGCGATCGCGGTAGCGAAAGGCCGCCACGAAGCTGCCGGCCTTGTCGCGCAGCGCCGCCATCTCCGGTTTCGCCGGCAGGCGCTGGTCGCCGGAAACCCGGACCAGAACCGCGTCGAGGCAACGTTTGAAGCCGGCCTGGCGGTTCTTCTCGTACCGACCGTTGACGATGGTCTGCGACTGGTAAAGATCGGCGAGGCTTGCCGCCAGGGTCGGTTGCAAAGCCAGGCAAATGATGATCAGCCCGATCGTCATCGGCACGAGGCGCGCAAATCCAGCCATGAGCAACACCCCGTTGGAAACCCGCTACAGCTGCGCAGTCGCCGTGGTTCTCGGCGTTGCGGCCACAACGGCTCTTTTAGCACTAGGCTCCGGCACGAGCCAAGACGCGCTGCCGGCATGCCGGCATTGACGCGGCCATGGGCCACGCTTTAGCACTTCAGTCCCGGCGGAGCGGGGGAGGGATTCTTTCACGATGGATTTTGGCGGAGGCGACGAGATCCGCTTCGAACATCTGGGCCGGGCCGGCATCGTCACGTTGACGCGGCCGCGGGCACTCAATGCGGTCACGCACGGCATGGTCAATGCACTCGCCAAGGCATTGCACGCTTGGGAGCGGGACTGGAGCGTCGACGTCGTCGTCGTCAAGGCCGAGGGTAGGGCGTTTTCGGCCGGGGGCGACATTCTCCACATCTATGAGGCCGGCCGGGCCGGTAAGCCGCCTGTCGAGTTCTTCGCCGACGAGTATCGGCTGAACGCCCAGATCGCGCGTTTCAAAAAACCCTATGTGGCGCTGATCGACGGCATCGTCATGGGCGGCGGCGTCGGCATCTCCTTTCATGGATCGCACCGGGTGATGACGGAAAATGCGCAGTTCGCCATGCCGGAGGTGGGTATCGGCTTTTTCCCGGATGTCGGCGCCAGCCATCTGCTGCCCGATCTTGGAGGTTCCTTCGGCATGTACCTGGCGCTGACCGGCAATCGTATCCGCTATGGCGACGCGTTGTGGTCCGGGCTGGCCACGCATACGATCAAGGCGCAGGACCAGGCTGGCTTTCTCGACCAGCTCGCCGCCACCGGCGATCCCGAATCGGTGCTGCGCGGCTTCTTCATCCCGGCGAAGCGCGAGACGGACAGGCAGGTGCTGGAGGCGATCGCCCATCACTTCGCGCAGGCGTCGCTTGCCGATATCATCGGCAGCCTGGAGCAGGCGGCAGGGAGCGATGAGTTTGCGGCAAGGACGCTGGCGACGATCCTGACGCGCTCGCCGACCAGCCTTCGTGTCGCCTGGCGCCAGATCACTGCCGGCCTGACGCTGCCGATGGATCAATGCATGAAGATGGAGTTCCGCATCCTCAACCGGATGCTCGCGGGCCACGATTTCTACGAAGGCATACGCGCCACCATCATCGAAAAGGGTTCCAAGCCGCAATGGCTGCCGGCAACCCTCGATGCGGTCGACGACGCGGATGTCGATGCCTATTTTGCCTCGCTCGGTGAACGGGAACTCGCGCTATGAGTGAGGTGACGTCCAGACGCGTCGTGCTTCAGCCTTCAGGGGTGGAGGTTATCTTCGCCTGGTTCCAGCGAATCATATCAGGATACTGCCTGCTGTTCGGTATCCTGTACTGGATCAGGCTTATCGGCTTCTATCCCGGCTCGCTGTGGCGCTTCGACCTGATGCCGGTCCACTGGCAGGTGGCAGCGGTGATGCTCGCCGTGTTTTTTCCCTTTGCCGCAGCCGGCCTATGGATGCTGGCTTCCTGGGGGCCGGTGATTTGGTTCATCTGCGCCGCGACGGAGATCGTCATGTATGCCGGCTTTCCCGAACTCTTCGGCCGCCGCCCGCTCATCGTCGTCTCGCATGCGGGGGTGGCGCTGCTCTATGTCGTTTTCCGCCTCGTCATCTATCTGCAGAAGCGGTCGCCCCGGACCTGAAGCCGGCACGCGCCGCCGGCGATCCGGCGGATCGGATTTCGCCCTGAAATCATTGGCTAAATCTTTAGGTTAATTATCCTTGCTCGAGTGACCGTTCGTTAAGCGTCTTGCGAAACCTATTACCGGTAAGCTCTTGTTAGCCTTGGCGTTTAAGTCGAATTTTATGAGTATTCGATAGTGTCGCGATCAAGGTGAAAAACAAAAAATCACCAGGGCGACAAACGAGAGGCAAAGACAATGATCAATTCGCGTCCGGCGGCAAAGACCGCCAACGTTTCCGACGATCGCCGCGAGGCAATCCGTTCCCTTTACATGGAATCGCTCCAACTGGTCGAGCGCCTGCACCGCCGTCTGCTCGACGTGATCAAGGACGAGTTCGACCGCAATGGCCGTTCCGACATCAACGCCATCCAGGCGCTGCTGCTCTTCAACATCGGCAATTCGGAGCTGACTGCCGGCGAGTTGCGCTCGCGGGGCTACTATCTCGGCTCGAACGTCTCCTACAATCTCAAGAAGCTTGTCGATCTCGGCTTCATCAACCACCAGCGCTCGCGCATCGACCGTCGTTCGGTCCGCGTCTCGCTGACGCCGAAGGGCAACGAGGTGGCGGACGTGGTCGCCGGTCTCTATGAGCGCCATGTCGGCTCGATCGAGCAGGTCGGCGGCATCAACACCGATGAATTCAAGCAGATGAACCGCGCCCTCCAGCGCCTCGACCGCTTCTGGAACGACACCATCGCTTACCGGATGTAAGCCACATCCCCAATCAGAAGCCGCGCCACAGAAGCGCGGCCGCAACAGCGACCTCCAGTCAGGGCCGGTGCCGAAAAGCATCGGTCTTTTCTTTTCGTTGCGCTGGCCGAAGCAAATTGCGGGCCAAGGCCACGTTGCCGCCATATTCCAATGGAACCGAAGATGACAGTGATGCTGTGGTGAAGACCATGAGTTCACCCGCAGCCGCGTAGCCTTGCGCGTTTTCACACCGAGGTGATGCGGACCATGGTTGGCTAATTGTTAAGATTGCCAATTTTAGAGTGCGGGCGAGATCGCCCGATGATCAACGCAGCAAGTGTTCGAACTGCTACAAATGTCTGGAACGTCCATGAGAACCAGCCGCCGTTTCTTCCTTTCCGGAGCCTCCGCGCTCGCAGCCGCCGTTGTTGCCGGCCGCGCCAGCGCGCAGGATGTGATCGGGGACATCCTGAAGTCCTCGGCGCGCGGCAACTGGGACGATCAGTTCGACGCCCGCGCCAGCGCAGGCGGCAAGGTGGCCTCGACGCTGCCGATCTTCAGCCCGCAGACCGTGGCCTTCACCGAGCAGGCTGTGGCGCAGTACCAGAACATTGTCGGGCAGGGCGGCTGGGTCGAGGTTCCCGCGACCAAGAAACTGCAGCTCGGCGTCGACGATCCCGATGTCGTGCCGCTGCGCAAGCGCCTGATGGTCGCCGGCGACCTGTCGCAGAGCGCCGGCATCTCGACGGCCTTCGATTCCTATGTCGACTCGGCGGTCAAGCGCTTCCAATTGCGCCACGGCCTGCCGGCCGACGGAGCGCTGGGCAAATATACCTACGCGGCGATGAACGTTTCGGCGCAGATCCGGCTCGGCCAGTTGCAAACCAATCTCCAGCGATTGAAGGAGAAGGCGGGCACGCTTGGCAGCCGTTATGTGCTGGTCGATATTCCGGCAGCGCAGGTCGAGGCGGTCGAGAACGATCGCGTCGTGCTTCGCCATACCGCGATCGTCGGCAAGATCGATCGCCAGACACCGATCGTCAATTCCAAGATCAACGAGATCATCGTCAATCCATATTGGAACGCGCCGGTGTCGATCGTGCGCAAGGACATCATCCCATTGATGCGCAAGGACCCCGATTATCTCAAGAACAGCCATATTCGCCTGTTTGCGCCAGACGGCAGCGAAGTCGATCCGATGAATGTGGACTGGTCGACCGATGACGCGGCCAAGTACCGTTTCCGCCAGGACCCCGGTTCGGACAACGCCATGGCGTCGGTGAAGATCAATTTCCCGAGCCCGGACGGTGTCTACATGCACGATACGCCGCAGCAGAGCCTGTTCGGCAAGATGATGCGCTTCGATTCCTCGGGTTGCGTGCGCGTGCAGAACGTGCGCGACCTCGTCACCTGGATCCTGCGCGACACGCCCGGCTGGGACCGTCAGCATTTCGAGGCTGCGATCAAGACCGGCGAAAACACGCCGGTCCAGGTCACCAACCCGGTGCCGGTGCATTTCCTCTATCTCTCGGCCTGGTCGACGGGCCCCGGCGTCGTCCAGTTCCGCGACGACATATATGGCCTCGACGGAAACAACGAGCTGCAGATCACTTCGTCGCTCTAAGCGATTGATTATTCAGGGAAAAGGCCGCTCTTGAGCGGCCTTTTTCTGTCGCCGCCGCTAGGCCGTTCACACCGCCGCTGACCTCCAACTCTGCGTAGGCGCGCTCCGGCTGGACGAAGCGCGGGCGATTGCGCATGGTCGGCAAAACTGCCGGAATCGGACCATGCAAGTTGCCGTCTTCATCCTCGTCGTGCTCGTCCTAGTGGCGCTTTCCGGTGCATTGGTGCGGCTGGTGCGGGTGCCGCTGCCGGTGCTGCAGATCGCCATGGGTGCTGCGCTGGCCTGGCCGGCGCGCGGGCTGCATGTCGAGATCGATCCGGAACTGTTCCTGCTCGTATTCATTCCGCCGCTTCTGTTCGCCGATGCCTTTGCTGCGCCCAAACGCGAGCTTGTCGCCTTGCGTGGCCCTATCCTCGACCTTGCCATTGGACTGGTCTTCTTCACCATCGTCGGATTTGGCTACGCCTTGCATTGGCTCGTGCCCAGCATCCCGCTCGTCGTCGCTTTCGCGCTCGCCGCGGTGCTGTCGCCGACCGACGCGGTGGCGGTGTCTTCCATAGTCGACAGGAACATCGTTCCGGCGCGGCTGATGCACATATTGGAAGGCGAGTCGCTGCTCAACGACGCGTCGGGTCTGGTCATGTTCCGCTTTGCCGTGGTGGCGGCATTGACCGGCAGCTTTTCCTTTGCCGCGGCCTCGCTGAGCTTTCTCTATGCCGTGGCTGCCGGCATCCTCGCCGGCATGGCGGCGCTGTTCGTTGCCGCCAAGGCGCTGCAACTGCTCAACCGCATCGGCGGCGTGCCGGCGGAGGCGCAGGTTCTGGTCATGATCCTGGTGCCTTTCGTCTCCTATCTCGGCGCCGAGCATATCGGCGCCTCGGGCATCCTGGCGGCGGTCACCGCCGGCCTGTTGACCGGAGTTTCCGGCATGTTCCGCTTTCTCGGTGTCTCGGCGCGCATGCAGACGATGTCGCTGTGGTCGACGCTGTCCTTCGTCTTCAACGGCGCGCTCTTCATTCTGCTTGGCCTGCAATTTCCCGATATCATCCGTAAGGTGCCGCCGGAGTTGTCCAGCCGGCACTGGATCATCGAGCCGGTGCTGACAGTCCTGCTGCTGACCCTTTGCCTGATCGGCCTGCGTTTCCTGTGGATATGGATCGGCGACATGGCGGGCGCCATGGCGGCGCGGCTCGGCAAGCGAAAGGCCGAGCCGTTCGGCCTGCGCGTGCGGCTCGCCGGATCGGTCGCCGGCGTGCGCGGAGCGATCACGTTGGCCGGTATCCTGTCGCTGCCGCTCACCTTGCAGGACGGCTCGCCGTTCCCGGCCCGCGACGTGGTGATCTTCCTCGCCGCCGGGGTCATCATCTGCTCGCTGGCCATCGCCAGCCTCGCGCTGCCGAAGATCGCTCGCGGGCTGGTCGAACCGGGCGAGGACCCGGCAGCGGCCGAGGAGCGCCGGGCGCGGGTCGGCGCAGCCAATGCGGCGATCGCCAGGATCGAGAGCATCGCCAATGAGGCAGGCGAGGGCGGGGCCGTCGAGGCACGGCTCGCCGTTGCCGACAGCATCGTCGCCGGCTACCGGCGCCGCATCGCCGCCTCCGACGAGGCCGACGAAGCGCGTGCCGAGGCGCGTGAGGCGAGCCGTCTGGAGCTTGAACTCAGGGCGGCCGGCATAGAAGCCGAGCGCGCCGCGCTACGCGCCATGTTTCTCAGCCGCGAGATCAATGACCATACGATGCGGGCGCTGTTTTCCGAGATCACCTTGACCGAGGCTCTTCTGAAGCAGCGGCGCGACAGGAAATAACGGTTCGCCGCTCTGCTTGCCGCAATCGGGCCAGCAAATTTCGCGCCGCAAACGTGGCGAGGCGAAAACAACTGTGTTAATGGCGCGGCGAACCCAATCCTGTCACACAAAAATGTGCAGGGGTTTGGGACAACGGCATGCGCAAGACAAAACCGACCTCCGGACCTAAGGAATTCAGGCCATGGCAACAGCAGCGGCAGCGTCGAACAAATTCGAATCCTTCTTCGAAACCACGCTGGAAGATGCCGATCCGGAAATTTTCGGCGCGATCCGCAACGAACTCGGACGCCAGCGCCACGAGATCGAACTGATCGCGTCTGAGAACATCGTCTCGCGCGCCGTGCTCGAAGCGCAGGGTTCGATCATGACCAACAAATACGCCGAGGGTTATCCGGGCAAGCGCTACTATGGCGGCTGCCAGTTCGTGGATGTCGCCGAGGAGCTGGCGATCGAGCGCGCGAAAAAACTGTTCGGCTGCAACTTCGCCAATGTGCAGCCCAATTCCGGCAGCCAGATGAACCAGGCGGTGTTCCTGGCTCTCTTGCAGCCGGGGGACACCTTCATGGGCCTCGACCTCAATTCCGGCGGGCATTTGACGCACGGCTCGCCAGTCAACATGAGCGGCAAATGGTTCAAGGTCGTGTCCTACGGCGTGCGCAAGGACGACCACCTGCTCGACATGGACGCCATCGAGAAGACGGCGCATGAGACGAAGCCGAAGCTGATCCTGGCCGGCGGCACCGCCTATTCGCGCATCTGGGACTGGAAGCGCTTTCGCGAGATCGCCGATGCGGTCGGCGCCTACCTCATGGTTGATATGGCCCACATCGCCGGCCTCGTCGCCGGCGGCGTGCATCCCTCGCCGCTGCCGCATGCCCATGTGGTGACGACCACCACGCACAAGTCGCTGCGCGGCCCGCGCGGCGGCATGATCCTGTGCAACGACGAGGAGATCGCCAAGAAGATGAACTCGGCGGTGTTCCCCGGCCTGCAGGGCGGACCGCTGATGCATGTCATCGCCGCCAAGGCGGTTGCCTTCGGCGAGGCGCTGAAGCCGAGCTTCAAGCTCTATGCCGAGAGCGTCGCCGCCAACGCCAAGGCGCTGGCGTCCAGCCTACAGGAGACTGGCCTCGACATCGTGTCGGGCGGCACCGACAACCACCTGATGCTGGTCGACCTGCGCCCCAAGAATGCCACCGGCAAGCGCGCCGAGGCAGCGCTTGGGCGCGCCAACATCACTTGCAACAAGAACGGCATCCCCTTCGACCCGGAAAAGCCCTTCGTCACCTCCGGCGTGCGGCTCGGCACGCCCGCCGGCACAACGCGCGGCTTCGGCCAGGCCGAGTTCCGCGAAATAGGCAAGCTGATCGCCGAGGTGCTGGATGGCCTCAAGGCCGCCAATTCCGATGAGGGCAATGCCTCGGTCGAGGCCGCGGTCAAGGCCAAGGTCGTGGCGCTGACCGATCGATTCCCGCTCTACCCTTATCTCGGTTGACCTCGCGCCACGCGTCATCTCTTATCCGCCAGCGGCGCGCCGACCCCCGATCGGTCGACGCGCCGAACTGGAGACCAGACGATGCGTAATTTCCGTCCCGCCATCCTTGGCGCCCATGGCTTGCTGGCCGTTTCCCTGACATTGCCCGGGACTGCCCTTGCGCAGACCGCCCCTGAAGTGCCCGCCACCGCTACCTTCGGCAGATGGACAACCATCGTCGATACGCTCGACACCGGGCAGGATGCGCGCAAGACCTGCGCCGCTTCGACTGCCTTTTTCGATGCCAGCGGCAATTCGGGCACGCTGACGCTGTCGATCTCGAACGGCGACGCCATGCCGCCGGACGCCTACCCGGCCATCATGCTTATTGTCGACAACCGGAACCTGCCCACTGGCAAGAAGATCGCCGCGACTTTTGGTGATCCTGGCGTCAAGGTTTCCGCCACCGTCTATTCGAACGATGCCGTGAACGGCCGTCCCAGCTGGACGGTCGACAACCAGCCCAAGACCAGTCTCGCGCTCTTGCGAGCCATGCGCAAAGTCACCTCGCTCGATGTCGCTTTCGGCAAAGAGGCTTTCGCCAGCATTCCGATGGACGGCTTCACTAAAGCCTACCGCAACCTCGGCACATCATGCGGCTTTCCGACCAAGGACGTTGCACCCTAGCCAAGCGCGCGAAGGCGGGTGCTGGCAATCTGCCTCGCGGCTCGCTATCTCTGACGCGAAAGGGTCTGCGTGCCTTGCCATCGTGGCAAAAGGCTCTAAGCCTTTTCGCCTCACCAGATTCGTGAACCCAAGGCTCTCAATGCGCTGTCCCTATTGCCAGTCCGAAGATACGCAGGTGAAGGATTCGCGCCCCGCCGAGGATGGCGCGGCGATCCGCAGGCGTCGCGTCTGCCCCGATTGCGGCGGCCGTTTCACCACCTTCGAGCGCGTGCAGTTGCGCGACCTCGTCGTGGTCAAGAAGTCGGGGCGAAAAGTGCCTTTCGACCGCGACAAGCTCTTGCGCTCCGTCGAGATCGCGGTGCGCAAGCGCAATGTCGATCCCGAGCGCATTGATCGTGCCGTGACCGGCATCGTGCGCCAGCTGGAAAGCTCCGGCGAGACCGAAGTGGCCTCGGGCGAGGTTGGGCGGCTGGTCATGGAAGCGCTGAAGTCGCTCGACGACGTCGCCTACGTCCGCTTCGCCTCGGTCTACCGCAATTTCCGCGAGGCCAAGGATTTCCATGAGCTGCTGGGGGAATTGAAAGGCGACGAGGACAAGAGCGAAGAGGACGCTGGCTGAGCATGGCGGAACACAGCGAGGCCGGACAGGCAGCCCTTGACCGCCGTTTCATGGCAGCCGCACTCAGACTGTCGCGCAGGAATGCGGGCCGGACCTCAACCAATCCTTCCGTTGGTACACTCATCGTGCGCGACGATGGCTTGGGCCCGATGATTGTCGGCACCGGCGTCACCGCTGTCGGCGGCCGCCCGCATGCCGAGACCGAGGCGCTCGCCGAAGCGGGCGAACTGGCGCGCGGCGCCACCGCCTACGTCACGCTGGAGCCTTGCGCGCATCACGGACGCACGCCGCCTTGCGCCAACGCTCTGGTCAATGCCGGCATCGCGCGCGTCGTTGGCGCCGCCAGCGACCCCGATCCGCGCGTGTCAGGCCAAGGCTACGCGATCCTGCGCACCGCGGGCGTCGATGTTGTGGAGAATGTCCTGGCGGCGGAGGCCGCCGAGCAGATGGCCGGCTATCTCATTCGATCGCTTAGGAAACGGCCGGAAGTGACTCTCAAGCTAGCGCTTTCCAGCGACGGCAAGATCGGCATGGAAGGTGTTGGGCAGGTGTCGATCACAGGCGACATTGCGCGCCGTGAAGTCTATCTAATGCGCGCCGAAGCCGATGCCATCCTGATCGGCATTGGCACGGCGCTGGAGGACGACCCGGCGCTGACGGTGCGCTTGCCGGGATTGGAGAACCGGTCGCCGGCGCGCATTGTGCTCGACAGGCAGATCAGGCTGCCTGAGACTTCGAAACTGGTGTCCGGTGTCGACAGGGTGCCGCTCTACGTCGCGGCTTGCCTGGAAGCCGATCCTCTGCGGCGGGCAACGCTCGAACGCGCCGGCGTGCGTTTCATCGGCACCGAGACGCATGAAGGCGGCGTGGCGCTGCCGGAACTGCTCGAGGATCTTGCTGCGCTCGGTATGGCCAGCGTGCTGGTCGAAGGTGGAGCCAAGGTGGCCAGCGCCTTCCTGTCGGAGGGCCTGGTCGACCGCATCGTGCTGTTCCGAGGACCGGAGGCGATTGGCAAGGGGGGCATTGCATCGCCCATCGATGCCAACCATGTCCCGGCGGGATTTCGCAAACTGCGCGAGATGCGGTTCGGCGAGGACAGCTACGCCGAGTGGATAAGAGACTTTTAGGATCAACACCGATGTTTACCGGCATTGTTACCGACATAGGCACCGTCGCGGCCGTCAAGCCGCTGCGGGAAGGCGTGGGATTGCGTATCGACACCGCCTATGATCCCGAAACCATCGCCATCGGCGCCTCGATATCATGCGGCGGCGTTTGCCTTACCGTGACGGCCTTGCCCGACAGCGGCTCGAACGCGCGCTGGTTCGAAGTCGAGGCCTGGGAGGAGGCGCTCCGGCTGACGACGGCGATGGGCTGGAAATCGGGCACGCGGATCAATCTGGAGCGGGCGTTGAAGATCGGCGACGAGCTTGGCGGCCACATCGTGTCGGGCCATGTCGACGGTACGGCCGAGATCGTCGAGCGCAAGGATGAAGGCGACGCCGTTCGCTTCACGCTGGAAGCGCCGCGCGGGCTGGCGAAGTTCATCGCGCCGAAAGGCTCCGTCGCGCTCGACGGTACCTCGCTCACCGTCAACAAGGTGGAAGGCACCCGCTTCGACGTGCTTCTGATCCACCATTCGCTGACCGTCACCACCTGGGGTGAGCGCCAGGTCGGCGACCGCGTCAATCTCGAGATAGACACCATGGCCCGCTATGCGGCCCGCCTGGCGGAAGCGGCGAAAGAGGGGCTTTGAGCATCGCCGAGCTGTTCATGAGGAACTAGCGGTGATGGAAAACAGGAATTCCAAAGTGCAAGCGCGGCTGGGGTGGCCGATGTAGATGCTGGCCGAGTAGTGGCCCACGCCATTGTTGCCTGGGCTCAAAGCCTCGCTACAGACTGTCCGATCTCGGTACCCCGTCCCAATGAGGCAATCTTGTGCTTGCGATCAATCCGGCTTCGGCCTAAGTCACCGGCGATCCCGGAGACATTTATGGCTGGCACATCCCAACACGGCAAAGCGTTCATTCGCCCGAAGAAGAAGGCCCACCTTCTCGTTATCGAGGCACGCTTCCACGACGATCTTGCCGACGCGCTGCTCGAAGGCGCGACGAGCGCGCTTGACGAAGCGGGTGCGACCTACGACGTCGTCACCGTTCCAGGTTCGCTCGAAATTCCCGCCGTCATTACCTTCGCGCTGGACGGCGCGGCGGAAGGCGGCATGAACTATGACGGCTTCGTCGCGCTTGGCACCGTCGTCCGCGGGGACACCTATCACTTCGATATCGTCGCCAATGAATCCAGCCGCGCACTGATGGACCTGTCCGTGCAGGACTCGGTCTGTATCGGCAACGGCATCCTGACCACGGAAAACGACGCGCAGGCCTGGACGCGAGCCAAGCGTTCGGAGGGCGACAAGGGTGGCTTTGCCGCGCGCGCGGCGCTGACCATGATCGCGCTCAAGGAACGACTGGGAGCGCGATCGTGAGCGACCCCGCTTCGCCCGGACAGCCCACGGTGCGCCACGCCAACAAGCGCGGCGCGGCGCGGCTTGCCGCCGTGCAGGCCCTCTATCAGATGGATGTCGCCGGCAGCGGCGTCTTCGAGATCACTGCCGAATACGAAGCGTTTCGCCTTGGCAAGGAAGTCGATGGCGCGCTTTACCGCGAGGCGGATGCCCAATGGTTCCGCGCCATCCTCACCGGTGTCGTCGAGGACCAGAAAACCATCGATCCGGTTATCCGCCAGGCGCTGACCGATGACTGGCCGCTGTCGCGCCTCGATTCGACACTGCGCGCAATCCTGCGCGCCGGTGTCTACGAACTGATAAAGCGCGAAGACGTGCCGGTGGCGGTGATCGTTTCCGAATACGTCGATATCGCCAAGGCTTTCTACGAGGAAGACGAGCCGAAGCTGGTCAACGCCGTGCTCGATCGCGTCTCCCGTCGGGTGCGTGGCGAGGGACGCGGCAAGGACGCTTCATGACGGCGGTCGCCATCGAGGCGGCCAGGGAGGCGCGGCGCACCGCGTTGATCCTCGCCGCCTCGCAGGCGATCATCGGTTCGGCAGCGCCCATCGCCATCTCCATGGGCGCGCTTGCCGGTCAATATCTGCTCGGCCCGGACAAGTCGCTGGCGACGGCGCCGATCACCGGCTTCAATCTCGGCGTGGCACTCGGTGCGCTGCCGGCGGCGGCCATCATCCGCGCCATGGGCCAGCGCGGCGGCTTCATGACCGGTACGATCGTCACCGCGCTTGGCGGTCTGGTCGCGACGCTGGCACTCTTCCATGGCAGTTTTTGGCTGTTTGCCTTCGGCCTGACGGTGATCGGTGTCGGTGGCGCCTTCGTCCAGCAGTTCCGCTTTGCCGCCGCCGACAATGCGCCGCCGCAGTTCAAGGCGCGCGCCATCTCCTTCGTGCTGGCGGGCGGCATCATCACCGCCATTCTGGGACCGCAGATCGTCATCTTCACCCGCGAGTTGTTCGCACCGGTGATGTTTGCCGGTTCGTTCGCATCCATCCTGGTGCTAGCCGCCGTCGGCGCGGCGATCCTGTCATTGCTGCGCCTGCCGGCGAGGGCCGCCGCCGGCGGAACGGAAATTGCCGGCAGCGATGCCCGGCCCTTGGCCGAGATCGTCACGCAGCCGCGTTTCGTCGCGGCACTCTTCTGCGCGGTCGGCAGCTATGCCCTGATGAGCTTCGTCATGACCGGCGCGCCGCTCGCCATGGTCGGCTGCGGCCTGTCGGAGGACGATGCGACGCTCGGCATTTCGTGGCATGTCATGGCAATGTTCGGGCCGAGCTTCTTCACCGGATCGCTGATTCATCGCTTCGGTGCTGAACGCATTGTCGCGGTCGGCCTCCTGCTGCTGATCGGCTGTGCGGTCGTCGCGCTGTCCGGCTTGGCGCTATGGCAATTCTGGACGGCGCTGATCCTGCTCGGCCTCGGCTGGAATTTCGGCTTCATCGGCGCCACGGCCATGGTCGCGGCAAGCTACCGGCCTTCCGAAAAGGGCAAGGTGCAGGGGTTCCACGACTTCGTCCTGTTCGGCTCCGTGGCCTGCGCCTCGCTGATGTCGGGCATGGTCTACAATGCCTGGGGCTGGACCATGCTGAACTGGATGATCTTTCCCGTCACCGTGCTATGCTTCGTCGCGCTCGGCGCGCTGAGGATTGCGAGCTTGCGTCTGGCTTGACGCCCAATTTGAATTTATGCGTCCGGCGGCAGAACCTGAAGCACTCGCGCTATGAACATGTGAAACTCAGCCATGTAGTTGCGCAGGAAGTCCTCAGTGGATTCGACCGTCACCTCGCCGTCGTCGGTGATCAGCCCCGGCGTGAACTGTATGTAGGCTTCAGGCGCGTTCATCTGGGGCGAATTGCAGAAACTCAGAACGCTTCGAAGGCTTTGTTGGGCGACGGCGGTCGCGATGGCGCCCGGCGATGTTCCGATGACAGCCGACGGTTTGCGCGCGAACGAATTCTTGCCGTAGGGCCGACTGGCCCAGTCGATTGCGTTCTTCAATCCACCAGGGATCGAGCGGTTGTACTCCGGGGTGACGAACAATACGGCCTGGACGGAGGCGATCGCCTTTTTGAAATCCCGGGCTGCCGGTGGGAAGTCGGCGTCATAGTCGTAGCTGTACAGTGGCAGATCCTTGAAGGCGATTTCGGTCATGTCGAGTTCGGGAGGGGCAAGTTGAACGAGCGCCTTCGCGAGCTTGCGGTTGATGGATTCCCGGGCAAGACTGCCGATGAGGTAACCGACTTTGTGTATGGCCATGACACGCTCTCCGTGTTTGCCACCCGCACCCTCACCGCATTATCCGCCAGATGGCAGCAGATCGCCAGCGTCGCGTCGCAATTGGCCTTCCGAACAAAAATATTGCGTCTGTACCACTTGTTATGAAACCGTGTGCCCCGACGAGACGTTGGAGCCGTGCTCATATGCGGCACCGAATTCCGGTTCACAGCAAGGGATTTTCACAATGTTTTCAATCAAGCTTCTGGCTGGCGCGGCGCTCGCGCTCGGCATCACGGCGGCATCGGCGAATGCTCAGGTGGTTGTTTCCTCAAAGATCGACACCGAGGGCGGCGTGCTAGGCAATATCATCCAGCTCGTCCTCAACGCCAACAACATCAAGACCACTGACCGCATCCAGCTCGGCGGCACGCCGGTAGTGCGCAAGGCGATCACCGCCGGCGAGATCGACATCTATCCCGAATACACCGGCAATGCCGCCTTCTTCTTCGAGAAGGCCGACGACCCGGTCTGGAAGGACGCCGCCAAGGCCTATGAGACGGCCAAGAAGCTCGATTACGACGCCAACAAGATCGTCTGGCTGTCGCCGTCGCCGGCCAACAACACCTGGGCGATCGCACTGCGCAAGGAGGTGGCCGAAACCAACAAGCTCGCCACCCTGTCCGATTTCGGCAAATATGTCGCCGGCGGCGGCAAGGTGGTGCTCGCGGCCTCGGCCGAGTTCGTCAATTCAGCCGCGGCCCTGCCGGCGTTCCAGACCACCTACGGCTTCACGTTGAAGCCTGACCAGTTGATCACGCTCTCCGGCGGCGACACGGCCGCGACCATCGCGGCGGCAGCCAACCAGACCAATGGCGCCAACGCCGCCATGGTCTACGGCACTGACGGCGGCATCGCGCCCTCCGGGCTGGTCGTGCTCGACGACGACAAGGGCGTGCAGCCGGTCTACCAGCCGGCGCCGATCATCCGCGAGGCGGTGCTGAAGGAGCATCCCGAGATCGAGACGTTGTTGAAGCCGGTCTTCGCCAAGCTCGACCTCATCACGCTGCAGGAACTCAACGGCCGCGTCCAGGTCGGCGGTGAGCCGGTCAAGGGTGTGGCGGAAGACTTTTTGAAAAAGAACGGGTTCTTGAAGTAGACAGCGCTTGGCTGACCGTGATGCTGGCCTTGCGCAGAGTTCACAATTCTGCAACTGCATTGCGTTCTGGTGACGCCGCTCTGCGCAGATGCGCCCCATGACCCTCCGCTTCGACAAGCTCGGCGTGGTCATCGCCGCGATCGCTGCCTATGCGGCTTTCGTAGCACCCTTCGCCACGTTCCGCGCCAATCGCATCGTGCCCGGCCAGGCGCGCTCGATCGTAGAGGCACTTCCGGCACTGGCCGGCCCGCTGCTTTTGGCCATCGTTGTCACAGCCGCGCTTGTCGCGCTGCTGAAAACGCCGCTCGTCCTGCGCCTTGCCGCGAGCGTGATCACGCTGGCGGCTCTCGCGCTGTTGATCGGCGTCACCGGGACATTCCTGACCCCGGCAGGCAATACCTTCGCGCGCGTTTCGCCGGCCTCCGGGTTTTGGCTGCTGATCTTTGCCTTTACCCTCCTGCTGGCCGACGTGCTGACGAGAATGAACCTGTCTCCCTGGTCACGTGTCGGCGTGCTTGTCGTTGCCGCGCTCGCCATCGGGCTGCTGCTCATATCGGGATCCTGGGACAGCCTTTCGATCCTCAAGGAATATTTCAACCGTGCCGACAGTTTCTGGGCCGAGGGCGCCAAACATGTCACGCTGGCGCTTGGTTCGCTGGCGGCGGCGGTGATACTGGGCCTGCCGCTTGGCATCCTGTGCCATCGCGTCGAGCGCCTGCGCGCCGGCGTGCTCAACGTGCTCAACATCGTCCAGACCATTCCCTCGATCGCGCTGTTCGGCCTGCTGATCGCGCCGCTCGGCTGGGTGGCGGCGCATGTGCCGGGAGCGGCCGCGCTCGGTATCCGCGGCATCGGAACGGCACCTGCGTTCGTGGCGCTGTTCCTCTATTCGCTGCTGCCGGTCGTCGCCAATACCGTGGTCGGCCTTGCCGGTGTGCCGCGTGCCGCCAATGACGCGGCGCGCGGCATGGGCATGACGGATCGCCAACGCCTGTTCGGCGTCGAGTTTCCGCTGGCCTTCCCAGTGATCCTCACCGGTATCCGCATCGTGCTTGTGCAGAACATCGGCCTCGCCACCATCGCCGCCCTGATCGGCGGCGGCGGCTTCGGCGTGTTCGTGTTCCAGGGCGTCGGCCAGACCGCGATGGACCTGGTGCTGCTTGGCGCCGTGCCGACGGTTGCGCTCGCCTTCGCTGCTGCCATCATTCTCGACGCGGTGATCGAAATGACCTCAACCAAGCGCAGGGCGGACCCCGCATGATCGAGATCGAAGGCATTACCAAGCGCTACGATGCGACCACGGTGGTCGATGAAGTCTCGATGATCATAGAGCCCCGCACCCTTTGCGTCATCGTCGGCACCTCGGGCTCCGGCAAGACGACGCTGCTTCGCATGATCAACCGGCTGGTCGAGCCGACTTCCGGCGTCATCAAGCTCGACGGCGCCGACAACCGCTCGGTGCCCGGCTACGAGCTGCGGCGCAGCATCGGCTACGCCATCCAGGGCCACGGCCTGTTCCCGCACCGAACGGTGGCGCAGAACATAGCCACCGTGCCGGTGCTGCTTGGCTGGGATAAGGATCGCATCAAGGCGCGCGTCGACGAACTGATGACGCTCTATCAGCTCGACCCGCAGGCCTACGGCCCGCGCTACCCGCACGAGCTCTCCGGCGGCCAGCAGCAGCGCGTCGGCGTCGCCCGCGCGCTCGCGGCCGAACCCAATGTGCTGTTGATGGACGAGCCGTTCGGCGCGCTTGACCCCATAATCCGCACCAAGGCGCAGGAAGACCTTCTTGCGATCCAGAGGCGCTTCGGCACCACCATCATCCTCGTCACCCACGACATGGAAGAGGCCGTGCATATGGGCGACAAGATCGCCGTCATGGATGCCGGCAAGCTGGTACAATATGCCAGGCCGGCGGAGATACTGGCGAGGCCGGCCAGCGGCTTCGTCGAGACCCTGGTCGGCGCCAGCGAAAAACCGTTCCGGCTGCTGTCGCTCGGCCGCGTGCGCGACGCAGTCGAAAAGGGCGCGGCGGAAGGTGAGGGGATTCCTGGCGACGCCAGCCAGCGCGACGCGCTGGCCGAACTTCTCTGGTCTGGCCGTCCGGCGCTGCCGGTCAAGGATGCCGACGGCAAGCCGCTCGGCCGGGTTACCGTCGACGGCTTGGTGAAGCGTGCGGCGAGGCCGGCATGAAAGCCTGGCTGCCGTTGCTGCTCAGGCTTGCGCTGGTGGTGCTGCTGGTCGCTTTCGTCACCAGTCCCGGCTGGTTCGAGCCGCTGCTCAAGCCGCTGACCGAGAACGGCGCGCCTGTGATCTACAATCAGGGTAGCCTGCTGACACTGATGCTGCTGCACCTGCGCACCGTGCTGATCGCCACGCTCGCCGCCACCATCGTGGCGGTCGCGCTCGCCATCCTGGTCACCAGGCCTGCCGGCGCCGAATTCCTGCCGCTGTCACGCAGCCTGGTCAATATCGGCCAGACTTTCCCGCCGGTGGCGGTGCTGGCGCTTGCCGTGCCGGCGGTCGGGTTCGGCGAGAAGCCGACGCTGATCGCATTGTTCCTCTATGGTCTGCTGCCGATCTTCGAGAACGCGCTGACCGGCCTGACGACGTTGCCCGGCAATGTCATGGAAGCGGCGCGCGGTGCCGGCATGACCGGTTGGCAAAGGCTGCTGAAGGTCGAATTGCCGCTCAGCGCGCCGGTCATCCTCGGCGGCATAAGGCTGTCGGTGGTTATCAGCCTGGCCACCGCCACCATTGGCTCGACGGTTGCAGCGAAGACATTGGGCGAGGTGATCATTGCCGGGCTCTTGTCCAACAATCTCGCTTTCATCTTGCAGGGCGGCCTGATCGTCGCCGCCTTGGCCGTGCTGATCTATGACGGATTATCGGCGGTCGAACGCTATGCCGCGCGGCGCATGGGGCGTCAGGCCGAGTAGGCTTCTGTCCCGGTGCTCCGATCTTTCAACGTCCACTTGAACGGGCAGGGTGGTCGAGCGTCAGTTCGAGTTCGATGCCTTGCTCTTTGCAGATCCAGCGGCGGCAGATGACGGCAAAGTCGTGTTGTGTGCCGGCTTTCACGAGCGAGACAAGATCACCCACGGCGCAATCGCTGCCGAGCTGGAGCGCCTCGACGGGTTCGGCGATGACTTGCTTGCCGGCATAATGTCTTGCGCTGGCCGTGAGCGTAATCAACACCCGCCTGCCAGTTGCGCGATCTTCGGGACTCGGCGATTGATTGGGCCGATGCCCCGATCCTTCAGCAGGAGTTCTTGCCATGACCTTGCGCTTCTCCAAGATCGTCATGTGTCTCTGTCTGGCGGCTTTCGCCTTTCTTGTCGCTTTCGGCAACGTCACCGATTACGGCTCAAACTTCGCCTTTGTCCAGCACGTGCTGAGCATGGACACGACCTTTCCCGGCAACGCGCTGATGTATCGCTCGATCACCAACCCCTCGCTATGGACGACGGGCTACTGGCTCATCATCGCCGGCGAGGCGCTGACCTGTCTGCTCTACCTGATCGCGGCCTGGAACCTGTGGCAAGCGCGCAATGCCAGCGGAGAGGTTTTCAACGATGCCAAGAAATTCGCCGTTATCGCCGCGACGATGGGATTCCTGATCTGGTATCTTGGATTTATGGTGGTGGGCGGCGAGTGGTTCGCCATGTGGCAATCGAGCATCTGGAACGGCCAGCAGAAGGCATTCATGTTCTACATGACCATGCTGGCGGTGCTGATCTTCGTCATCCAGCCAGACGGTGATCTGCGCCAAACCTGAGTGCTGATCCGTGATTTCAATCGATATAAAGCAGCAGCGGCATGGCGACACCTGCCGCCGTCTGGCTCTTTTGGGCGAAAGCCGGGCAAAAACCGAACAATATCTTGACGTTCGCGGCCCTGTTTCGCATACACCGCTGCGAAGAGGGGGATTCCGCGCACGGGATTCCGTCTTTGTCTCAACGGCCCAGGGAGGGGTTCTTTTGGGCCAGCAATCGAGGAAAACCCGGCATGACCATAATTTCCGCCGTCATCGCCTGCGGCCTGCTTTCTGTCCTTTACGCCATCTGGGCGACACGTTCGGTCCTCGCGTCGGACCAGGGCAATGCACGCATGCAGGAAATCTCCGCCGCCATCCGTGAGGGCGCGCAAGCCTATCTGGCGCGCCAGTACACCACCATCGCCATCGTCGGCGTGGTCGTGCTGCTGCTCGCCTGGTGGCTGCTGTCCATCACCGCCGCGATCGGCTTCCTGATCGGGGCCGTGCTTTCGGGCGCGGCCGGCTTCATCGGCATGCATGTTTCGGTGCGGGCCAATGTTCGCACGGCACAGGCCGCTTCCAACAGCCTTGCCGCCGGCCTCGACATCGCATTCAAGTCGGGCGCCATCACCGGCATGCTTGTTGCCGGCCTTGCCCTGCTTGGCGTGTCGATCTACTACCTGATCCTCACCCATTTCATGGGGCTTCAGCCCAATGACCGTATCGTCATCGACTCGCTGGTTTCGCTCGGCTTCGGCGCCTCGCTGATCTCGATCTTCGCCCGTCTCGGCGGCGGCATCTTCACCAAGGGTGCCGATGTCGGCGGCGATCTGGTCGGCAAGGTCGAAGCTGGTATTCCCGAGGATGATCCGCGCAACCCCGCCACCATTGCCGACAATGTCGGCGACAATGTCGGCGACTGCGCCGGTATGGCGGCCGACCTGTTCGAGACCTATGCGGTGACAGTCGTCGCCACCATGGTGCTGGGCGCCATCTTCTTTGGCGGCACCGCGGTTCTGAGTGCCGCGATGCTCTATCCGCTCGCTATCTGCGGCGCCTGCATCCTGAC
Organism: Mesorhizobium sp. B2-3-7; assembly: GCF_006442695.1. Lineage (NCBI taxonomy): Bacteria > Pseudomonadati > Pseudomonadota > Alphaproteobacteria > Hyphomicrobiales > Phyllobacteriaceae > Mesorhizobium > Mesorhizobium sp. B2-3-7. The sequence continues at coordinate 303,049 of NZ_VFVV01000003.1, read as the reverse complement.
CTCGATCGTCGGTACTTTCTTCGTCAAGCTCGGCTCCAACGGCTCGATCATGGGCGCGCTCTACAAGGGGCTGATCGTCACTGGCCTGTTGTCCATCGTGGGCTTGGGCGTCGCCACCTCGGCCACGCTTGGCTGGGGCGAGGTCGGCACTGTCGCCGGCATGGTCATCACCGGCAAGAACCTGTTCATCTGCGGCCTGATCGGCCTCGTGGTGACCGGTCTCATCGTCGTGATCACCGAGTACTACACCGGCACCAACAAGCGTCCGGTCAACTCGATCGCCCAGGCGTCGGTGACCGGGCACGGCACCAACGTCATCCAGGGCCTTGCGGTCTCTCTGGAATCGACGGCACTGCCGGCCATCGTCATCGTCGGCGGCATCATCTCGACCTATCAGCTCGCCGGCCTTTACGGCACGGCGATCGCCGTCACCACCATGCTCGGCCTTGCCGGCATGATCGTCGCGCTCGATGCCTTTGGCCCGGTCACCGACAATGCCGGCGGCATCGCCGAAATGGCCGGCCTGCCCAAGGAAGTGCGCCACTCCACCGACGCGCTCGACGCGGTCGGCAACACCACCAAGGCGGTGACCAAGGGCTATGCCATCGGTTCGGCGGGCCTCGGCGCACTGGTGCTGTTCGCGGCCTATTCGAACGACCTGAAATTCTTTGCCGCCAATGGCGACAAATATCCCTACTTCCAGGGCATGGGCGAGGTCTCCTTCGATCTTTCCAACCCCTACGTCGTCGCCGGCCTGATCTTCGGCGGCTTGATCCCGTATCTGTTCGGTGGCATCGCCATGACGGCCGTCGGCCGCGCGGCGGGCGCCATCGTCGAGGAGGTGCGCAAGCAGTTCCGTGACGACCCGGGCATCATGGCCGGCACGTCCAAGCCGAACTATGCGCGCGCGGTAGATCTTCTGACCAAGGCGGCGATCCGGGAAATGATCATCCCGTCGCTGCTGCCGGTGTTGGCGCCGCTCGTCGTCTATTTCGGCGTGCTGCTGATCTCGGGCTCGAAAGCGTCGGCCTTTGCGGCTCTCGGCGCCTCTCTGCTCGGCGTCATCGTCAACGGCTTGTTCGTCGCCATCTCGATGACTTCGGGCGGCGGCGCCTGGGACAACGCCAAGAAGTCGTTCGAGGACGGATTCACCGACAAGGACGGCATCAAGCACCTGAAGGGTTCCGAGGCGCACAAGGCCTCGGTGACCGGCGATACGGTCGGCGATCCCTACAAGGACACGGCCGGCCCGGCGGTCAACCCGGCGATCAAGATCACCAATATCGTGGCGCTCCTGCTGCTGGCGGTGCTGGCGCACGGCTGAGCGGCAAAGCTCGACATTGAAAACCCGCGGGGAGCAATCCCCGCGGGTTTTTATTTGACGGCGGTTTTGGAAGGCGGAAAACGAATTTCAACGGCTGCGTCCGCGTCCTGCCGTCGCTGTCTGCCCATCGCCGACGAGCCAGCCTCTCCCGCCCCATGATAACAAAAACCCGTGGGATCGCTCCCACGGGTTTTTGGTCGCCTGAGATGGTGCTGCCATCCCCAAGGGGAGGCGGGTCTGAGATCAGGGAGTGCCGCCGCCGGGAATGCCGGGCGCCAGCTTGCTGGCGCCGTTGATGATCTGGCTGAGGAAGTTCTGGTCCTTGCCGCCAGTCGGCGTGGTGCGCGATATGAAATCGAAGATCTTGCCGTCCTTCAGGCCGTAATTGGCGATCTGGGTGACCCGCCCATCGGCCCCGAAATAGACCGCCAGCACATGCTGATCGATCAGCCGGGGCTTGTCGAAGGCGACATAGCGCTTGCGAGTCTGCGAGATGTAGTAAAAGGCTTCATTGTCGAAGGTCGCCGTCGTCGAGGGCGTGCCGAGCGCGAGCAGCACCTGCTCGCGGCTTGAGCCGACCGGCACCGAATCGATCGCCTGCTGATCGATGACATACCCCTGCGTCAGCGTTTCGCTGGGGTTCAGATCACCGATCATCTTGGAACTGTTGCAGGCCGAAAGCGCCGCAATGATGGCCAGCAGCGAGATCGCGCCAGCGGGCCTGAAAGAGAAGGTCGACTTGAAATTCAGCGCGCGCAACAACAATTCTCCACTATATCGCCGCAACTTGCGCTGGGCCGCAAAACCGGTAAACCAGCTTGCTTGCCGATGCAACAAGGCCAATTCAACAAACGGTCCCCGGAGACCATCCCCATGTTCCAGCGCCTTTTTGGTCGCGAACGCCACGCCAACCGCGCCATCACCGACGCGCTTTACGCACAAATCGTGGCGGCCGCGCGGCAGACCGTATTTTATTCCCACTGGAATGTGCCGGACACGCCGCTTGGGCGTTTCGAAATGCTGTCGCTGCACATGTTCCTGGTCCAGCACCGGCTGCGTGGGGAAGACGGCGTGGCGCAGGAGATCGCGCAGGTGCTGATCGACGAGTTTTTCCTCGACGTCGACCATTCGCTGCGGGAACTCGGCATTGGCGATGTCGGAGTGCCCAAGCGCATGAAAAAGCTGGCGAAGATGTTTTATGGCCGCACCGCCGCCTATGACGACGCATTGGAGCGCAATGATCATGATGGGCTCACCGCCGCCCTTGCACGCAATGTCCGGCCCGACGCCGCGGCCTGGGCGGAAGCGTCACGACTGTCCGACTATGTCGCCGATGCCCGCAATCGGCTGGCCACGCAGCCGTGCCGGGCGATCGTCTCCGGCACGGTGACCTTTCCGCTCGCCCAGGAGGCAGATCGATGAAGCACGCCGATCCGCAAAGTCCGGTATCGTTTTTTGCCAACGTCGCCCGCCTGCCGCAGAAGGGCTTGCCGGTGGTCATCGAGGCCGACGCCACCCAGCGCGCGACACTCGCCGAAGAGCACAGCTTGCTCTCGGTCGAAGCCTACCGTGCCGAATTCCTGGTGACGCCGTGGAAACGCAATGGCGTGAAGGTCAGCGGCCGGGTCGAGGCCGACATCACCCAGGCCTGTATCGTCACGCTCGATCCGGTCGGGGCGCATATCGACGAATCATTCGAGGCTCTGTTCCTGCCCGAGGATTCCAAGCTTGGACGACAGGGATTCGAAGGCGGCGGCGAGATCCTGCTCGACGCGGATGGACCTGACAGTCCCGAAACATTTTCAGGCGACACGATCGATGTCGGGGCACTCGCCGAGCAGTTCTTCGGACTGGCCATCGATCCTTATCCGCGCAAGCCGGGTGCGTCGCTTGATGCCGGCCGCGAGGCCGAACCGGTGGAGAATGAATTTCAGCAGAAACTGCGGTCGCTGTTGGGAAAATCCTGAAAACCTCACCCGCGACGGAAAAGTCGGTTGTGCGAATGTCCAAAACCGCTATTTTCGCCGAACCTTCGCGATCACTAAAACGATCCGCCGCCTAAGCAAAACCGTGAGATGAATACCGCGTGATCAGGATTTCCATCGATGCCATGGGCGGCGATCACGGACCAGCCGTGGTCATTCCGGCGCTCATGACGGTCGCGACCCGCCGTCCCGACGTCCGCTTCGTCATCTACGGGCGGGAGGAGGCCGTACGACCCGAACTGGCCAAATTTCCCAAGCTGGCCGGTGTGAGCGAATTCTTCCACTGCGAGGTGGCCGTCAGGATGGACGACAAGCCGAGCCAGGCACTGCGCCATGGCCGCTGGAAGTCATCGATGTGGAAGGCTGTCGAGGCGGTCAAGTCGGGTACGGCGGACGCCTGCGTCTCGGCCGGCAACACCGGCGCGCTGATGGCGATGTCGAAATTCTGCCTGCGCACCATGGCCACCATCGACCGCCCGGCGATCGCGGCACTTTGGCCGACGCTGCGCGGCGAAAGCGTGGTCCTCGACGTCGGCGCCACCATTGGCGCGGATGCGCACCAGCTCATTGATTTTGCCATCCTTGGAACCGGCATGGCCCGATCGGTCTTCGGCGTCTCGCGGCCCAGTGTCGGCCTGCTCAATGTCGGCGTCGAGGAGATCAAGGGCCAGGAAGAGGTCAAGGAGGCTGGGCGCATGCTGCGTGAAGCCAATATGGCCTCGATGAACTATCACGGTTTCGTCGAGGGCGACGATATCGGCAAGGGCGTGGTCGACGTCGTCGTCACCGAAGGCTTCGCCGGCAACATCGCCCTGAAGACGGCGGAAGGCACGGTGCGCCAGATTGGCGGCTACCTGCGGGCGGCGATGAGCCGTACGCTGATGGCCAGGATCGGCTATATCTTCGCCAAGGGCGCGTTCGATCGCCTGCGCGAAAAGATGGATGTCGGCCGCTCCAATGGCGGCGTTTTCCTGGGGCTGAACGGCATTGTGGTGAAAAGCCACGGCGGCGCCGATTCGGATGGTTTCGCCGCCGCCATCGAACTCGGCTACGATATGGTGCGCAACAATCTGCTCGACCGCATCGAGGCCGACCTGGACTTGTTCCATGCGCGCAATCCGCATGCCCAGACATCTAGGAAATCCGACGTCGTCAGCGACGCAAAGGAATAGGAAAGAACTTTGATCAGATCAGTCGTGCGCGGCATGGGCGCCGCGCTGCCCCGCCGCATCATGAAGAATGCCGACTTTGAAGGCATGGTCGAAACCTCGGACGAGTGGATCGCCCAGCGCACCGGCATCCGCCAGCGCCATATCGCGGCCGACGACGAGACCACCGCTTCGCTGGGTGAGGCGGCGGCGCGCGCAGCGCTCGCCGATGCCGGCCTGACGCCCGGAGACATCGACCTGATCGTGCTGGCGACCTCGACGCCCAACAATACTTTTCCGGCCACGGCCGTCGAGATCCAGAACCGGCTCGGCATGCATCACGGCTTTGCCTTCGACCTGCAGGCGGTATGCTCGGGCTTCGTCTATGCGGTAACCACGGCCGACCTCTATATTCGCGGCGGCTTGGCCAAGCGCGTGCTGGTGATCGGCTCGGAAACCTTTTCGCGCATCCTCGACTGGACCGATCGCTCGACCTGCGTACTGTTCGGCGACGGCGCCGGCGCCCTGGTTCTTGAAGCCGGCGAAGGGGGCGGCAGTATTGCCGACCGCGGTGTGCTAGCGATGAGCCTGCGCTCCGACGGCGCGCACAAGGACAAGCTCTTTGTCGACGGCGGGCCTTCGACGACGGGAACGGTGGGCTACCTCAGGATGGAAGGCCGCGAGGTCTTCAAACATGCGGTAGGCATGATCACCGACGTCATCGAGGCGACGTTTTCGCAGGCCGGCATCACCGCCGACGACCTCGACTGGTTCGTGCCGCATCAGGCCAATAAACGGATCATTGACGCTTCCGCCAGGAAGCTCGGGATAGCCGAGGAAAAGGTGGTGGTGACGGTCAATCTGCACGGTAACACCTCGGCTGCTTCCGTGCCGCTGGCGCTTTCCGTGGCTGTTGCCGATGGCCGCATCAAAAAGGGCGACCTTGTGCTTCTGGAAGCGATGGGCGGCGGCTTCACCTGGGGCGCGGTTCTGCTTCGCTGGTAAGTGCCGGACGGTCCGGTTCGGTCCTTGACCTTGCCGGATCAATTACTTAGGCTCTGCCGCTGTTGTATCGATTTTATGTTTGAGCTGATGGGACGGTCGCATGGGGGGAAAGACACTTACGCGCGCCGACCTTGCCGAAGCCGTTTACCGCAAGGTAGGTTTGTCGCGCACTGAATCGGCCGAACTCGTCGAGGCGGTGCTGGACGAGATCTGCGAGGCGATCGTCCGTGGCGAGACGGTGAAACTGTCGTCTTTCGCGACGTTCCACGTCCGCTCCAAGAACGAGCGCATCGGGCGCAATCCCAAGACCGGCGAAGAGGTGCCGATCCTGCCGCGCCGGGTGATGACCTTCAAGTCGTCGAACGTGCTGAAGAACCGCATCTTGCGCTCCCACCAGAGCGGCAAGGCAAAGGGCGGCAAGTAGGCTCGCTGCAAATGCACGGTTGAAAACAGGCCTTGCGATGATGCCGGGCTTGAATATTGCCTCACAAACCGCTGAAATGAGACCCGATTCGGCAACATGGCCGGATTGGTGTTCCGCGTGATCGTTACGCGCAGCCGGAATGAGCTCCCCTCCTGTCGAGGGAATCTCGTTCGAACGCCGGTTCCCATGTCCCGGGATCATGCTCCAGTGTGAGGATTTCGCCCATGGACAAGAGCCCTGACGCCTTTCGCACCATCAGCGAGGTCGCCGAAGACCTCGATCTGCCGCAGCACGTGCTGCGCTTCTGGGAAACGCGTTTCAACCAGATCAAGCCGATGAAACGCGGCGGCGGCCGCCGCTACTACCGGCCGCAGGATGTCGAACTGATCAAGGGCATTCGCCATATGCTCTACGACCAGGGCTACACCATCAAGGGCGTGCAGAAGCTGTTGCGCGAAAATGGCAACCATTTCCTGGTTGCCATCGGCAATGGCGATATGGCCGCCGTCGAGGCGATCTCGCAACGAAAGCAGGCCGACCAGGTGCCGTTGACGGCGGCAGCGCAGCCGCGCGGCGGAGATGACGAACTGGTTGGCCAGCCGAGGGTCAAGCCCAGCCGCCGTTTCTTCGGTCTTGGCAAGAGCGACGAGGAAGGCCCGGTCCAGCCGGACGCTTCGAAACTGTCGCGGGACAATCGCGCGCTGTTGCAGGAAGCGTTGTTCGACCTCCTCGAATGCAAGCGCCTCCTCGACCAAGTGCGCTGACGGGCAACCGGCCGGCGCCTGAAGAACGGGAACCCGCCTTTGGGTGATGCGTTACGTTTTCTTGAGCAAGACAAGGCTTGAGCAGACAAGGAAACGCATCATGGCATTATTCTCGACCCTCTCGGACGTCGATCTCGACAGGCGGGTCGCTGCACTCTCCAGGGAATTGGCGGCCCTGAAGAAGGCTGCGTCCAGGCGGGGCGGCGCCTATTACGAAGACGGTCGCGACGCGGCGCTTGACACGTATTCCGACCTTGCGGAACGTCTGCACGATGCGTTGCCGGCGATCCGCGAGCGGGGCAGGGCGATCGAGAAATCCGCCCGCGAGCATCCGGCGACGGCCGCGGCGATCGGCTTTGTGGTGCTTGGTCTGGTCGCCAGTCTGCTGTTCAGCCGGCGCTGACCTTTATTTATTCCTCGGTTCCGCTGGATCGGTGCGCGGGCGATTCATGTTGCCCGAAAGTGCACCCGGTTTAGGACAGCGGCACCTGTGGGTGCCACGAAAAAAGGGCCATAGCCCCAGCTTGTCGGTCTGCAGCACGAACAGGGGTTTTTTCGTCAGAGCAGGCGCTCGTTGTAGCGCTGCGAGATCGCGCTGATACGGCGCGTATCCGGAGGAAACCAGGAGAAGACCGGCTTCGAACAAGAAGCCAAAGCCGGTCTTCTCATTGGCAGTCGGTTAAGCTCAGGCCTTCTTGCCCATAACCTTGTGGTGGTGATGATGGTAGTGGTGGCTGCGATGGTGCTTGCGATGATGACGATGATGCTTGTGCATCGGCGCGGCATCAGCGCTGGTCGCGCCGAGGATTGGCATGGTGAATGCAAGTGCAACTGCAAGCCCGAGGGCCGAGAGGAGGGACTTCTTCATGGATATCTTCCTTTTTTCGCAGGCAATCTGAATCAGGCCAACAGCCTGTTCGCCGCGAGCGGGATTACGCTCCCGATTTTTTTCGTCAGTATTTCCCGAATATAGAATTTTGTTTCTGGAATGTGTCTGGCGGCGCAGGCTGTGGGCTCCGCCGACAGGCTGAGCCCACAGCGCCGATGAGCGGGAGAAATTTCGATACGGGGCCGCAGACGCAACCGGCTTACATGGGCGGGACCACGCCATTGTTGCCGACCACGACGCGGTTGGCACTCAGCGTGCCGTCGGCGCCGCGCGTCGCGGTGACCACGACGGGCGCGCCGGGCTTGAGATCGCCCGGCGTGGCCGGCGCGAAGGTGACGACCGGCGTCTTGTCGGGGATTGAGATCTTCTTTGTCTGGCCGTTGTCGTAGGTCAGCGTCACCGCGCGGCCATTCACGTCGGTCACGTCGGCGACGGTGCCGTTGGTCATGCGGCTGTTGGGCTTGAGGTCCCAGGCGCGGTCGCCTTCGCCCGTGCCTTTCAAGGCTGCGGGAAACACCACGACCTCAAGCGCGCCGCTGCCGCCATCGGCCTTCGACAGGGATGCTATGCCGAGGAAATCGCCGAGCTTGATGTCCTTTACCGACGCGCCCGCGACGCCCGATATCTTCCATCCGGCAGCGAGCTTGATCTTATCCATGCCACCCTGGCGGTTTTTCACCGTCAGCTGGGATTGGTCGGAACTGGCCACGACGCCGCGCACCCGCACCGTGTCTGCCGCCGGCGCGCTGGTTGCAGCAAGGCCAAGGCTGGAAAGCGTGCCGAGCACGATCATGATTGTCCGCAATTTCATCGCATCGATCCTTTCAGGAAAATGACAGCCGCGCCGGCAACGTCTTGGGTTTCGCGCCGGCGCAATTGAACCAACGAACGGGGTCGTAAAAATCATCGAGGGACGAGGTGATCAGGTGTTCAAAAGAACTTGATCGAGAGCGGTTGCGAGCGGCGTCCGCCAGGCATGGTTCACGATGCTGTGACGGCCAGTTTGTGACTTGGCAAATCACCCGCAAGCGGGCATGTTCTCGCCGTCTCAGGCAACACCATTTTCATCAAACTCTTTCAGCCAACGGAGTTGCCAATGCCATACAGTGCAAAGCGCGAACCCCTCCCGGAACTGGTTGCCAGCGGAGCCGGGCAAGGCCATAGCGCCGTCAGAACGATTCGGGAAACCAAGGGATACAGTGTCGAGGAGCTTTCCCTGACAACCGGTCTGTCGGTCGACGAAATCGAGGATATCGAGAACGGCAGGACGGCCGATCCGTCGCAACTGCGCCGTATTGCGTCGGCGCTTCGGCTTCCTCAGGAGGCGCTGCTCGGCACGGCCGTGCAGGCGCGGGCCGCGCAAGACCGCCCCGCGCTGTAGCGCCAGTGCCATGCATGTTCGAAAACCCGCCGGGGACCTTGGCGGGTTTTCTGTTTGCCGTGACTGAAGGCTTCGGCACGTGTTTATGGACGCGCCGGCCTAGCTTGCTGCTTCGTCATTTCGATCCGCGGGGTTTCGATGAGCTTGGAATCCGTTCGTGCCTTCTTTGCCAGCAAGGCGCCTGACATCGACGTGATCGTGACTGACGCGAGTTCGGCAACCGTAGCATTGGCTGCGCAGGCGCACGGCGTGTTGCCGGCACAGATCGCAAAGACGATCTGCCTTCGCGTCGGCGAACGCACCATGCTGGTCGTGACCAGCGGCACCGCCAGGCTGGACAATCGCAAGTTCAAGGATCGGTTCGGCAGCAAGCCGCGCATGCTGGAGGCCGCTGAGGTTATCGAGGCAACCAGCCATCCGGTCGGCGGTGTCTGCCCGTTCGGCCTGCCGGCGCCGCTGCCGGTCTATTGCGACGTGTCGCTGCGCGGTTTCGAAGAGGTGGTGCCCGCCGCCGGCGCCACCAACGCGGCGGTGCGCATCGCACCGCAACGCATGGCTGATCTCACCGGCGCCGAATGGGTCGATGTGTGCCAGGGGTAGATGGCGATAGATGAGACGGACTTTGGGGGTAAGTCCTTGTTTAAAATGGTCGGAGTGGCCGGATTCGAACCGACGACCCCTTGACCCCCAGTCAAGTGCGCTACCGGGCTGCGCTACACTCCGGACCGCGCAAAGCCATATATATTCGAGGCTTGGCGCGCAAGCGCTAAAACCGCCTCCGGAAGCAGAACCAACCATCGCCGATAAATCGCGTCAAACCTGACCGGAAGTCCCACGGGCGTTCGCGGGTCGCTCCGTGGACCATGCCATGAGCAAGGCTTCCTTCAGGGTAAATGCCTCCACCTGTCGGGGCTCTCTTGGCCGGGAATTGCTTTCCAAACGTGGCGTCGCCGTTCGAGGCGGGGAAGATGTCGCCCTGCATTCAGAGATGACGGGCCCGGCGATGGCTCAATCCGGTGGCGGAAATAAATTCCCTTTCGCCAACTCCCGCCTTGGAACAAACCGCCCCCGGTCCGGTTTGGCAACCGTCCGGGGAACTTAGGAGGGACGAAATGACCGGCAAACTCCATATCGGCCTTCCGTGCGCGATCATCGTCGCGGCGGCCAGCATCAGTGCGTTCTCGGATCCGCTGCCTCCTGACATCACCTATCGGCCATTGCCGAGCCAGCCCTTTTCCGCGGTGAAAGCCGATGACGAGGCGCAGAAGCCTGGCGTGATGGAGCGTCAGAAGAAGCTTTTGGAGCAACGTTATGATCTGGCTGACCGTCCGATACCGGGCGTGATGATGACCAACGGCAAGAAGCCGGTCCAGGGTGGCGTCAGGGTCAAGCTGGCGGGTGGCTCGACCTGGGACAGGCTAAGCTCGATGAGCCCCGGCGATATTCGTGACCAGGGTCTTCTGCCGGCTGGCTTCCTGCCGCTACCTCATGTCAAGCAGGCTGCCGGAGGCCAAGTGTTTCCCGAGAAGGAAATCCGCGAGATCGGCCGCCAGGAAGGCCGTGATCTGCGCCGCTTCGACGTCGATTTCGATCTTCCCGATCACCTGACGCCCGAATTCCCGCCACCGATTTTCCTGACCACCCACCCTGAACTCGGCGATGTCTCGCGCGGCGAACTGCTTACCATCCGCAATTACTACGAGATCATGAACGGCATCATCACCCCAGTACAGATGGAAGGTTTGCGGCTTCTGCTGACGCCATTCCCGCAGGAAGAGTTCAATCAGACCGAGGACCGCAAGGTCGCTGGCCAGAGCATGGGTGTCGCCTGCCTTGATTGCCATTCCAATTTCAACACTAACGCCGCCTTCCATCAGACACCCGACATCAGGCCGCAGGCGGCGCGCTTCCGTCTCGACACCACCAGTCTGCGCGGCCTCTTCAACCAGCAGATACATGGATCGAAGCGCTCATTGCGGTCCGTGGAGGATTTCACCGAATTCGAGCAGCGCACCGCGTATTTCAATGGCGATCATGTCAGTGCCACCCGCAAGGGCGTCAACCTGCCTGACCGCCCGAACCAGGTGGCGATGATGGCACAGATGCAAAACATCATCGATTTCCCGCCGGCGCCTAAGCTCGATCCGTTTGGCCGCCTCGATCCGGCACTGGCGTCAGCAGAGGAATTGAAAGGGGAAGCGGTGTTCATGGGCAAGGGCCGCTGCTCCCAATGCCACAATCCCCAGACGTCCTTCATGGACAACAACATGCACGATCTGAAGCTCGATCGTTTCTACAAGCCAGGACAGACCGTCAACGACATGGTCGAGCTTCCCGACGGTCCGATCAAGACGTTCACGCTGCGCGGCATCAAGGACACGCCGCCCTATTTGCATGACGGCCGCCTGATGACGCTCGCCGACACGGTCGAGTTCTTCAATCTGGTGCTGGGCACCAAACTCGACCAATCGGAAAAGGACGCGCTGGTCGCCTATCTGCTCGTGCTCTGAGAAAGCTTCCCGAGGAGGTTCGCATGCGTCTACTCGCAACTGTCGTGGGGCTTGCGCTTCTGCCTGCCGCCACCGCCTTCGCCCAGTTCGGCAATCCGGCTGGCATGGCGCCGGACACGATGAAGGAATCTCCCGGCAAGCCAATGCCTCACCAAACCAACTATCAGGACCGGCTGTTCGCGCAGCTTACCGCTGCTGGCGGTCTGGCCGAGGTCCGCTTCGGCGAGCTTGCCGGAAAATCCGAAAATGCCGCGGTGAAAGACTTTGCCCGCAGGATGGTTGACGACCACCAGAGGGCGAACGACAGGCTGAAGTCGCTCGCCGAAGCGGCCAAGATGCCGCTTCCGCCTGGGCTGGATGCCGAGCACGAGGAGATGCGTACCAGGCTGGAAAAGCTTACAGGCGTCGAATTCGATCTGGCTTACATCAGCGGCCAGATCGTCGAGCATCAGAAGACTGTGCAACTCCTTGAATGGGAGATCGGCTCCGGCCAGGATCCGGATGTCCAGCATTTCGCCTCGGATATCCTGCCGGCCGTACTTGAGCATCTGCGAATGGCGCGGGATATCCGCAGCAAGCTGGTGAACCCGGCATTGGCCGATGCCTCGGGCCAGAGCAAGAAGTGACCGTCGCGTCGGCGGCCAATCCGCGCGTCGACAGCCCTCTGGCCGAGCTTGCCATAGCCCGGGCGGAGCCATCCTCTCCGCTCGCGGTTTGGGCGAGCAACCCAAAGGGAGAGCTTCATGACACAATCGCGCGACTGGTTGATACAGTGGCTGAGAGACGCTCACGCCATGGAGGAGCAGGCCGAGACGATGCTCTCCGGGCAACTGTCACGCCTCGAAAGCTATCCGGAACTCGGCGACCGCATCCGTCAGCATCTCGACGAGACGCGGCAGCAGGCCTCGCGCCTCAAAAGCTGTCTTGACCGGATCGGAGAGGGATCCTCCGCGATGAAAGACGCAGGCGGCAAGCTCACCGCCATGGCCCAGTCGATCAGCGGCGTGTTTGCCGGCGACGAGGTGATGAAGGGCTCGCTCGCCAGCTATACTTTCGAGCATATGGAGATTGCCTCCTACACGATGCTCATCGCCGCGGCCAACGCCGAAGGGGAGGCCGAGGTGGCGCGTGTGTCTGAGCAGAATCTGCGCGAAGAGGAGGCGATGGCGGATTGGCTCAAGAGCCATCTCGCCGAGACGACGCAGATGTTCCTGTCTCGCGCCGCGGCCGACAGCGATGCCGCAAAACGATAATCGGGCCTGTCATCGCGTCGAATTTCGCCGGCCATGATCGTGCGACAGCGGCAGCGCGCGCTGCCTGTCGGCGGCGGCGACTATCGAGCCGATAGCGCTCCGCGGTCACGTGAAGCTTTCGGCATCGCCAGCCGTAATTGCCGCTGATGACGGTGTTCCAGCGCGATCGCGCCCCAGACCAATCCGAGCAGCAGATAGACGTGGCGCCAATGGTCGATGTCGATGAAGGTGCCGAGCCCGACATTGCCGATGAAGGCGACATAGGCGCACAGGAGATAGGGCTGCCATGGCCGGTCGCGCAGCAGGATGCGGAATCCGGCACATATCGTCCAGAGGACAAGCGTCAGGAACGATACGAAGCCGAGCCAGCCATAATCCATCAGCATCTTCAGCCAGATGTCGTGGGTGTCCTCGCCGAAGATGGTGCCGAACACCAGAGGCCCGATGCCGAACGGGTGCTCCATCGCCATTTGGAAGCCGATTGCATAGCGGGCGAAGCGGCCGAGGCGGGCGGTGTCGTAGCTCTGTTCGAGATGGGCACGGTTGGAGAACATTTCCGCCACGCCCGGCAGCTGCAGGATGACGATCATGGCGATCGTCAGCAGCGACAATGCCGCGATGGTCATCACCACCACGCGCAGCCGGAACATGCCGCTGTTGCTCTGCAGGAACAGGCAGCCGGTAAGCAGAACGGCAGAGACGGCAAACATGCCCCAGGCGCCGCGCGAGAAGGAGAAGAAGATGCCTGATGTGATGATGAGCAGCGGCACCGCCAGCAGCGGCATGCGCGAGACCGGCCCGGTCAGCAGCAGATAGAGCAGATAGATGCCGGGCAGAACCAGGAACGGCCCGAACACGTTCGGGTCCTGGAAGGCGCCTGCGGCGCGGTCGTATTTGGTGAACATCTCCGCGCCCGGGAAGGCATGGAAATACCCTGCTATGCCGAGCAGCGAAGTCATCACCGCGGATACGACATAGGCAATGAAGATCAGCCGGTAGAGGCTCGGCTGCGTGGCGGTGACCGATGCGAAGAAGACCGCGCTGAAGGCGAGAAACAGCGACACTGCAAGGTAGAGCGGCGTGTTGGCGAGGTCTGACATCTGCGTCATGGCGATCATGCCGCCGATATTCATCGTCACCAGAAGCACCAGCAGCGGCGCGGCCGCGTGCGAAATCCTCAAACCGAAAAGCGCCCAGATGGCGATCAGGCCGGCCATGTAGATCTCGTAAGGAGCCGGCTCGCTGATGACGAAGCCGGAAAGCAGGATGCCGAGCCCGACCGCGCCCGAGGAAATCAGCGCGATCAGCTTCGCATTGACCGCCGCGCGCGGCAGGTCATGGGTGACCGCGCTCAATAGGCGTTTTCCGTGTTGAGCAGCCGAATCGGCGTCAGGAACAGGATCCGCAGGTCGAACAGCATCGACCAGTTCTCGATATAATAGAGGTCGTATTCCGTCCGCATGCGGATCTTCTCGTTGGTGTCCATCTCGCCGCGCCAGCCATTGATCTGCGCCCAGCCGGTAACGCCGGGCTTGACCTTGTGGCGCGCGAAATAGCCGTCGACCACTTCGTTGTAGAGCAGGTTGTGCGACTGCGCGGCAATCGCGTGCGGCCGCGGGCCGACCAGCGACAGCGAACCCAGCAGCGAATTGAAGAACTGCGGCAGCTCGTCGATCGAGGTCTTGCGGATGAAGCGGCCGACGCGGGTAACGCGCGGGTCGTTCTTGGTGACCGTCTGTCTGGCGGTCGGGTCCGACCGGTCGGCATACATCGAGCGGAATTTGTAGACTTCGATCACCTCATTGTTGAAACCATGCCGCTTCTGGCGAAACAGCACCGGTCCCTTGCTGTCGAGCTTGATGGCGATAGCGGTCGCCAGCATCACCGGTGAGAACACGACGATGCCGATCAGGCTGAAAACGATGTCGAAGGCGCGCTTGGCCACCGAATCCCAGTCGTTGATCGGCTTGTCGAAGATGTCGAGCATCGGCACCGAGCCGATGTAGGAATAGGCGCGTGGACGAAACTGCAGCGCGTTCGAATGCGCCGACAGCCGGATGTCGACCGGCAGCACCCACAGTTTCTTCAGCAATTGCAGCACGCGCGACTCGGCGGTCAGCGGGAGCGACACGATCAGCATGTCGATGCGGGCGATGCGGGCGAATTCGATCAGCTCCGAGATTGTGCCGAGCTTGGGATAGCCGGCGACGATAGGCGGCGAGCGTTTGTCGCTGCGATCGTCGAAAATGCCGCAAATGCGGATGTCGTTGTAGGGCTGCCTCTCGACCGAGCGGATCAGGACCTCCGCTGCCTTGCCGCCGCCGACGATGACGGCGCGCCGCTCCATGTGGCCGTCGCGCGCCCAGCGCCGGATCAGCTTCGACATCATCAGCCGCAGGCCGAAGATGAGAATAAAACCGACGGCGAACCAGGTGCCGAACAGCAATCGTGAATAGTTTTCAGATATCTTCATCACGAATGCCGTCAGCGCCATGAGGGCGAACGTGCCGGCCCAGACCAGCAGCAAACGTCCAAAATTGGCGATCGGCCGCATGAGCGAGACGATCTGGTAGCAATCGGTGACGTCGAGCAGCACCACTGCAAGGAACGACGCGGCGGCGATCGTCAGCGGATATTGCCAGGCGAAATAGTTGAAGAAGCCGACAAAGTAGAAATAGACGCCGAGGCCGGAAAGGAACAGCACTGCGAACTCGACCATCCGCAGGACGCCGCTGACCATGATCGGCGACATCGTATCGCGCCGGTATTGCGAGGCGACCTGACGGGCGACATCATTCATGCCGCCCGGCATGCCGCCATCGGTCGGGGTGTCGAGTTTGCGCACAGCCTCTGCCGAAAAGCGGTGCACGGGATCGATCTCGTTCATGGGATTTCCGCAAGCTTCCCCCAGGCAATAGCAAAAGAGAGCTAAGAAACCCTTGAAACAACGCGTGGCTTTGGAAGGGCTTGGGCCGGTGGTTTATTTGGCCAGCGCCGCGAAATACGCTTTCTCGATCTCGGCAGCCATGACATCGGCTCCGAAGCGTGCCTCCAGATCGGCGCGATCGGGCATCAGTTTTCGATAGGCGGCGGGATCGGCCAGCGCTTCGGCGATCTTGTCGGCAAGCTGCAACGGATCAGGTCTGATCAGGGCAGGGGAATCGGCGCCGAAGATCTCCGGTATGCCGCCAACGGCCGTGGCGATCATCGGTTTTCCCGCCGCCAGCGTCTCGAGCACGACATACGGCAATGCTTCGGCGCGCGAAGGAACGACGACCAGCGCGCCCAGCGCAAAGGCATCCCTGGCCGGCATCGGCGGCAGGAAACGCACATTGCCGTCAAGCCCGAGCCGCCTCACTTGCGCGCGGTACCGAGGCAGGTTGTCGCCGTCGCCCACCATGACCGCGCCCAGCGGGCGTCCGAGCCGTGTCCCCGCAAGGGCCAGCGCGTCGATGAAGATGTCGGGTCCCTTGAGGTCACGCATCATGCCGATGTAGAGCAGGTCCACCATTCCGGGCTTCTCCGGAACGGGGTCGAACTCAGCCGCGCGCAGGCCATTGTAGATCAGCGCGTTCGGAATGGGCGCCTCGCCGACCTTCCTGCGATAGGTGCGTCGCTCATAGTCCGAGACGAACAGCAGACAGTCGGTGAAGTGAGCCATGGATCGCTCGAGCGCGAAGAACAGCTTTCCCGTGAACGTGCTCTCGTCATAGTGGAGAGAACCGCCATGCGGCGAATAAAGGCGGGCTACGCGAGACCTTGATACCCGCAACAGTGAGCCGAACAGACGGGCATAGGCGCCACCCTTGGCGCCGTGCCCGTGCAGCACGTCCGGCCGCAATTCCTTGATGATTCCGTAGGTGCGCGAGGCCGAGGCGAGATCGCCCAGTCCGACATGGCGCTGCATCGGCGTGCGATGGATGCCGAGCGCCAGCATGGCCTTCATCCGCTCGAACAGGCGCTCCTCGTATTCCCCGCCTGTGGTCGAATCGCACACGATGCCGACCGAATGGCCGGCGGCGACCTGAGCTTCCGCGAGGTCCCGCACATGCCGAAAGATCCCGCCGACAGGTGAACGAAAGCAATGGACGATCCTGAGTTTGTCCGCCACGTGTGTTCGTCAGAACAGACGTTCACGCACATAGACAGTATCTCCGGGCAGCAGCGGGTCTGACGTGACAACCCGGCCGGTCATCACCTTGCCGTTGATATCTCGGGTGATGTCGACGCTTTCCTGGTTGGCGCGCGGCGTGAAGCCGCCGGCAATGGCGACGGCTTTCTGAACGGTGAGGCCGGGCACATAGGAATACTGGCCGGCGGCGCCCACTTCGCCCATGACGAAGATAGGCCTGTAGCGGTCGATCTCGACGGAAACATCGGGATCGCGCAGATAGCCTTGGCGCAGTTTGTCGGCGATTTCCTTTTCCATCTGCTGGGCGGTGTGGCCGCGGGCCGGCACGGCGCCGACCAGCGGGAAGGAGAGATATCCGGACTGGTCGACACTATAGGTGTTGGTCAGCCCGTCCTGCTCGAACACGGTGACGCGGACGCGGTCACCGGCGCCCAGGCGATAGGGTTGATCGAGCACCTCGTGGAAGGCGGCCGGCGTCGGCCGGTAGCTGGAGCAGCCAGCAAGCATCGACACGGCAAGCAGCGCGCGAAAGAGGGAAGCAGTGCTTTTCATGACAGGACACATACCTTCGACTGGCCGCTGCGGCGTCGCAGCAAACATCTGAGAGCGCGTCCGTTATCGTCCTGTTAGGGTTAATGGCCGGTAAAGGGCGCGATCGATACGGCATCGATCGGCAGGAGTTTTATAACTTTGACGGTTTTGCTTGGCGCCTGCCAGTAAGTCCTGACGGAAGCTTCCTGTGATCTTAACGGCTGAGTTACCATAGTTGTTTACGGTGCATGCGATCCGTATCGGAGTAGGATGCATGTCCGTTCAGTCCACGGCCGCAGACGTTGACGTCGATCTCAGGCAGCTCTTCGCCAGCCTGGCGAGGAACTGGCTGCGAATATTGGTCGTCTCCCTGGTGGTTACCGGGTTGGCGTTTGCGCTCGCTTCGCTGGCAACCAAGCACTACAAGGCCCAGACGCAGGTTCAGATCGATACGCGTGAATCCGTCTACACGCGCCCGGCCGGCAGCAATGACAGCGACAAGCCTATCCTCGATGAGCAAGGCGTCGCCACCCAGGTCCAGATCATTTCGTCCAACGAAATCCTCAAGCAGGTAGCGCAGAAGCTTGATCTGTCGCGATTGCACGAATTCGACGAAACTGTCGATATGTCGCCTCTCAACCGCCTGCTGATCCTGGTGGGGTTGAAGAACGATCCCATGGATATTCCGGTCGACGAACGCGTCCTGAAGAAGATGCGCGAGAAGCTCAACGTCTATGGCGTCGAAAAGACGCGTATCATCGCCATCGAGTTCTCCTCGGAAGATCCCAAGCTCGCGGCTGCTATCCCCGATGCCATTGCTGCCGCCTACATTGCCGGGCAGGGCGCGGCCAAGCTCGAATCCAACACCGCCGCGGCGGACTTCCTGGCTCCCGAGATCGCCGATCTGCAGAAGCAGGTCAGGGATGCCGAGGCCAAGGTCGCCGCCTATCGCGCCCAGTCGGACCTTCTGGTGGGCGGCAACAATTCTGTGCTCGCCACCCAACAACTGGCCGAACTGTCGACCGAATTGTCGCGGGTGCGGGCCAACCGCGCCGCCGCCGAAGGCACCGCCGACAGCGTGCGCAAGGCGCTGCAGAATGGCGGCTCGCTGGATTCGCTGCCCGAGGTGCTGTCATCCGATCTGATCCAGCGCTTGCGCGAACGGCAGGTCGAACTGCGCGCCAACATCGCCGACCTGTCGACGACGCTGCTCGACAATCATCCGCGCATCCGCGCGGCAAAATCGCAGCTAGCCGATCTCGACGCGCAGATCCGCAGTGAAGCTCAAAAGGTGATGAAGGGCCTGGCGATGCAGGCCGATGCCGCCAAGTCACGTGAGAGCCAGCTCGTCGCCGACGTCAACACGCTGAAGGCGGCTTCCGCGGAGGCAGGCGAACAGCAGGTCGGTCTCGATGCGCTGCAGCGTGACGCTGCCGCCAAGCGCCAGCAGCTCGAACTTTACCTGACCAACTACCGCGAGGCGGCTTCGCGCCAGGATCGCAATTACGTGCCGGTCGACGCGCGTGTCATCTCGAAGGCCGTAGTGCCTTCCGAGGCCTACTTCCCCAAGATCGGGCCGATCGTCGGTGCTGCTTTTGCCGCCTCGCTTTTGCTCATGTCGGTGTTCACGCTGCTGCGCGAACTCTTTTCCGGCCGCGCCATGCGCCCGGCCAGCGGCGCTCGCTTCGAGCCGATCGACGAGGTGGCGATGCCGGTCGCGGCCAGGGAAACGACGATCATTCCAGAGTCCGGGCCTGAGCACCACGCTGAGAAAGCGGTGGAACCGGAGATGATGGTGGAACCGGATCTGCTCTCGCCGGCGGAATCTGCCATAGAGGTCGAACCCGCCGCCGGCGCACCGGTCGCCGAAACCGTCCCTGTTGCCGAGGCCGTCCCGGTCGCCAAAACCAGGCCGCGTTCGGTGCTGGGCGAGATCGACGTTGAAAAAGCGGCGGAAAAGCTGATCGCAAGCGGCGCCGCGCGCGCCATCTTCGTGTCGCCCGAAGGTGACGAGGCGGCCGCCTCCGCGATCCTGGTGGCGCGTGAGGTCTCCGACGCCGGCCTGCGCGTGCTGCTGCTCGACCTCACGGCTTCCGGCGCCGCCTCGCGACCGATGCTCGACAGCGGACTGTTCCCGGGCATCACCAATCTGCTCGCGTCGCAGGCGCAGTTCAGCGAAGTCATCCACCCCGACCTCTATTCCGACTGCCATGTCATTCCTGTCGGCACCGCCGATCCGGTTCGCGCCATGCGCGCCGCCGACCGGCTGCCGATCATCATGCAATCGCTGACCACCGCCTATGACCTGGTGGTAGTCGAATGCGGTCCCGCCGACGCCCAAGGCATCAGCCGTCTGGGTGGCGATGCGACCGAAGTGTTCCTCTCCATGCTGGAGCCGGATGATGAGGTGACGCAGGCCGCCGTCAAGCTTATCGAGAATGGCTATCCGGAGTTGACGCTGGTGACCCCGCTCGGCCACGAACCGCCGGGCACTCCGGTGCCGGGAAGGCGCTCGGCGGCTTGAGTCCGATGAGCGGCGCTTGTGGTCATCACGTTGGAAGGTGGGCGGGTTAGCTACCGTCCTCGGCGGGCGCCGGCGCCTGGCCAGCGGCCTTGCGACGCAGCAGCTTGGTCAGCTTCCAGATCGTCGGACTGTTCTTGACGACGGCTTTCAGTCTGGCACTTTGCCGCAGCCCCAGCGCCAGTGCGCGGCCTTTCGACGTCAGCGGAACCAGCACCTCGAAGTGCTGCGTTTCGATATCGCACCATAAACGCTTGTACGGCTCGTCGCCGACCGAGAAATCATAGACGTCGAAACCCGCCTCGCAGGCTTCCTGGATATTGTCGAAGAACAGGAAGTCGCCGGGGCTGGTGTGGGCGAGGTCATCCTCGGCGATCGCGCCGAACTCGCAGATCAGCCGTTTGCCCGAGCGGCTCGATCCGGTCACGGCGCGAAGCTTGCCGGCGACCTCGAGCCCGTGCAGCACGAAGGAGGGCTTATCCTCGGCAAGCGCCTCGGTGAACAGAGCACGGAAGAACGCCCGCACTTGATTGTCGCCGAAGACGTTGGCGATGCCCATCCTGCGGAAGCGGGATTCCTTCATCTCGAAAAAGCCGTCGAGCAGCCGGCCGACCTCGTCCACGGTCCGCGCCTCGATGCGCCGATGGCTGCCGACGGCCTCGAACTTGCGCGTCTGCGAGCGGTGCTTCTTGCGTTTGCGCTTTCCGTTTGCGCGAGAGAGCAGTGCATCGAAACCGCCGACCAGGTCGACGGCGAGCGACAGGTTCGGGCTGTCGAAATAATCGAACGAGGCGAGTGGGTTGGCTACGCCATCGAGGTCGGGCAGCAGGCGTTCGAAGGCGACGAGATCGATGTCGGGGCGAGCCTCGGCTATGGCCGCCAGGGTCGAACGAATAGCCGCACTGTCCGCCCTGGCAAGCCATTGCGGGTCGGCGGCGACGAAATTGCCATTGGCGTGGCGGCCGCCCATGAAGCGCGCAACACGGAATGGCCCATGGCCGACGACCTCCAGCGCCAGTGCGAAAACCGGTCTGCCTTCGCAATTCAGCATCGCCACGACGGGGTCCGGCTCGACCTGCGCGGCCCAGTTGCGGATCCAAACCGCGCTCTGCGCCGGCGCGAACACGGCGGAGCGGCAGAACGCGGCATAGGCCGCGAGCCCATCGGCGGAAGCGGTGGAAACCGACAGCCCAGCCGGCTCTATTGGCGGCACACTGGGCGGGGCTTCGATTGCCGCCAGGCGATTGCCGTCAAATGACGCGGCCGCGTCAACCATACCTCAATCCTTAGGGCGTATTGCTGCCGATTTGGGGGCGCTCAGGCGTATCCGTGCTTGGTTCAGCCTAGGCGCAAAAGGTGAAGGAATGATCGACGGCGGGGAGGCAATCCGAAAGCTGGCGCTCAACGTCGCCCGCTATACCGGCCTCGCACCGCTGGTCAAACCGCTGGTCGGCGGTATTGGCGCCATCCTCATGCTGCACCGCGTTACGGCAAAGCCCGAAAAGCCCGACAGCGTCAACCGTCATCTCAACATTGCGCCCGGCTTCCTCGACGCCATGATTGCCGGCCTGAAGGCGGATGGCTACGCCTTCGTCTCGATGGACGAGGCGGTGGAGCGTATCGCGGCGCGCCGCAAGGGCGGCCAGTTCGCCGCCATCACCGCCGACGACGCCTATCGCGACAACATGACCGAAGCCTTGCCGGTGCTGGAAAAGCACGGCGCGCCGATCACCATCTATGTGGCTCCGGGGCTGATCAACGGCACTGCGGATCTGTGGTGGGACGTGGTCGAGGATCTCGTCAACGCGGGCGATCGCCTGACCCTGACGACGTCCGACGGGCAAACGACGATCGACTGCACCAGCCCGGCCAAAAAGCTCCAGGCCATCGCACGGCTGCACACCTATCTCACCACCGAGGTTCGCGAGGAGGACCTGCGCGCCGTGCTGCGCGAACTGGCGCATGCGAAAGGCGTCGACGCCGGCCGGCCGCGCGTCGACACGCTGATGACCTGGTCGGAGATCCGCGCGATCGCAGCGCATCCGCTCGTAACGATCGGTGCTCATACGATCAACCACAGCAATCTGAAGCGGCTTTCAGAAGCCGACGCGCGGCACGAAATCGTCGGGGTGAAGTCCATCCTGCGAGCCGAGCTGGGCGAGGAGCCGCGCCATTTCGCCTATCCCTACGGCTATGCCAGCGCCGTCGGCTGCCGCGAAGTGGGCCTTGTCCGCGATGCCGGCTACACCTCGGCCGTGACCACCCGTCATGGCGTGCTGCGCGCCGAACACGCCGGCTTCCTGCACGCATTGCCGCGCATCTCGGTCAACGGCCGTTATCAGAACCTCGCCCACATCCGCACCATGCTGTCTGGCGTGACGACGCCGCTCGCCAACGCCGGAAAGATGGTGGTCACCATCTGAGGCCGGCCGGCAACGGTTCAGCGCTTGGGCCGATGCTCCAGCATCAGCCATTTGATGATGCCCATGGCCGGCAGCACCCAGAGCAGGCCGCTTAGCAGGAAGAACAGGAAATGCGTCCACGGGCCCGCCTCGGACAGCCGGGCGACCGCGAAGATCGATGCGACCAGCGCATAGATGATGACAAGCGCCACCAGCAGGAACATTCCGATCAGCTTTTTCAGGCGCACGGGCATGGTTGGCCTCCTGGAGCCGGGGTAAAGTGCGGCCCAGCTCAATGTGTCGGCTTCGCCATAGGCCTTGACGCGAAGCTGTGCAACCCGACAGACGCGGCGCGACGGCGTGCCGCGCCGCCCGGTCTTGCATGCGGGAATGCGATGGTCCACCAATCCGCGACTTCAACCTGCCGGGATAAAATCCATGGCCGCCATTACTGCCGCGCCTTACGAGGCGCGTGACCGCGATCTGCACAACCGCGCGCTGGTGCGCGGCTGGCTCTACGTCGTGCTTCTGGTGCTGTTCGCGCTGGTGCTGGTCGGCGGCGCCACAAGGCTCACCGAGTCCGGCCTGTCGATCACCGAGTGGCAGCCGATCCACGGCGTCATCCCGCCGCTCAACGACGCCGAATGGCAAGAGGAATTCCAGCGCTATCAGCAGATCCCGCAATATGCCGAGCTCAACAAGGGCATGAGCATCGAGGCATTCAAGTCGATCTTCTGGTGGGAGTGGGCGCATCGTCTCCTGGCGCGCAGCGTCGGTCTGGTTTTTGCCTTGCCGCTGCTGTTCTTCTGGGCGGCGCGCCGCATCGAGCGCGGACTGGGGCCGAAGCTGGTCGGCATCCTGCTTCTCGGCGGTCTGCAGGGCGCCATCGGCTGGTGGATGGTTGCCTCCGGTCTGGTCGACCGCGTCTCGGTCAGCCAGTACCGGCTCGCCACCCATTTGACGCTTGCCGCGCTGATCTTCACGGCGACCATGGTCGTCGCGCGCGGCTTGGCGCCGCATTCGGAACCTGCGGCCGATCGTTCGACCCAGAAACTGGCTGGTTTCATAGTGCTTCTGGCGCTGATCCAGATCTATCTCGGCGGTCTGGTCGCCGGGCTCCACGCTGGCCTGAGCTACAACACCTGGCCGCTGATGGACGGCAAGATCATTCCCGGCGATCTGCTGATCCTGGAGCCGGCATGGCGCAATTTCTTCGAAAGCCCCAAGACGGTGCAGTTCGTGCACCGGATCGGCGCCTACACGGTGTTCGTCGTCGCCCTGTGGCACATGATCGCCACGCGTCGCCGTCTGCCCGGTTCAACGCATGCTCGTCGCGCGACGCTGTTGTTTGCCCTGGTGCTGGTGCAGGCCTCCGTCGGCATCGGCACGCTGTTGATGCATGTGCCGCTGCACATGGCGCTGACCCACCAGGGATTCGCGTTGATCGTGCTGGGGTTCGCCGCCGCGCATTGGCGCGGCACCAAGGGCGCATATCCCTTGCCCCACGAGATCGCCCTCGGACGCTGAGTCTCTCCGGTCACATCCAGAACGTTCGACTGCGCCATCGTCTTGTCGCCGTCGAATTCCGCCTGACGCAAGGCGGCACGGATCAGAAGCCGAGCCGTACCGTTCGGATCGCTGCTGCGACCGACAGTTCGCGGTTCTCCTCGATCGCGTTGTCGTCCTCATGGTGCCAGGAAGCCGACAGGCAGCCATAGGCGATGGCGTGATCCAGTATTGCCGCCGGCGTCTGGCTCAGCGTTCGCGCAAAAACTTCAGCCATCCCGGCAATCCGTGGGGGATCGAGACAAAGGTCGTCGCGATCAAGAGGATTGTAGAACATGTTCGCGGCATCGAATCCCGGGTCGCCGAGAACGCCCTTCGGATCTATCGCCAGCCAGCCGCGTGCTCCGTGCATGATGTTGTCGTGATGGAGGTCGCCATGCAGCGGCCTGATATCATGCGGACCACCCAGCAGCCGGTCGGCGATTTCCGCCGCTTCGACATAAAGGCTGTTCCGGCCAACGACACGGTCGGCCTCCGCTTTCTTGAACAGGCTGGAAAATCGTTCCCGAAGCGGCTGCAGGTCGGGCGGAGCGGGGTGATCCGATGGCGAAAACAGCTTTGCCATCACCTCCGCCGCGATTTCCGTGGCGGCCAAATCTCCCTGCTCGGCAAGAACATGCGACAGCATGGTCTCCCCGGCATATTCGAGCAACATGGAATGCCCGTCGCGGCCCAGCAGCCGCACGGCGCCTTCGCCGCGCCGCCAGGCAAGGAAATGCTCGCCGCGCAACTCGTCTGCGACGTCATCGAATGGCTTCAGCGCCTTGACGATCGCCGGCGAGCCGTCCTCGCGCCGCACCTTCCAGATGCGGCTCGAAAAGGTCTCGGCGATGAGCTCGGGCGCGCTGATCTTCCAACGGTCCGGAAATGCCGGTGCCGCCATCAGAGGCCGAGCATCAGGTCCATGTTCTGTACGGCAGCCCCCGATGCCCCTTTGCCGAGATTGTCGTAAACGGCGAGCAGCAGGGCCTGCGCGCGCTTGTCATTGGCAAAGACGTAGAGCTTCATGCGGTTGGTGCCATTGTAGATTTCCGGATCGATCTCCGGAATGCGCTCCAGATGCGCATAGGGCGCCACTTCGACCACGCCGCCCTTGATGGCGGCGAAATGGTCGGCGATGGCTGCATGGAGTTCCGCACCGGTCGGCACATGGTCGAGGCCACCGAGCTGCAGCGGCACCACCGTGATCATGCCTTGCGCGAAATTGCCCACCGCTGGCTGCATGATCGGATCGTGCGACAGTTTCGCATAGGCCCTGAGCTCCGGCACGTGCTTGTGCTGGAGGGTGAGCCCGTAGGGTAGAAATTCAGAGGCGTCCTCGCCCTTGGCGACATAGTCCTCGATCATCGGGCGGCCGCCGCCCGAATAACCGGAGATGCCGTTGACGGTGACCGGGAAATCCGCGGGCAGAAGGCCGGCGGCGACCAGCGGCCGCAGCATCGCGATCGGTCCTTGCGGCCAGCAGCCGGGATTGGCGACGCGTTTTGCCGCCCCGATCTTCTTCGCCTGCTCCTTGTCCATCTCGGCAAAGCCATATTCCCAGCCTTGCGCGACGCGATGCGCGGTCGAAGCATCGATGACTCTGGTGGTCTCGTTGGAGATCAGCGACACGCTTTCCTTCGCCGCATCGTCCGGGAGACACAGGATCGCAACGTCGGCGGCATTGAGGAATTCGGCTCGCGCCGCCGTTTCCTTGCGGCGCTCGGCGGGAATTGAAATGATCTCCAGGTCGCCGCGCTCGGCAAGCAGCGCCCGGATCTGGAGGCCGGTGGTGCCGTGCTCGCCGTCGATGAAGATTCTCGGTTTCATTGGCTGATCAAATTCCCTGATATCGAAAAACTATATGCCGTTGCCTTGATTCACCGCGGCGCCGTTGTGGCTGCCGTTGTTCAGCTCTTCGAGCCGTGCTTTCCGCTCGGCCAGCAGGCCAAGATACTGCATGGCGATCATCGAGCCGGCAATCGCCGTTATATCGGCGTGATCGTAGGCCGGCGCAACCTCCACGACATCGGCCCCGACAATATCGATCTGATTGAGCTGGCGCAGCGTCGACAGGATCTTTGCAGAGGACGGCCCGCCGGCGACCGGCGTGCCAGTGCCGGGTGCATAGGCAGGATCAAGGCAGTCGATATCAAAGGTGAGATAGGTCTTCTTGCCGCCCGTCCTGTCGACGATGGCGTAGGCGATGTCGGATGCACGCATCTCCTCGATCTCATGACCGTAGAGGATCTTGATGCCGAACGTGTCGGGCGCGTGGGTGCGGATGCCGATCTGGATCGAGCGGTCGGGATCGATAATGCCTTCCTTGACCGCGCGGCCGACGAAGGATCCGTGGTCGATGCGTTTGCCGTCATCCTCCCAGGTATCCTGGTGCGCATCGAACTGCACCAGAGCGAGCGGGCCATGGATTGCGGCATGTGCCTTGAGCAGGGGCCAGGTGACGAAATGGTCGCCGCCCAGCGACAGCAGGAAAGCACCTGTCTTCAGGATCTTGGTCGCCTCGCGTTCGATCGTCCCCGGCGTCTTCTGGTGGTTGCCGGTATCAAGCAGACAATCGCCATAGTCGACCACCGCGAGGTGCTCGAACAGATCGCGCGAAAAGGGATATTGCGGATCGTTGTCGAGGATTGCCGAGGCGCGGCGGATCGCCTGCGGCCCGAAACGCGCGCCGGGCCGATTGGTGACGGCGGCATCGAAAGGGATGCCCCAAACCACAGCGTCCGCGCCCTTCACATCCTTCGTGTATTTGCGTCGCATGAACGACAGCGCGCCGGCATAGGTCGGCTCCAGCGAAGCGCCCGTCTTTGAGCGGGCTGTGAAGGCATGGTCGATGTTCTTGTTCGCCATTACGGATCCTTGGTTTTTATCGGGGTGCAACAACTACAGAACCGGCACGCAACATGCCAGTCACAGCTTGGGGAAACGAAACGGCGCGGCCGCGGTGCCGCCGCGAGACAGGATTGTATCATCATGACACAGACCGCGTTTCTTGATTCTCCCCATGGCGCGGCGTCGATCCAGTCCGGCACGGTGGCGGGTGAGCGGTTCCTGGTTCTCGATTCGTGGCGCGGCATCTGCGCCCTGCTGGTTGCGCTGTTCCACTTCCCGACCGCTTCGACGATCTCGCAAAGCGCCTTTGTCGGTTCGTCCTATCTGTTTGTCGATTTCTTCTTCGTTCTCTCCGGTTTCGTCATCGCCAGCTCCTATGGCTGGCGGCTGAACCAGCCGCGGGAGGTCGCACGCTTTGCGCTGGTGCGCTTCGGCCGCATCTATCCGCTGCACCTTCTCATGCTCGCCGCCTTTGCCGGCTTCGAGCTGCTGCGGCTGATGCTGCCGCAGGTGCATGGCGCCGGTGCCGCTCCCTTCACCGGCGGCTTCAGCCTCCAGAGCCTGCTTGCCAACCTGCTGCTGCTCCAGGGGGTCGGCTTCGAGGACCAATTGACTTGGAATGCGCCAAGCTGGAGCATTTCGGCGGAGTTCTTCGCCTACCTGTTGTTCGCGGGAGTGGTCTTCACCGCCGGGGCACGCGCCTGGGTGTGGTTCGTCGCCGCCGCCATCACCGCGCCGCTGTTTCTGCTTGGCTTCTCGACCCACCATATGGATGTGTCCTTCGATTTCGGCTTCATACGCTGCCTGTACGGCTTCTCGCTCGGCGCCTTGCTTGCCTGGTTCCAGCATGATTCCATTGCAGGCGCGCGACAGGCGCTTGCCCGGACCGGCCCGTTGCTGAGCTGGACCCTTGCCGAAATCGTCATGGCGGCTGTCATTGTGCTTTTCGTCGCACTGGCGGGCGACAATGATGCCGGGATCGCAGCACCGCTGGTGTTTGCACTGGCATTGTTTCTCTTTGCTCATGAGGGGGGCTGGATCAGTGTCTTTCTGAGAACCCCACTCATTCTGACGCTCGGCGCGCTGTCCTACTCGATCTACATGGTCCACATCTTCGTCCAGGCGCGCATGATCAATGTCGCCGGCCTGGTCGAGCGCAAGCTCGGCCCCGGTCTTGTCGGCGACATCGTCTTGCGCGGAGAGCCGGCGACCGGCTTCGGCGCCGGCTGGGCGGGGGACGTTGCGATCCTCGTCATGCTCCTTGCCACGATAGGTGTCTCCTGGATTACCTGGCGTTTCGTCGAGATGCCTGCGATGGCCTGGTTCCGCCGACTGTCGAAACGCATCTGAGGCGACATATCGCTGGCAACCGCTAGCCGGCTTCGTTCACCTAGACGTCACGGGCATCGCCTATTCCCGGTTCGATCCGGAATGGAGCGATTCTCGATGCGGACCTTCTGGCCGAGCCTTCTGTTTTCCGTCACGCTGGCGGCTTCCGCCAGCCAGTCAATGGCGGGCGAAACCCGTGCGAGGCAGATCCTCGACCGCTTCGAACATGCCAATCAGTGGCGCGACCACGTCATGGTGGTCGCGCATCGCGCCGGCAGCATGCAGGCCGGCAAGACGCTCTATGCGGAAAATTCGCTCGCCGCCGTCGAAGGCTCGATCGCGATCGGCGCCGAGATCGTCGAGGTCGACATCCGGCGCTCGAAGGACGGCGAGTTTGTAGTCATGCATGACAGCTGGCTTGATCGCACCACAACCTGCAAGGGTGAGGTGGTTAAGTACACGCTGGCCGAACTGAAGAGTTGCCGGCTGGTGATCGAAGGCACGGGCGCCGTAACCGACGAGACAGTCTCGACGCTGCGCGAGATGCTGCTGGCGACCCGGGACCAGATCCTCATCAATCTCGACAACAAGCTCGAGGTTGGGGACCTGTCGGGTATGGTCGCGGTGGCGCGAGATCTCGGCATGGCCGACCAGGTCATCGTCAAGGAAAACCTGTGGAACCAGACCAGGATCGCTACGGTGAAGGCTGCCATGGAAGCGGTCGGCGGCGGCTTCCAGTTCATGCCGATCATCGCCGACGACGCAGTGCATGACGCCGGTTTCGCCGCGACGGTCGACCATGCTTTTGCGCCGCGCGCGATCGAGCTGATCAACTGGCGCGCCGGCGCGGAGACGTTGACCGAGACTGGCGGGCCGCTGTTCAGCACGCGCATGCGCGCGGCCGCGGTGAGGGGCGACTGGCACATCTGGGCCGACACCTACGCCATCGTCAACAAGCCGGGCGGCTTCCTTGCCGGCGGCCGGGGCGATGAACTGGCGGTTCAGGCCAGCCTGCCGCGTGAAGCCTGGGGCTTCTGGGCCGATCGCGGCGCCACCATCATCCAGACCGATGAGCCAAAGGCGGCGATAGGCTGGCTGGCGGCAAATGGGTTTCGCGTGCCCTATGCGGAGACGGGCGAACGCGTCGAACCTGCCGCGACCGCCAGCATCAATTGATTTGCCGCGGCTGAAGTTCCGGCCTTGTTGTCGCAGGCCGGCGCCTGCTGACGCAACGGTGTCAGGGGAAACCCGTTATCCATGGGCATGCCCGATACCATCGTTCTCAAGCGCCCTGCCGCCTATGCCGCCACCGTTGCTGCGACCAGCCTCGGCTTCGTCGTCGTGCAGCTTGATGTCTCCATCGTCAACATCGCGCTGAACAGGATCGGTACTGGGCTGTCGATGGGGGTCGGCGGCCTGCAATGGGTCGTCGACGCCTACACACTTGCCTTCGCCTCGCTGCTGCTCGCCGGCGGCGCCCTCGGCGACAGGGTCGGCGCTCGCCGCGTTTTCGTTGGCGGCATGGCGCTGTTCAGCATTGCTTCGCTGGCTTGCGGCCTGGCTCAGAGTGCCTGGTTGCTGATTGCGGCGCGCGCTGCACAAGGCGCGGGTGCCGCCTTGCTGATGCCGTGTTCGCTGGCACTCCTCAATCGCGCCTACGCGTCCGACAAGGCGCGCCGGGCACGCGCCGTTGGGCTGTGGACGGCGGCGGGCGGCATCGCGCTGTCGGCAGGGCCGGTGCTCGGCGGCTTCATGGTCGCGTCGCTTGGCTGGGCCAGCATCTTTCTGGTCAACCTGCCCATTGGCGCTCTCGCCATCTGGATGGCTTATCGGTTTCTGCAGGAAACGCCGCTCAAGGCCGAGCGGCCGCCGATCGACTGGGTGGGGCAGGGACTTGTCGTGCTGGCGCTGTTTTCGCTGACCGGCGCCTTTATCGAAACCGGTTCATCGGGCTGGACCTCGATGCCGGTCATCGGCGGACTGGTATTGGCGGCGGTGGCCGCAAGCCTGTTCCTGCTGGTCGAGAGCCGGACGAGGGCGCCGATGTTTCCGCTCGGTCTCTTTGCCAGCCGCGTGCCGGCTGTGACGAGCCTTGTCGGACTGGCCGTCAACCTGACGCTCTATGGCACGATCTTCATGCTCAGCCTGTATTTCCAGCAGGAAAGGCATTTTTCTCCCGAGATGACAGGGCTCGCCTTCCTGCCGTTCATGGCGGCGGTCACCCTGTCGAACATTGCCGCCGGGCGCATTGCCGCAAACCATGGCCCACGATTGCCCATGGCGGTTGGCCTGTTCGTCGGAGCAGCCGGTTTCGGACTGATGGCGCTGATCCAGGCCGAAACATCCTACCTGTCGCTGCTGTGGCGCCTGCTGTTCCTGCCGGTCGGCATCGGCCTTGCCGTACCGGCCATGACCACCGCGCTCTTGTCTTCCGTTCCGGCGGAGATGTCGGGAACGGCATCGGGCGTACTCAACACCGTGCGCCAGTCGGGTGGCGCGATCGGGGTGGCGCTGTTCGGGTCCGCCTTGGCGCTGGGCACGATCGATGGCATGCAACTGGCATTCCTGGCCTCGGCGCTCGCGGTGGCCGGCTCGGCACTTTGCGCGTTCCTGTTCATCCGCGACGCCGACCATTCCGCTCAATAGTGATGCGCAACGCAAAAAGGCCGCCCGGAGGCGGCCTTTCGATTGTGAAGCTGCCTGCGCCTAGCGCTTCGAGAACTGGAACGAACGACGGGCCTTCGCCTTGCCGTACTTCTTGCGCTCGACGACGCGGCTGTCGCGGGTCAGGAAGCCGCCCTTTTTGAGCACGGCACGCAGCGCCGGCTCATAATAGGTCAGCGCCTTGGAGATGCCGTGACGCACAGCGCCGGCCTGGCCCGAAAGGCCGCCGCCGATGACGGTGGCGACGATGTCGTACTGGCCCGAGCGGTTGGCGGCGATGATCGGCTGGTTGAGGATCATCTGCAGGACCGGACGCGCGAAATAGGTCGCGAATTCCTTGTCGTTGACGACGATCTTGCCCGAACCTGGCTTCACCCAAACACGCGCGATGGCGTTCTTGCGCTTGCCGGTGGCATACGCGCGGCCCGACTTGTCGAGCTTCTGGACATGGACGGGTGCCGCGGCCTGCGTATTGGTGTTGCCGGTGGCGGCGCCCAGTTCTGCGAGCGAGGAAAGCTCAGCCATCTTATGCGACCTTCTTGTTCTTGGAATTCAGCTTGGCCACGTCGAGGACTTCTGGCTGCTGGGCGACATGCGGATGCTCGGCGCCTGCATAGACGCGCAGGTTCTTCATCTGGCGACGGCCGAGCGGGCCACGCGGAACCATGCGCTCAACGGCCTTCTCGACGACACGCTCGGGGAAACGGCCTTCGAGCAGTTGGCGCGCGGTGCGCTCCTTGATGCCGCCGGGGTGCCCGGTGTGCCAGTAATAGACCTTGTCGGTGAACTTCTTGCCGGTGAACACCACCTTGTCGGCATTGATGACGATGACATTGTCGCCGTCGTCGACATGCGGGGTGAAGGTCGGCTTGTGCTTGCCGCGAAGATGATTGGCGATAACGGTGGCGAGCCGGCCGACGACGAGACCTTCGGCGTCGATCAGGATCCACTTTTTCACCACATCCGCAGGCTTCTGCGAAAAGGTTGTCATGTTTTCTGCTTTCGGTTCGGACCTTCCCCAATCCACAAACGATAAGGAAGGCGTTTCTTGTTGCTTGGATTGGCGAAAAGCGCTTGCCCGCCGCCAATAACAAAACGGCGGCCTTTGCGGGCCGCTGCTTCGTGAGGGCTTATAGGGGAGAGAGTAGCCCTCGTCAAGCATCATTGGGAGTCAACGAAATCGAAAAACCGTTAAATTTCAAGTGCTAAACTATGTGGTATTATTTTACAACACGGCCTACCGCCAAAACGGCTGGTATTTCGCTCACCGCCGGCCACTCGTCACTGCAAGCAGGAGTCTGATGCCAACGCCGACCATAATGGCTCCGGCCAGCCTTCCCTGCCACACGACGAAGCTGCTTCGGCGCGACAGCCAGCCGCCGACCGCGCCGGAGGTCAGCGCGACAGCGCCGAGGACAAACATTCCCATCATCTTCATAGTCGTGCCGAGAATGACGAACTGCAACGCCGCTGGACCGGCCCAAGGGTGAACGAATTGCGGCAGCACCGCTAACATGAAGGCAAGCGTCGTCGGATTGGTGAGATTGCAGATCATGCCCTGCCGGAAAGCGGCTGTAGTGCCACCGGTGTTGGCAAAGGCAAAGGTACGACTTTCATCCTGCCGGCGCGCCAGCAGGAATTTGACCCCGATGGCGATCAGATAGATGGCGCCGACGATTTGGAGAAAGCTGTAAAGAGGCGGCGAGGATGTGATCAGCGTGGCAAGTCCCATCGCAAGTAATGGAATTTGCACGACGCCGGCCGATACGCAGCCCGTCGCGGCCGCCAGCGCGTGGCGCCAGCCCTGTCCGACGCCGCGACTGATCACAAGCATCATATCGGGCCCGACGCCGGAAAGCTGGTAGGCAAGCACGGCGCCGAGAAAGGCAAGGTATGTGGTCAGATCGGGCATGCCGCAAAACGGACGTGTCGATCGGGAGTTCCGGCCAGGATGCCGGATCGGCCTTCTCCGTGTCAGCGTTTCGGCGGGATCGAATAGGTTCCGGTGGCGTGCGCCACTGTCTGCCCCTCCGGGCCGGCGACGATGTCGATGTCGAAGACCATCAGGTTCTTTCCGAGCTTCAGAATGCGGCAATGGCCATCGATCGGTCCTGCCTCGGCCTTGCGGACGAAATTGATGTTCAGATTGGTGGTGACCGAGAGCGCATCGGGCCCGGCATGGCTGAGCACGCAGACATAGCCGCCAATGTCGGCCAGCGTGAACAAGGCAGGGCCGGACACCGTACCGCCGGGACGCAAATGCCGTTCGCCGGCATTGAGCCGCACGGTGCAGCCGCCGGGAAACACGTCGGTTGCCTCAAAGGCCGCGCCCTTTTCGTTGAGCTGCGGAAACACGGTCTCCATCAGCGCATTGACCTGGGCTGCTGTCAGCACCGGCTCGAGCTTGGTCTGGGCGGGCATCTCGGTCCTCATTCTGCGCCAAGCCTGTATGGGCGAAGCGGCGCGTTTCTGGCAACACCTTCATCCTACTGGCGCAAGCGATACGGTGTTGATGAAACCCCAGCCGATATTAGATACCTTGCCAGCGGAACGGAATCGCGGAGACCTTAGCCATGGCCGAAATCCTTGCCATCAAGCCTGTCGCAGTTGAAGGGCCGGTTGTGGCTAGGCGCGACGAGGGCCTGCTGCGCCTGACGCTTGCCAATCCCCCCGCGAACGCGCTTTCCCTGGCGGCGATGACGGCGCTGACGGAGGAACTGGACCGTGCCAGGGCCGACAAGGCCGTTCGCGTCATAGTGCTGTCGGCGGCCGGAAAGGTATTCTGCGCCGGCCACGATCTCAAGGAGATGACAGCGCGCCGCGCCGACGCCGATCGCGGCAAGGCCTTCTTCGAAGAGACGTTTGCCGCCTGCGCTACGCTGATGCAGGCGATCGTGCGCCACCCCAAGCCGGTGATCGCCGAAGTGGATGGCCTTGCCACCGCCGCCGGCCTGCAGCTTGTCGCCAGTTGCGACCTCGCCATCGCCTCGCATGAGGCGACGTTCTGCACGCCGGGCGTCAACATCGGCCTGTTCTGCTCGACGCCGATGGTGGCGTTGTCCCGCAACGTCTCGCGCAAGCACGCCATGGAAATGCTCCTGACTGGCGAAACCATCGATGCCGCGACCGCCAAGGAGTTCGGCTTGGTCAACCGCATAGTGCCGCGCGAGTACCTGAATCAGATTGTCAACAAATACGCGCAAACCATTGCTTCAAAATCACCTTCGGTGCTGAAGACCGGCAAGGAAGCGTTTTATGCGCAGGCCGAGATGGGGCTGGCGGATGCCTATGCCTATACCGGCCGGGTCATGGTCGAGAACATGCTGGCGCGTGACGCCCAGGAGGGCATCGGCGCCTTCATCGGCAAACGCAAGCCGGAATGGATCGACGAATAGGGACGAAAGTCATGGAGCCGCGCATCTCCATCATCACCATCGCCACCGACGATCTCGATCGTGCGGTGCGCTTCTACGAGACGATGGGCCTGAAGCGTCATGCCGGCATCACCGATGGCGTCGCCTTCTTCCAGATGGGTGGTGTTATACTCGGCCTGTTCCCGCGCGTCAGCGCCGAGGAGGATTCCGGCATCACCTTCGCCAAGGCGCCTTCCGCCGTCTATCTCGCCTACAACACCCGCTCCGATGCCGAAGTCGACGCGGTGCTTGCGATGGCTGAAGAGGCCGGCGGCCGCATCGTCAAGCCGGCAGGCCGTGCCTTCTGGGGCGGCTGGTACGGCTATTTCGCCGATGCCGACGGACATGTCTGGGAAGTGGCGCACAACCCGGCCTTTCCGATCGCGGAAGACGGTACGATCTCGCTGCCCGATTGATGGCTCACCGCAGGCAGTTGACGCGGCTCAAGGCGCCCTATCTCAAGCGCATTCTGCTCGATTCCGAGCGGGTGACCGATTGGGAAAAATACCCGTGGAACCTGCCGCTGTTTCGCGGTCACGCCTTCGAACTCGAATTCACCACACCAATTACCATCATCGTCGGTGAGAACGGCACCGGCAAATCGACATTGCTCGAGGCGATCGGCGCGCTCGCCGGTTACGACGAAGCCGGAGGCGGCAAGGGCTACCGGCCTGTCGACCATTCCGGCGCCATCGACAGGAGTGGTGCCGCGCTGGCAGATACCTTCCGTGGCCATTGGTTGCCAAAAGTCACCGCCGGCTGGTTCTTTCGCGCCGAATCCTTCTACTCGGTGGCTCGCTATCTTGACCAGGTGGCCCTGGAAGATCCGTTCAAGCCACCTCCGCCCGACTTTCTGTCCTGGTCGCATGGCGAAGGGTTCATCCGCTTCTTCGAGGAACGTTGCCGCAGGCAAGGCATCTACATCCTCGACGAGCCCGAAAGTGCGCTGTCTCCATCGCGCCAGATCGAACTTCTCAAGATGCTGCGGCGCATGGATCGGTCGGGCACTGCGCAAGTGATCATGGCGACGCATTCGCCGCTGCTGATGGCCTGTCCAGGCGCGCGGCTGTTCCGCATCAGCCGGTTCGGGCTAGATTCGACCGATTTTCGTGATACGGACCACTTCCGCATGATGCGCGATTTCAGCAGTGATCCTGATGGCTTTCTCGCCGAGGCGTTGTATGAGGACGAGCCATGAATCACGATAGCTATGACAACGCCTACATCGCCGGCATCCTCAATTCGGTGAAGACCATCGCCATGGTCGGCGCGTCCGCCAACGACGTTCGTCCAAGCTATTTCGTGTTGAAATACCTGCTGGCCAAGGGGTTTGAGGTGTTCCCCATCAATCCGGGCCATGCTGGCAAGGAGATACTCGGCCGTACGGTCTATGGCAGCCTTGCCGAGATTGCCCAGCCCATCGACATGGTCGACATCTTTCGCGCCTCGGCGGCGGTGGCCGGCGTTGTCGACCAGGTACTGAAGCTCGATCCCCTGCCGAAAGTGATCTGGATGCAACTCGGCGTGCGCCACGACGAAGCCGCCGCACGCGCCGAAGCCGCCGGCGTTAAGGTGGTGATGAACCGCTGCCCCAAGATCGAATATGGCAAGCTGTCCGGCGAGATCGGCTGGACCGGGGTCAATTCCGGTGTGCTGTCGTCGAAGAAGCCGCTGATGCGGTCGGGATTCCAGAGTTTCGGCGTGCGGCAAAAATAGACAACGGGAAGGCGCAAAATTATTCCGGCAGGAGCCGTATTTTCCTGCTGCCTGGTCGAAGATGACACGCCGAAGGGTATTTTCTTCTTTGCATTCGTGGTTGAGCTTGGCCAAGAATGGCCGGCGAATTTCAGAAGTTTTTTCGAGGGAGGTTTCAGTGACCCGCACGCCCGGTTTCAACACGCTCGCCGTCCATGCCGGCGCCAAGCCCGATCCGGCCACCGGCGCACGCGCCACGCCGATCTACCAGACGACCTCCTTTGTTTTCGACGACGCCGATCATGCTGCCTCGCTGTTCGGGCTGAAGGCCTTCGGCAACATCTACACCCGCATCATGAACCCGACGCAGGCGGTGCTCGAAGAACGCATAGCGGCGCTCGAGGGCGGCACGGCCGCCCTTGCGGTGGCGTCCGGCCACGCCGCCCAGGTAATCGTGTTCCACAATCTGTTGCAGCCGGGCGACAATTTCGTTGCCGCTAACAAGCTCTATGGCGGTTCGATCAACCAGTTCGGCCATGCCTTCAAGAACTTTGGCTGGGAGGTGCGCTGGGCCGAAGCGAACGATCCGTCAACCTTCGAGAGCCAGATCGATGACAAGACCAAGGCGATCTTCATCGAGAGCCTGGCCAATCCCGGCGGCACCTTCGTCGATATCGAGAAGATCGGCGACATCGCGCGCAAGCATGGCCTGCCGCTGATCGTCGACAACACCCTGGCCTCGCCCTACCTGATCCGGCCGATCGAGCACGGCGCCGACATTGTCGTCCATTCGCTGACAAAGTTCATTGGCGGTCACGGCAACTCGATCGGCGGCGCCATCGTTGATGGCGGCACGTTCGACTGGTCGAAATCAGGGAAGTACCCGATGTTGTCGGAACCGCGCCCCGAATATGGCGGCCTGGTACTGCACGAAACCTTCGGCAATTTCGCCTTCGCCATCGCCGCGCGCGTGCTTGGTCTGCGAGATCTCGGCCCGGCGATTTCGCCGTTCAACGCCTTTCTCATTCTGACAGGCCTCGAAACTTTGCCGCTGCGCATGCAGCGCCATTGCGACAATGCGATCACCGTCGCGGGCTGGCTGTCCAACCATCCCAAGGTGGCCTGGGTCAACTATCCCGGCCTTCCCAGCGACAAGAACAACGCCCTGCAAAAGAAATACTCGCCGCAAGGCGCCGGCGCGGTCTTCACCTTCGGCCTCAAGGGCGGTTACGAGGCCGGCGTCAAATTCGTCGAAGCGTTGGAGTTGTTCTCGCACTTGGCCAATGTCGGCGACACCAAGTCGTTGGTCATCCATCCGGCGTCGACCACGCACCGACAGCTGTCCGACGAGCAGAAGGTCAAGGCGGGTGCGGGACCGGACACGGTGCGGCTGTCCATCGGCATCGAGGACGTCACCGACATCGTCGCCGACCTCGAACAGGCACTCGCCAAAGTTTGATCTATTCTCTCCCTCGTTGGAGGGTCGGCGCAAAGCGCCGGGGTAGGGCGAGCCGGCCCGAGGCCGGTTCTTTCATGGAGGCAAATCCTGTCCGCGCATTACCTGACGATATCGACGGACTCTGTCGACGCCGAAGAAGGCGCGCCGGCGCCCGATCGCCTGATCTCGGGCGATCCGAAATTCCGCACCTGGAACGTCGAGGAGCGCGAAGGCGGTCTTTATGCCGGTATCTGGGAATCGACTCCGGGCAAGTGGCGCATCGTCTACGACGAATGGGAATTCTGTCACATCCTTTCCGGCGTTTCGGTGATCGAAGAGGAGGGTGGCGAAGCGCGCACCGTCAGGGCCGGCGACAGCTTCGTGCTGCGGCCTGGCTTTAAGGGAAGCTGGGAAGTGCTTGAAACCACCCGCAAGGAGTATGTGATCAGGCTGTGATCACTTTGCTGCGCGCAGCTCACAGCTCAGGCCTGCGCTCCTTCAGAAGCCGACGGTGAGCGCTTCCAGCCCGTGGAAGTGATACGTGTCGCGGAAGCTTGGGCTTTCGGCAAGACGAAGCTTTGGGTGCCGCTCGAACAATGTTTTCAGCGACACCTGCAATTCGAGCCTGGCCAGGGGCGCGCCGATGCAGAAATGGATGCCGGCGCCGAACGACACGTTCTTCTGGTCGGCACGATCCGGCCGGAAGGCTCGCGGCTCGGCAAAGGCATGAGGGTCATGGTTGGCCATGCCAAGCAGCAGGCCGATCGTCTGGCCGGGCTGCACGACGATCCCGGGAGCGATTTCGATCTCCTGGTAGGCGTAGCGGGTGAACATGTGCAGCGGCGCGTCGAAACGCAGGCATTCCTCGACAGCGGCCGCCGTTGCCTCGGCTGAGGTGAAGAAACGGCGCGGGTCGCCGCCTTGCGCCAAGATCGAGCGCACCGCATTGCCGGTCTGGTGCACGGTCGCTTCGTGGCCGGCATTGAGCAGCAGGATCGCCGAGGACACCATTTCGTCTTCCGACAATTTTTGGCCGCCCTCCTGCGCCGAGATCAGCAGCGACAGCAGGTCGTCGCCGGGATTTTTGCGCCGTTCGGCGATGGTGCCGCGCAGGAAATCGGCGAAATCCTGAGTCGCGCGATTGGCCGTCTCCTCGATCTCGCGAGTGCGGCCATGCACGTACATGGCGACCATTCGATGTGACCAGTCGAGCAGTTGCGGTCCCATTTCGACCGGCACGCCGAGCATCTCGGCAATGATGGTGATGGGCAGGGGAGAAGCGAAGGCGGGCAGCAGGTCGACTTGCTTGCCCGGCTCGAAACGATCGATCAGTTCGTTGGCGAGTGCCTCCACGCGCGGCCGCAGCCGCTCGACCTGGCGCGACACGAAGGCGCGGTTGACCAGTGTTCGAAGCCGCGTGTGTACCGGCGGCTCCAGTTCCAGCATGGAATTGGCTTCGATGCCGTCGAATGCCTTGAGATGTGTTCTATCCCGGCCGATGCCACGACTGTCGGGAATGCCCGCCGGGTTCTGGCGGCCGAAGCGGCGGTCGCGCAACAGCTTGTTGACGTCGTCGAAGCCGCCAAAGCACCAGAATCCGAATTCTTCCCAGAAAAAGACGTTCGATGCATCGTGCAGGAACGTGTAGGCCTCGTACGGATCCTGGAAGAAAGCCCACTCGTGCGGGTCAAGCCTCAGGCGACGGGTCGCTGGATCAAAGGCTAGGTAGGATGGCGTCGATTTGGTCATGCCAGACCAATAGCGCGGCTTGCCAGCCTGGTTCCAGACCGTATGTTGGCGCCCGCAATCCAATGCGTTGAGCCAGCCGCAACGGCTGCGGAAAGTCTGATTTGATGAATGTGATCGTTGTCGGCGCGGGCATCGCCGGTCTCTCCACCGCATGGTCGCTGGTCAAGGCCGGCCATAGCGCTTCCATCGTCGAGCAGGGGCCGATCCCCAATCCGTTGGCGGCATCCGGCGACCATCACCGCATCATTCGCCGTGCCTACCGGGCCGGGACCGGCTACGGCCGGCTGATCGGCGAGGCCTATGAAGCCTGGGACGAGATGTGGGCCGACCTCGGCGAGAACCATCTCGATTCCAGGGGCTTCCTCTGCGTCTCGCGCGAGCCGGGCGACGAAGCCGAGGAATACCGGGAAGGGCTGGAGGAGGGAAACTATCCGTTCGACCTGCTGGAACCTGATGCCGCGGTCGAACGCTGGCCTTTCCTGGAGCCGGGCTCGTTCCGCTACGCCTATTTTTCGCCGGAAGGCGGCGCGCTGCATTGCCGCAAGATCGCGTCCGGCCTGGCCAAGTGGCTGCGCGCCAACGGCGCCAACGTCTACGAGAACAGCAAGGTGACGGCGGTCGACTCCGAGGCAGGGCATATCGTGCTCGCGTCCGGCGAGACGATGCAGGCCGACCGCATCGTCGTC
This sequence comes from Mesorhizobium sp. B2-3-7, assembly GCF_006442695.1. Lineage (NCBI taxonomy): Bacteria > Pseudomonadati > Pseudomonadota > Alphaproteobacteria > Hyphomicrobiales > Phyllobacteriaceae > Mesorhizobium > Mesorhizobium sp. B2-3-7. Next base: position 263,411 of record NZ_VFVV01000003.1, on the reverse strand, counting down.
GCTGCGGGCGCCTGGGTGCTGAAACTGTTCCCCGAACTCGGCGGCGAACTGAAGACGTACCGAACCGCGCTCGCCTATGTCGAACCGCCGGCGGACCTCAAGGCCGTCTGGGAAGTTGCGCCCGTAGTCCTCGATGTAGGTGGCAAGACCGACGGTTACATGATCCCGCTGACCCGAGGTGCCGGCATGAAATTCGGTTCAGGCCTGCACAGGGTGCCGACCAGCGACGCCGACTGGAACCGGGAGCCGGTGCCGGGCGAGGGCGAGGCGATTCGCAACCTGTTTTCGCCGCCGATCGCCCGCATCGAGGAGTATGAGGTGACCGAAGTGGTCACCTGCGCCTATACATTCACGGACGATGAGAAATTCCTGGCGCATGAGACGGGCAAATGCCTGATCGTCTCGGCCTGCTCGGGCCATGGCTACAAGTTCGGCGCGGCGGTCGGCCGGCGCGTGGCGGCGGCTGTCGATGATGGCGATATTGCCGGCCTGAAACGTTGGTTGCGAGCCGAAATCGCCTGAATTCAGTCCTGGCAATGCCTGGGAATATGCACGCGCCGCCAGCCGGATGAGCCTTCGCGCACCAGCACGCGCCGCGCGACGGTCTGGTAGGCGGCGGGAATGTCGACGACGCGCCTTTGCTCCGGTCGCACCAGCACCTCCTCGGCGATCCTGTCATATTGCGCCGGGATGACGGTGCGCCTCGTGCGCTCCGGCCGGATCACCACCGTTTCGGCGACGCGTTCATAGCGCGCCCCGTGCCGGACCTTGCACAGCACCTTGCGGCCGTGGATGACGCGCCATTCCCAGGAATAGCCGCCATCGTCGACCTTGACTGTGTGGTAGACGGTGCGGGTGATTGCGGGCACCACCTCATAGGTCACCTGTGCCGGAACCGTCATCACCACGCGCTCGCGCGTGCCGTAGATCGGCGCTTCATAATCGACCTGCTGGCTGGGCGGACTGATCATCACGTCCTCATACACGGTATCATAGACATCAGGCGTGCGGACCGGCTCATAGCATTCGACGGCGCGGCCGCCCGCGGCCGTCTGCGAAATCGAGCCAAGCATGGTCAGCCCGGCCATGGCGAAGCATGCGGTTTTCCTGGACATCACATTCCCCCTGTTGAACCGTGGACACAAGTTCAACGTTGAATTGTAGGGGAAGCGGTCCGCGAGAAAAGCAGTTTCGGCGCATTTCGTTAAGTGATGCGGTTAAGAAACTGCTACCTGTCTTCGGCCGCAGGTGCCGTCGCGAGCCTGCGGAAGCGCCCGCCGCTGCGAATCTCGCCTGGAAAGCTTGATTCGACTTACCCAGATGGCTAGGAGGGGTCGGCCTTGCACAAGGATGAGCCGGCATCCTATTTACACAATAACGATCCAGAACCGATTCTGCCCGAGTTGCCAGCATGTCCGGCGCCGGAATCCCACCGCGAGACAAGAGATAACGAATGAAGAACCCCGTCGAAACCTACATGAACCTCGTTCCGATGGTGGTCGAACAGACCAATCGCGGCGAGCGGGCCTACGACATTTTCTCGCGCCTCCTCAAGGAGCGCATCATTTTCATCACCGGTCCGGTCGAGGACGGCATGGCGACGCTGGTCTGCGCGCAGCTTCTGTTCCTGGAAGCCGAGAATCCGAAGAAGGAAATCAACCTCTACATCAATTCGCCCGGTGGCGTCGTCACCTCGGGCATGGCCATCTACGACACCATGCAATTCATCAAGCCGGCCGTGTCGACGCTGTGCATCGGCCAGGCGGCCTCCATGGGCTCGCTGCTCCTGACCGCCGGCCACAAGGACATGCGCTTCGCCACGCCGAACGCCCGCATCATGGTTCACCAGCCGTCCGGCGGCTTCCAGGGCCAGGCGTCCGACATCGAGCGTCATGCCCAGGACATCATCAAACTGAAGCGCCGCCTCAACGAGGTGTACGTCAAGCACACCGGCAAGAGCTACGACGAGATTGAAAAGACGCTCGACCGTGACCATTTCATGACCGCGGACGAGGCCAAGGACTTCGGCCTGATCGACAAGGTCATTTCGTCGCGCGAAGCGGCCGAAGGGGCGCTGGCATAACGGCATATTGGCAGTTGGATGGCGGCATCACGCGCTTTTGGCGCGTCTTGCGGCATTTCGGCCACAATTGGCTGTTCCCTCGACGATCGGGATTGCCTACGTTAAGGCTATGTTGATTTTCGACGGCTTAGCTTTGTGTGGGGTTGCTGCGAATCATTGCCACGTTTTCTGATTTGTGTTTCGTACGGAATACGTTGCGGGAGCCGGGATACTGGCGGCGGCGGATTCCCGCGATAAATAGAGTATGCGCCCTTTCAGCCAGACCATCGGCGGGCGGCCATGAAAGGACATGAAAATGAGCAAAGTCGGCAACAACAGCGGCGATTCCAAGAACACGCTTTATTGCTCGTTTTGCGGCAAAAGCCAGCATGAGGTGCGCAAGCTGATCGCCGGCCCGACGGTCTTCATCTGCGACGAATGCGTCGAGCTGTGCATGGACATCATCCGCGAGGAGAACAAGACCTCGATGGTGAAGTCGCGCGAGGGTGTGCCGACCCCGCAGGAGATCCTCAAGGTTCTCGACGACTACGTTATCGGCCAGCCGTACGCCAAGCGCGTGCTTTCGGTGGCCGTCCACAATCACTACAAGCGCCTCGCCCATGCCGGCAAGAACAACGATGTCGAACTGGCCAAGTCCAACATCCTGTTGATCGGCCCGACCGGTTGCGGCAAGACGCTGCTGGCGCAGACGCTGGCCCGCATCATCGACGTGCCCTTCACCATGGCCGATGCCACGACGCTGACCGAGGCCGGCTATGTCGGCGAGGACGTCGAGAACATCATCCTGAAGCTGTTGCAGTCGGCCGACTACAATGTCGAACGCGCCCAGCGCGGCATCGTCTACATCGACGAGATCGACAAGATCTCGCGCAAGTCCGATAACCCCTCCATCACCCGCGACGTGTCGGGCGAGGGCGTGCAGCAGGCGCTGTTGAAGATCATGGAAGGCACTGTCGCCTCGGTACCGCCACAGGGCGGCAGGAAACATCCGCAGCAGGAGTTCCTGCAGGTCGACACCGCCAACATCCTGTTTATCTGCGGCGGCGCCTTCGCCGGGCTGGATAAGATCATATCGGATCGTGGCCGCAAGACCTCGATCGGCTTCGGCGCCACCGTGGCATCGCCCGAGGATCGCCGCACCGGCGATGTCTTCCGCCTTGTGGAGCCAGAGGACCTCTTGAAGTTCGGCCTCATTCCCGAGTTTGTCGGCCGTCTGCCGGTCCTGGCGACGCTGGAAGACCTCGACGAGCCGGCGCTGATCCAGATCCTGACCGAACCGAAGAACGCACTGGTCAAGCAATACCAGCGGCTGTTCGAGATGGAGAATGTCGACCTGACCTTCCACGAGAACGCATTGTCTGCGATCGCCAAGCGCGCCATCGAGCGCAAGACCGGCGCGCGTGGCCTGCGCTCCATCATGGAAGCGATCCTGCTCGACACCATGTTCGAACTGCCGGCGCTCGAAGGCGTGCGCGAAGTGGTGATTTCGGAAGAAGTGGTGACCGGCAGCGCCCGGCCGCTCTACATCTATTCCGAACAGAAGGAAAAGAAGGGCAATGTCAGCGCCTGACATGCCACTTGAGCCCATATTTTTGTGGAACGGCGCCCTCGGGGCGCCGTTTTGCCATGAGGGGCGTGCGACCTTCGTGATGGAATGGAAAGCCGGCGATGTTAACTCTTGATCTTTGGCCCTCCTGCATCCACCTAACATGGGAAGGCCGAGGTGCCCGATTTCTGTGCTGTAAAACTCCCGTCACAACGGTGGTAGGCGGAACGATCCCCGGTCGTTAATATAAGATTCGCGGTTGGCCGATTGGCGGCCGCGACATGAAAGGTTGGACAATGGCCAAAATAACCAAGGCTCCCAGCGACGGCGTCTTCGCAGTCCTCCCACTGCGCGACATCGTGGTGTTCCCGCACATGATCGTTCCGCTCTTTGTCGGGCGTGAAAAGTCGATCAAGGCGCTGGAAGAGGTGATGGGTCAGGAAAAGCAGATCCTGCTCGCCACCCAGATGAATGCCGCCGATGACGATCCGGAGCCCGATGCCATCTTTGATATCGGCACGCTCGCCAACGTGCTGCAATTGCTGAAGCTGCCCGACGGCACCGTCAAGGTACTGGTCGAAGGCGCCTCGCGCGCGAAAATCACCGCGTTCACCGACCGTCCCGACTTCCATGAGGCCCGCGCCACCGCGCTGGTCGAGCCGGAAGAGGAAGAGGTTGAGGTCGAGGCGCTGGCTCGTTCGGTCGTCACCGACTTCGAGAACTACGTCAAGCTCAACAAGAAGATCTCGCCCGAGGTGGTTGGTGCCGCCAGCCAGATCGACGACTATTCCAAGCTCGCCGACACGGTCGCTTCGCACCTCGCCATCAAGATCCCCGAGAAGCAGGAGATGCTGGCCACGCTCTCGGTCAAGGAGCGGCTGGAAAAGGCGATGGGCTTCATGGAAGCCGAGATATCCGTCCTGCAGGTGGAGAAGCGCATCCGCTCGCGCGTCAAGCGCCAGATGGAGAAGACGCAGCGCGAATACTACCTCAACGAGCAGATGAAGGCGATCCAGAAGGAGCTCGGCGAAGGCGAGGACGGCCGCGACGAGGCCGCCGAGATCGAGGCCCGCATCAAGAAGACCAAGCTCTCCAAGGAGGCCCGCGAAAAGGCGGAAGCCGAATTGAAGAAGCTGAGGACGATGTCGCCTATGTCGGCGGAATCCACCGTGGTGCGTAATTATCTCGACTGGATCCTGTCGATTCCGTGGGGCAAGAACTCCAAGGTCAAGCAGGACCTGGCGTTCGCGCAGAACGTGCTCGACACCGACCATTTCGGTCTCGACAAGGTCAAGGACCGTATCGTCGAGTATCTCGCCGTGCAAAGCCGCCAGAAGAAGCTCAAGGGGCCCATCCTGTGCCTCGTCGGCCCTCCCGGCGTCGGCAAGACCTCGCTCGGCAAGTCGATCGCCAAGGCGACCGGCCGCGAGTTCATCCGCATGGCGCTGGGCGGCGTGCGTGACGAGGCCGAGATCCGCGGCCACCGGCGCACCTATATCGGCTCGATGCCCGGCAAGGTCATCCAGTCGATGAAGAAGGCGAAGAAATCCAATCCGCTCTTCCTGCTCGACGAGATCGACAAGATGGGCCAGGATTTCCGCGGCGATCCGTCGTCGGCTTTGCTGGAGGTGCTCGACCCCGAGCAGAACTCGACGTTCATGGACCACTATCTGGAGGTCGAGTACGACCTGTCGAGTGTGATGTTCGTGACGACGGCGAACACGCTGAACATCCCTGCGCCCTTGATGGACCGCATGGAAATCATCCGTATCGCCGGCTACACCGAGGACGAGAAGATCGAGATCGCCAAGCGGCATTTGCTGCCGAAGGTGGTGCGCGATCACGCGCTGCAGCCGAAGGAGTTCTCCGTCAGTGAGGACGCGATCCGCGCCATCATCCAGACCTACACCCGTGAAGCGGGCGTCAGGAGCCTGGAGCGCGAGCTGATGAAGCTCGGGCGCAAGGCGGTGACCGAGATCCTGAAGACGAAGAAGAAGACTGTGAACATCGCGGCGGACAATCTCGCCGATTATCTCGGTGTTCCGCGCTTCCGCTTCGGTCAGGTCGAGGCAGACGACCAGGTCGGCGTCATCACCGGACTTGCCTGGACGGAAGTCGGCGGCGAGCTGCTGACGGTTGAAGGCGTCATGATGCCCGGCAAGGGCCGCATGACGGTGACCGGCAATCTGCGCGACGTGATGAAGGAATCGATTTCGGCGGCGGCCTCCTATGTCCGCTCGCGCGCTCTCGATTTCGGCATCGAGCCGCCGCTGTTCGACAAGCGCGACATCCACGTCCACGTGCCGGAGGGTGCCACGCCCAAGGATGGGCCGTCGGCCGGTGTGGCGATGGCGACCGCGATCGTCTCCGTGCTGACCGGCATTCCGGTCAGGGCCGATGTCGCCATGACCGGCGAGATCACGCTGCGCGGCAGGGTGCTGCCGATCGGCGGTCTGAAGGAGAAGTTGCTTGCCGCACTGCGCGGCGGCATCAAGAAAGTGCTGATCCCGGAAGACAACGCCAAGGATCTGGCGGATATTCCTGACAACGTGAAGAACGGTATGGAAATCATCCCGGTCTCGCGGGTCGGCGAGGCGTTGCGCCACGCGTTGGTGCGTATGCCGGAGCCAATCGAATGGGTCGAACCGGTCAATCCTCCTGCCGCGACGGACACTGCGGATGACGCCGGAAAGTCGCTTGCGCATTAGTTCTTGCTAAAGTTGCAGCGCACAAACAGAAAGCCGGGCCTCGCGCCCGGCTTTTTCATGTGAAAAACCCCGGAATTCCGGGCTTTTTTCCATCCTTTCCCGGCTTTTCGACTTGGTTGCGGGAGCGCTTCTTTCTAAAGTCCGTTTCCTGCCGGATGAGTCGTGAGTTCCGGTGTTCTCATGGAAGGGAATTTTTATGAACAAGAACGAACTGGTGTCCGCTGTTGCCGACGCCGCGAGCATTTCGAAGGGTGACGCGCAGTCGGCTGTCGATGCGGTATTCTCCGTCATCACCGGCGAACTGAAGAAGGGCGGCGATGTCCGGCTTGTCGGCTTTGGCAATTTCACCGTGTCAAAGCGCGCAGCCTCGACCGGCCGCAACCCTCAGACCGGCGCCGAAGTAAAGATCCCGGCGCGCACCGTGCCGAAGTTCTCGGCCGGCAAGGGTCTCAAGGACGCCGTCAATTAAGCGCCTTTTTTAAATTTCAAAATATCAGAAAAGCCGGGCAAGCCCCGGCTTTTCTTTTGCGCTCCTACTGGTCGATAGGTTCGCGATTGCGAGCTACCCGGTCGGCGCGTCCGCCCGCATCAGGCCGTCCTTCTTCAGGTCGGCCCAGAGTGCCGCCGGCAGTCTCGCATCGAGCAGTGACCGATTGCTTTCGACCTCGCTTGGCCGCTGGCCACCGGGGATCACCGACACGACGGACGGATGCAGCAACGGGAACTGCAGCGCTGCTTCGATCAAGCGCACGTCATGCCGTCGGCAGACCGCCTCGATGCGCGCCACCCGGTCGAGCACGTCCCGCGGCGCTTCGGTGTAGTTGTAGAAGGCACCCGGCTTCGGCCCCGTGGCCAGGATTCCGGAATTGTAGGGGCCGCCCAAAACGATGCCGATGCCGCGCTTCTGGCAGAGCGGCAGGAAGGATGTCAGCGCCTCCTGCTCGAGCAGCGTATAGCGGCCGGCGAGCAGAAACAGATCGAAATCACCGCGCTCGGCCAATGTCTGGGCAACCTGCCATTCGTTGATGCCGCCACCGAAGGCCTTGATGACGCCCTGGTCGCGCAAGGCAAGCAGCCCGTAATAGCCGGAGCGCATAAACTCCTCTATGCGCTGGTCGGACGCTTCCTTGCTGCCATGGGTGAAGATGTCGACGTCGTGCACGAACAGAATGTCGATGCGGTCGACGCCGAGCCGTTCCAGGGACGCTTCGAAGGAGCGCATCACGCCGTCATAGCTGTAGTCGTAGACCTCCTTGCGCGACGGCGTGTCGAAGAACTTGCCGATGCCGGTGCGCTCTTGCGGCGGACAGGCGCGCATGATGCGGCCGACCTTGCTCGACAGCACGTAGTCGTCGCGCTTCTTGCCGCGCAGGAAGGGGTTGAGCCGCGTCTCCGACAAGCCAAGCCCATAGAGCGGCGCGGTGTCGTAATAGCGGCAGCCGGTCGCCCATGCAGCCTCCAGCGTCGCATTGGCGTCCTCGTCGGAGACCGCGCGGTAGAGGTTGCCGAGCGGCGCCGTGCCGAAGCCGAGTTCGGTGAAGCTGATGCCGCCATTGCCGATGCGGTCGAAATGCCGTGTCTTCATATCCTGCCGTTTGCCTCATTGATTTGTCTGACATGACACTATCACGCTCGTGGCACAGCAAAAGCGCGCAGGGGCGTTGGACACGGATTTTGGCGGTGATAGCATGAATAAAAACAAGCTGTTCGGGGAGAGACGTGACCGGGAATTTCCACTCTTCTTCGACCTCGGATCGTTGGACGGCACCGTCGTGAGCGATGGGGGCTCGCAGATGTTCAGGACCGCTCTGGACGAGCTCGGCACTGTGCTGGCGCGCGTCGACGACGGCCGGATCGATGCCGCCTGCGAGATACTTGCAGGAGCACGCCAGATCGTCGTCTATGGCTGCGGCCGCGAGGCCTTGCAGGTCAAGGGCTTCGCCATGCGCCTCCATCATCTGGGCCTCCCGGTGTCGGTGGTCGGCGACATGACCACGCCGCCCGTGGGGCAGGGCGATATCTTCCTGGTCAGTTCCGGGCCTGGAGAAACCGCGACCGTGCTGACCCTGATGCAGGTGGCGCGCCAGGCCGGCGCGACGGTTCTGCTTCTGACCGCTCAGCCGGGCGGCAGTGCAGCGCGCTTGGCTGACTTCACGCTGCTCGTGCCGGCGCAAACCATGGCTGACGACCAGGGTCCGCAAAAAACATCGGTCCTGCCGATGGGATCGGTGTTCGAAGGCGCGCTGTTCCTGCTGTTCGAGGTCATGGTGCTGAAGCTCAGGGGGTTGACCGCGGCCTCGCCGGAGGCGATGCGGGCCCGTCACACCAATATGGAGTAGTGCGATGCGCTACGAGTTGATGCTGCCGCACCAGATCCGCAAGGCGATCGCCCAGAACTGGCCGATCGCGCTGCCGCTCGGCGTGCTCGAATACCATGGCGAGCACATGGCGGTCGGCATGGACACGCTGGCGGTCGTCAAGACGCTGGAGCTGTTTGAGAAGGAGCGGGAGATCGTCATCCTGCCGCCCTTCTACTACGGCGCGGCGAGCTACGCCGTGGCGCCGCCGGAGGGCACAGGCTCGGTGCAGGTTGGCGGCAATCAACTGGCGCCCTTCGCGGAGGAACTGTTCTACAGCCTGCTGCGCATCGGTTTTCGCAACATCCACGCCATAATCCACCACCAGACCGAGAATTTCGCCGCCGGCATGCCGACCGATCTCGCCTTCAAGGCCGCCGGACGTCAGGCGATCTTCCGCTTCCTTGAGAAGGAACGAGGTGAAGGCTGGTGGGGCTCCGAGGCGATGGCCGCCTACTATGCCGAGCATGCCGAGGGCAGCAATTTTTTCAACTGGGTGCAGGTGCATCCGCTGATGCCGGCCTCGATGAACGGCAAGTACCCGTTCGATCATGCCGGCATCGGCGAGACCTCGCTGATGCTGGCGCTATGCCCTGAGGCTGTCGATGCCGGCCATTTCGCCGACAATACGAGCTGGTATACGGCCAGTGCTCCGGATGCCTCGGCTGCGCTCGGAGCAGAGGGCGTTGCCATGATCATGGATCACCTGCGCACGATCCTGAGGGGCTAGCGCGGTTCTTCCTTCTCCCTTGTGGGAGAAGGTAAGGACGGCGCCGCCTATTTCACCGCTCCCGCGGTCATGCCCATGATCAGATAGCGCTCCAGCGCGATGCCGATGACGGCCAAGGGCGCGATTGCCGCCGTGGCAAGCGCTGCCATCGACCACCAGTTGATGCCTTGCGAACCGGTCTGGCTCGCCACCATGACCGGAATTGTCTTGGCGTCGGTCGAGGTCAAAAGGGCGGCGAAGAAATACTCGTTCCAGCACAGCACCATCGCCAGGATGAAAGCGGCGACCATGCCGGGCAGGGCGATCGGCATGACGATGCGAAAGAACGCGCCCCAGATCGACAACCCGTCGACGAGGGCCGCTTCCTCAAGCTCGACCGGGATGGAATTGAACTGGTCGCGCATGATCCAGATGACGATCGGCAGCACCATCAGCGTGTAGAGCAGGATCAGCCCGATGCGCGTGTCGAGCAGTCCGACTTCGCGGTAAAGCACCAGGAACGGCAGTGCGAGCACGACTGGCGGCAGGATGAGCTGCGACAGGAAGAAGAAGGAAATGTCCTCGTTCTTGAACCAGGCGAAGTGATAGCGGTAGCGCGTGAGGCCGTAGGCGGCGAGGCTGCCGATGACGATGGCGAGGCTCGACGCGCCGACCGAAGTGATGACCGAATTCATGAAGCGCTTGAAGAATTCGTCGCGGACGGTCGACGTCTGGAAGATCGAATCCGGCGACAGGCCAAGCGATCGCCAGCCCTTCCAGTCCGGCTGGAAGTCGACGAAGGGGATCAGATGCCCCTGGGTCACGTCTACCGCCGACTTGAACGAGGTCGTGATCGTCCAGTAGATCGGAAAGAGGCAGATGAAGGCCCAGAACACAAGCGCGCCATAGATGAAGACGCGGCTGGTGATGAAGCTCGCCGGTGAGCGGATTTCGGAGACGGTATAGTCGGTGGTCTGAACGCTCATGATCCCTGCCGCACTAGTTCACATTGCGCACGAAGCGGTTGGCGACCTTCAGCAGCCAGGTCACGAACACCACGATGATGACGAGATAGGCCATCGCCAGCATCGTGCCGTAGCCGACATTGGAACGGTCCCGGTACTCGCGATAAATAAAGCTCGACACGGAATCGGTGGCGCCGCCCGGACCACCCGAGGTGACCGTGATGATGATGTCTGCCAGTTTCAGCTTGAAGATGATGCGCAACACGACGGCGGTCACCGACACCGGCAGCATCAGCGGGAAGGTGACCTGCCAGAAGGTTTGCCAGGCCGTGGCGCCGTCGACGCGCGCGGCCTCCAGCACCTCGCGCGACATCGCCTGCAAGCCGGCAAGCAGCATGATCATCATGAAGGGGATGAAGGTCCAGGCGTCGAGCATCATGATCGAGATACGGGCGGTGATCGGGTTGGAGAAGAAGGCGGGGTTGTCCCAGCCGAGGTGGCGGGCCAGTGTCGCCGCCGGCCCGAACCGGTACTCCATCAGCGATTTGCCGATCATCCACGAGACCGCGACCGGTGACAGCATCAGCGGCATCAGGAAGACGACGCGGAAGAATTTGCGCGCCCGGATCTGCGCGTTGAGCAGCAGCGCCAGGCCGAAGGCGATGACATATTCGACCAGCACCGCCAGCACATAGAGCACCATGTTGAACAGCGCGTTGCGATAATAGGGATCGCCGAGCATCTGCCAGAAATTGTCGAGCCCGTTGAACTTGCGGCCCGAGAATGAACTCAGGTTCCAGTCGGTCAGCGCGATGTAGAAGCCGAACAGGGTCGGGAAGATCACCATGGCGATGGTGAACAGCAGCGCCGGCAGCAGGAACAGCGCCCGCTGGCCGTCTTCGCCGCGCGTCAGCACCTGGCCGACGCCGAGCGCCACGCCCCACAGCACATAGGCGTAGACCACGGGCCGCCATGTCTCGAAGCCGATCGTGTCGACCTCGCTCTTGTAGAGGATTTGCACCAGGATCGTTGCCAGAAGGCCGAGCGTCGCGACGGCCATCAGGGCCCAACCAAGCCGTTTGCGGCCGGGCGGGATCAGATCGGTCGGTACGGAATTTGCCGGCCACGCATTCGTGGTCGAAGTCTGGTCAGCCACGCCTCTTGCCTCTTTTGCGCAAATGACCGGCCGAAGCCGGCCGAGATACGGCCCGGCGAACAGGTTCCGCCGGGCCATAACGCCTGCCTACAGACCGAGCGAGGCCTTGTAGAGCTTGATCTGGTTGTCACGGCCGATCTGGTCGGTCAGCTTCTCCCAGGCCGCGGCAATGGCATCTGCGCCCTCCTGGGCCTTCATCTTGCCGGCGAAGGTGTTAGCCAGAATGTCCTCGGCGGCTGAATAGTATTGGAAGATGCCGGGAATGCGTGGCTCGATCGCCGCGTTCGGGTGGTTGTAGCTGTCCGATTCCGACTTGAGATAGGAGGTGATGAAGGCTTCGTCATAGCCCGCCGCCACCCACTCCGGAATGTCGAAATGTGAGTTGCGGTAGGGCTGGAAGCCGGACGGGTACATCGCCGTCCAGATCGACAGGTCCTTGCCGCCGAGATGGGCGGCGGCGGACCATGCCGCCTTCTTCTTCTTCTCGTCGCTATCGACGCGGGCCATGACGTATACGCCCCAGCCGAGATAGGCGCAGTTCGGCGCATAGTTCGGTCCGCTGGCGAGTTTGTCCCACTGCCCGGTCTTGGAGTTGTAGACATCGTCGGAGCCGGGCAGGATCGAGAAGCCGGTGACGTCGCCCACGACGGAGGAGTCGTTGGTCTTGACGTTCGAGCCGACATCGCCCCACCAGGTGACCATCGAGCCGGTGCCGGCCAGGAACTGCTGGAAGGCGGTGGTGTTTGGATCGGCGTTGATTTGGTCGGCAGGCTCCGAAGGCAGCGCGTCGATCACGTCCTGTATGGCGCGCACCCAGGCCGGATTGTTGATGCGCGGCTTCATCGTGTCGGCGTCGAACAGCCAGGCCTTGTCGTCGGGGTGCTTGGCGTAGGCGGTGGCGCGGCTGCCGAGGAAATAGAAGCCGAATCCGCCCCAGGGTTTCGGCGCGTCGAGATAGCCGTAGACGTCCTGACCCTTGACCTGCTTGCCCTTGAGGAACTTGGTGACCGCCTGGACCTGCTGCCAGGTCTTCGGCACGCCCCATTCACCGCCGCCGCCGCCGTCCTTCCAGGCCTTGGCGAGGTCGGCATCGGAAAACACATCGGTGCGGTAATTGAAATTATGCGCGTCGCCGTCGACGGTCACGCGGTACTGCTTGCCGTTCCAGGTGCCGACAGGCGGCTTCAGATAATTGACGAGGTCGTCGAAATCGATCTGGGTCTTGACCCAGTCGGGCATCTCGGACGTGAGGCCCTTGCCGCAGACGTCGCCCTCGAACGGAGCGCCCATCTCGATGATGTCGAAGTCGACCGTGCCGGTGGCGATCGACTGCTGCAGGCGGGCATTGTAGTCGGCCTGCGCCAGATCGATCCAGTTGATCTTGGCGCCGGTATAGGTTTCCCAGGGCTTCAGGAAGCCGCGGAATAGCACATTGTGCAGGTTCTGGTTGTTGAGACCCATGAAGGTAAGCTCGACGCCGGCGAATTCGCCTTCCTTGACATTGGCCTTGGTCGCCTCGAGGCAGAGCTCGCCGACCTTCTGGAAGTCGGCGTCGGTCGGCTGACCCTTGCCCACGCCGGGGATCTGCAGGATTTTCGAGCGCAGCTCACTGGCGGCGGAGGCCGGGCGCGTGAGGGCGCCGAGCCCGGCGCCGGATGCGGCAGCGATCGCGGCCATCGAGGCCGCGCCCTTCAATATGTCGCGTCGGGTTGCCCCCGCGCGGACCAGCGTTTCGTAGAGACCTGTTTTCATCGATGTTCCTCCCAGAATATCTGTTGTGAATGCGGCCAAATTTCTCAGGCGCTGGAGCGCCAAACGATTCTCCCGGTTCGGAAACGAACGACGCAGGACCCCACCTGCTCGATTGAAGTTCCGTTTTTTTGGTTCGGGCAACCGGTATTCGGACCAGCGCCCGTCACTATTCTCGCAACCAAACGCCGTGTCAACGAGACCGGGTTTTGTCGGGAAGAGACCGGCTTGCCCTGGCAGGTCGCGTTGGTTAGCTTCTGCGCATACGGCAATGGAGCCGATGGGGGAGATATGGCTCAAGTCGCGATCAGCAAAGTGGCCAAGGCGTTTGGAACCGTCAAGGTTCTGCACGAAGTCAGCGTCGATATATCTGACGGCCAATTCGTGGTGCTGGTCGGTCCTTCGGGTTGCGGCAAGTCCACGCTGCTGAGAATGGTGGCGGGGCTGGAGACCGTCTCCGGCGGCACGATCGCCATCGGCGACCGTGTGGTCAACCACTTGCCGCCGGCCAAGCGCGACATCGCCATGGTGTTCCAGAACTATGCGCTCTATCCGCACAAGACAGTCGAGCAGAACATGGCCTTTGCGCTCAAGCTGCGCAAAACCGATCCGGCCGTGGTTGCCGAGCGGGTCAAGCGCGCCGCCGACATCCTCGACCTCAACCCTTATCTGAAACGCTATCCCCGGCAGCTTTCCGGCGGCCAGCGCCAGCGCGTCGCCATGGGCCGCGCCATCGTGCGCAACCCGCAGGTGTTCCTGTTTGACGAGCCGCTCTCAAATCTCGACGCCAAGCTGCGCGTGCAGATGCGCACCGAGATCAAGGAATTGCACCAGCGGCTGAAGACCACCACCATCTATGTCACGCATGACCAGATCGAAGCCATGACCATGGCCGACAAGATCGTGGTGATGCGCGACGGCCGCATTGAACAGGTCGGCGCACCGCTGGAACTGTTCGACCGGCCTGCCAACTTGTTTGTCGCCGGCTTCATTGGCTCTCCGTCGATGAACCTGCTCAAGGGCGTCGCGCGCAAGGGCGGTGTCGACATCGCCGGCGCTCTGTTCCCGGTCACGCCCGGCAGCGCCGTGGAGGAAGGGCGCGCCGTCGTCTATGGCGTGCGGCCGGAGCATCTCGAGATTCATGCCGATGGCGTGCCTGCCAAGATTTCGGTGGTCGAGCCGACTGGCTCGGAAACCCTGGTCTTCCTGCGTTTCGGGGACGGCGAGATGGTGGCGCTGTTCCGCGAACGCCACGACTTCAAGCCCGGCGATACGCTCAAGCTCAGGCCGCGGCTCGACCACATCCATCTGTTCGATGCCGAGACCGGCAGGCGTCTCTGATCTCAAACTCATTTCACGAGGAATATCATGCTCAAAGGGATCAATCCGCTCCTCAATGCCGACGTGCTCCAGGCATTGCGGGCGATGGGACACGGCGACGACCTGATTGTCGCCGACACCAACTTCCCCTCCGATTCGGTGGCGCGCCAGACGGCGCTCGGGCGGCTGCTGCGCATCGACGCGCCGGCGGCGCAAGTCGTGAAGGCGGTGCTGTCGCTCTACCCGCTGGATACGTTCGTCGACGATTCGGCCGCGCGCATGGAGATCGTCGGCAAGCCGGACGAGATCCCGCCCGTCCAGCAGGAAGTGCAAAAGGAGATCGACGCCGCCGAGGGCAAGCCATGGCCGATGCTGCCGGTCGAGCGCTACGCTTTCTACGAGCGCGCCAAGCAGGCTTACTGCGTCATCCAGACCGGCGAGCGCCGTTTCTACGGCTGTTTTGCCTTCCGCAAGGGCGTGGTCCCGCCGGATGCGGAGTAGCGGCATGCTGGCCGGCAAGCCGATCGTCATCCTCGGAGTCTTTGTCGCCGACACGGCCTATCGCGCCGCGCGGCAGCCGCGCATGGGCGAGACGATCCTTGGAACGTCCTTCACCCTCGGTCCCGGCGGCAAGGGTTCGAACCAGGCGGTTGCGGCCGGTAAGCTCGGCGCCGATGCAACCTTCCTCACGCGCCTCGGCGTCGATGCCTTCGCCGACATGGCCAAGCGCACCTGGAAGGACGCCGGCGTGAAGAATGCCGTGATCGACACGCCCGACAGCTATACGGGCGCTGCCTATATCTTCGTCGAGGAGGGCACCGGCAATAACGCCATCATCGTCAGCCCCGGCGCGGCGATGCTGATCTCGCCCGACGACATCGAGGCCAATGCCGCCTTGATTCGTGGCGCCGGCGTCTTCGTGACGCAACTCGAACAGCCCATCGAGGCGGCGCTGCGGGCGCTGGAGATCGCGCGCGGGGCAGGGGTGACGACCATCCTCAACCCGGCTCCGGCGGCCAGGCTCCCCGACCGCATCTATTCGCTCTGCGACTACCTCACGCCCAACGAGACCGAGACGGAGGAGTTGACCGGCATGAAGGTGGCCTCGGTCGATGACGCCCGCGCAGCCGCCGGCAAGCTGCTCGAAAGAGGCGCCGGCGCCGTCATCGTCACGTTGGGAGAGAAAGGCGCATTGCTGCACACGAGGGATCGGTCCGAACATGTCGCCGCCGTCAGCGCCGGCCCGGTGGTCGAGACCACGGGAGCCGGCGATGCCTTCAATGGCGGCCTGGCCGCCGCGCTGTCGCGTGGGATGGAGCCCCTGCAAGCCGTGCGCTTTGCTTGCGCCGTTGCGGGCATTTCGGTGACGAGGCCAGGCACCGCGCCGTCCATGCCGGACTTGCACGAGGTCGAGGCGCTGCTGGCGAGGGGCTGAGGCGTTTGAATGAAAGGCGCCTGAATGGTGGGCGATGACGGGCTCGAACCGCCGACATCTTCGGTGTAAACGAAGCGCTCTACCAACTGAGCTAATCGCCCGCTCCGGGCCGGACCTTTAAGCGGTCGGGGCCAGCTTCGCAAGGCCAAATGAGCGTGGGACGCCGTCGTTGCGGGCCGTATTTGCGAACAACACGCCGGCTGTCAAAAAACCTTCTCCAGTTTGATGTTATGATGGTTTCGTGCGCTTGACACCCGGTGGCGAACCCCTTATCCAGCGCCCAACGACGAACACGGCTGACACGTGCTCGTCAATGCGCGGGTGTAGCTCAGTTGGTTAGAGTGCCGGCCTGTCACGCCGGAGGTCGCGGGTTCGAGCCCCGTCACTCGCGCCATTTCTCCTAGGGAACAAACCCTTGGCTTGGGAGAAATGTCGATGTTGAATGTCAAAGTGTCTTCTTGCCGGGGATAACCCAGACCTTGCGGATCTGGGACGTGGCTCCGCGCGCCGAACCGCGGCTGCTTGTTAAAAACATCCACACAGTGAAAGCGTTTCCGGACGATCAAGGCGGCAAGAGCCAATCACCTTGTCGCCGTATGAGCTGTGATGATCCACGCGCGCGAGTGAAAGAGTACGCCCTCGCTGGTCATATGCGCCTCCAGTAGATCGCGCAGCCGCAGCAATGCCTTGTCGGCCGCCTCATCGGTTCGCGCGAGCGCGTCCTTTACAAGTTAAAGGTTGATGATCGCATCAAACGCTCTATCGACGTCTGGCCCATAGAAGACCGGTTCCCGCACGTCGATGAAATCGATCGAAACAAAGCCTGTCGTGCCCAGAAGTTCTGTAGCGAGGGTGGGATCGCCAAGTGAATACGGTTTGCGGGCATCTGCGGAAACCGCAGTTCCCGGGGCCAAAGGTTTGCCGAATGGCACCAGACCACTCGTTATTCTCCTGATTCTGCCACACCATCCACGCAAGGCGCGCGCCGTGCCGAGCGGAGGTGGCCGGCGCCCTTTTTTGGGGGCGGGTGGGGTAAACCCGACTTGCAGGACGCCGGCCAGGCGGGTTGGGGTCCGCCAGGAAGTATAATGACGGAAAACCTTATGGTTCGATATTCCGCGATAACGGAACATCTGCGCGACATGGGCGAGTTCCAGCCGATCTCAAGGGCCTATGATCCGGCTGCTCATCCACCGGCGTAGGTAGCGCATATCGGCTTTCTGGCCGCAGATCTTGTAGGTGTAGACGTTGTGCCTTTTTGCGCGCCGGAGCGCCATTATGCCGATGACCGGGAAGGCGGAGAGAGCCCGCCGACCGCTGGCATAACGGCTCTCGGCAAAGACGCCTCCCCTGGCAGCTCTGCTATCTACCAGCCCTGCCGACTATACCAGTCGTCGACGTCTCGGCGTACGCGATCCTTCTCGATGCCGTAGCGTTCCTGGATAATGCCCTCAAGCTGATCGCGTTTGCCAGCGATGCGGTCGAGATCATCATCAGTGAGCTTGCCCCACTGCTCCTTGACTTTACCCTTGACCTGCTTCCAATTTCCTTCGACGCGGTTCCAATCCATTGTGGCTATCTCCTGAATCACACATGGAAGAACGGGTGTATCGCCATGAGGTTCCGGTGGGCCAAATCCCCGCCGATCACCGCCAGCGGGGACGCTGCGGCTGCGCTTGGCATCAGTGATGATGTGCGCTGGCTTTCTTGTTCCCCTCACGCGTTGTTCACGGCGGCGCCAGCCTGAAGTCGCTCCCCTCCGGCAGCAATTGCCCGCCATCGACGACAATCGTGGTGCCGGTGATGTAGCTGGCATCGTCGGAGGCCAGGAACAGGAAGGCATTGGCGACGTCGCGCGGGCTGCCCAGCCGGCCGAGCGGAATGGCGTCTTCCATGTTCTTGATGAAGGCAGCACCCCGGTGAAGCTCCATTCCCTCGGTGAGAATGTTGCCGGGTTCGACGCCGTTGACGGTTATGCCGTAGCCGGCGAATTCGAGCGCCGCCGAACGGATCAGCCCGTTTATGCCTGCCTTGGTCGCGGAATAGTGGCCGTGGCCGGGACTGGTGACGTGCGGTCCGGTGATCGAGGAGGTGAACAGCATGCGCCCGCGGCGCTGCGCCTTCATCGGCACCAGTGCGGCGCGGGCGGCATTGAAACTGCCGCGCAGATTGACCGCCATGACGCGATCCCAGTCGTCCGGGCTGGTGTTCTCCAGCAATTGCCAGGGATAAATGCCGGCATTCTGGACGATGATGTCGAGGCGGCCATGGTGCGCGAGCGCCAGCGCGACGGCGGCCTCGACATCGGCCAAAAGCGAGATGTCCGTGCCGATGAAGGCGGCGTCAAGTTCACTGGCGGTCGCTCGCCCCACCTCGATCTCGGTGTCGGCAAGCACAAGCCTGGCGCCTTCTTCGGCGAAACGTTGGGCGATGCCCTTGCCGATGCCGCGCGCGGCGCCGACGATCAGCGCTACTTTGCCCGACAGTCTTCCGGTCTCTGGCCGTACGGTCATGCGAGCCTCTGGCGAATGGTTTGCTTGAAGGCGTCGAGCAGAACCGCCGCCAGCACCAGCAGGCCGTGAATGACCTGGGTGAAGTTGGCGGGCAGGCCCATCAGATTGATCGCCGTGTTGATTGCCGACAAAAGCAGCACGCCGGCATAGACGCCGGGTAAGGTGCCGACGCCGCCCTTCAGGCTGACGCCGCCGATGACGACGGCGGCAAAGGCGTTGAACAGCAGGCCGACGCCGAGATTGGCGGTGGCGCCCGATGTGCGGATGGCGAGCAGCCAGCCGGCAAGGCCGGCTATGGCGCCGGCAAGCACGAAGGCGATGATCAGGTTGCGGTTGACGCGAATGCCGGCGCGGAAGGTCGCTGTCTCGTTGCCGCCGATCATCACCAGATGCCTGCCGAAAGGCGTCTTGGCCATGATCAGCGAGAAGACGACGAAGCAGGCGATCGCGATCCAGGCGGTGAGCGGCAGGCCGATCAGCCGCTGGATGCCGAACCAGCGGATGGCAGGCGCCAGATCCTGCGCCGAGCGGCCGCCCGAAATGACCAGCACCAGGCCACGCACCCAGATGTAGGAGGCCAGCGTGATGATGAAGGCGCTCATCTTGACCTTGACGACCAGGAATCCGTTGAAAGCGCCGATGACGCCGCCGACGGCAAGCGCCAGCAGCAGCGAGACCGGCACCATCAGCCAGTCCGGATGCAACTGTACGCCGAAGCCGATGCCCGAAGAGCAGAACAGGATGCCGACCACCATGGCGCTGAGCGCGGCCACCGATTCGACCGACAGGTCCATGTGCCCGGCGATGATGACAAGCGCCAGGCCGATCGACATCACGCCCAGCACGCTGGAGGCTTCGATGATGTTGGCGAAAATACCGAGCTGGAAATAGTTGGGAATGAAAAGGGAGAACACCACCAGCACGAAGACCAGCATGAACCAGACGAGATTATCGAGGACGAACTCGAGGATTTGACGGGTGCGGGGGCTCATGGGCTGATCCGGTTTGGGTTCGAATGCCGCGGCGGCTCTATGCCGGGCAATTCTGCCGGGCAGGGCGGCTCCGGGCGGGTGGCCCGGAGCCGTTCTGGGGAAGGTTTATTCGACGGGCTTAACGGTGTCCGTCGGCGGCTTCTGGTTGCCCCAGAAGGCTGGATTGTCGACGTTCTCCTTGGTGATCGCGGCACCCGGGATCTTGATGTTCGGGCCCCAGGCCTCCTTGGTCACCACTGATTTCAGCCCAAGCACGTCATAGTCGCCGGGCTTGATTTCCTGCTTGTTGACGACCTTGTCCATGAACATGGCGACGGCCGCGGCCTGCGCGTAGAGCGGCTGTTCGACTTCGACGTTGAGCCAGCCCTTGCGGATCAGGTCGAGGCCGACCGGCGCGCCGTTCGAACTCATCAGCATGACGTCGCCCGGCTTCTTGCCGGCGGCCTCGAGCGAGGCGACGGCGGCGACCGAAAGATGCGCGGCGTGGCTGAAGATCAGGTCGATGTCGGGGTTGGCAAGCATCTGGTCGGCGACGATGGTGCCGGCGTTGCTGGCCTCCCATTGCATGGCCGGCAGCGAGATGATCTTGACGTCCGGGAACGCCTTCATCTTCTCTTCAAAGCCCTTTTGGATGTCGAGCGTGTAGGGATCGCCGGGGTCGCCGAGCACCTGCAGGATCTTGCCCTTCACAGCGCCGTTCTTGGCCTTCAGCAGCGCTTCGGCCTGTTCGGCGGCGACGTGGCCGATCTCGACAGTGCCGGCTACCGAGGTGAAGTCGGACGGAGTGGAGGTGATCTGGCGATCGAATTCCACGACAGGTATGCCGGCCGCGCGCGCGGCCTCGATCGACGGCTTCAGCGCGTTGAAGTCGACGGCGGCCAGGATGATCGCCTTCGGTTTCAGCGCGATGACGTCGTTCATCTGCGATTGCTGGGCGTCGGTCTTGTTGTCGGCGTTCAGCGTCTTCATCTCGTAGCCGACCTGCTTCAGGAACAGTTCCAGCGCGCTCACCGAGCCGGTCTGGAACTCATCGAGCAAGGTCGGCACCATGTAGTAGACGGTACCCTTGGACTGGGCGAATGCCGGCGTGAGCGTGGCAACTGCCAGTGCCAGGATACCGAGGACAGAAAGAAGTATTCGTTTCATGTCGTTGGCTCCTCTAGTGCCGGACCCCTCTTTTGTCCCTCAGCCCGCCGGTCCGGCACCGGCAAGCGTCTCCCCGGTGATCATGTTGATCACCGCATCGGGACTTGTTTTGTTGCGTGCGACATCGCCGGCCACGACGCCTTGCCGGATCACCACGATCCGGTCTGCGACCTGGAAGGCCTGCTGCATGATGTGGGTGATGATGACGACGCCGATGCCCTGGTTCGCCACCTGGCGGATCATGTCGAGGCCGCGCCGCGTCTGTTCGACGCCAAGCGCTGCAAACGGCTCGTCGAGCAGCACAAGCTTGCCGCCCCAGTGCACGAAGCGGTTGAGCTCGATGGCTTGCCGCTGCCCGCCCGAGAGATGCTCGACATTGGTGCGCAATGACGGAATACGGGTGCCGGCGCTGGCAAGCGCCTTGCCGACCACGGCCTCCATCGCCCGCTCGTCGAGCACTGGAATGCCGAGCACCTTGCGCGTGATCTCACGGCCCATGAAGAAATTGGCCACCACGTCGACATTCGTGCACAGCGACAGGTCCTGGTAGACGGTCTCGATGCCCGCTGCCTTGGCCTCCGCGGGGGATTTGGCAAGGAACTCCTTGCCTTCGAACAGCATGCGGCCGGAGGTGGGCTCCAGGCCGCCGGCGATGATCTTGACCAGCGTCGACTTCCCGGCGCCGTTATCGCCCAGCAACGCGACCACCTCGCCCTTGCCGATCGAGAAGCTGATACCCTTCAGCGCCTGGATCGCGCCGTAGTTCTTGGTGACGTTGTCGAGCACCAGCAAGGGTTCGCTCATCAGGCAACCTCCCTGGCTGTCAGAATATCGCGGCCGCGTTCGCGCTCGGCGGTGAACATCTGGCCGAAGCGTGGCGACAACACGCCAGAGACGGCCAATGCGGCCGCGCCGCGCAGCACGGCTTGCTGGCCGCCGCCGGCGACGACGATGCGTGGCGTCTTGCGGTCCTTGCGGGCCGAAACCGAATTGTGCAGAGGCGCAGCCGATCTCGCCAGGCGTTCGAGCAGGTCCGGCGCCGCCAGCCCGCCGAGCACGACCGTCTCGGGGTCGAAAAGGTTCTCGATGATGGCAATGGCGTTGCGGAAGATCGGGCCGACCTCGGCGACCCAATCGGCATCGCTGCCCTTCCAGCGCCCTCGCGCTTCGAGCGAGACATAACGTTCGAGGCAACCGCGATTGCCGCACGGGCAAAGCTCGCCATTGGGAACGACGGGAATATGGCCGATCTCGCCGGCATTGCCCCAGGCGCCGCGCAGCACGCTGCCGTCATGCATCATGGCGCTGCCAAGTCCGACGCCGAAATAGAGATAGTAATATTCGGAATGCTGGGCGCCGATGCCGTAGAGGCGCTCGCCCATGGCGGCCGCAGCCATGTCGCCGTCGAAAAAGGCCGGCAATCCCGTCGCCGCCGTCAGCCGCTCGCGCAGCGCCACGTCCTTCCAGCCGGCCATTGTGGTCGGCCCGATGAAGCTCATCGTGTCCACGCCGAACGGGCCGGGAAGCGCCATGCCGATGCCGATGACGCGGCCCGCGGCGCGCGTTCCGGTCAGGTCGCGGACCATGGCGCGGACCTGGTCGAACGCATGATCGGGCGTCGCGTTGGGGGCCTCGCGGTGCAAGCTGTCGATCACGTCACCGCTGAGATTGATCAGCGCCGCGTCGATCCCCAGCGGCGTCAGGTGGATGCCGACGGCATAGCCGCCCTCGGGATTGATGCGCAGCGTCGCCGGTGGCAGGCCACGGCCCTTCGGCTCCTCGCGTACGGACAGGACGTAACCCTGCTCCTCCAGTTCGCGAACGATGGTCGATACGGTTTGAACGGTCAGGCCGACGTGCCTGGCGATATCGCCTCTGGCGATGGGGCCGTACCGGCGGATCGATTCGAGCACGATGCGCCGGTTGTACGGCCGCCCGAACTCCTGATTGGTCCCTCGCAATGCCATGCCTTGCGTCCCCGGTTGAGGCAAGGTTGGCACCAAATATTTATTCAGTCAAATGGAATTCAAAAATGCGCCGCATTTGAGGGCGCGCCCGCTACGGCGGAAAAGCCGGCCGGTGTCCGGCTGATCACCGCGCCCTAGATAGCGGGACATGGATAAGATTTATGTCTTGCTGATCTTTGCCGCGGCCATTGCCATCATCTGCCTGGGCGGCAGATGGAACACATCTGATACCGACCACTATATGGGCTTCGACAATTTGCGGTCGCCCCGAAAGGGAAAAGCCCTGAACGGCGACAAGGATGCGAAAAAGCGATGAGGACGGCGCGGGATGGCGGCGGCCTGGGCCCGTTCGTTAGAGATACTGCGCGACCTTCTTGCCGACCGTGAGGAAACGCAAAGGATCGATCGCTTCGCCATTGTGGCGGACTTCGTAATGCAGATGCGGGCCGGTCGAGCGACCGCTGCTGCCGGTCTTGCCGATGACAGCGCCGGCATCCACTTTTTCGCCCACGGTCACGTCGATTTCGCTGAGATGTCCATAGCGCGTGGCAAACCCATTGCCGTGATCGACTTCGACCATGCGGCCATAGCCGCCATTCCAGCCGGCCTTGGTGACCACGCCTGGCGCGGTGACCTTGGCCGCCATGCCGATCGGCGCCCTGAAGTCCATTCCTGAATGCAGGGCGGCCGTGCCGAGGATCGGGTCGGTGCGCACCCCGAACGGGCTGGTGACGGAATGACCGGGTGCGGGATTCGCGAGCGGCAGTCGGCGTGCTTCCTTCTTGAGTTGGTCGAGCGTGTCCAGCGCCTCGTCCAGTTCCTTGACCTTGCTGTCGAAAAACATCGAGCTATCGAGCGGGATCAGCGGTCCGCCGACATCGCTTTCGTTCTTGCCGAAGTCGCTGTCGACCGGCAGCCCGGCCGCCTCGAGCGCCTGGGTTATGGCGTCGGCATTCTTGTAGGCGTTGTCAGCAAGTATGCTGATGCGCGTGAGCTGGTCGTTCTCGATGGATTTCAACGACTTGTTGATCGAAATGAACAGTTTGTCGGCACGATCGGCGGCTGAATCGTTCGGCAGCGGATCGGAGCGGGTCGCCCACAGGGAGAACGGCCTGGTGTCGGCGGTGCCAGTGGCGGCGCCGAGGCTGGCCAGCGCGTAGCTTTGAGCAGGCTGGGCGATGCTGCCGGTCACTTCGGCGTGTTTGTCAGGCTTTGCCGGCACTGCCGGATCTTCGGCCGTCGCTGCGCCGACTTCATTTTCGGCGCGGTCGAGCAGCGGGCCGAGGCGGCCGTGGCGCTGGCTGAGCTGCGTCTGGCGCTCCAAAAGCTCGCTCACCTTGGTTTCCATCAATTGCTGGTCAAGCAACTGCCGGCTGGTGATGCGGTCGACCTGGGCGCGAAGCGCCGAGATGCGGTCTTCGTAAGCCTGCTGCATGCGGGCCTGGCGCGCGGTGGTGGCGCCGATCAGGTCGTCGCGCAGCACGAGATAGGAGGTGGCCAGCAGGTAACCGATGGCGATCGCCGCCAGCGCCGAACAGAGAAATACAACCAGCCAGGGCCGGATCGTGAAGTGCCTGATCTCGCTGCCGCGAGCGATGATGACTGTATGCGGTTCCTTGCGCCTGCCAAAGATCGCGGACTGACCGGTTGCGTTCACGGGACCAAGCTTTCGTTTACGACACCACGACAGCCCGACTACACATTATTAAGGTTAACAAAGCTTTGCCGAAGCAAGACGCCGGCAAGAATTGCCCGCAAAGCGAGCATGGGGTTGCTTCGCGTCGCTTTCTGAAAACAAGGGCGCGGAGGCGCCCCTCAAATCGCCCGCACAGCTTCCAGCACCTCCTCGGCATGGCCCTTGACGCGCACCTTGCGCCAGATCCTGGCGATGCGCCCGTCGCGGCCGATCAGGAACGTCGCGCGCTCGACACCCATGTATTTGCGGCCATACATCGATTTTTCGACCCAAAGGTGGTAGGCCTCGATCACCTTGCGCTCCTCGTCGGAGGCAAGGTCGATGGTAAGATCGTATTTCGACTTGAACTTGTCGTGCTTCCTGGCGCTGTCGGGCGACAGGCCGATGACGACGGCGCCGGCCTTCTCGAACTCCGGCTTCAGCTGCGAAAAGCTGATCGCTTCGGCGGTGCAGCCGGTGGTGTCGTCCTGTGGGTAGAAGTAGAGGACGACAGGTCTGCCGGCAAAGCCGGCCAGGCTGAGCGAACCACCGCCGTCCCGCGGCAACTCGAATTGCGGCGCGGGATCGCCCACATTGAGGTCAGCCATATCCATGCCCTTGTTTGAGGTTACGCGCGAAGCCACACCGATATAGTGTCGAGCGGGGATTCGTCCACGAGCGAGTTCGTAGAACGGAAAATTGCGTGGATCAGGAGCAACCGCAGCACGAGAAGATCAGGTTCAGGCGGGATGAAATCACCGACCTGGGCGCCTTGCCATCGGCTTGCCGCGTTCCGCCGCTCGGCCAGGCGGCGATCGGCCGCGGCTTTCGTATCCTATCGCGGCTGTTTGCCGGCGCCGTTGCGCTGGTGCTGCTGGCGGGGGTGGCTGTCTATCTCATCGGTGTCTCCGGAATAGGGGCCGACCGGCTGCGCGTCGAGGCGGAGGCCGCCATCGAGAAGCTAGCGGGTGTCGATGTCGATGTTGCGGTCGGGCCGGCCCGCATCACCCTCGACAGTTCGAGCTTCGTCGCGCTCCAGGTGAGCGACGTCAGCCTGAAGGCCAGCGACGGTAAACCCATGGCCGATGCGGGCAGGGTGCGTTTCGGCATCCGCCTGCTGCCGCTGCTTCGAGGCGAGGTGCGGCTGACCAGCGCCAGGATTTCCGATGCGCGCATCGTTACCGCGGCGATGCCGTCGGGCGGCGACTGGACGGCCGAGCTGCGCAATCGGGACGGGCTGATCGATCCCGAAAAATTGTCCGATGCGCTCTTTGCCAATATCAATCACGCTCTCGATGCGGTGCGCGAGGAATCGCTGCACCGTATCGATCTTCACAATGTGGCATTCGTCTTGCCCGACACCGAGGCGGTCAGGTTGATCACCGTCGCCGACGCGGTCGTCCTGCAGTCGGGGACAGGCGGCATGGAGTTCTCCTCGCAGGCAAATGTCGACGGCAAGGCGGTGACCGTCGCCGCATCCGCCAGCCGCGATGCCGAGACCCGGCGCGTGATGTCGCTGGATGCCACCGTCGGCATCGCCGAAGACGGCGGCGAAAGCGGCGCAATGGCGTCCGGCGGCAAGTTGGGGGCGCTCAGCATGACGCTCAAAGGGTCGCAGGGGGCCGACGACACCGCGTCGCGGCTGACGGCTGCCCTGTCGTCCAGGGGATCGGTGCTTGATCTCGGCACGCGTGGCCTGCTGTCGGCCGATGTCGATCTCGGCGCCACGCTCGTCCGCGGCAGCAACAAGATCCAGGTGGACAGGCTGTTGCTGAAGACCGGCCGCTCGACCTTCGATTTCGCCGGCTCGATCGGGCCCAGGCCCGCGACCGGCGCCGCCGGAGAGGAGCCGGCCTACCGATACGATCTGACCAGTGACGGCTCGACGCTGGCGCCTTCGGAATCGCCGGAGCCAGCGCTCACCTTCCTTGCCCGCATCGCCGGCGTCTACCAGACAAAAAGCCATAAATTGGTAGCCGATCAGATCGCAGTCCGGTCGGCCGCTTCCAGCGAGGTCCTTGGAACCGCGGCCGTGGAGTTCGTTGACGGCAAGGCTCCCGGCATCAATCTGGCGCTCAACGTGCACGACATGCCGGTCTCGCACGTCAAGCAGCTTTGGCCATGGTTTTCGGCGCGCAACGCGCGGCTCTGGGTATTGGACAATCTGTTCGGCGGCCGCGTCGTCGATGCCAATCTTCAATTCCAGGTGGTGCCTGATCGCCTCGGCAATGGCGTGCCGCTTTCCGCCGACGAGGTGTTCGGCCGCTTCCAGATCGAAGGATCGCGTTTCGACACGGCTGGCCGCATCCCGCCGATACGCGATGCCGTCGGCGTCGTCGCCTTCCACGGCAATGACGTCGATATCTCCCTGTCTTCCGGTACTGTCTTCATGCCCAGCGGCCGCACGGTGGCGGCCAGCAACGGCACGCTGACGGTCAAGGCGGCCAACCGCCCGCCGGTCGTCGGCGCGCTCGACATCGACGTTGCCGGCGAAGCGTCCGCGGTCGCTGAACTTGCCTCCTACGAGCCGATCAATGCCATGCGCCATGTCGGCTTCCTGCCCGAAGACCTGTCCGGCAGCGTCACCGGCCATGTCAGGGCCGATATTCCGCTGCAATCCGGCGTCGACAGCTCGAAGCTCGATTGGCTGGTATCGCTCGACTACAGCGGGCTTTCACTGGCCAAGCCGTTCGAAGGCCAGAGCGTCACGGATGCCGACGGTTCCGTCACGGTCGACCCTGAAAAGGCTGTGATTTCCGCCAAGGCATCCCTGAACGGCATTCCGGCCGAACTCGACCTGATCGAGCCGCTGGAGAATGGCGGACCGGCACGCAGCCGCAAGGTGGCCCTGGTGCTCGACGACAAGATCCGCGCCGCCGCCATGCCGGGGCTGGCCCCGTTGCTGGGCGGAACCGTGAAAGTCGCGATCGACAAAAGCGGCGACGGCAACCAGAACGTCTCGGCCGACCTGACCAATGCCAGGCTCGACATCCCCTGGGCCGGATGGAGCAAGGGGGCAGGGATTCCCGCAAGTGCTACATTCGTCATGACCACGTCCGGCGATACCACGACGCTGTCCGACTTCGACCTCGGCGGCAAGACATTTTCCGTCGACGGCAACATCGTGCTGGTCAACGGGGCCCTGTCGTCGGCAAAGTTCAGCAAAGTCGCGCTGAACCGGGGCGACGACGTGGCGGTATCCGTCAAGCGATCGGGCAGGGGCTATGCAGTCAACATCAGCGGCAACGCCCTGGATGCCCGCTCGCTGATCAAGCAGTTCACCTCCGACGTCGACACCGCGACCAAGACGACGGGCGCCGACGCGATTTCCGTCAGCGCCGACGTCGATCGGCTGACCGGTTTCCACGACGAGCAACTGTCCAACCTCAAGCTCGACTACAGCGCGGCCGGTTCGAAGGTGAACGGGCTGAAGGTCAGCGCCACTGCAAGTTCGGGAGCCGCCATAGCCATCAGCAACACGAGCAGCGCCGGCCGACGCTCGCTCAACGTACAGTCGGCGGACGCCGGTGCGATACTGAGATTCCTCAACATCTACGAGCACATGGAAGGTGGGGCGATTGCCCTGGCCTTGTCGGGAGCGGGCGACGGGCCGATGAAGGGCAAGGTGGACACGACGAACTTCTTCGTCGTCAACGAACCGAAGCTCGCATCCATCGTCTCGACCACACCCGCAGGCGACAGCCGCAGCCTCAATCAGGCGGTCAAGGGCAAGCTCGACACCTCGCGGGTACAGTTCGAACGCGGTTACGCCGAGATCGAGAAGGGCAGCGGCTATCTCAGGCTGGCCAACGGCGTGCTGCGCGGTCCCCGCATCGGCACGACGTTCCAGGGCACGCTCTATGACCAGAACAACAATATGGACATGACCGGCACCTTCATGCCGGTATACGGCCTCAACCGCATCTTCGGTGAACTGCCCATCGTCGGCGCGCTTTTGGGCAATGGCCGCGACCGCGGCCTGATCGGCGTGACCTACCGGCTCAAGGGCAACGCCAACAAGCCGCTGCTCGACATCAACCCGCTCTCGGTGATCGCGCCGGGGATATTCAGGTCGATCTTCGAGTACCGGTGAAGGGGCCTCAGATCGGCCGCACCAGAATGTGTTTTTTCCTGCCCAGTGAAAGCTTTACGACGTTTTCCGGACTCAAATCCTGAAGCGTGACCGTGCGACGGTCATCGCTGACAGGCTGATCATTGAGCCGCACCGCACCGCCTTGCACATGCCGCCGCGCTTCGCCGTTGGACGCCGCCAGCCCGGCGGTCACCAGCAGCGCCAGGATGCCGACGCCGGCTTCGAGCTTGGCGTTTTCAACCTCGACGCTCGGCAGCGTCTCGGCGAGGGCACCTTCCTCGAAGGTCTTGCGTGCGGTTTCGCTGGCCTGTTCGGCGGCGCCGCGACCATGGAGCAACGCGGTGATCTCCGTGGCGAGGATCTTTTTCGCCTCGTTGATCTCGGACCCACCGAGCTTCTCCAGGCGCGCCACCTCGTCCAACGGCAGCGTCGTGTAGAGCTTCAGGAAACGGCCGACATCGGCGTCCTCGGTGTTGCGCCAATACTGCCAGAATTCGTAGGGCGAGAGCATCTCGGCATCGAGCCAGACCGCGCCCGTGGCGGACTTGCCCATCTTGGCGCCCGACGAGGTGGTGAGCAGCGGCGTCGTCAGCGCATAAAGCTGCGCGTCCTCCATGCGGCGACCGAGATCGATGCCGTTGATGATGTTGCCCCACTGGTCGGAGCCGCCCATCTGCAGACGGCAGCCGAGGCGCTTGTAGAGCTCGACGAAGTCGTAGGCCTGCAGGATCATGTAGTTGAATTCGAGGAAGGACAACGACTGCTCGCGGTCGAGCCGCAGCTTGACGGAATCGAACGCCAGCATGCGGTTGACCGAAAAGTGACGGCCGACGTCGCGCAGGAAATTGACGTAGTTGATCTCCATCAGCCAGTCGGCGTTGTTGACCATGATCGCGTCATTCGGGCCGCTGCCGAATTTGAGATACGGCATGAAATTGCGGCGGATGCCGGCGAGATTGTCGTCGATGTCGCGCGGGGTCAGAAGCTTGCGCGCCTCGTCCTTGAAGGAAGGGTCGCCGATCATCGAGGTGCCGCCGCCCATCAAGGCGATCGGCCGATGGCCGGTCTGCTGCAGCCAGTGCAACATCATGATCTGGATCAGCGAGCCGGCGTGCAGGCTCTTGGCGGTCGCGTCGAAGCCGATATAGGCCGTCACCGTCTCCTTGGCGAAGAGATCGTCCAGCCCGGCATCATCCGAAGTCTGGTGGATGAAGCCGCGCTCGCTCATCGTGCGCAGGAAATCGGATTTGAAGGCAGGCATTTTTTCTTTCCCGAAGCGTCCGCCCGTCCGGCGCGGGCGTATGTGAAAGCGCGCGTTTAGCACCCAAGCGCGATCAGCAAAAGTGGATTCCGGTTTTGCGCCCGATCGCACTTCGACCAGGGGCTTGGCAATCACTTGTTGTTGAAACGCCGCAAGCCGCCTCTCGGCGCGGATGCTTGCTTCATTGTTTGTGCTGGCGTAATGAGGCGCGCGCCAAAAGGTCCTTGCAGCCCACGACCTCAAGCGGCACCGCACGGCATCCACCCAATGCCATATCCGACGACAGAGCCCCACGCGACATGCCGGACGCATTGATATCCATCGTCATTCCTTGCAGGAACGAGGCGGCAAACCTGCCGCTGCTGATCGATGAGATCGAGGCGGCGATGACCGGGCGCGACTTCGAACTGATCATCGTCAACGACGGCTCGACCGACGAAACCGCAGCCGTTCTCGCCAGGCAGGCAGCACTTCGCCCGTTTCCAGTCAGGGAATTGCGGCACGAGAAATCCGCCGGCCAGAGCCTCTCGGTACGCTCCGGCGCCTGGGCGGCGCGCGGAAGCATCGTCGCCACGATCGACGGCGATGGCCAGAACGATCCTCAGTACATTCCCATGCTGGTCGACGCCTTGCGGCGGGCCGGGCCCGGCTACGGCGCCGCGCAAGGGCAGCGCCTGAAGCGCCGCGACAGCAAGGTCAAGCAACTGGCATCGCGGTTCGCCAACTGGCTGAGAAACGCCATCCTGCATGACGAGACGCGCGACACAGGCTGCGGCCTGAAGGCGGTCCACACCGAGATCCTGCGCAAGCTGCCGTTCTTCGACGGCACCCATCGTTTCGTTCCGGCGCTGGTCATCCAGGAAGGATACCATGTCGTGCATTGCGACGTCGTCGACCGCTCCCGCCGCCACGGCAAGTCGAACTACGGAATTTTCGACCGTGGCCTGCAGGGCGTGCTCGATCTCTGCGGCGTCTGGTGGCTGCGCCGCAGGCGTCGCCGGATGCCAAAAGTAGAGGAAATCACGCATGGTTAACGTGCTTCAGGAACTGGTGACCTGGATCCACCGGGTCTTCATCGAACAGTTCAACGCGTGGATCCTGCTCGGCTTCGTCGCCCAGTTCTTTTTCACCATGCGCTTCGTCGTGCAGTGGCTCGCATCGGAAAAGGCCAAGCGAAGCGTCGTGCCGATCGCCTTCTGGTTCTTCTCGCTGTTCGGCGGAGGTCTGTTGCTGATTTATGCGATCAAGCGGCAGGACCCGGTGTTCATCGCCGGCCAGGGCATGGGCTTGTTCATCTACATCAGAAATCTCTGGCTGATCGCCAATGAACGCAAGGCGGCGATGACGAAGGTCGATTGAGCGGCTTTGCGCATCAGGGAAGAATGGTCGGAGAGGCTGGAATATGGCGCTGAACAGGAACTACATCCTTCTTTTCCTGTTCAGCCTGGTGATGACGGTGTCGGGACTTGCGTCCATGCCGCCGCTGGACCGTGACGAGCCGCGCTTCGTCCAGGCCACCAAGCAGATGGTCGAGAGCGGCGATTATGTCGACATCCGCTTTCAGGACGCTTCGCGCTACCAGAAGCCGATCGGCATCTATTGGCTGCAATCCGCGGCCGTGGCTCTAAGCGGCAAGGGCGCCGCCGCACCAATATGGGTCTACCGCCTGGTGTCGACGCTGGGCATCGCCCTGGCCGTTCTCGGCATCGCCTGGACGGGCACCAGGCTTTTCGGAGCCAGTGCCGGCATCGCCGCCGGCCTGGTGATGGCGGCGATCTTCGCCACCGCCTTCGAGGGCCGCGACGCCAAGACCGATGCGATGCTGCTGGCCTGCTGCGTGGCGGCGCAGGGCGCGCTGGCGCAGATTTACCTGGCATCGCGCCGCAACGAGCCCGTCGCCGGCCATCTGTGGTGGATATTCTGGCTGGCGCAAGGGGCCGCGATCCTCATCAAGGGGCCGATCGCCCCACTGCTGTCGGCGCTCACCATCGCTGTCTTGTTTGCATTCGAACGCGACGGGCGCTGGCTGTCGAAGCTCAAGGTGGGGCGCGGCCTGCTGCTCGTCGTCCTGATCGTGTTGCCCTGGCTCGCCCTGATCACCTGGAAAAGCGACGGCGCCTTCCTCCAGCAGGCTGTCGGCAAGGATATGCTCGGCAAGGTCGCCCAGGGCGAGGAATCGCACGGCCTGCCGCCCGGCTTCTACATGTTGACCTATTCGCTGTTCATGTGGCCGTTCGGCCTGATCGCCGTCGGCGCCGGCCTGCAAGCCCTCAACCGGCTGCGCGATGATGTCAGGCTGCGCTTCTGCCTCGCTTGGTACATCCCCTTCTGGCTGGTATTCGAACTGATTCCGACCAAGCTGCCGCACTACGTGCTGCCGGCCTATCCCGGCATGGCGCTGCTGATCGGCTGGCTTTTGACATTGCAGCCGCAGGAAGCCAATGCGCCGCTCCGGCGCTGGCAGCAATGGTTATGGTGGTCGACTGCATTCGGCCTGGTCGTGGTCAGCCTCGGCCTGGCTGCGGTCTCCGTGGGCGCCCCGATCTATCTCACCCATACTTTCTCGTGGTGGAGCATTCCGGCCGCCGCGTCGGCGCTCGGCGCCGGCTATCTGGCCTTCTCGCGACAGTTGCAAGTGCCGCTTGCCCGTATCGGCGCCGTCGCCGCCTGTGCGGGCATCGCCTACGGGTTGCTGTTTGGTATCATCGCCCCGTCCTTGAAGCCGATATGGCTGAGCCCGGCGATCAACCAGGCTGTGCGCGTCTACAAGCCTTGCGACACCTCGATGCTGGCGTCGGCGCGGTATCACGAGCCGAGCCTTGTGTTCCTGGTGGGCACGAAAACGATACTGACCGACATCGATGGCGTGGCAAAGCATCTGCTTGCCGACCCCGCCTGCGCGCTGGGACTGGCGCCGGTCGAGGATGAGCAGAAACTCAATGGATTGCTGGCCGGGCAAGGCAAGGCGGCGAGCCGTCTTACGACGATCGACGGGGTCAACTTTTCATCGGGAGACAAAATGTCGCTCGGCCTCTACCGTATCGCCCAATGAGTTCGACAACGGGATCGGGTTTTCAATGCTGGTGAAACCGCGCCCTTCCGTTTCCGTTGCGCCCGCTGCGGTGGTGCGTCGGTCGGTCGGCAATTTCCGCGACACGCTGCGGATCGTGAGAGGGCGCTTCGCCGCTCGTTCCGCCTCGTATCCCAAGGTCATATGGCCGCTCTGGATCTCGGCCTGGATTTTGCTCACGGCAGCGGCCTTCGCCGGCCTCGACACGCCGGCGGGACTGCTGCACGGCCGGTGGTCGGCGGGCTTCGGCCGGCTTGCCGAGTTCCTGACGCAGTTCGGCCTAGGCGGCTGGTATCTCATCCCTCCGGCACTCTTGCTCATAGGGGCCAATCTGACGGACTGGCGAAGCCTGTCGCGGCGGTCATTGATACTCGTCTACAATTGGACCTGCCTGGCGTTCCTTGCGTTGAGCGCCATCGGCCTGTCCGGCCTGCTGGTCAATGTCCTGAAATATGCGATCGGCCGCGCGCGCCCGCTCTATTTTCAGGATCTTGGTGTGCTGTCTCTGCGTCCCTTCGCCTTCGATGCGCGCTTTGCCGGTTTTCCGTCCGGTCACGCCACGACGATGGGGGCCGTGTTCGGCATCCTGCTGCTTTTGTTCCCGCGGCGCTGGTACATCGCCTTGCCGGTCACGGCCTGCATAGCCTCGACGCGGGTCTTCGTCGGCGCGCATTATCCGAGTGATACCGTCGCCGGCTTTGGTCTTGGCTTTGCCTTCGCGCTGGTTTGCGGACTGGTCTTTGCCCGGCTCGGCTTCATCTTCAGCCCGACACGATCGGGATTGCCGGTGCGCAAGCAGACGTTTCGGCTGATCGGTCGAACAAGCCGAACGGCCGTCTGATCCATCGAGCCTGGGATTTAGTCGCCGTTCAGTCCGCCATAGGACCTTACCAGGTTCACCATGTCGGACGAATTTGCCGTCTCGCTTTCAAGCCCGTGCGCAACGCCTGCGCGATCCGCGACGGGACGGTTCTGGCTGACCTTCCATTTGCCATGGATTTCGGCGATCTCGATCTCCAGCCCGATGATGCCCTTGATCTGCGACTGGATGAACGGGGCAGGCGCATCCGTTACCGCCCATGGCGCCTCACGCGTGCCTTCCTGCGAAGCCGTCAGGTCGGCGATCTGCCGCGCCAGCCAGTCCTGATCGTCGATCACCTTCGCGATGCCGCGCACCTGCACGATGGCATAGTTCCAGGTCGGCACCACCTTGCCGGTCTCGCGCTTGGTCTCGTACCAGGACGGCGTCACATAGGCGTCGGTACCCTGGAAGACGATCAGCACGGGCGATGCCGGGTTGTCGGCGATGAGGCGCCATTGAGGATTGGCTTTGGCCAGATGTGCGCGCAGCCTGCCATTTGGCCCGACATCGGCGTCGATCAGGAACGGAATGGCGTCGGCGACCGGCCCCTCGGGTCCGCTGGAAACCAAGAGGCCGAGCGGATGTGCCCGGATCAGCCCGTGCAGCACCTCCGGCCGTGTTTCCTGGAAATGAGGAGGCTGGTACATCGCGATCATCCGTCCTTTAGCGCAGCCGCTTCGGGCGCGGATCCGACAATTCGCCGGCCAGCCGGCGATCGAGATAATCCGCGCATTCCTCGATCAGCAGTTCGGCATCGTTGGCGAAGAAATGATTGGCGCCGGGCAATGTCTTCTGCGTGATGGTGATGCCCTTTTGCGTGTGCAGCTTGTCGACCAGGCCTTGCACGTCCTTCGGCGGCGCCACCTTGTCAGCGTCGCCATGGATGATGAGCCCCGAGGAGGGGCAGGGCGCCAGGAAGGAAAAGTCGTAGGTGTTGGGTTGCGGCGCGACCGAGATGAAGCCTTCGATCTCGGGCCGGCGCATCAAAAGCTGCATGCCGATCCACGAGCCGAACGAATAGCCGGCAACCCAGCAACTCTTGGAATCCGGATGCAGCGACTGCACCCAGTCGAGTGCGGCGGCCGCATCCGACAATTCGCCGGTACCGTGATCGAATTCGCCCTGGCTGCGCCCGATGCCGCGGAAATTGAAGCGCAGCGTGGTGAAGTCGCGCTTCTGGAACATGTAGAAGAGGTCGTAGACGATTTTGTTGTTCATCGTCCCGCCGAATTGCGGGTGCGGATGCAAGACAATGGCAATCGGCGCGCTCTTTTCCTTCGAGGGCTGGTATCGACCCTCCAGACGGCCGGCCGGACCGGTGAAAATGACCTCAGGCATGAAATACTCCAACTTGGGTAATAAGAATGCGCGGCGCCCGGAGAACCTTCCTCTGGCCTTGACGCAGGGCGAGCGTCTTCATAGAAGCTAGTTTAGAATTGTTCAAAACTGGGTGGCCGGAACGCAATCGTCCGGCTGCCCGCGCCGCAAGCCGCGTAAATAGGACGGCTTGCCTTGGAATTTCAAGGAAATAACGCGATATCTCGGTGGAATGGCTTCTGACGGGACCAGCTGGAAGAAAATGGCCGGAATGCGCGCCTATCTCGACTACAATGCCAGTGCGCCCCTGCTTGCAGCGGCACGCGAGGCTATGGTCGCGGCGCTCGATGTGGCCGCCAACCCATCATCGGTCCATGCCGAAGGGCGTGCGGCGCGTCGCCTGATCGAAACTGCAAGGCGTGATGTGGCGGAATTGGTGAAGGCCAAGGCTGGGCATGTCGTGTTCACGTCAGGCGCCACGGAAGCCGCCTCGACGCTGCTGACGCCCGATTGGCGGATGGGGCGCGGGACCATCCGCATGAGCCATCTCTATGTCTGCGAAGCCGACCACCCCTGCCTGTTGAACGGCGGGTCCTTCCCGGCCTCGCAGGTGACGCGGATCGGCGTCGACGCCAATGGAATTGTCGACCTCGAAGCAATGGCAAACGCGCTTGCCGCGCACGATAAGGCCGCCGGCCTGCCGCTGGTGGCAATCCATGCCGCCAACAATGAGACTGGTGTCATCCAGCCGGTCGATCGTATCGCCGAAATCGTAAAGGCGGTCGACGGTGTCCTCGTCGTAGACGCGGTTCAGGCGGCAGGGCGCATTTCGATCGACATTTCGGCGGGTTACGCCGACTATCTGATACTGTCGTCGCACAAGATTGGCGGCCCCAAGGGCGTCGGCGCCATCGTCGCCGCTGCCGATCTGATGATGCCGAAGCCGCTCATCAACGGCGGTGGCCAGGAAAAGGGCCATCGCGGCGGCACCGAGAACCTGCCCGGCATTGCGGGATTTGGCGCGGCGGCGCGGGAGGCTCTCATCGGATTGGAGGCCATCGATGCCCTGCGTCGGCGTCGCGACGAGATCGAGGCCATCGTTAAAATGTTGATACCGGACGTGGAAATCTTCGGAACTGGCGCGCCGAGGCTTGCCAACACGACATTCTTCGCTATTCCCGGCGTCAAGGCCGAGACTGTACAGATCGCCTTCGACCTGGCCGGTGTGGCGCTGTCGGCGGGTTCCGCCTGCTCGTCGGGTAAAGTCGGCCCGAGCCATGTGCTGAAGGCCATGGGTCACGGTGACAGTCTGGGTGCGTTGCGCTTGTCGATCGGCGCGGCGACCGGCGCGCAGGACATCGAGGCGTTCCGCCTGGCGTTGGCAGAAATCGCCGCACGTCGGGTGGGCAAGGAGAAGGCCGCGTAGCGGTTGGACGAATTTGGGCCTTTCGGCCTGGTAGAGCCGTGCGTTTCATGCTGGCCGGGTGAATTTCCGGCCGAGGCGCACTATATGAAACTTACGCCGCCGCGGGTGCTCCTTGGGTGCTTATCCGGCGGTGCCATAGTTTGAAAACTGTCGGGCCTTGACCCCGGCGTGGATGGAGAACGCATATGCCTGCTGTGCAGGACACGATCGATCGGGTCCGAAAGATCGACGTCGACCAATACAAATACGGGTTCCAGACCGAAATCGCTGTCGACAAGGCCCCCAAGGGCCTGAGCGAAGACATCATCCGTTTCATTTCGGCGAAGAAGGACGAACCGTCCTGGATGCTGGAATGGCGTCTGGAAGCCTATCGGCGCTGGCTGACGCTGGAAGAGCCGACCTGGGCGCGCGTTAACTATCCCAAGATCGATTTCCAGGACATCTATTACTACGCGGCGCCGAAGAGCACGCCCGGACCGAGCTCGCTCAGCGACGTCGATCCGGAGATCTTGAAGGTCTACGAGAAACTCGGCATTCCGCTGAAGGAGCAGGAGATCCTGGCCGGCGTGCAGAAGACCGATGCGTCCGAGCTCGAGGAAGCCAGCGACAACGTCTACAAGTCCGGCCGCGTCGCCGTCGACGCCGTGTTCGATTCGGTATCCGTCGTCACCACGTTCAAGAAGGAACTGGCGCAGGCGGGCGTCATCTTCTGCTCGATCTCGGAAGCCATCCGCGAGCATCCGGAACTGGTGAAGAAATATCTCGGCTCGGTCGTGCCGACGTCGGATAATTTTTATGCGACGCTGAATTCGGCCGTCTTCACCGACGGCTCGTTTGTCTTCGTGCCCAAGGGCGTTCGCTGCCCGATGGAACTGTCGACCTATTTCCGCATGAACGAGAAGAACACCGGCCAGTTCGAGCGCACGCTGATCATCGCCGAGGAGGGGGCCTACGTCTCCTATCTCGAAGGCTGCACGGCGCCGCAGCGCGACGAGAACCAGCTCCATGCCGCAGTCGTCGAACTGGTGGCGCTAGACGATGCCGAGATCAAATATTCGACGGTGCAGAACTGGTACCCCGGCGACGCCGAGGGCAAGGGCGGCATCTATAACTTCGTTACCAAGCGCGGCGATTGCCGTGGCCACCGCTCGAAGATCTCGTGGACGCAGGTCGAGACCGGCTCGGCGATCACGTGGAAATACCCGAGCTGCATCCTGCGCGGCGACGATTCCAGCGGCGAGTTCTATTCGATCGCCGTGTCGAACGGCTACCAACAGGTCGACAGCGGCACCAAGATGATCCATCTCGGCAAGAACACGTCGAGCCGCATCATCTCCAAGGGCATCGCCGCCGGTTTTTCGCAGAACACCTATCGCGGCCAGGTTTCGGCGCATCGCAAGGCGACCAATGCGCGCAACTTCACCAATTGCGACTCGCTGCTGATCGGCGACCAGTGCGGCGCCCACACGGTGCCTTACATGGAAGCCAAGAACGCGACCGCGCAGTTCGAGCACGAAGCGACGACATCGAAGATTTCCGAGGACCAGAAATTCTATGTCATGCAGCGCGGCATTCCGGAGGAGGAAGCGATCGCGCTGATCGTCAACGGGTTCGTCAAGGACGTCATCCAGCAGCTGCCGATGGAATTCGCCGTCGAGGCACAGAAGCTGATCGGGATTTCGCTCGAGGGCTCGGTCGGCTGACCGGACAGATATTCAGGAAGAAAAGAATGCTTGAGATCAAGAACCTGCATGCCCGCATCGTCGATGACGGCACCGAAATCATCCGCGGCCTGAATCTCTCGGTAAAAGCCGGCGAGGTCGCCGCGATCATGGGGCCGAATGGCTCGGGCAAGTCGACGCTGTCCTACATCCTCGCCGGCCGCGAGGACTACGAGGTCACCGAGGGCGATATCCTCTACAACGGCCAGTCGATCCTCGAAATGGATCCGGCCGAGCGCGCGACTTCGGGCATTTTCCTGGCCTTCCAGTATCCGATGGAGATACCGGGCGTGGCGACCATGGAATTCCTGAAGGTTGCCATGAACGAGCAGCGCAAGGCGCGCGGCGAGGAGCCGCTGAAGATCCCCGAATTCCTGAAGCGGGTGAAGGATGCCGCAGCCTCGCTCAACATGGACATGAACATGCTCAAGCGGCCGCTCAATGTCGGCTTCTCCGGCGGCGAGAAGAAGCGCGCCGAGATTCTGCAGATGAAGCTTTTGGAGCCAAAGCTCTGCGTGCTTGACGAGACCGATTCCGGGCTCGACATCGATGCGCTCAAGATCGTCTCCGATGGCGTCAACGCGTTGCGCTCGCCCGAGCGCGCCATCGTCGTCATCACGCACTATCAGCGGCTGCTCGAACACATCGTGCCCGACACCGTGCACGTGCTCTACAAGGGCCAGGTCATCAAGTCCGGCGACAAGTCGCTGGCGCTCGACCTCGAGGCCAATGGCTATGCCGGCGTGATCGGTGAAGCCGCGTGAGATGCCAGAAGGCAAGGCAAGACTGATGAACATGCACACACAACCCCAGCGGACACCGGCCGAAACAGCGTTGATCGACGCTTTCGGCGAACGGTTGTCGCTGCTGCCAGGCGACGGCGCGGTGATGTTGAAGCGCGACGACGCCATCGAGGCGGTAAAGCACGGACTGCCGACACGGCGCATCGAATCCTGGCACTACACCGACCTGCGGCGGCTGCTGAATGCGGTGCCGGACTTCGACCCGACGGCCGTGGCCAAAGCCATCGCGCCAGTTGTTGAAGGTTCCACCGTGTTGCCGCTTCTCAACGGCGTGTCGAGCGCCAAAACGCCCGCAATCGAAGGCGTCAGCGTCCAGTGCCTGTCGGAGAAACTGACCGACGGCAGCATCGCGCCTGGGCTCGATCCCTACGGCAGCGACGATGCCATCGGGGCGTTGAACACGGCTTTCGTCGCCGACGGTTATTTCGTCGACATCGCCGATGGCACCCAAGTGGAAAAGCCGATCGAATTGCAAAACCTGCAGGCCGGCGGCCAGACGCATGTACGCCTGGCCGTGCGCGCCGGCGCCGACGCGAAGGCTGTGATCGTCGAACGCCAGGCCGGCGAGGGCGCGGCCCTTGTCAGCTCGGTCAGCCAGCTCGTGCTCGGCGAAGGCGCCGAGGTGACGTGGCTGATCATCCAGGAGCAGCCGGACACGGCAACGCATCTGGCGCAGTTCAAGGCTCATATCGGCAAGAATGCGAAGCTGACGCTGTTCGTCATGAACGCCGGCGGCAAGCTCGTGCGCCAGGAGGTCGTGGTGAAGACGACGGGCGAGGGCGCTGACTTCCAATTGCGCGGCATCAACCTGCTGGCCGGCGACGCCCACACGGACACCACCATGGTGCTCGATCATGCGGTGCCGCACACCACGTCGACGGAAGTGATCCGCAATGTCGTGACCGGCAAGGCCCGTGGCGTCTTCCAGGGCCGCATCAACGTCCATCAATACGCGCAGAAGACCAACGCCAAAATGGCTTGCAACACGCTGCTTCTGTCGGACGACGGCGAGTTCTCGACCAAGCCGGAACTCGAAATCTTCGCCGACGACGTGGTCTGCGGTCATGGCGCCACCGTCACCGAGATCGACCACAACCATCTGTTTTACCTGATGGCGCGCGGCATCGACGAGAAGAGCGCCCGTGGTCTGCTGGTGAAGGCCTTCATCGCCGAGGTGATCGAGGAACTGGACGACGAGGTGATCGTCGAGGCCCTGGAGACCAGGCTCGACGGCTGGTTTGCGGCGCATGGATGAGTGGATAGGGCTCGCTCCGGCGAACACCCCTGATCCGGCCGCTTCGCGGCCACCTTCTCCCACAAGGGGAGAAGGAAGAGCGCCTGACCTTCTCCCCTTGTGGGAGAAGGTGGATCGGCGCGAAGCGCCGAGACGGATGAGAGGCGTTGCACGGAATGAGGCGGTGCCTCAAGAGAGCTTATGATGGACCAGAAAGTCGAAACCTACGACGTCGAGGCGATCCGCCGCGATTTCCCGATTCTGTCACGCGAAGTCTACGGCAAACCTCTCGTCTATCTCGACAATGGCGCCTCGGCGCAGAAGCCGCAGGCGGTGCTCGACGCGGTCCAGCACGCCTATGCCCAGGAATACGCCAACGTCCATCGCGGCCTGCACTTCCTGTCCAATGCAGCGACCGACGCCTATGAGAAGGCGCGGGAGACGGTTCGCCGCTTCCTCAATGCGCCGAGCACCGACAATATCGTCTTCACCTCGAACACGACATCGGCGATCAACACGGTCGCCTATGGCTATGGCATGCCCAATATCGGCGAGGGCGACGAGATCGTGCTGTCGATCATGGAGCACCACTCCAACATCGTGCCATGGCATTTCATCCGCGAGCGGCAGGGCGCCAAACTGGTCTGGGTGCCGGTCGACGATCTCGGCGTCTTCCACATCGAGGAATTCGAGAAGCGACTGACCGACCGCACAAAGCTGGTCGCTATCACGCAGATGTCGAACGCGCTGGGCACGGTGACGCCGATCAAGGAGATCGTGCGCATCGCGCATTCGCGCGGCATTCCCGTGCTCGTCGACGGCAGCCAGAGCGCTGTCCATATGCCCATCGACGTGCAGGACCTCGACTGCGATTTCTTCGTCTTCACCGGCCACAAGGTCTACGGTCCCTCCGGCATCGGTGTGCTCTATGGCAAGAAGGACATCTTGCAGCGCATGCGTCCGTTCATGGGCGGCGGCGAGATGATCGAGGAGGTGACCGAAGACATCGTCACCTACAACGACCCGCCGCACCGCTTCGAGGCCGGTACGCCGCCGATCGTCCAGGCGATCGGGCTCGGCGCCGCGCTCGATTACATGGAAAAGATCGGCCGCGAGCGCATCGCCGCGCACGAGGCCGATTTGAAGGACTATGCGCACGAGCGGCTGCGCGCCATCAACTCGCTGCGCATCTTCGGCGACGCGCCCGGCAAGGGCGCCATCATCTCGTTCGAGCTGCAAGGCATTCATGCCCATGACGTGTCGATGGTGATCGACCGGCAAGGCGTGGCTGTGCGCGCGGGCACCCATTGCGCCCAGCCCCTGTTGAAACGCTTCGGCGTAACCTCCACATGCCGGGCGTCGTTCGGCATGTATAATACGCGAGCCGAAGTCGATGCTTTGGCTGATGCGTTGGAAAAAGCGCGCAAGTTTTTCGGGTGACGATAATGGAAGATGCCAGCACAGCCACCGATGCTGTTCCCGACGCGGCCGCCAATGCGGTGGTTTCCGCGTCCGCCATTCCCGCCGACGAACTGGCGCGGCTGACCGACGACATCGTTTCGGCGCTGAAGACGGTCTACGACCCGGAAATCCCGGCCGATATTTACGAGCTTGGCCTCGTCTACAAGATCGACATCGAGGACGACCGCTCAGTCAAGATCGACATGACGCTGACCGCGCCCGGCTGCCCGGTGGCCGGCGAGATGCCGGGCTGGGTTGAGAACGCCGTCGGCGCCGTCGAAGGCGTGTCGGGCGTCGAGGTCAACATGACATTCGACCCGCCCTGGTCGCCCGATCGCATGTCGGAAGAGGCGCAGGTGGCGGTGGGCTGGTACTGACGTCGAGTCCGGCACACTTGCGCCAGTGGTAAAACTTCACCATTTTAGGTGAGGAATCATTCGGCAGGCCTTGAACCTGCATGGAATGGAGAAGGAAAAAGATGGGACGCTTTGCCGTCATCACGATGACCGAAAAGGCCGCCGACCGGGTGCGCGAGATCGTCGCCACGCGTGAGAATGCGCATGGCATTCGCCTCGGTATCAAGAAGGGCGGTTGCGCCGGCATGGAATACACGGTCGACCTGGTGACCGAACCCAATACCAAGGACGACCACATCGAGCGCGACGGCGCCCATGTCTATGTCGCGCCGGAAGCAGCACTTTTCCTGTTCGGCACCGAGATGGATTTCGAGCAGACGACGCTGCGCACCGGCTTCACCTTCCGCAACCCGAACCAGAGCTCGGCCTGCGGCTGCGGCGAATCCGTCGAACTGAAGCCGGCCGACCTCAAGGCGCTGGCAGAAGCACGCGCCTCCGCCTGACCTTCCTTCGTCCCGTTTACGGGGAGAAGGTGTCCCCCAGGGCCGGATGAGGGGCAGCGATAGCCCCGCTGCCGGCGTTCGTCATTCGAAAAGCCGCGCAATTGGCTTCCCGCCTGCTGCGCAGACCACTCCTCACCTCCCTTAGAACGCAGCGAAGACACTCACTCCACCCACGTCCCGGTCCGCTTATGCCAGTCGGCGATCGATTCCTCGGGATAGACGTCGAACACCTTGTCGCTCGGCCCGACATCGGGCTCGACCCAGTTGGCCTTGTATTTCAGCATCAGATGCACCTTGCTTGGCGGTTTCGGCAGGTCGCTGTCGATCGCCGAGGCGAAGGGATGGACGAGTTCCGGCCAGGTCGGGTCGTAGAGCCACAGCGCCGATCCGCATTTGCGGCAGAAATTGCGCTCTCCGGTCGAGATTTCGCAATGCGGATGTTCGTCGTCCTCGATCTCGGCCCGATAGACGCCGAGGCTGCTCTTGCCGCGGATGGTCATCGTCTCGTAGTCGGCGCCGAGATTGATGGCAAAACCGCCGCCGCCCTGCTGCTTGCGGCAGATCGAGCAGTAGCACAGCATGAATGGCACGGGCGTGTGGCTTTCCACCTCGAAACGAACGGCATTGCAGCGGCAGGAGCCTTTGAGCAGGACAGGCATGACGGGAAACTCCGGTCGATCCCCTTTCAACCTGTCAGCATGGTTTTGGTTGCGGCGATGACAAGGCCGGATCGCGGTGACATGATCCGCGCATGGACAATGAACGCATAGAAGAACTCTTCCAGAGCCTGGGCCCGGTCAGCATCCGCAAACTGTTCGGCGGCAAGGGCATCTATGCCGACGGCGTCATCGTCGCCATCGTGTT
Organism: Mesorhizobium sp. B2-3-7; assembly: GCF_006442695.1. NCBI lineage: Bacteria > Pseudomonadati > Pseudomonadota > Alphaproteobacteria > Hyphomicrobiales > Phyllobacteriaceae > Mesorhizobium > Mesorhizobium sp. B2-3-7. Next base: position 220,119 of record NZ_VFVV01000003.1, on the reverse strand, counting down.
GCGCGGCGAATTGATGCTGAAAGCGGACGAGCAAAGCGCGCCCGACTTCGAGGCCGCCGGCTGCGCGCAGTGGACCTACACCGGGTCTCGCCACGGCAAGCTGGTGGCGATGCCCTATTGGAGTATTCCCGATAGTGCCTTCGACGACCCCGACGAGATGGCGGTATGGGCGCGGCGGGCCTATGAGGCGGGGCGGCGGGCGGGAAAATAACGCTAGGACCTCGGGGCGATGAGGCAGTGCAGACTTTTTCGGAGACGTCCAGCAGGACAGAGGAGGGCGTGACGGAACTCGGTGGTCGCGAGTAGCCGTGGTGCCGCCGCTCGTATTTCCGGCGTCCTACAGCGCCCCGGCAATTCGCGCTGCCAGCCGAGCATTGTTTTCGACCAGCGCGATGTTGGTCTTCAGGCTCCGGCCGCCGGTGAGTTCGAGGATTTTGGAGAGCAGGAACGGCGTCACCGCCTTGCCGGTAACGTTGAGCGCCTCGGCGGCCTTCTGGGCGGCCTCGATGTAGCCGGCCATCTCGCCGGCCGGGATTTCGTGATCCTCCGGCACCGGATTGGCGATCAGCATGCCGCCGCTCAGGCCCAGCGCCTGTCGCGTCTTGTAAAAATGCGCGATCTCTTCCGGCGCGTGCAAGGTCAGCGGCGCGCGGAACGGCGACTGCCGCGACCAGAAGGCCGGCATGGTCTCGCAGCCATGGCCGATCACGGGCACGCCGCGGGTCTCCAGCACCTCCAGCGTCTTTTCGATGTCGAGGATGGCCTTGGCCCCAGCCGAGACGACGATGACGGGCGTGCGCGCCAGCTCATCGAGGTCGGCGGAAATGTCGAAGCTTTTTTCGGCGCCCTTGTGCACGCCGCCGATGCCGCCGGTGGCGAACACCTTTATCCCAACCATATGCGCGGCGATCATTGTGGCGGCAACCGTGGTGCCGCCGGTGCGCCCTTGCGCGACGGCGAAGCCGAGATCGGCGCGAGAGAGCTTCATGGCGTCGCCGGTCATGGCGAGCGATTCGCGTTCTCCGTCGGAGAGGCCGATCTTGATGCGGCCCGCCACCACGGCGATCGTCGCCGGCACCGCGCCGCCGTCCGCAATGATCCTTTCCACGTCGGCCGCCATGGCGCCATTGTCGGGGTAGGGCATGCCGTGGGTTATGATGGTGCTTTCCAGCGCCACCACGGGCTTCCCGGCCGACAGGGCCTGCGCCACCGGCGCGTGGACATCGATGAAGGGGCGGGCGGTGTCTGGGGTCATCTTGATCTCCAATCCGGAGTGCGGCGCATCTTTTTGGACGCTCGATCGGCACTGCGGCACTGTGAACTGGCCGGTCTCATGCCATTTCCTGCTCTTCGGGCACAAGAGCCAGCGCTTGCGCGAAAGTCGCCGTGGTGAAATCGGGAACGGCGCCCGCGCTTTCAATAGCCAGCGTCGCGGCGGCGACGCCCTCGCGCAACGCCGCGCGCAAGGGCATGCCGCGCAGCAGGGCGGCGACCGTCGCGCCGGCAAGCGCATCGCCGGCGCCGGTGACGTCCACGACCTTTCTTGGAGGGGGCGGGACGACGGCAAAGCTGCCGTCGCGGTCGAAGCCCAGCACCGGGCCGCCGCCCGCCGTGACCACCGCGCTGTCGAGGCCGGCGCTTCTCAGCCCGTCGAGGATAGTTTTTTGAGAGGCGGCATCGTCAAGTCCGGCAAGCGCCACCGCCTCGCGCCTGTTCATGAAGGCGACGGCCAGGCCGCCGAGCACCGGTGTCAAGCGCACGACCTTGGCCGGTGAAATGGCAATGGCGAACACGGGCTTGCCGGCGGCAAGCGACACCAGCCGCTCCAGAGCCGCCGATGGCAGGTTGGCGTCGCACAGGACGGCATCGGCGGCGGCGATCTCCTCCCGCACCCTGGAGCGGCGGATCTGCTTTGCAAATGCCAGTTCATAAAGCGCCATGTCGGCAAAGCCGACGAGCAGTTCGCCCTCGCGGTCGATCAGCGCCGTATAGCTCGGCGTCGTGCGGTCGAGGAACACCGCGGACAGGTCGGCAATGCCTGCTTCGGCGATGGCGCGCGAAACCGTGTCGGCGGCGGCATCGCCGCCGCGCACCGACAGCAACGAGCCCGAGACGCCTCGCCGCACCGTGCTGCGCAATGCGTTGAAGACGCCGCCGCCAACGTCCTCGCGCATCGTGCCCGGGTTGGAGGCAGCCGGCACGTAAGCGCCGGACACCTGGCCGCGCCTGTCGATATGGGCGCCGCCCACCGCCAGGACTCTTGGAGATCTCACCATGCGCCGATATGACCTTTGTTGGCGGTCACGCACAAGCGCCATGCTGTGCGACGGAGCTTCGCAGGCAACAACCAGCGATTCGTGAGGCCGGCACGGCGAACCAGCCTGGCCTAATATTCGGGTCATGCTGGAGCCGAATCGTGAGACAAAAAAAGAACAAATCAGGATGTTGTTTATTTTTCAAATGCTTGATCCCTCTTGCCAAATGAGAACAAAAAAGGTACAAATAACCAAGGATTACGGATTGTCCGGCCTTCATTGACGACTACGGGGTGATGTATCATGGCTCAGAACAGCTTGCGGCTTGTAGAGGATAAGGCAGTGGACAAATCAAAGGCTCTGGATGCGGCGCTGTCGCAAATCGAGCGGGCTTTCGGCAAGGGCTCGATCATGCGGCTCGGCGCGAACGAGCAGGTCGTCGAGATCGAAACCGTGCCGACCGGCTCGCTCGGCCTCGACATCGCGCTTGGCGTCGGCGGCCTGCCGCGCGGCCGCATCATCGAGATCTACGGGCCGGAAAGCTCGGGTAAGACGACGCTGGCGCTGCACACGGTGGCGGAAGCCCAGAAGAAGGGCGGCATCTGCGCCTTCGTCGATGCCGAGCATGCGCTCGATCCGGTCTATGCCCGCAAGCTCGGCGTCGATCTCGAAAACCTCCTGATCTCGCAGCCTGACACTGGCGAGCAGGCGCTTGAGATCTGCGATACGCTGGTGCGCTCCGGCGCCATCGATGTGCTGGTGGTCGATTCGGTCGCGGCGCTGACGCCGCGCGCCGAAATCGAGGGCGAGATGGGCGATTCGCTGCCCGGCCTGCAGGCCCGCCTGATGAGCCAGGCGCTGCGCAAGCTGACCGCCTCGATCTCGCGCTCCAACACCATGGTCATCTTCATCAACCAGATCCGCATGAAGATCGGCGTCATGTTCGGCTCGCCCGAAACCACCACCGGCGGCAATGCGCTGAAATTTTACGCCTCGGTGCGTCTCGATATCCGCCGCATCGGCTCGGTCAAGGACCGCGACGAGGTCGTCGGCAACCAGACCCGCGTCAAGGTGGTCAAGAACAAGCTGGCGCCGCCCTTCAAGGTGGTCGAGTTCGACATCATGTACGGCGAAGGCGTGTCGAAGACAGGCGAGCTGGTCGATCTCGGCGTCAAGGCCGGCGTGGTCGAGAAGTCGGGCGCCTGGTTCTCCTACAATTCGCAGCGTCTCGGCCAGGGCCGCGAGAACGCGAAGCTGTTCCTGCGCGACAATCCCGATACGGCGCGCGAGATCGAACTTGCGCTCAGGCAGAACGCCGGACTGATCGCCGAGAAATTCCTTGAGAATGGCGGCTCCGAAGGTGGCGATGATGGGTTCGAGGATGAAGCCGGCGCGATGTAAGCGTTCGCCGGCGCAATTCAAGCGTTCGCCGGCGCGATCTAGCGTTCGGTTTATGGCCCGAGTTCGGCCATAATCCCGGTTCATCAATTTGAGCTTATGTAATCGAGTTCTGTAGTATTGCGTTTCAAACCGCCGGCCCCGTGCCGGCGGTTTGCGTTTTGGGTGGCTGGTGAACCGCGAATTGGCCGGCTTGCGTGTTTCTGGACAGGGTGCCAAGCGGCGGCTAAAAGGCCAGCTCCATCTTCTAAAGCAGAGCCCATTTTCCGCCGGTCCGGCCGGCGGCTCTCTCGAAAAGGCAGCATTCATGAGTGGCGTGAACGAGATCCGGTCGACATTTCTCGACTATTTCCGCAAGGAGGGTCACGAGGTCGTGGCGTCGAGCCCGCTTGTACCGCGCAACGATCCGACGCTGATGTTCACCAATGCCGGCATGGTGCAGTTCAAGAACGTCTTCACCGGCCTGGAGAAGCGGCCCTATTCGCGTGCCACGACCGCCCAGAAAAGCGTTCGCGCCGGCGGCAAGCACAACGACCTCGACAATGTCGGCTACACCGCGCGCCACCTGACCTTCTTCGAGATGCTCGGCAATTTCTCCTTCGGCGACTATTTCAAGGAGCGCGCCATCGAGTTGGCCTGGAACCTCATTACCAGGGAGTTCGGGCTTAAGAAGGACAAGCTGCTCGTCACCGTCTACCACACCGACGACGAGGCGGCCGGCTTCTGGAAGAAGATCGCCGGCTTTTCCGATGATCGCATCATCCGCATCCCAACCTCCGACAATTTCTGGGCGATGGGCGACACCGGGCCGTGCGGGCCATGCTCGGAAATTTTCATCGATCGCGGCGAGCACATCTGGGGCGGTCCGCCCGGCACCCCGGAGGAGGATGGCGACCGGTTCCTGGAATTCTGGAACCTGGTGTTCATGCAGTACGAGCAAGTGACGAAGGACGAGCGCATCGACCTGCCGCGCCCGTCGATCGACACCGGCATGGGGCTGGAGCGCATGGCCTCCATCCTGCAAGGCGTGGAAAGCGTGTTTGAGACCGACCTGTTCCGCCATCTGATCGATGCGGCGTCGTCCGCGCTCGGCCGCGGTCCCGACGCCGAGACCGTCGCATCCTATCGCGTCATAGCCGATCACCTGCGCTCGTCCTCGTTCCTGGTCGCAGACGGCGTGCTGCCATCGAACGAAGGCCGCGGCTATGTGCTGCGCCGCATCATGCGCCGCGCCATGCGGCATGCGCAATTGCTCGGTGCGAACGAGCCGCTGGTGTGGAAGCTGGTGCCGGCGCTGGTTCGCGAGATGGGTCAGGCCTATCCGGAACTGGTGCGCGGCGAACAGCTGATCACCGAGACGCTGAAGCTTGAGGAGACCAGGTTCCGCAAGACACTGGTGCGTGGCCTCGGTTTGCTGTCGGAGGCGACGGAAAAGCTCGGCGCCGGCGACATGCTGGACGGCGAGACGGCCTTCAAGCTTTACGACACCTATGGCTTCCCGCTCGACCTGACGCAGGATGCGCTGCGCCAGCGCAACATCTCGGTCGATCTTGCCGGCTTCACCAATGCGATGGAGCAGCAGAAGGCAGAGGCGCGTAAGCACTGGGCGGGCTCCGGCGAGGCGGCGACCGAAGCGGTCTGGTTCCCGGTGCGCGAAAAATCCGGCGCTACCGAATTCCTCGGCTACGAGACCGAGCAGGCGGAAGGCATTATCCAGGCGCTTGTCCGCGACGGCAAGACCGTCGACAGCGCCGGCAAGGGCGAAGCGGTAGCCGTAGTCGTCAACCAGACGCCGTTCTATGCCGAATCCGGCGGCCAGATGGGCGACACCGGAACCATTTCAGGCGAAGGCTTCTCGATCGAGATTTCCGATACGCAGAAGAAGGCCGACGGGCTGTTCGTGCATCTCGGCAAGGTGGTCAGCGGCACTGCCAGGACGGGTGCCGCCGTCGAGCTGAAGGTTGACCATGCGAGGCGCTCCAGGCTGCGCGCGAACCATTCCGCGACGCATCTGATCCATGAGGCGCTGCGCGAGGTGCTGGGCACCCATGTGGCACAGAAGGGCTCGCTGGTCGCGCCCGAGCGCCTGCGCTTCGACATCTCGCACAACAAGCCCATCTCGCCCTCGGAACTCGAGGAGGTCGAGCGCATGGCCAATGAGATCGTGGTGCAGAACAGCCCGGTGATCACGCGCCTGATGTCGGTCGACGATGCCATTGCCGAAGGCGCCATGGCGCTGTTCGGCGAGAAATACGGCGATGAGGTGCGCGTCGTGTCTATGGGCACGGGCCTACATGGCGCCAAGGCCAATCGCCCCTATTCGGTCGAGCTTTGCGGCGGCACGCATGTCAGGGCAACCGGTGACATCGGCCTGGTGCGCGTCGTGTCCGACAGCGCCGTCGCCGCAGGCGTGCGCCGCATCGAGGCGCTGACGGGCGAGGCCGCGCGCAAGCATCTCGACGAACAGGACCGGCGGCTGAAGGCGGCCGCGGCAACACTGAAAATCTCGCCGGCCGACGTGCCGGCGCGTGTTGAAGCCCTGCTCGAAGAGCGCAAGAAGCTCGAGAAGGAGCTCACCGAAGCGCGCAAGAAGCTGGCGCTGGGCGGCGGGTCGCCCGCTGACGCGCCGGCCGCCAACGAGACCGTCGCGGGCGTCGGCTTCCTCGGCAAGTCGGTTTCCGGTGTCTCGCCGAAGGATCTGAAGCCGCTCGCCGATGCCGGCAAAAGCTCGCTCGGCTCCGGCGTGGTCGTGTTTGTCGGTGCGGGCGAGGACAACAAGGCGAGCGTCGTGGTCGCTGTCACCGATGATCTCGTCGGCCGCTTCAGCGCCGTCGACCTGGTGCGCGTCGCCTCCGCGGTACTCGGCGGGCAGGGCGGCGGCGGCCGGCCCGACATGGCGCAGGCCGGTGGCCCCGATGCCTCGAAGGCCGACGACGCGATTGCTGCGGTGAGGGCGGCGCTGGAGGCGGCGTGATTCATTGCAGAATTGGGGGGCAACGCTCCAGGCCGGTTGCTTCCCTTCGAGGTCGCGCGGCCCCTCATGATGGGCGGCGCGACATCAATGATCGGTTATCCGCGAAATCGTTGACCTGAATCGAATATCGCTGCGCTGCGCTGTCGCAGATCAGCCGGCCTTTTCAGTCCTGGCAAAGCTTGTCTGTTTAGCAATACAATCCCACCAGTCCTGTATGTCGGCAAAGCGAGCCAGCAGTTTGCGCCCTTCCGCCACCCTGACGAAATAGCCGATGATCGGTGCCGCATGCAGGTCGGCGAGCGTCAGTTGATTGCCGAGCAACCACGGCCCCGGGGATCTCAATGATGAGAGCACCTGAAGGACCGCTCCTGCTTGTCGTAATCCGCTGACAATCAGCGCTTCGTCAGGCGACGCCTTCTCCAGCCGCTCCACGGCGACGTCCCAGACCATGGCCCGATAGCCATAAGCGTCGAGCATGCCGATGATCTGGTTCATCCGCGCGCGGCCGCGCGGATCGTTCGGCTGCAAGGGCGGTCCGTCGAAAGCTTCATCGACATAGCGCGTGATCGCGCTGGCCTCGAACAGGCGAAAACCGTCATGCTCGAAGGCCGGGATGCGGCCGAACGGGTGGTGCTCGAAATACCAGCCGGGGATGCCCTCGGCGGCAAAGACATCGACCGGCACAAGCTCATAGTCGACGCCCTTCTCCTCCAGCGCCATGCGCGCTATGCGCACGTAAACGCTGTAGTCCGCGCCGTAGAGGACCGGTTTGGCCATGTTGCCAGTCCTTTGCTTTCGATTTCGTTGGCCCAAAAAAGCGAAGGCTCCTTCCGGAGCCTTCGGCGTGTTGAACCCGCGGGTGCCTACGCCATCGCCTTCTGCAAATTCTCGTCGATCTTGTCGAGAAATCCGGTGGTCGACAGCCAAGGCTGGTCGGGGCCGATCAGCAGCGACAGGTCCTTGGTCATGAAGCCGGATTCGACCGTCTGGATGCAGACCTTTTCCAGCGTTTCGGCAAAACGCTTCAATTCGGCATTGTCGTCGAGCTTGGCGCGGTGGGCCAGCCCTCGGGTCCAGGCGAAGATCGAGGCGATCGAATTGGTCGAGGTTTCCTCGCCCTTCTGGTGCTGGCGATAGTGGCGCGTCACGGTGCCGTGCGCGGCTTCCGCTTCCACCGTCTTGCCGTCCGGCGTCATCAGCACCGACGTCATCAGGCCAAGCGAGCCGAACCCCTGCGCCACCGTGTCGGACTGTACGTCGCCGTCATAGTTCTTGCAGGCCCAGACATAGCCGCCCGACCATTTCAGGCTGGAGGCCACCATGTCGTCAATCAGGCGGTGCTCGTACCACAGCTTCTTGGACTTGAACTCGGCCTCGAACTCAGCCTCGTAGACCTCCTGGAAAATATCCTTGAAGCGGCCGTCATAGGCCTTGAGGATGGTGTTCTTGGTCGAGAGATAGACCGGGTAGTTGCGCAGCAGGCCGTAGTTCAGCGAAGCGCGGGCGAATTCGCGGATCGACTCGTCGAGATTGTACATGGCCATGGCGACGCCGGCGCCGGGCGCGTCGAACACGTCGTGCTCGATCACCTGGCCATCCTCGCCGACGAACTTGATCGTCAGCTTGCCCTTGCCGGGAAAACGGAAATCGGTGGCGCGGTACTGGTCGCCATAGGCGTGGCGGCCGACGATGATCGGCTTGGTCCAGCCGGGTACCAGCCGCGGCACGTTCTTCATGATGATCGGCTCGCGGAAGATGGTGCCGCCGAGGATGTTGCGAATGGTGCCGTTCGGCGATTTCCACATCTTCTTCAGCTTGAATTCCTCGACGCGCTGCTCGTCGGGCGTGATGGTCGCGCATTTCACGCCGACGCCGTATTTTTTGATGGCGTTGGCCGAATCGACGGTCACCTGGTCGTTGGTGGCGTCGCGATGCTCGATGCCGAGGTCGTAATATTCAAGCTTGAGGTCGAGATAAGGGTGGATCAGCTTGTCCTTGATGAACTGCCAGATGATGCGGGTCATCTCGTCGCCGTCGAGTTCGACGACCGGGTTCGCCACCTTGATCTTCGCCATGGAAAGAATGCCTCGTTGCTGGGAAATGGGACGGCCTTGCCCGCGTGGCGTTCGGCCGGGGATGCGCCCCTATATCAAAGCGTTTTTGGCCGCGCAAACGACGATCGGTCACGAAAGCGAAGCGATCGCCCCGCCATTTGCGAATGGTTCATTTTCGCGGCCGAATATGGCAGGGGACGCTGAAATGCCGCAAACAGCAGTTCATTGACAATCATGCCCGTCACCAAAGATTCCGATACCGCTTCAGTCGCCAGCCCCGCCATCATCCTCGTGGAGCCGCAGCTCGGCGAGAATATCGGCATGGTTGCGCGCGCCATGGCCAATTTCGGCCTGGTCGAACTTCGCCTCGTCAACCCGCGCGACGGCTGGCCGAACGAGAAGGCGCGGGCGGCGGCCAGCCGCGCCGACCATGTCATCGACGCCGTCAAGGTTTTCGACGATCTCGCCACGGCGATGGCCGACCTGAATTTCGTTTTCGCGACCACCGCAAGGCAACGCGACGGCTTCAAGCCCGTGCGCGGGCCGGTCGAGGCGGGCAGGGTGCTCCGGGCTCGCCATGGCATGGGTCAGCGAACCGGCATCCTGTTCGGCCGCGAGCGTTTCGGCCTCTATAATGACGAGGTTGGCCTCGCCGACGAGATCGTCACTTTTCCGGTCGATCCCGATTTTTCCTCGCTCAACATCGCCCAGGCCGCGCTTCTCATGTCCTACGAGTGGATGAAATCCGGCCTCGAGGACGAGACCAAGACCAACTTTACGGGTCCGGACATGAAGCCGGCCAGCAAGGAAGAACTGCACGGCCTGTTCGCCTATCTCGAAGGCGCACTCGAAGCGCGCGGCTATTTCCGGCCGGCGCCGAAGAAGCCGAAGATGGTTGACAATCTGCGCGCCGTATTGACCCGGGCGGGATTTGCCGAGCCGGAGCTCAAGGTGCTGCGCGGCATCATCTCGTCGCTGGACAGGTTCTCGCCGGCGATGCCGCGCGGCGACGGCTCTCCGGGAGATGATCCAAGGCGCCTTCCGGCAGCGGCGCGCGCCGGCGGTCCCGGCCGCAAGACCAATGCGGATCGTCAGGTGGCCGATGACGACGACAACCCCGCGCCGCCGCTCGGCGGCAAGGGAACCGACAATGACTGATCAGCCGATCCTGATGTTCGATTCCGGCATTGGCGGGCTGACTGTGCTGCGCGAGGCGCGCGTGCTGATGCCCGACCGCCGCTTCGTCTACATCGCCGACGATGCCGCCTTCCCCTTTGGCGCCTGGGAGGAACCGGCGCTGCGGGTCCATATTCTCGACCTGTTCGGCAAATTGCTGGACCGGTTCGCCCCGGCCATCTCGGTCATCGCCTGCAACACCGCCTCGACGCTGGTGATCGATGCGTTGCGCGAGAGATTTCCCGGCCATCCCTTTGTCGGCACCGTGCCTGCGATCAAGCCGGCGGCGGAGCGTACCCGCTCCGGCCTCGTCTCCGTGCTGGCGACGCCCGGCACGGTGAAACGGCAATACACGCGCGACCTGATCAGCAAATGGGCGCAGAAGTGCCATGTCCGGCTGGTCGGTAGCGACCGCCTGGCGGGGCTGGCCGAAGCCTATATGCGCGAAGGGTTCGTCGACGAGGAAGCCGTGCGCGCCGAGATCTCCCCGTGTTTCATCGAGCGCGACGGCATGCGCACCGACATCGCCGTGCTCGCCTGTACGCACTATCCTTTTCTGGTTAACCGCATGCGCAAGACCGCACCCTGGCCGGTCGACTGGATCGATCCTGCCGAAGCGATCGCCCGGCGGGCGATGTCGCTGCTGTCGCCGGTCAATGGGCCGTTGCCGCATGGTGAGCCGGACATCGCGGTCTTCACGTCCGGCAAGGCGGATTTTGCCACCAGCCGTTTGATGCAGGGCTTTGGACTGGCGGTCGCCTGATTTCCGGAACATTGGCGAGGCCGTTTCGTTTTCTCCCAGGCAATGAAGGGAGAAAAACCATGCCTGCCACCTCGAAAGCCCAGCAGAAGGCCGCCGGCGCCGCATTGTCGGCCAAGCGCGGCGAGACCAAGAAGAGCGAGCTCAAAGGCGCTTCCAAAGGGATGTACGAATCCATGAGCGAAAAGCAGCTCGAGGAATTCGCCGAAACCAAGCGCAAGGATCTGCCGGAGAAAAAGAAGCACTGAGGGAAGCGCTATTTGGCAACGACCTTCTTGAAGGGTTCGTCCAATGGCAAGAAATAGGCCGGCGACGGGGTCGCAGGCCTTGATGTTATTGTCGGGTCAATGGCCGACGTAATCAGCGCCAGTGGCGGCTGTTAGCGCCAGTGGCGGCTGTTAGCGCCAGTGGCAACGTCGCACTTTTTGGCGAATGACATGGCGGTGACCATGGCGCCAGACGACGCGCTTCCTGACCACGATCCGGCATACCTGATGAGGCCGGTGGCCTTGCCAATGCCTTGCCATCGCCGGCTCAGGAGTAATGACGGCCATCGATCCGGCCAACACCGTCGCACCAGTCAGGCTTAGAAAGAACTTCTTCATCCGAATTCAGGCTCCTCTGCTCAAGTCCCTTCCTGGAGCGGTTCAGCTTCGGGGAATCGCCGCCCCGCTCCGGTTTTTTACACAATCCCGGGTAGAAACCGCTAGCGCTTTCCGGGAATTGTTCTAATACCGCGGGCGGCGCCAGTTGGAACCTTGACATCGGTTAAATCTCTGTTTAACAGCGCTCCCAACACCGGGCCGCAACGCCCGGTGGTTTGTTTTGCATGCGCAAGACCCCGACGGAAGCCAGTCTGTTTTCCAAGGTCTTGTTTGAACTGACGTGTCCCGTGGGTTTTTCGCCGCGTTGCGTGGAAAAACCCTGTCAGGTCTCGAAAACGGAGGCCAGAGGAGGGCGCGTTTCCTTCACCCGGACCATGAGGCTCCGGGTTATGTTGTTTTGAAAGGGAATGCGATGAGCAAGCGCGAATCCGCGAAGTACAAGATCGACCGCCGTCTCGGCGAAAACATCTGGGGCCGCCCGAAGTCCCCGGTCAACAAGCGTGAATACGGCCCCGGCCAGCACGGCCAGCGCCGCAAGGGCAAGCTTTCCGATTTCGGCCTGCAGCTGCGCGCCAAGCAGAAGCTGAAAGGCCACTATGGCGACGTTTCGGAAAAGCAGTTCCGCAAGGTCTATGAAGAGGCCGATCGCCGCAAGGGCGACACCTCGGAGAACCTGATCGGCCTGCTCGAGTCGCGTCTGGACGCGGTCGTCTATCGCGCCAAGTTCGTTCCGACCATTTTCGCCGCCCGCCAGTTCGTCAACCACGGCCACGTCAACGTCAACGGCAAGCGCGTCAACATCGGCTCGTACCGCTGCAAGCCGGGCGACGTCGTCGAAGTGCGTGAAAAGTCGAAGCAGCTGGTGATCGTCCTGGAATCGGTCGGCCTCGCCGAGCGCGACGTGCCGGACTACATCGAAGCCGATCACAACAAGATGACCGCGACCTTCTCGCGCATCCCGGGCCTGGCGGACGTTCCGTTCGCCGTCCAGATGGAACCGAACCTCGTCGTCGAATTCTATTCGCGTTAAGCGAAGGCTTTTTGCGAGACCGGAAGGGGCCGCCCATCGAGGCGGCCTTTTCTTTGTCGGCCATGTCCGCTAATCCGGGCGGCAACGAAGCTCCGAACGTTCGTTGCTCCAGGATTTGGAACCGACGCCATGAACATGCTGCCAGACGCTCAATCGCTTGAGCAGGCCGCCGACATCGAAGGCGGTTTTCACCCGCTGTTCGCCGATGTGCCGTCTTCGGTCGAGTTCAACAAATTGCGCAAGCGGCTGCTGCGGCTGACCCGCCAGGCGATCGAGGATTTTTCGATGGTCAGGCCAGGCGAGCGCTGGCTGGTGGCCCTGTCGGGCGGCAAGGATTCCTACGGCCTGCTTGCCATGCTGCTGGACCTCAAATGGCGCGGCCTGCTGCCGGTGGAGCTGCTGGCCTGCAATCTCGACCAGGGCCAGCCGAACTTTCCCAAGCACATCCTGCCCGATTACCTCAATGCCCACGGCATTGCACACCGCATCGAATACCAGGACACCTACTCCGTCGTCACCGACAAGCTGCCGCAGGGCAGCACCTATTGCTCGCTCTGTTCACGCCTGCGGCGTGGTCATCTCTATCGCGTAGCCCGAGAGGAGGGGTGCTCGGCGCTGGTGCTCGGCCATCATCGAGAGGACATTCTCGAAACCTTCTTCATGAACCTGTTCCACGGCGGCCGTCTCGCCGCCATGCCGCCAAAGCTGCTCAACGACGAGGGCGACGTCATGGTGCTGCGGCCGCTGAGCTATTGCGCCGAAATCGATCTGGAAAAGCTCGCCGCGGCGATGCGGTTCCCGATCATCCCTTGCGATCTCTGCGGCAGCCAGGAAGGTCTCCAGCGCAACGCCATGAAGGCCATGCTCGACGATATCGAAAAGCGCATGCCCGGGCGCAAGGACACGATGCTGCGTGCGTTGTCCAACACCAGGCCGTCGCATCTGCTCGACAGGAAACTGTTCGATTTCGCCGCACTCGATGAAACGCTCTCCAGCAGGCAAGACATTTCCGATGACATTTGACGATACCGCGATCGACTGGCTGGCCAGCACCCTGGCCGAAGCAGCCGAAGCCGAAATCATGCCGCGCTTTCGCCGGTTGGGCGGCGGCGACGTCCGCCAGAAGACGTCGGCCGCCGACCTGGTGACGGAAGCCGACGTTAGTGCCGAGCGGCTGATCACCGCCAAGCTGCGTGAGCGCTACCCAACGGCCATGATTGTCGGCGAGGAAGCCTGTTCCGACAATCCGGCGCTGCTCGACGGTCTTGGCGATGCCGATCTGGCTTTCACCATCGACCCGGTGGACGGCACTTTCAATTTCGCTTCCGGCGTGCCGTTGTTCGGCGTCATGCTGGGTGTCGTGGTCCGGGGTGAGACCGTCGCAGGCATCATCCACGATCCGGTCGGCAAGGACTGGCTGATCGGCGCCAGGGGCGCCGGCAGTCATATCAGGCACGCGCATGGCAACCTGGAAAAAGTGCGTGTCGCGGCGCCCGTGCCGATCTCGGGAATGACCGGCTCCGTCTCCTGGCAGTACATGGCCGAACCAGAGCGGTCGCGGCTGGCGCGCAACCAGACGAAAATCCTGTCGCAATTCGCCTATCGCTGCGCCGCGCATGAATATCGCCTGCTGGCCAGCGGCCATGCCCATTTCGTCGTCTACAACAAGCTGATGCCGTGGGACCATCTGCCCGGTGTCCTGATCCATGCCGAGGCCGGCGGCCACGCCGCGCGTTTCGACGCCAGTGCCTACCTACCGTCGCATGTCGGCGGCGGCCTGCTTGTCGCACCCGACCGGGAAAGCTGGCGCGAGTTGCGCAGCGAACTCTGGACGCAATAGCCGGCTGCCAATTCGATTACCAGCCGAGCGCCGCAAAGGCGACAATTCAATGCAGATCGGCAATGTGCCCCGAGACGGGTTGATTCTGCGGCTGGAACATCTTGCCGCGTTCGGCGATGAAGATCATCAGCAGGGCTGCGACCGAGACGCTGCAGAAGCCGGCGGCCAACGGCGTCACCGTGCCGTTGAAAGCCTGGCCGATCAGCGTGCCGAGAATGCCGCCGAGAAACGTCTGCATGAAGCCCAGGATGGACGAGGCCGTGCCGGCCAGTTGGCCGAGCGGCTCCATGGCGAGCGCGTTGAAATTCGCGCCGAGCGCGCCGAAAGGGAGCATGGCGCAGGCAAAGAAGGTGACGAACAGCCAGAGCGGCATCTTCATTTCCAGCGAAACCACCAGCCAGGCCAGGCTGATGACCAGAAACAACAGCAGCGCGCTCTGCGACAGGCGGCGCATGCCGACGCGGCCGACAAGACGCGAATTCAGGTAGTTGGAGAAGGCGAGCACGCCGGCAACGCCGGCGAAGATGACCGGAAACAATTCGCCGACATTGAATATGTCGACATAAATCTGCTGCGCCGAGGCGATGAAGCCGAACATGGCGCCGAAGATGAACGTACTGGCGAAGGCATAGCAGATCGCGACGCGGTTGGTCAGCACGATGCGGAACCCGCCGACAATGGCATTGACGGTCAATGGCCGGCGATATTCCGGATGTAGCGTCTCGGGCAGGCGCAGCAGCGACCAGGCCGAGACGACAAGCGCGCCGACGGCCATGGTGACGAAGATCAAATGCCAGGTCGCGAACAGCATGATGAACTGGCCGATGCCGGGAGCAATCACCGGGATCGCCATGAACACCATGAAGATCAGCGACATCACCTCGGCCATGCGCCGGCCATCGAACGTGTCGCGCACGATCGAGACGGCGATGACGCGGGTCGCGGCCGCACCGATGCCTTGCACGGCCCGGCAAAGTAGAAGCGTTTCAAAGCTTGGCGATATGGCGGCCGCGGCGGCCGCCGCCACATAAATGATCAGGCCGGCGACAAGCGGCGCACGGCGCCCGAATCGGTCCGAGAGCGGTCCGAAAAACAGCTGTCCGCCGCCAAAACCCAGAATATAGGCGGTGATGACATATTGCCGGTGGTTTTCGTTCTCGACGCCAAGCGAGGCGCCGATCTGCTGCAGCGCCGGCAGCATGATGTCGATGGCCAACGAATTGAGCGCCATCAGCGCTGCGCACAGCGCGATGAACTCCCAGCGCGGAATGGGCAATTTGCTTGCCGATTGCGGTGCTGACGTCTGCTGGTCCACGGCAAGTCCGATCTCTCAAACGAAAACGCGCCGGTGGCCCGGCGCATTGGCTCGTCCTGGTCCGGGTCCCGGACGCAAAATTGCCGAGGCGGGGCTGCCCCGGTGCTCAGGGCATGTCGACGGCGACATGCCCAACCGAAATCAGGCGGCGCCTTTGACGCTCACGCCCTTCTCGACAAGGAATGTCTGCAACTCGCCCGCCTGGAACATTTCGCGCACGATGTCGCAGCCACCGACGAATTCGCCCTTTACATAGAGCTGAGGGATCGTCGGCCAGTTGGAGTACTCCTTGATGCCCTGGCGCAGTTCGGCCGAATCCAGCACGTTCACGCCTTTGTAGTCGGCGCCGATATAGTCGAGGATCTGGACAACCTGGCCGGAAAATCCGCACTGCGGGAAACCGGGCGTGCCCTTCATGAAAAGCACGACGTCGTTGCCCTTCACTTCGTTGTCGATGTAGTCGTTGATGCCGCTCATGGAATATCCTTTCCCGCCTGTGGGAGTCAGGCTCGAAGCTTTTCCATCAGATAAACCCATAGGTTGCCCGAAACAAGACTTTAGCCGCGTGGTGGCCTGAATGGCGCAAAAGATGCGGCGTTTTGGGCCAAGCGACTTTGGCGTTGGAAGCCCCTAGTCCGGCACGCTGGTCTGCAGCGCCAGCGCGTGCAGCACGCCGCCCATATTGCCCTTCAGCGCGTCATAGACCATCTGGTGCTGCTGCACGCGGCTTTTTCCGCGAAAGCTCTCGGCCACGACTTCGGCCGCATAGTGATCGCCGTCGCCGGCAAGGTCACGGATGGTCACCCTGGCATCCGGGATGCCCTCCTTGATCAGTTTTTCGATGTCGCGGGCATCCATTGCCATGGCAAGTTCCTGTTTTCGGGCGGGCTGCGGCATGGCTGCCCGTGCGATGAGAGTCGGAGTGAACCTAAAGCCTTTCCGGCCGGGATTGAAGCCGTTCCGTCCAGCCCCAGCGCGATTGTGGCTCACGACGCGTTCTCGCTCTGACCGCCGGCGTCGTCCGCGGGGTCGTCCTCGGGCGTCGAGAAGGTCCGCCCAAGGCTGAAGGTCAGCACATAGAGGGGAAGGTTGATCGCCAGGTTGGCAATCGGCAGGTAGGCGGTCATCCGCCAGACGGGCGAGAAGAACGGCTGGCCGTAGCCATCGCAGGCCAGCGAGGAGCCATACTCCCACAGTGCCCCCAATGCGGCCGCGACGGCGAAAAGTTTTATGCAGGTGAAGATGTGCCTTGTCCGTGCCCGGTCCGGCAGAAGCCGGCTCCAAAGCACCAGGCAGACAAGCGGAACTGCATAGAAAAGGTTTTGCAGGCCAAGCATCGGAAGCGTGTCGTTGGCCGCGGCGAGGAACTCCGCGCGTGTATCCAACCGGGCGCAGACCTCGTTCGATGTCGTCGACAGCAGGAAAAAGACGAACGGGCCGAGAAACCAGAAGAAGAACAGCGATGGCCAGAAGACGACTGCAAGCAGTGCCCGGACGGCCAGTTTCCTGTGGTTGAGCATGATTTTTCCGAAAAAATCGGTTCCCACTTTTCGGGATCACGCTCTGCTCAAATGGCCTGATCCATGAAGCGCGGGAACCAGCCTTCGTGCGCGGCGGTCAATTCGCCGAGCGGGATCGCCCGTGCCTCGCCGAGTTTCAGCGTGTCGCCGCCGGTCGAGCCGATCCAGGGCGCGAAAATGCCGAGTTCGCTTTGCTGTTTGCGGATCGCGTCCCAGTCCTTACTGTCTGGATCGATTGACAGCGTCAGGAGATAGCGGCCCTGGTCCTCGCCGAACCAGACCGGAATAGGATCGGTGCCGGCCAGTCCGGGGACCGTCGCGCCGATGCCTGATGCCATCGCCATCTCGGCCAGCGCGACCGCAATGCCGCCGTCGGAAACGTCGTGAGCCGCGGTGACGATGCCGGACGCGATGAGGGCGCGCACATGGTCGCCGACACGCTTTTCATGGTCGAGGTCGACCGGCGGCGGCGGGCCGTCGCTGCGGCCGTGGATGTCGCGCAAGTAGACCGATTGGCCGAGATGCGTGCCCCATGAGGCCGGCGCGCCGACCAGCAGGATCATCTGGCCTTGCGCCGCGAAGCCGGCCCGCACCATCTTCGACCAGTCGGCGATCAGCCCGACGCCGCCGATGGTCGGCGTCGGCAGGATGCCCTGGCCATTGGTTTCGTTGTAGAGCGAGACATTGCCCGAAACGATCGGGAAGCCGAGCGCGCGGCAGGCATCGCCAATGCCCTTCACCGCGCCGACCAACTGACCCATGATCTCCGGCCGTTCCGGATTGCCGAAATTGAGATTGTCGGTGGCGGCCAGCGGCAGCGCGCCGGTGGCGGTCAGGTTGCGCCAGCATTCGGCCACCGCCTGCTTGCCGCCCTCATACGGGTCGGCCTCGCAATAGCGCGGCGTCACGTCCGACGAGAAAGCCAGCGCTTTGGTCGGATGGCCTTCGACCCGCACCACGCCGGCATCGCCACCGGGAAGCTGCAGCGAATTGCCCTGGATCAGCGTGTCGTACTGTTCCCACACCCAGCGGCGCGACGACAGGTCGGGCCCGCCGAGCAGCTTCAGCAGTGCGTCGGCGACATCGGCCTGCGGAACGTCATTGGCCGCAAGCGGCGCCGGCTTCTTCGGCTCGACCCATGGACGGTCATATTCCGGCGCCTTGTCGCCGAGATCCTTGATCGGCAGGTCGGCGACCTGGCCGCCTTGATGCAGAACGCGGAAGCGCAGATCGTCGGTCGTCTTGCCGACAATGGCGAAGTCGAGCCCCCATTTGTGGAAGATCGCCTCGGCCTCCTTTTCCTTTTCGGGGCGCAGCACCATCAGCATGCGCTCCTGGCTTTCCGACAGCATCATCTCGTAGGCGCTCATGCGCTCCTCGCGCACCGGCACCTTGTCGAGCTCGAGCTCGATACCGAGATTCCCCTTGGCGCCCATCTCGACCGCCGAGCAGGTAAGGCCGGCAGCACCCATGTCCTGGATGGCGATGACCGCACCGGACGCCATCAGTTCGAGACAGGCTTCCAGCAGGCACTTTTCGGTGAAGGGATCGCCGACCTGCACGGTCGGGCGCTTCTCGTCGATCTTGTCGTCGAATTCGGCCGAGGCCATGGTGGCGCCGCCGACGCCGTCGCGACCGGTCTTGGCGCCGAGATAGACGACCGGCAGGCCGACGCCCTTGGCCTCCGACAGGAAAATCGCGTCCGTCTTGGCAAGACCCGCGGCAAAAGCGTTGACCAGGATATTGCCGTTGTAGCGGGCGTCGAAATTGACCTCGCCGCCGACCGTCGGCACGCCGAAGGAGTTGCCGTAGCCGCCGACGCCGGAAACCACTCCCGCCACCAGGTGCTTGGTCTTGGGATGATCGGGAGCACCGAAGCGCAAGGCGTTCATCGCCGCGATCGGCCGCGCGCCCATGGTGAAGACATCGCGCAATATGCCGCCGACGCCTGTCGCCGCCCCTTGGTAGGGCTCGATAAAGGAGGGGTGGTTGTGGCTCTCCATCTTGAAGACGACGCAGTCGCCGTCGCCGATATCGACCACGCCGGCATTCTCGCCCGGTCCCTGGATGACCCGCGGGCCGGTCGTCGGCAGCGTGCGCAGCCATTTCTTCGAGGATTTATACGAGCAATGCTCGTTCCACATCGCCGAGAAGATGCCAAGTTCGGTGAAGCTCGGCTCACGCCCGACGAGGTCGAGGATGCGCTGGTATTCGTCTGGCTTCAGCCCGTGCGCGGCAATGAGCTCGGGCGTGATCGGCACGGAATTGGAAATGGTCATGGGCGGCGGTTTTTATCCGTGGGAGCTTGGGATTTTGAGTCTCCTCTTATCGCAAGCTTTGCGGCCGATACACCCATGGACCGACGAAAAGTGGCTGAATCCGGAGAAAGCCGCGGCGCCTTGAACGCGCGTCCCACCGGACCGGACTCAACCGATGCGCCTCGGTCTTGCCTGGAGGCATGCCGTCGTCCTGAACCGCCGGCGCTCCAAGGCGATGCGGATCAGGAAAAGCTGTCGTAGCCGGCGCGGCCTTCGTCGAGGAGCCTCCGGATCGCCGCAACGCCGTCCGCGATGTCCTTGCGCTGCCTCGGCTGCGAAATGCCGAAGCGCACAGCGTGGAAGACCTGCTCGGAACGGCCCGCCTTGAACTCGTCCTCGTCGTCGATCAGCACGCCGTGCTCGAGGCAGGCGTTCTTGAACGTGCCGGAAAGCCAGGGGTCGGGCAAGGTCAGCCAGACAAAGGGTATATTGTCCCGCGACTTGAATTCGAAGCCGGCCAAAGTCTCGCGCACGATGGCGGTGCGGGCGTTGATTTCGGCGATGGCCCGTTTGCGTATGTCCGCGGCCTGGCCCGACAGCACCAGCCGGGCATTCACCTCGGCCAGCAGGAAAGGCATGCCGCCGGTCATCATCTTGTGGGCAACGCGGATGCGATGGCGATAAGCAGGCGGGCAGGAAAGCCAGCCGCCGCGAACGCCAGCCGCTACCGATTTCGACAGGCCGCCTGCGACGATGGTGCGCTCGGGTGCATAGTCGGCCAGCATTGGCGTCGGATCTTCGGTCAGGCCGCCGTAAAGATCGTCCTCTATAAGAACGACATTGTATTCACGCGCGATCCGCGCGATTGCCTCACGTCGCGCTGCCGGCAGGATCGCCAGCGTCGGATTCTGCACCGTAGGCATCAGAAAGATCATCTTCGGATGCTTTTGCGCGCAGACGCGCTCGAAATCGTCGGGGTCGAGACCCTGATGGTCCGATGCCACCAGCGCCGTGCGACGACCGATCAGGCCGGCGCTGCGCGAAATCTGCGAATAGGTCAGGTGCTCGAAGGCGACGTAATCGCCGGGCGTGGTCAGTGCGGCGATCGCCGCCATGACAGCGGCATGGGTACCGAGCGTCGGCACGATCGTATCGGCGCTCGGTCGAAACGAGTTGCGCGACAGCCAACTGGCGCCGGCCTCGAACCAGCGCTCGGGAAAATCCCGCGTGTAGCTCGAAATCTCATGCGCATGATCCGAAGCCGTGCGCGACAGCACTTCGGTGACGATGGCGCCCTGGCCGACATCGGGCGCCGCGGTGCTGTCGAAGCGCAGCTTGCCGCGCGGCGCATCGATGTCGCGCGTGCCTTGCGCGTCCGGCGCTATGAAGTCGGGCTTCGCGTTCTGCCGGCCGAGGACATAGGTGCCGCGCCCGACCTCGCCGCTGACCAGCCCGCGCTCGCGCAGCAATTGATAGGCCCTGCCGACCGTGCCGACGGTTGCGCCGATGTCATAGGCGAGATCCCGCTGCGGTGGCAGCTTTGCCCCGGCGTCGATCACGCCGCGGTCGATATCTGACTCAATGCTGTCAGCAAGGCGCTGATAAAGCGGGCCGGAGCTGGCCGTGAGGTCGGGAAGCCAATTTGTCATGGTGACAATTTTGTATATTGCGTCGAACGATGAGTCAATTCACATGCGTTGTGTGGAATAAAAGAGTGCAATTTGCAGCTTTGGTAGAGCGAAGATGGATACAATCGAGACAATCAGCCAGACAACCGCAGGATTGTTCGCCGCGCGACCTGTGGACCGCGGCGGCTTTGTCAGCCGCATCGTGCGTATGGTCAAATCGCTGGGGCGCTGGATCGACGGCCTGCTGGAGCGCAGGCGCAGCCGGCTCGCCTTGCTGGACATGACCGACGACCAGTTGAAGGACATCGGCATTTCCCGCTGCGACGCCCATCGCGAAGGGATCAGGCCATTCTGGGAATGAACAGGCGCGATGCAATGTTCAATCCTGCTTGCGTGGCTGCACAACTGGCGCCCTGATCCGCGACAGGCCGCGGTCCGCAAGCACGGCGCCAACGCACAGCGCCAGGAAAAGGGCGGTGATGGCCAGCGAGGCGATGGCGACGCTGGCGATGCCGTACCTGGCGACATCGAGGAACGGGTAGGGCACTTCGCCTGTTATGGACGCCCCCGCCAGCGCATAGGCCAGATAAGCGAGCGGATAGAGCATCCACCAGGAAACGTCTCGCCATCGCGTCTTGCCGTCGGCACCGGCGGCCAGCCACCACAGCACGAACAGTGCAGGCGTCACATAGTGCAGCAGCACGTCGCACAGCAGGAACAGGCCCTGCGGCTGCCAGAGGCGTGCCAGCACGGTGGCGTAGACCATGAAGACCACGGTGATGGCGACGGCGACGCCTGCCCGCATCCGCGCTCCGGCAAAGGCCGGAAACCAGGCATGGCCGGCGGGCGACAGCAGCGACGCATGGACGAGCACCGCACCGATGTTGGTCAGGATGGTAAAGAAGCTGAAGTAGAAGACGACCGAACCGATCAGGCCGCGGCCGGCTTCCATCGAGGCCGGAACGGTGATCGAGAACTGCAGGAAAAGACCGGCCAGCCCTGCGACCAGACCCGCGACCTGCAGCAGCCGGCCCATCTTACGCGGCGGCGGCGCAGGCCGGATTGCCGGCCTGCCAGCGGGCGATGTCGGAGCCGATGCGCGCGCCGAGCGGCTCGGCCATCAGCGGACCGAACACGTCTACACGGCTCGAATTGCCTTGCGCCTGCACCACCAGCAGCGGCTTGCCGCCATAATGCTTGGCCGGCACCAGCAGGAAGCGCGGCGTGCCGCTGAACGAATTCAGCTCATTGGCCATCTGGTAGGATTTGAAGGCCGGGTCCTTGCTGGCGATCCAGCATTTGTGGGCGGAGATCGCCACCTGTTCCATGGCCAGCAGCGCCGCGCTCTTGCCGGAAGGCGGCGGAGCGCTCTTCGGACCCGACTGGCAGGATGCCAGCGCAAGGCCGGCGGCAGCCAGGAGAGCAAAGCGAGCAATCGTCAGTCTCATCGTCAGGCCGCCCCCAGGTTCTGAAAGAATTTCGGAAGATATCAGGCGGCGATGCCGAGCGCGCCTTCGAACAACGCCCGGCCGTCATTGCCGCCATGTGCCGCTTCGATCAGGTTCTCGGGATGAGGCATCAGGCCCAGCACATTGCCCTGGCTGCTGATGATGCCGGCGATGTCGTTGATCGAGCCGTTGGGGTTGGTGCCGTCCGCATAGCGGAACACCACCTGGCCTTCGCCTTCCAGGCGTGCAAGCGTCTCGGCATCGGCGAAGTAGT
This sequence comes from Mesorhizobium sp. B2-3-7, assembly GCF_006442695.1. Taxonomy (NCBI): domain Bacteria; kingdom Pseudomonadati; phylum Pseudomonadota; class Alphaproteobacteria; order Hyphomicrobiales; family Phyllobacteriaceae; genus Mesorhizobium; species Mesorhizobium sp. B2-3-7. Next base: position 197,584 of record NZ_VFVV01000003.1, on the reverse strand, counting down.
TGCCGTCGTGATGCGCCACCGGCGAACGGATGATCTGGCCCGGCTGGTAGCGGCGGGTGAACATGGTGTTGGCGTTGGCGATCTCGAGCTTCACCTGCCGGCAGACGAATTTGAGCGAGGAGTTGCGCATGAGCGCTCCCGGCAGCAGGCCGGCCTCGACCAGGATCTGGAAACCGTTGCAGACGCCGATGACCATGACGCCTTTGGCCGCCTTTTCAGCAACCGCCCGCATCACCGGCCTGCGCGCCGCGATCGCGCCGCAGCGCAGGTAGTCGCCGAAGGAGAAGCCGCCGGGAATGGCGATCAGGTCGACATCCGGGATTTCGGTGTCGGTCTGCCAGACCGTGGCTGGCGCCTTGCCGGAAATCTTGGTCAGCGCCGCGATCATATCGCGGTCGCGGTTAAGGCCAGGCAAGAGGACGACGGCTGATTTCATTTTGTTGGCACCCTGATCGTTTGGGTCAATCTGATCTGTCTCGTGAGGAACGCCATTTAGTCAGCTATTTCGACGAACCATGAAGGCAATCTCTCATGGTCTTGGATCATAAGGCGTTTGTGCCTTTTTCGGCCAGTTCGCGCAATTCGAGGCGCTGCTCGATTCGCTCCAGACGTTGATCGATACGGCTTGTTATTGAGTAGATATTGTTGATGTCTGTCTGCGTGCTCAACGCCTGCAATCTGATCGCGACGATCTCGTGCTTAACCTCGCCGAGACCATTCTCAAGTCGATCCATTCGCGAATGAATTTTCTTCAGCAGTTCGTACATCGTCGGTGACTTCGGGCATCCGTGCCTCCGGCGCAACCTCAGGTAAGCGTCACACTATAGTTCTCAATCACCGTGTTCGCCAGCAGTCTGTCGCACATGGCCTTGAGATCGGCCTCGGCCTTGGCCTTGTCGGTCCCGGCGAGCTCGACGTCGAACACCTTGCCCTGCCGCACCGAGCCGATGCCGTCAAAACCTAGCCCCGACAGCGCATGCTCGATCGCCTTGCCTTGCGGGTCCAGCACGCCGTTCTTGAGGGTTACGGTGATACGGGCTTTCATCGATGCTCCTGAATGATCGGTATCGGTCTGCGCCGGACCTGCCGTTTCCGGCAAGCCCGTTGCTGGCAATTAGTGCTTCATGCCCTTCGGCGGCTCGCTCGACGCGACGAGCACCGGTCCGGTTGGACGCGGCGGCTCGTTCTCGTTCATGATACCGAGACGGCGGGCGACTTCCTGGTAGGCCTCCACGAGGCCGCCCATGTCGCGGCGGAAACGGTCCTTGTCGAGCTTGTCCTGCGTCGCCACGTCCCACAGCCGGCAGGAATCGGGCGAGATCTCGTCGGCGACGACGATGCGCATCATGTCGCCCTCGAACAGGCGTCCGCATTCGATCTTGAAATCGACGAGCTGGATGCCGACGCCCATGAACAGGCCGGACAGGAAGTCGTTGACGCGAATGGCCAGCGCCATGACGTCGTCGATTTCCTGCGGGCTCGCCCAGCCGAAGGCCGTGATGTGCTCTTCAGAGACCATCGGGTCGTCGAGCGCATCGGCCTTGTAATAGAATTCGATGATCGAGCGGGGCAGGACCGTGCCCTCCTCGATGCCAAGGCGCTTGGACAGCGAACCGGCGGCGACATTGCGCACCACCACTTCGAGCGGGATGATCTCGACCTCCTTGATCAGCTGCTCGCGCATGTTGAGCCGGCGGATGAAGTGGGTCGGAATGCCCATCCGGTTGAGATGATTGAAGATGTGCTCGGAAATGCGATTGTTAAGCACGCCCTTGCCATCGACGACTTCGTGTTTTTTCTTGTTGAACGCGGTTGCGTCATCCTTGAAGAACTGGATCAGCGTCCCGGGCTCAGGGCCTTCATAAAGTATCTTGGCCTTGCCTTCATAAATGCGGCGGCGATTTTTCATTTGATTTTTCTCTGGATTTGCGGGCAGGCGGCAAGCGACCAGTTCCTGTCCGTCTGCCTAAATTAGTGTGGCGACGGTGGCGTTCAATGCCGGTGTCTATCGTAATCGCCTTGTTTGCTCAATCGGCAAATCCTTTCAATCAACTGCTTTCGGGACCGAAATGCCGCAGCGCAGCAAGCCACGAAGCGTATTGACCGGCCGCCAGCCTTTTGGTTTGTGCTTCGCCATCACATATTCATCAATGCCAGCGAATCGATTTCCATCGGAGGGACGCCATGAGCAACATGAAGGATCGCGAAGAGGGTTTTGAGCGCAAATTCGTGTTCGACGAGGAGCTTCGGTTCAAGGCGTCGGCGCGCCGCAACAAGGCTCTCGGCCTGTGGGCCGCGGAAAAGCTCGGGAAATCCGGCGCCGAGGCCGATGCCTACGCCAAGGAAGTGGTTGTTTCCGATATCGAGGAAGCCGGCGATCACGACGTCTTCCGCAAGATCCGCAAGGATTTCGACGCTGCCGGCGTCAGCCAGTCGGACCATCAGATCCGCCGCACCATGGACGAATTGATGGCGCAGGCCATCGAGCAGATCAAGAACACCTGATCCGGCCGAAGCAGGTTCCGCAAAAATGTCCCACAATTTTGCGACGGAACCTGCGGCAAAAGAATGACTGGACCAATCAACCGCCCGGCCCAGCCGGGCGGTTTTTCTTTGCGTTTCCCGTCGTTTCCGGCTGAAACTGCGATCCTTAGCGAGGAAAGAGCCGATGTCCCTGAAATCCCGCCTTGCGGCCGATGAAACGCTGGTCACCGCATGGTCAGGCGTGCCGGACGCGCTGACCGTCGAAATCCTTGCCAGGCAGGGCTTCGATGCGGTCACGCTCGACATGCAGCATGGCGGCCATCATGAAGACAGCGTGTTGCGCGGCCTGGCGCCCGTGCTTGCCACCGGCAAGCCGGCATTGGTGCGTATTCCCGTCGGCCGTTTCGACATGGCCAGCCGGGCGCTCGATTTCGGCGCCGAGGCGGTGATTGCGCCGATGGTCAACTCGGTGGCGGATGCAAAACTGTTCGCTGCGGCGATGAAATACCCGCCGGTGGGCGAGCGCTCCTGGGGCCCCACCTATGCCTTCCCACGCCATGGCAAGGGTGATCATGCCGAATGGCTGCGCGACAGCAACCAGCGCACCATGGCCTTCGCCATGGTCGAGACGCGGGCGGCGCTCGATGCGCTGGACGGCATCCTCGATACACCCGGTATCGACGGCATTTTCCTGGGGCCATCGGACTTCTCGATTGCCTGGTCGAACGGCACGACCGTCAATTCGACGCTCGAAAGCATGATGGAAACGGTGGGTTCGATCGCCGAGCGTACCCGCAAGGCCGGCAAACATGCGGCGATCTACGTCATCGAACCGGCCATCGCCGGCCGCGTCGTGGCGATGGGCTACCGCCTGCTGGCCACAGGGTCCGAGCACGCGCTGATTTCACTAGGGGCGAAGACGCTGTTGAAAGGCATCAAGGATTCGATCGGCGGCTGAGAGCCGCGATCCGGTCGGGGTCGTCAGGCCTTCAGTTCGGTGAGAAATTTGGCGAAGGTCATCGAACCTTCGGGCCATGGGCCGAAGCCTGAATCGGTGTTGAGGTGACCGGCTTCACCGGCATCGATGAAGAGAGACCCCCAGGCGCCGGCAATGTCCTCGGCGACGTGGAAGGCGCAGAACGGATCGTTGCGGCTGGCAATCACCATGGACGGGAAGGGCAACGGCTCGCGCGAGTAGGGGCCGAACGTCATCAGGTGCCTTGGCCGTACCTCCGGATTGGCGACATCGGGCGGCGCCACGAAGAATGCGCCGGCGACCGGCTTGCGAAACTGCGGGATGGCTTGCACCGCCGCGGCAACGCCAAGGGAATGCGCGACGAGGACGACGGGCTTTTCGGCTTCGTTGACCGCTTTAGCCACGCTCGCCGTCCAGTCCTCGCGCACGGGCTTCGACCATTCCGCCTGCTCGACGCGCCGCGCGGTCGACAGCTTTGACTGCCAGCGGGTCTGCCAGTGCTCGGGTCCGGAGTTAGTGTAGCCCGGGATGATGAGAATATCTGCGTCTTTGACTTTCATGGCGCTGAGATAGCGAGCGTGATTGCCTCATGCAACCGCCGATGGACGCGCTCCTGCTTGCAATGGTGAACACCATGTTCGCTTTTCGCTGTCTTGTGTGAACGATCACGATCGCCGATTTGTCCTCTGGAAAGAAACAGCCGTGAAGGACCGCATTTGGTGCTGACACGATGTACAATGATCGCCGGCGCCGGGCTCCTGACCTCGGGGTTTATGCCAAAGCGTCGCCGCAACGGAGACAATCATGAGCGAACTGCCCTTTGCCGCCACCACGCCGGTGAGCGTTGCCCGGGTCGGGCTGAAGGCGCGCGACGCCGAAAGCCTAGCGGCCTACTATCGCGCTGTTGTCGGCTTGCAGGAATTGAGCCGCGCCGATGGCGCGATCACCCTGGGCGCCGCCAACCGTCCGCTGTTGGTGCTGGAGCCGGACGCCTCGGCCAAGCCTGACGATCCGCGCAGCGCCGGCCTGTTCCACACGGCTTTCCTGCTGCCCAGCCGTGCCGATCTCGGCCGCTGGATCAACCACGCCATATCAGACAAGATCGCCATAGAGGGCGCTTCGGACCATCTGGTCAGCGAAGCGCTGTACCTCACCGATCCCGAGGGCAACGGGATCGAGATCTATGCCGATCGCCGTCCGCAGGACTGGACGTGGAACGGCGACAAGATCGCGATGGCGACCGAACGGCTGAACATTCCTTCGGTCGTCGCCGAAGTGCCGGCGGGCGACGCGGGCTGGCAGGGAGCGCCTGAAAACAGCATTGTCGGCCACGTCCACCTGCGCGTCGGCCGGCCGGAAGAGGCGGAAGCCTGGTGGAACCAGGAATTCGGCTTCGACACGGTGGCGAAGTATGGCGGCCAGGCTGTGTTCCTGTCGTCAGGCCACTACCATCATCATATCGGCGCCAATGCGTGGCAGAGCGCCGGCGCCGGCCGCCGCGATCCGACCCGGTCAGGCCTTGCCTGGGTCGAGATGCGGTCCGACAACGTGGCCAGTGAAACGACCCGCGAAGATCCGTGGGGCACGGTGATCAGGACCGTTCCCGGCAAAGCGTGATCGGCAGTTACGTCCTGCGGTACCTTCTCCTCGTAGCGACGGGGAGAAGGAAAGCCCCTCAGGCCTCTCCGAACACCCGCCGGAAGATCGTGTCGACATGCTTGGTGTGGTAGCCCAGGTCGAATTTCTCGCGGATCTCGGCTTCCGGCAAGACGGCGGTGACGTCATTGTCGGCCAGTAGTTCTTCAAGAAAATCAGCGCCTTGCTCCCACACCTTCATGGCATTGCGCTGCACCAGCCGGTACGCATCCTCACGAGAGACACCGGCTTGCGTTAATGCCAGCAGCACGCGCTGTGAATGCACCAGGCCGCGGAACTTGTTCATGTTCTTCAGCATGTTGTCGGGATAGACGAGCAGTTTGTCGATGACGCTGGTCAGCCGCGCCAGCGCGAAATCCAGCGTCACCGTCGCATCCGGGCCGATCATGCGCTCGACGGAGGAATGCGAAATGTCGCGCTCGTGCCAGAGCGCCACATTCTCCATCGCCGGCAGCGCGAAGGAGCGCACCATGCGGGCAAGGCCGGTTAGGTTCTCGGTCAACACCGGGTTGCGCTTGTGCGGCATCGCCGACGAACCTTTCTGGCCAGGCGAAAAATACTCTTCGGCTTCCAGCACCTCGGTGCGCTGCAGATGCCGGATCTCGATCGCCAGCCGCTCCACCGACGATGCGATGACGCCGAGCGTGGCAAAGAACATGGCATGGCGGTCGCGCGGGATCACCTGCGTCGATACCGGCTCCGGCTTCAACCCGAGCTTTGCCGCGACATGCTCTTCGACATAAGGCTCGATATTGGCGAAGGTGCCGACCGCTCCCGAAATGGCGCAGGTGGCTATGTCCTCGCGAGCATGCACGAGCCGCTCGCGGCAGCGCGAAAATTCGGCATAGGCTTGCGCCAGCTTGACGCCGAAGGTGGTCGGCTCGGCATGGATGCCGTGGCTGCGGCCGATGGTGACGGTATCCTTGTGCTCGAAGGCGCGGCGCTTCAGCGCCGCAAGCAGCGCGTCGATGTCGGCCAGCAGCATGTCGCTGGCACGCGTGAGCTGCACCGCGAAACACGTGTCGAGAACGTCCGAGGATGTCATGCCCTGATGGATGAAGCGGGCGTCGGGTCCGACGAATTCGGCGAGATGGGTGAGAAAAGCGATGACGTCGTGCTTGGTGACGCGCTCGATCTCGTCGATCGCATCGACGTCGAACTTCGCGGCATTGCCTTTTTCCCAGATGGTCTTCGCCGCCTGTTTCGGGATGACGCCGAGTTCGGCCAGCGCGTCGCAGGCATGAGCCTCGATCTCGAACCAGATGCGGAACCGGGTTTCGGGCGACCATATGGCCACCATTTCCGGCCGGGAGTAGCGAGGGATCATCGGTCAGTCCTGACGTGTCGAGAAATTTGCCCGCGTCCTAACAGAGGCGGACAAAATGCTCAACGCCGCCGCCGCGCAAACCAGAGGCTGGCGGCAAACAAGGCGAGGAACCCGATCGGGAAATAGAGCCTGATGCCCAGCACCACGAACTGGTAGAGCGCCACCGCCATCGTGAAGACGAACTGAAGCCCCCAGGTGAGGGTGAAGGTGGGTGCATGCCATGCGGCATAGTAGGACCGGTATTGCAAGGCATACAGCCCGGCGGTCAGGCCGATCGTCGCGGCGGCGAGACCCACGAATGCCGCCGCGAAGGCGACTTCCCAGCTCCTTCCGCGCGAGACCAGCCGTGCCGCGAACAGGCCAACAGGAAAGGCCAGAGCGCCGCCGCCTGCAAACAGCAGCGTCACGGTGCGGATTTTATCTGGCGTCACCCAACTTTCCAGCAACAGGTTGAGGAGCGCGCTGGCGCCCATCGTGGCGGCCCAAAGCAGCGCGCCGAGCAGCGCCGTGCCCGGCGTTGGTATGGCGCCGCGGAGGCGGCCCAGGGCGCGATGACGCCTGGCGGGGTGGACGAGCGGTGTCACAGGCGGCCGGTCACCGCGATCCAGCGATAGTCCGGGCCTTCGAAGCCATATTGGCGCACCGCGATCAGCACCGCATAGGCGCTGGGATTGTCCATCGAAAATGTCTGCACGGCTCCGATGCGGTAGCCGTTCGGGCAACCCCGGCTCTTGGGGATCGATTTGTCCTCGTGCAACAGCTTCGTCGTACCGCCGGCTTGCGCCTCGACGCGCAGCAGCCGAAAGCCATTGATCTCACCCTGGCTCTCGCAGCCCTTAGTCTCGTTCATGCCGATCTCGTCCAGCCGGAACTCGAGCGGCTGGTCGACTGGCGAGAAGATCGGACGCGGATTGACCGCCATCCGATGCGGGTCGGCGGACATCTCCGTTACCGGGTTGAAGCCTGCGGTGATGCCCTTGTTCGCGGCCAACTCCGCCTGGCTGACGACCGCTTCGCCCTTCTCGCGGGCCTGAATACGAGCCGCCGTCAACGTGGCGTTCTCGTCGTCGAGCCGGACGCGAATAGGCGTTCCCTGGAGAAAGCTGTCGTTGCTGGTGTCGATATAATAGCGATTGGCGTAGGGAAATCCCGATCCATCCTGCACGCCATATTCTTCGAACGCGAAGATGCCGCCGTCCTTGGTGAAGCCCAGGATTTCAAGCTCGGCGACGTCCCCGGCCCGGGCGGCGACGACTGCGCAAAACTGCGCAAGCAGGCAAACGGCAAACAGAAGAAGGTTTTGCATGAGGTTTTCCGCCGGCCAACGATATCGCCATTCCCTATCACGACAAGATACCGGCGTCGCGCTGCCCGATAAAGCAAGCGCCATGCATCCAATCGCGGCCTCGTCTGTTATTGTCGGCAGTCCCAATGGAGAACCACCATGACCGACACCAGCAAAATTCGTGAGCATATGGAAGTGATCGGTGCCGATGGCGTTCATGTCGGCACGGTCGACAAAGTCGAGGGGCAGCGGATCAAGCTGACCAAGTCCGACAGCGGCATGGGCACGCATAAGGGGCACCATCATTTCATTCCCCTGAGCCTTGTCGCGGAGGTCGAGGGAAAGAAGGTCTGGCTGTCGGCGAATTCCGACGTCGCGGTCACTTTCGAGGAAGAAAAGTCCGACCCCACCTGATCGCGTATAAGTCAGCGCGAAGACCAGACCGGAAACAGATCGCCCTCGGCGGGCGTCGCGGCGAAAACGCCGCGCGTGATGGCGCGCGCCATCGTGGCGCCTGCCGCGGCATAAAGGTCGATTGCCGCGTCGGCTTCGAGCCGGATACCGCTCCTGCCGGTCGCCAGCGCGAAGACCAGATCGCCATCGGCCGGCGTGTGCGTCGGCCATATGGCCCGCACGAAACCGTCATGCGCTGACATGGCCAGGCGCTTTGCGGCGGCCTTGGTGAGAACGGCATCGGTGGCGATAACGGCGATGGTGGTGTTGCCGCCGGCATCCGCTTTGCCCGTGAACGTCTTGTCGCGAAACTTCAAGAGGATGCTTTTGGCGTCGTCCGGCATTGGCGAGGGATAGCCAAGCCCGCCGAATTCATCGCCGATCTCGAACGGAGCCGCCCAGAAATGGCGGCTTCGGCTGATGGTCACCGAGCCGATCGGATTGACCGCCGCCAGCGCGCCGATGGTGACGCCATTGTCAAGCAGCGTCGAAGCCGAGCCAAGCCCGCTCTTGAGACCGGAGGTCAGCGCGCCGGTGCCGGCGCCGGTCGTGCCGATCTGGAAATCCGAACCGGCGGCCTGCACCGTCTCGTAGCCGAGGTCGCGGTATGGCGGATAGCGGCCCCAGTCCTTGTCGCCGCCATTGCGCAGGTCGAACAGGATCGCCGCCGGCACGATCGGCACGCGAAAGCCGCCGACCTCGAAGCCGATGCCACGCTCGCGCAGTGCTGCCTGTACGCCGGACGCTGCGTCGAGGCCGAAAGCCGACCCGCCCGACAGCACCACGGCATGGACCGTCTCAACCGAATTGTGGGGTTCGAGCAGGTCCGTCTCGCGCGTGCCCGGCGCACCGCCCAGGATCTGGACGCCGGCTACGGCCGGTTCGTCGCAAAGGACCGTCGTCACGCCGGATTTCAGTCGGGCATCGGAGGCATTGCCGACGCTGAGACCGGCGACATCGGTGATCAGGTTGCGCGGGCCGGTGCGAAACATCAGTTGCTTTCCAACGGTACGAAGCGGGCGCCATCGAACCGGAAGACGCGGTACGGATTCCGGCTGAGGTCGCCCTTCGCATCAAAGCGCACCGGCCCGATCGCCGTGGTGAAATCATGCCCGATGAGCGCTTCCGCAAGCGGCCTGCCGGAGCTTGCGGCTTCCGCCATCGCCGCCTTGGCGGTTTCTACCGCCGCATAGGCCGGCAGCGTGTAGCCGTCCGGCACGATCTTCTGCGAGGCAAACACCTCGAGCACCTTGGGATTGGCGACATCGGCCCATTCCGGGGGAGCGATCATCAGCGTTCCCGTGGCATAGGGCACCGCGCCGGGCGGAGTGCGCAGGTTCTCGCCGCCGGCGAATACGATGCCGGCGTCGAGTTGCGCGGCGTCGCGACCCATGATGGCGATGTCGTCGCCGTCGCCACCGGCAAAGACATGGGTTGCGCCGGCCTTCTTCAGCCGGCCAATCAGACCGATCTGGTTGTCGAGCTGCGGCCGGAACGTATCGACGAACACCGGCTTCAGCGCCGCCTGTTCGGCCGCCGCCCGCAACGTCTCGGCGATCTCACGGCCGTAGATGGTGCCGTCATCGATGACGGCGAACAGTTCGTTCTGCCAAAGCCGGGTAAGGGTGGTGGCGACGGCATTGCGCTCGTCGTCGCCCCTCGGTCCGAGCCGGTAGACCGGCCAGCCGGTCTTGGGACGACGGTCAGTCAGGCTTTCGGTTCGCACGCCAACGGTGATGACGGCGATGCCTGCGTCCTTCAAGATCGGCATCGCCGCCTCGATCGCTTCCGTACAGAGAAATCCCACGACGACATTGACCTTGGCGGTCGCGAATTCCCGGGCTGCCGCGGCACCCCCATCGGCCGTGCAGGCATCGTCGATGGTCTTGAGCTCGATGCCGTTCGCCTGGGCCGCCACTTCGGCGCCGGCTTCGATCTGCCTGCCAAGGATCGCCGAGGATCCGGAGAGCGGCGCGGCAACACCGACGAGCAGCGTCTGGGCGTTGGCGGCGCCGGTTAGCAGCAGCCAGGCCAGCGCGGCAGATATCGTTGCCCCGGGTCGCATCCTGTCGAAGACTTCCTCCAAGCGAGCCCGGATGGTCCCGGCGCCACTCCCGCCAAGACCTAAAGGCTGCCCGGTCTTGGCGCAACACGCGAATTTCGGGATATGGGCCAAGCACTTCGCTTGTGGCTTGTCATATCTAGCCATATATAGCGATAGGGTTCAGGCTATGGAAAATCTCCGGTGTTGAAGAAGAACGACATTGGGCCGCAGGCCTATCGCGACGCGATGAGCCATTTTGCCGGTCACGTCCATGTGGTGACCACCGACGGGCCGGCCGGCAAGCGTGGCGCGACGGTCATCGCCGCCTGTTCGGTTTCCGATACGCCGCCGACCATTTTGGTCTGCCTGAACCGTGAAAATCCCAAGAACGAGCCGTTCGTGAAAAACGGCAGGTTTGCCTTGAACACGCTTGCCTCGCACCAGGAGCCGCTGTCGATCGGCTTTTCCGGCATCACCGGCCTGCCGGTCGAGGAACGTTTCGCGCTCGGCGAGTGGGATGTGATCTCCACCGGCGCGCCGACCTTGAAGGGCGCGCTCGCCGTGTTCGACTGCGAACTGATCGACACGAAGGACCTGGCCACCCATCGTGTGCTTTTTGGCAAGGTGACAGGCCTGCGCATGGGCGATAATTTGCGGCCGCTGATCTATCACGCCCGCGGCTACCACGTTTTGGAAAGCGGGGCAGAGGCGTCCACGGAGAAGGAATGACCGAGCTAAAACCGCGCCCCGTGCCGCGGACGATCGACGAGACGCTCGATCTCTTGACCGGCGCGGACTATGTGGCGGACCGGTCGTTGGCCACCGTGCTTTTCCTGTCGCTGCGCATGAAGCGGCCGCTGTTCCTCGAGGGCGAGGCCGGCGTCGGCAAAACCGAGATCGCCAAGGTGTTGGCAGAGGCGCTCGGCCGCCGGCTGATCCGTCTGCAATGCTATGAGGGTCTCGACGTCTCGTCCGCCGTCTATGAGTGGAATTATGCCGCGCAGATGATCGAGATCCGCATGGAGGAGGCGGCCGGCAAGGTTGACCGCTCCGACATGGAGCGCAACGTTTTCTCGGAAAAATACCTGATACGCCGTCCGGTGCTCGATGCGCTGACCGGCAAGGCCGGCGCCGCCCCGGTTTTCCTGATTGACGAGCTCGACCGTACCGACGAGGCGTTCGAGGCGTTCCTGCTCGAGATCCTTTCCGATTTCCAGGTGACGGTGCCCGAACTCGGCACGATCAGGGCGGAGGAGCCGCCGATCGTCATCATCACCACCAACCGCACCCGCGAAATCCATGACGCGCTGAAGCGGCGCTGCCTCTATCACTGGGTCGATTATCCCAGCGCCGAGCGGGAGTTGGAGATTGTGCGCCGCAAGGTGCCGCAGGCGAACAGCCGGCTTTCGGCCGAGGTGGTCTCCTTCATTCAGAAGCTCCGCCAGATCGAATTGTTCAAGATGCCGGGCGTTGCCGAGACCATCGACTGGGCCGGCGCGTTGACCGAACTCGACAAGGTCGCGCTCGACCCGGAAACCGTCTCCGACACGATCGGCGTGCTGCTGAAATACCAGGACGACATTGCCCGCATCGGCGAGGGCGAAGGCCGGCGTATCCTCGACGAGGTGAAGGCCGAGCTTTCGGCGGCGGAGTAGGGCTCATGGCCATGCCTCGCGCGGAACCCAGGGAGGCGACTGTCGACGGTCACATCGCCGACAACATCGTCTATTTCGCCCGTGTCTTGCGCAAATCAGGCATGCGCGTCGGTCCGGCCTCGGTTAAGGATGCCATCGAGGCGGTACTTGCCACCGGCATCGGCGCGCGCGACGATTTCTACTGGACGCTGCATGCCGTGCTGGTGTCGCGGCATGAGGACCATGCCATCTTTGACGAGGCCTTCCGGCTATTCTGGAAGTCGCGTGAGCTGATCGAAAAGATGCTGGCGATGCTTTCGCCGGTGGCGCCCGATACCAGGGAGAAGCAGAAGCCACGCGCGGCCGAAAGCCGTGTCAGCCAGGCCATGTTCGCAGGCCACAGCAGGAATCAGCCGGCGCAGGAAATCCCCGAGATCGAGGTCGACGCGCGCTTTACTTTCTCCGGCAACGAGGTGCTGAGGGCCAAGGATTTCGCTCAGATGAATGCCGCCGAGATGGCCGACGCCAGGAAAGCGATCGCCGAACTGCGGTTGCCCTTCGATATGGTGCGGACGCGCCGTTTCGAGGCCGATTCGCACGGTCGCCGCATCGATCCGCGTGCCATGATGCGCTCGGCCGCACGCACTGGGGGCGAACTGATCCTGCCGAAATTCCGCTCGCTCCGCGAAGTGTATCCGCCGTTGGTCGTGCTTGCCGACATTTCCGGTTCGATGAGCCAGTACACGCGCATCTTCCTGCATTTCCTGCATGCTCTGACGGAAAAGCGCCGGCGCGTGCACACTTTCGTTTTCGGCACCAGGCTCACCAATCTGAGCCGACAGATGCGCCATCGCGATCCCGACGCCGCCCTGGCCGACTGTTCCACCGCGGTCAAGGACTGGTCGGGCGGCACGCGCATCGGCGACACGCTGGCCGAGTTCAACCTGATGTGGTCGCGTCGCGTGCTGGGACAGGGCGCGGTGGTGCTTTTGATCACCGACGGGCTGGAGCGAGACGAGGTCGACGGCCTGTCGGAGGAAATGGAGCGTCTGCACAAATCCTGCCGGCGGCTGATCTGGCTGAACCCCTTGCTGCGCTTTGACGGTTTCCAGGCGCGCGCCCGCGGCGTCAGGGCGATGCTGCCGCATGTCGACGAATTCCGTGCCGTGCACAATCTCCACGCGCTCGCCGATCTCTGCGCCTCGCTGGACCGGAAGCCTGGATATGCCGTCGATCCGCGGCGATGGATGGAGGGTGGCGCGAGGCGCGCCGCGTAGCCATATGCTGCTGAACACACATATTTCCGGGAAAAACAGACCCTGAGAGAAGCAACGATGAGCGACAGCATTTATCTCGACGAGGCCCGTGACCCGCTGATCATCGCGGAAGGCTGGATGAAGGAAGGCAAGGATGTCGCCATCGCGACCGTTGTCGAGACCTGGGGTTCCGCGCCACGCCCGGCCGGCAGCCATCTGGTCATCGACGCCGACGGCAATTTCCACGGCTCGGTTTCGGGCGGCTGTGTCGAAGGCGCCGTGGTGACGGAGGCCATGGACGTCATCGGCACCGGCAAGCCCAGAATGCTGGAATTCGGCGTCGCCGACGAGACCGCCTGGCAGGTGGGCCTTTCCTGCGGCGGCCGCATCAAAGTATATGTGGAAAGGCTAGGCTGATCTTCAATGGATCCCTATGCGCTGAAAACACTCAACGCCGAGCGCCGCGCCCGCCGCGCCGCGATCCTGGTCACCGATCTTGGTGACGGCCGCGACCGTATCGTGCGCGAAGGCGATCCGGTCGCCGGCGATCTCGGTGCCGCGATCAGCAAGGCGTTCCGCACCGGGAATTCCGGCTCGGTCGAAGCGGAAGGGCGGACCTTTTTTCTCAACGCGCATCTGCCGCATCCTCGCCTGGTGGTGATCGGTGCCGTGCATATCAGCCAGGCGCTGGCGCCAATGGCCAGGATCGCCGGCTATCCAGTCGAGATCATCGATCCGCGCACGGCTTTTGCCACGTCGGACCGCTTTCCCGATGTCGCTTTGCACGCCGAATGGCCTGAGGAGGTCCTGCAACGACAGCCACTCGACAGCTACACGGCAGTCGCTGCCATCACCCACGATCCCAAGATCGACGATTTCGCGCTGAAGGCGGCGCTCGACGCCAGGTGCTTCTATGTCGGGGCACTCGGCAGCAGGAAAACCCATGCCAAGCGTGTCGAGCGCCTGTTGGCGCTGGGCGCCAGTTCCGAGCAGATCGGTCGCATCCAGGCGCCGATCGGTCTCGATATCGGCGCGGCCAGCCCCGCCGAGATCGCCGTCGCCGTGCTGGCGCAGGTCATTCACGCGTTTCGCTCGCGCGGCCTTGAAGCCAGGGAAGCCGCAGCGTGAAATTCGGCCCGGTTCCTATCGAACAGGCCGAAGGCGCCGTGCTTGCGCACGCGACGACGGTCGGCGAGCGACGTTTCCGCAAAGCGCATCGGCTGAGTGCAGAGGATGTCGGGGTGCTGAAAGCGGCGGGCATCAGCGAAGTCGTCGCGGCCGTGCTTTCTCCCGGCGATCTGGGCGAAGACGCCGCCGCCGAACGGATCGCGACCGGTATGCGCCACCGCAATGTCGCGGCCAAGCCTGCCGCGACGGGGCGGGTCAACCTCCATGCCGAAGCCGCTGGCGTCTTCACCGTCAACAGCGCGATGATCGACGCCATCAATGCCGTCGATCCAACCATCACCATCGCCACGCTTGGCCAGCATGCGCCGGTCGAAAAGGGCCAGATGGTGGCAACCGTGAAGATCATTCCCTTCGCCGTTGGGTCGGCGCTGGTCGATGCGGTCATGGAAATCTGCGCCGGCGGCGAGATCTTTGCCGTCAATGCCTATCGGCCCATTCGTGTCGGTGTTATCCAGACCGTCTTGCCGGGCGTCAAGCCGAGCGTGCTCGACAAGACGCTGCGCGTCACCGAGGCACGGCTGGCGCGTTCGGGCGGGCGGCTGACGGCCGAGCGCCGCACGCCGCACGAGGTTGCGCCGGTTGCCGAGGCGGCCGCCTCGCTGGCGCGCGATAACGACATGGTCGTGATCTTCGGCGCTTCGGCCATGAGCGATTTCGCCGACGTCGTTCCGGCCGCGATCGAGGAAGCGGGCGGTACTGTCATCCGCGCCGGCATGCCGGTCGACCCCGGCAATCTACTGGTGCTCGGCAGGCTCGCCGGCAAGCAGATCATCGGCGCGCCGGGCTGCGCCCGCAGCCCCAAGGAGAACGGCTTCGACTGGGTGCTCGACCGGCTGATCGCCGGCCTCGACGTAACGGCGACCGACATCGCCGGCATGGGCGTCGGCGGCCTGCTGATGGAAATCCCGACACGCCCGCAGCCGCGCGAACCGCTGCCGGCCGTAAGCCGGCTCAAGGTCGGGATCGTGCTTTTGGCGGCAGGCCGTTCGAGCCGCATGGGCGGGCCGAACAAACTTATGGCGCTTTTCGACGGCCAACCGTTGGTCCGCCGTACAGCAGAGCGTGCGCTCGCCTCGAAAGCTTCGGGCACGATCGTCGTTACCGGCCACCAGCGTGAGCGGGTGCGCGGCGCGTTATCGGGCCTGGACGTGACTTTCGCCGACAATCCCGATTTTGCCGATGGGCTCTCCACCTCCCTGAAAGCCGGTATGGCCTATCTGCCGGGAGATGCCGCCGGTGCGATGATCGTTCTCGGAGACATGCCGGGTGTCTCGACCGGCGATCTCGACCGGCTGATCGATGCGTTTCGCGGGGCGGGAGGCAATTTGGTCGTCCGCGCCTCGCACCTTGGCAAACGCGGCAACCCGGTACTTCTGCCGCGCTCGCTGTTCCCGGCTGTCGCCCATCTCGAAGGTGATACCGGCGCACGCCATCTGGTCGAGGCCGGAGGACTTGACGTCGTCGATGTAGAGATCGGCGAGGGCGCGTCCGTCGATGTCGACACTCGCGAGGCGCTGGAAGGCGCCGGCGGCGTGCTGCAGGATTGACAAACCCGGGCCGAATTACGCAAGCCTGCGGTATGGCTTCCGGTTTCATTTCGTTAATGTCAACGCTTCTACCCCCCTCTGGCCTGCCGGCCATCTCCCCCTCAAGGGGGGAGATTGGACATCATTTCGGCTTTCGCCAATCTCGACGGCCGGCAGAAGGGCGCCCCCGCCGAAACTGCCAATCTCCCCCCTTGAGGGGGAGATGGCCGGCAGGCCAGAGGGGGGTGCTCACGCTCCCTGCCTTTCTGATTTCGATATTTTTCCTGTTTTCTGCTGCCCAGGCCTCTGCTCTCCAACTAAAACCCTTCAAGGACGATCTGTTCGCCTATCCCGCGACGCTCTCGTCAGACGGCGCCTACACGGTGATCGACTACCGCGAGATGCGCGACATCAACCAGCGCGACGAGGTGCCGGAAAAGCGCGTGCATGCACAGTATACCGATACCGGTGTGCGCAAGGTGCAGCAGGATCTGCTGTTGAAAACCGATGCCGGCGACGTCCGGCACATCGCCGTAGGCAAGACGCAAGGGGCTTCCGTCATCGTGCTCTACCTGCACGGGCAGGGCGGCAGCCGCAAGCAAGGTGTCGATGACTTCACTTTCGGCGGCAATTTCAACCGCATCAAAAACCTGATGGCAGGCAATGGCGGCCTTTATCTCAGCCCTGACTTCCCCGATTTCGGCGACAAGGGCGCGGCACAGGTCGCGGCGCTGATCGATCACTATGCGCAACAGTCGCCGGGCGCGAAGATCGTCGTCGCCTGCGGCTCGATGGGCGGCGCATTGTGCTGGAAGCTTGCCGCCCGCACGGACACGGGCAGGCAAATCGGTGGGCTTCTGCTGCTTGGCTCGCTGTGGGACGAGAGTTTCTTCTCCAGCCCTGCCTTCAGGCGCCACGTGCCGGTTTTCTTCGGTCAGGGCAGCCATGACGTGGTCTTTCCCGTGGCAAACCAGGAAGCCTTCTTCCGGTCCATCATCGCCAAGTCGAAAGCCTATCCGACCCGCTTCGTGCGCTTCGAGACGGGCACGCACGGCACCCCCATCCGCATGGTCGACTGGCGCGGCGCGTTGAACTGGATGCTGTCGAAGGCGCCCTGATCGGACGCCGCACGGCTCAGGGAGCGGTGTTGTAGTCGACAACCGTCTGCGGGTTTTCCTCGCCGTCATAGGAGGCGTCGACGTCGTACTGGACGAGCGAAAAATCGCCGTTGCGGAACAGATAGGTGCCTGCTGACGAGGCATCGCCGGCGCCGCGCCACTTGTTGAAGGTGGTGATCGTGTGGGCGTCCTGGTCGTAGCTGGAATTGGTCGCCCAGCCAGTGGTCCGGAAGCCGACGATGTGCATGGATTCGACCATGCCTTCGCTGTCGTTGTTCACGTAGCGGATGTCCATCTCCGGTTCGGTGAACTGCAATTGCCTGACACCGTTCGCCTCGTCGGTCATGTAGTAGATCGAGCTTTCATTGTAGGCGGCCGCCGAGCAGGAAAAATGGAACAGGCGCGTTTCCTTGTCGGGATCGCCGGCCGCCGCATCCTTGTCCCTGTATTTGATGGAAAAAATCTCCGGCTCCTTGGCCGCGAGATCCTTGTCGCACTGGTCGCTATAGCTGGCCAGGAAAGCCTTCTTGGCCTGCTCCAGCGCTGCATCCCTCTTCGGCGGCGGCGGGCCGTCGCCACAGCTAGCCGGCACAGCCTCCTCGAAATCCGCGCTCGACGGCTTCAGCGCTCCGCTGTCGATGAAGATCGGCTGGAATGGCGGCGCCTGAATCTGGGCATTGACCTGGCGCAGTGTGTAGCAGCCGGCAAAGACCTTCGCCTCGCCCTTCTTGTCGGTTGCCTGGATGGCGACCGGCACGCTGTAGTAGATGCTGCCTGCCGCGCCCTCATTGGATACGGCGCCGGTCCTGACATCCACCTTGTCGGTACCGTCATAGCCCTTGACGAAGCTGTCGAAGTCCTTGGCCGGCTTGGTATCGCCATAATAACCCCAGGCACGTGCGAATTCATGCCGGTTGATGGCACTGTAGAGCGAGCGGACAACTGCCTCGGCGCTCGACCTGTCATCGACGTAGGGCGCCTCGTCGGCAGGTGCCGACTGGGCGATCGAGGCAAGGGAGAACAAGGCAGTCGCTGCGAGAAAAGCGTGTCTCATCGGCAATCTCCACGCGGTAACGGAGATTCTACCACGGTGATTGCGGCGACGTGGTGACGCCTTGCGGGTATCGCTTGAAGAATCGCCCGGGAAGGCGCTAGTTCGCGCTCGCGGCGCTTCAACTGCCCCGGGAGATAATTGCGTGACCCTATCCATGTATGAAGTATCGGTGGCTGTGTTTTCGGCCCGGTTGAAAGCGCTGTCCAGCGTGCTGTCCACGGCCGAACAGAACGCCGGCGAGCGCAAGATCGACCCGCAGGTGTTCTTGACGGCGCGGCTGGCGCCCGACATGTTCGCGTTGACCAGGCAGGTGCAGATCGCCACCGACCACGCCAAGGGAGCCCCATCGCGGCTCGCCGGCCGGGAGGTTCCCAAATACGAGGACAACGAGGCGAGCTTTGCCGAATTGCAGGCGCGCATCGCCAAGACGCTTGACCATCTGGCGACGTTCTCCGCGGCCGATCTGGAAAGTTCGGACGAGCGAATTGTCGAGGTCAGGCTCGGCGGGCGCGAGGTTTCGATGGCCGGTCTGCAGTACCTCCTGCATCTGGCCATGCCCAACTTCTATTTCCACCTCACCACCGCCTACGACATTCTTCGCCATAATGGTGTGCCGCTGGGCAAGGCAACGTTCCTGGGCTCGCGTTGACGGATCACGCCTTCAAGGGGGTGCCCGGCCGGAGCCGGAATATCCCTGGCTGGCCGAACTAGCGGACGGACATTTCGCGGGCGACGCGCGGGAAATCGGCGGGCTTGATGCCGATGTCGGCGCGGTCCGCATTGCTCATGGAATGCAGCAGCGCGAGCGCGGCACGATAACGCAGATGTTCCTGCGGCCGTGGCCGTGCGAACATTTCAGTGAAGAACCCCATAATCCAGGCCCCTGTTGGACCTCCCAGCGTCCGAGTATAGGGGATTCGTGACAATTGTGCAGTGCAGCATTTGCATGCCTGCCATGCTCAGCAAAATTTTCTGCCATGATCCTGCATCGCCTGAAACTTTCGCAGATCGCGAATCGTATCCCTGTTGCTGGCACATGGCCGGTTTTTCCTCGCCGCTTCTGGCGAATTCCGGACTGCACCAACCGCAGTCCGGCTTTTTGTGACTGACCGGGCGTGGTCCAGCCCCGTAAACCTTCAATTGTTAAAATCGGCGGCATGCATTTTTAACGAGCGGACCCTAAGGTGGATGTCTCGGACACACCGTGAGACTGGGGAGGCTGACATCGTTACCAGCGCCAAGCGGGATTTCGCTTCGTTGCTCGATGATCTCTTCGTTGCCTCCGACAAGGACGGGGGAGGCGAAGAGGCCGCCACTCGCCCGTCGATTCCGTTTGACTATCTTTCCGTCGCCGACGAGCTCCATTCGGGCCGCATCAAGGTTTCTGGCAGCGGATTTGCCACGGAATATCGCGAGGCAGGCGCGGATCTCGCCGCAGAATTCGCGGCCCTGCTCGATCATGCGAAGCTGGCACTTGCGGGCGAAGAGACAAGGCCCGAAGAAAAACTGCCGCCGATCGATCCCGAATCGATTGCCGTGGAATTGGGATTGGACACGCCTAAGGCTGTCGCCGATTTTGGCCGCATGCGCCGCAGCTTCGCCTTTTCGAACCATCCCGATCGCGTCGCGCCGCACCTGCGCCAGCGCGCCATGATCCGCATGCAGGTGGCTAACATGCTGATCGACGAGGCCAAGCGGCGCGCCCTGGCAGGGGCTCGCCGCTAGCGCAGTCTGGTTCACGCAAAAGTCGGTTTGCCGAGGCTTGGAGAGCGCCTCTGCTTTCTTGTAGGATGAAAATTCCTTCCCCGCGCAGCCGCGCAAGCTTTTCCCGCCGGAGCACACTTCCATGCACAAACGCCGTCTCGGTCGGACCGATCTTCTTGTCACCCAGATCTGCCTCGGTTCGATGACCTGGGGCCAGCAGAACACCGAAGCCGACGGCCACGCCCAGATGGACCTGGCCTTTTCGCGCGGGGTGAATTTCATCGACACTGCCGAGCTCTACCCGATCCCGCCCAAGGCGGAGACGCAAGGGCGGACCGAGAAGATCATCGGCAGCTGGATGAAGGCAAAGGGCAACCGCGACAAGGTGATACTCGCCTCCAAGGTCGTCGGTCGCACCGCAAACAGCTGGTTTCGCGGCGACAGGCCGTCGCAGCTGGTGCGCGCCGATATCTTCGATGCCGTCGACAAGTCCCTGGCCAGGCTCGGCACGGACTATGTCGATCTCTACCAGATCCACTGGCCGGAGCGGGACATACCCTGGGGCGCCAATCCGACGCGCGTCGGGGCCGTGGCGCGCCGCGCTGATTCCGTCGGGGCGCCGACCGGAGAAACGCCGATCGCGGAGACGCTTGCCGTCTTCGATGACCTGGTGAAGGCCGGAAAGATCCGCCATTTCGGCCTGTCCAACGAGAGTTCCTGGGGCGTCATGCGCTTCATTGCAGAGGCTGACAAAGCTATTGGTCCACGGGTCGCCTCGATCCAGAACGCCTATAATCTGGTCAACCGGACCTTCGAGGTGAACCTCGCCGAAGTCTGCGATCGCGAAGAGGTGTCGCTGCTTGCCTATTCGCCGCTCGCGCAGGGCTATCTCTCAGGCAAATACGATCACGGCGCGCGCCCGCAGGGGTCGCGCTCGCAGCTCTTCAACCGCGGCCAGCGTTACGAGACCCCCAATGCCGCCGAGGCGCAGCTTGAATACAACGAGCTGGCGCGCTCCTTCGGCCTGGAGCCGGCGCTGTTCGCCAACGCCTATGTATCGAGCCGGCCCTTTGTCACGTCGAACATCATTGGCGCGACGACCATTTCGCAGCTGGAAATGGCGCTGTCTTCAGTGGAGGTTGTCTGGACCGAAGAGATGCAGAAGGCAGTGGACGCCATTCATCAGCGGGTCGGCAATCCCTGTCCTTGATCGACTCGGAAGTTGAATTATCTGGGAATAACAGCGCGATGGAGACGATGGTGGATTTTCCGATCGAAACATTGCGTGGAAAATTTCCCGCTCTCGCTCTGACCGATGGAGGTCTCAGGCGCAGCTCGACCTGTCAGCGTGCCTTGGTGCCGAACCCGGTCAGGAAAGCGGTGAGGTTGTCACAGAGTTCGTCGCAGAGATAGCCGCCTTCCTGAACGATTGTCGTCGGCAGGCCGAGCTTGGCGATGGCTTCGCCGATGCGCGAGAAACCTGGCGTCGTCACCGAAAGCCCGCCGAACGGATCACCCTCGAATGCGTCGAGCCCGAGCGCCACGACCAGCGCGTCGGGCGCGAAGGCGCGGATACGCTGGAACGCCACCTGAAGCGCTTCCAGAAACGCCGCGTCGGCGGATTTGCGTGGCAAGGGCAGGTTGAAATTATAGCCGAGACCGGGGCCTTCGCCGCGCTCGTCGGCATGTCCCCAGAAGAACGGATAGAAGCGCACCGGGTCGGCATGCAGCGACACGGTGAGCACGTCGGGCCGCGCATAGAAGATGCCTTGCGTGCCGTTGCCGTGATGCAGATCGACATCGAGGATCGCAACCCGTGCCGCTTGGCGGCGCAGTACCTGTGCTGCGACGGCCGAATTGTTGATGAAGCAGAAGCCGCCGGCGACGTCGGCGAACGCATGGTGACCGGGGGGGCGGCAAAGCGCATAGGCGGCCGGCGCGCCCGCCATCACCGCTTCCGCCGCCTCGACCGCGCTCCAGGCGCTCCACAGCGCGCTTTGCCAGGTCTCGCCAGAGATCGGGCAGGCCGTGTCGGCCATGTGGTACCCAGCCTGGCCGACCGCGGAGGCCGGATAGGAGCCGTTGCGCGCGATCGGGTGAATGTTGGGGATCACTTCAGCCGAGGCACCCTCGATGCGTTGCCAACGCGTGTAGATATGCTCCAGGAAATCGAGATATTCGGGCGTGTGCACCGCCGCGACCGGACCAAGTCCGTGATTGCGCGGCCGCTCGATCGTGCAGCCGGCCGATTTTGCGCCTGCTAACAATCTCTCGACGCGCTCCGGCTTTTCGGGATTGGGCTGCGGGGCGCCGCTGGAAAGGAAAGCCTTGGGGTCGTGGCGCTTCTGCTCCTGCGCGTAGAAGGCTTTCATTCTTTTTCCTCCGGCGCGTCGGCAAAGGCGAAGAAAGCGTCGCCGATGATCTTCTGCGTCTGCTCGTAGCTCGACCAGGCGATGCCCAGCCTTTCATAAAAGGCCTTTGCGCTCTCATTGTCGGTATCGACGGACAATCTGAGATAAGCGCCGCCTTGCTTGCGGCACTCGGTCGCGACGCGCCGCAGCAGGCGCTCGCCGATCCTGCGACCGCGAAACCGGTCCTCGACATAGAGGTCCTGCACATAGACGCCGGGCCGCCCCATCCAGGTCGAGAAGATCGGGAAATAGAGGCACAGTCCGGCGAATTCGCCATCGACTTCGGCGATCAGGGTCGAGAAGGCAGGTCTTTCGCCAAAGCCCCAGGTCCTGAGATCGTCTGGCGTTGAGACGATTTCTTCGGGCGCGCCGATATGGGTGCCGAGCTTCAGAATTGCGGCATGGATGGTTTCGACGTCTTCGATTCGTCCGGGGCGGAGGAGGATTTTTTCCGGACTTGTCATGGCAAGCAGGGAGCCAAGGTGTGACGGAGCACTATCATCTCAGCCAGTCGCATTAAAACGCTACCCTGTCGCCACCCTTCAGCCCCAGCATGTCGCGTGCTTCGGCCGGGGTGGCAACCTCCAGCGACAGTCCATCGAGAATGCCACGGATACGGCGCACCTGATCGGCATTGGATTTCGCCAGCTGGCGGCCGTCGTAGAGACTGTCTTCGAGCCCGACACGGACATTGCCGCCCATGGCCGCGGCGATAGAGATCAGCGGCATCTGGTGGCGGCCCGCGGCCAGCACCGAGAACTGGTAGCTGTCGCCGAACAGCTTGTCGGCGATGCGCTTCATGTGGATGAGATTGTCCGGATCGGCGCCAATGCCGCCAAGAATACCCAGCACGAACTGGACGAACAGCGGCCCCGACACCAGCCCCCGGTCGCGGAAATGCGCCAGCGAATAGAGATGGCCGACATCGTAGCACTCGAATTCGAAACGCGTGCCACAACCCTTGCCCAGTCTCTCGAGAACGCCCTCCATGTCGGCGAAGGTATTCTTGAAGATCGTGTCGCGTGTGGCTTCCAGCAACTTCGGTTCCCATTCGTGTTGCCATTCCCTTGGCTTGTCGAGCATCGGGAACAGCGCGAAATTCATCGAGCCCATGTTGAGCGAACACATTTCGGGCTCGGCCCGCAAAGGTGCCGCCAGCCGCTGGTCCAGCGTCATCAGGGAGGAGCCGCCGGTTGTGATGTTGATCACCGCCGACGTCGCCTGCTTGATGCGCGGCAGGAACTGCATGAACACGTCCGGATCGGCCGTAGGCCGTCCGTCTTTTGGGTCGCGGGCATGCAAGTGCAGGATCGAGGCGCCGGCCTCGGCCGCGGCGATGGCATCCGCCGCGATCTGGTCCGGCGTTACCGGCAGATAAGGCGACATGGACGGTGTATGCACCGAGCCGGTGACGGCGCAGGTGATGATGACCTTTCTCGGCGCCATTGTTTTATCCCCGGCCTTCGACCGGAAGGTCGAGTTCGGCAGCCAGGACTTCGAGCGAGTCGCCGATGATGGAGATGATCTCGCCGACCTGCTCGCTGGTGACGATCATCGGTGGTGCGACCATGAAATTGTCGCCGTCGACACCGCCCTTGACCTTGCGGCCGTAGATGATCAGCCCGCGCTCATAGGCGAGGTCGAGCAGGCGCTGCGTCGCCTTCCTGCTCTGGTCGATCGGCCGCAGCGTTTCGGGATCGGCAAGCATCTCGGCGCCGGTGAGCAGGCCCTTGCCGCGCACGTCGGCGATGAACGGGAAGCGCTCGGCTAGCTCTCGCAATCCGTCCATCAGCACATCGCCCATGGCGGCGGCATTGGCGATCAGGTCGAGGCGGTCCATTTCGCCGAGCACGGCCAGCCCTGCGGCGCAGGCGAGCGGATTGCCGGCATAGGTATGGCCGTGCTGGAAGCCGCCGGAGGCGAGCAGCGGCTGCACCAGCCGCATCGGCGCCGCCAGCGCGCCGAGCGGCGCGTAACCCGATCCCAGGCCTTTTGATAGCGCGACGATGTCCGGCTTGCAGTTCCAATGGTCGCCGCCGAGGAATTTTCCCGTGCGGCCGGCGCCGCTCATCACTTCGTCATGGATGAGCAGGATGCCGTAGCGGTCGCAGATTTCGCGGATGCGCCCATAATAACTGTCCGGCGCGACAAGCGCCGCTGTCGCCGCGCCGCCGATCGGTTCCATGATGAAGGCGACCACGCTCTCCGGCCCCTCGGCCAGGATCTTCTCCTCCAGCATGTCGGCATAGCGGAGACCGCGCTGTTCCATCGAGAGATTGTCGCGGTCGCGCCAGGCCGCCGGTGCCGGCACGGTCGGCATCACCCGCATCATTGGCGTGAAGGTCTCGGCCAGCGCGTAGTCGCCGGTGATCGACAGTGAACCCAGCGTGCCGCCGTGATAGGAGGGGAAGCGCGTGATCACCTTCCAGCGGCTGGCCTGGCCGGTGGCCACCGCCCACTGCCGCGCCAGCTTGATGCAGGATTCGGTCGCTTCCGAGCCGCCTGAGACGAAGAAGATGCGATCCATGCCTTCGGGCAGCTTGCCGGCCAGCTCACGCGCCAGCTCTTCTGCCGGTTCGTTCTCGAAATGCAGCCGGTAGGCGAAGGTGGCGCGGTCCATCTGCCGCTTCATGGCGTCGAGCACATTGCGGTTGGAATGACCGATATTGGCGACCATCGGGCCGCTTGATCCGTCGATGAAGCGGCGGCCGTCCTGCGTCCACATATAGATGCCCTCGGCACGGTCGATCAGCGGCCGGCGCAGGCTGGAGAGATAGAACAGATGCGATTGGCGCCGGGCTTCGGTGTCCGGGGCGGCGGTCTGGGCTTTCGACATGTCAGGACTTTCCGAGATAACGATCGAGGACATTTTGGGTAACGCGTTCGACCATCGGGTCCTGCCTCAGCAGGCCGGCGACCCATTCGCAGCTTCCGGCGTGGAAGACCTCGCCCTTGCCGCGCGGGAAATTGACGATCATGCCGTTGCCGCGTTTGACTTTTTCCAGATTGGCGTCGCTCCGATCGCCGAACAGCGTCTCGGCGCTGAAGCGACCATCCTCGTCGGTGAGAAACTGATCCTCGATCGGGATATCGGCGCTTTCCTCGACCTGGCTGGCCATGCCGACGGCGAGAACCTGCAAGCCGTCCGGTGCGCCGCTGGTCGCGGTCGGGTAGGGAAGGCCGCCGCGGATTTCGAAATCCAGCCCGTCGACCTCATAGCCATAGACATGGCTGTCGGCGCCAAGCAGGTCGCCATAGTAGATGCCGGTTCCGGCAAAGGCCCAGTGCTCGGGCCGATACACGGGAAAGCCGCGCACGCCGCGTGGCGCGCAGCCGCCCCATCCGGCATAGAGGCCGCGTGTGGCGTTGAGCCCGAAGGTCGCCGAACCCGGCCGGCCGATCTCGGGCGCCTCCCAGGAATTGGTGGCGCGGGTGACGTCGCCGCCGCGATAGGCGGGGTCCTCGGCTCGGGCGCGGTATTTGTAGCAGACCTGCCGCCGGCCTTCATCCTCCAGCCGCGTCTGCCACATGAAGTTGCCGGCGAAGCGCGCCGCATGGCCGCCACGTTCGACGTAGCTGTCGACCGCATCGCGCATTTCCCAGGTCCAGTACTCGTCATGGCCGACAAAGACGGCGCAGTCGTAGCCATCGAGAATGTCGGGCGAGAAATGCAGATCGTGCTGGCTGGCGAGATCGACGGCGTAGCCCGCCCGTTCGGCGAAGCGGAAGAAGTGGCTGTCATAGCTCGCCCAGCCCGACGATGCGTATTTCTTCGAATGGCCGGTGGCGAGCGCCCATTCCATGTGTGGATAGCGCGGCACTGTCTTCGGCGGCACCGCGACTTCCAACGGCACACGCGGCGCCTCCTTGGGCAGCACGACGAAGCCGCGGCACCAGGGGCGCTGCGTCGAGACGATCGGAGAATATTCGTTACGGTCCGGCCCGGTGATGCCCTGGTAGTGATTGGAGCCGCCCCAGGTGTTGTAGGCGAGCCAGGTGCCTGTCGCCGCCACCTGCAGCACACGGCCTGGCTTCTTGCCGGGCAGGGGCGCGACGATGAAAAGATGATGGGATTGGATCGGCTTGCCGTCGCGGCCTTCAGCAGTCAGCGTCACCCGGTAAGCGCCGGACGGCCAGTCGCTGCCGACGCTGAATTCGAACGAGGCTTCCCAGCCGCAGCCTTCGGCCGAGCACTGGTCTGGACTTTCCTGCCAACGCGCCGCAATGCCGGACTTCTCGAACACCTTTGTCTCGGTGCCGCCGTCGCGGACGATCGTCATGCTGAAGGACGGAGCCGTCGAACTGACATGCAGCGTCACTGTCTCGCCGGCGCGGTAGGAAAAGCGGTCGCTGTAGCACCAGATTTCGCCGCGCTCGCCATCCATGCCCGGCCACTCATAATAGTGGCCGCGCACTGCGTGCCGGCGCTGCTCCGGCGTCAGTCCGAAATCGGGGAATTCAGTGGTCAATCTGATCATCGTCGTACTCAGGCGGAAAGGTATTTCTTGAGGAAGGTGCGGGTGCGTTCTTTTTGCGGGGCGCGGAAGATGTCGCCCGGCGGGCCTTCTTCCACCACCACGCCGCCATCCATGAACAGCACCCTGTCGGCCACTTCGCCGGCAAAGCGCATTTCGTGCGTTACGATGAGCATGGTCATGTGCTCGGCGGCAAGCTGCTTCATCACCGCGTTGACCTCGTCGACCAGCTCCGGATCGAGCGCCGAGGTGGCCTCGTCGAACAGCATCACCTTGGGCTGCATGGCCAGCGCGCGGGCAATCGCGACGCGCTGCTTCTGCCCGCCCGAAAGACGCGAGGGATAGGCGTCGATCTTGTCGGAGAGCCCGACCTTGGACAAAAGACCAAGCGCCAGCGCACGAGCTTCGGCTTTCGGCATGCTTTTCAGGATCACCGGCCCCATCGTGATGTTCTCGATCACGGTCAAATGCGGGAACAGGTTAAAGTGCTGGAACACCATGCCCATCTGCTGGCGCACCTTGTTGATGTGCCTTTCGAACGCCTGGCCATGCAGCTTCTGGTTGACCTGCAGGCCGTCCAGCCAGACCTCACCGCTGTTCAAACCCTCGAGATGGTTGATGGAACGCAGCAGCGTGCTCTTGCCGGAGCCGCTCGGGCCGATGATTGCGACGATCTGCCCACGTTCGACCGATAGGTCGATACCTCTGAGGACCTCGACGGCGCCAAACGATTTGCGTGCGCCGCGGACCTCGACCATCGGCCGCTGCGTGCTCATCGGGAAACCTCCACATGTCTTTCGAACCTATGCAGGGCCGCTTCGAGCGCGAGGTTGAGAATGTAGTAGAGCGCGGCGGCAGTGATGTAGAATTCGAAAGGGCGAAACGTTTCGCTGATCGCCAGTTGCGCCGAGTGAACCAGCTCGGCAATGCCGATGACCGAGACGATGGAGGATTCCTTCAACAGCGCGATCAAATTGCTGCCGATCGGCGGCGCCGTGTTGCGGATGGCCTGCGGTATCACGACATGGCGCAGCGTCTGCCACTTGCCGAAGCCGATGCTGCGTGCACCTTCCGTCTGGCCGACATCGACGGCCACGATGCCCGCGCGGATGACATCGGCATTGTAGACGGCAAAATGCAGTCCAAGGCCGACAATGCCGGCCACGAGGGCAGGGATGTCGATGCCGACCTGCACCAGGCCAAAATAGATCAGGAAGAGCTGCAACAGCAGCGGCGTGCCCATGAACACCCACATGAAGGCGCGCACGGGGTAGGCCAGGATTGCCGGCGCGTAGAGTACGACAACCGCAAAGAAGATGCCGCCGGCGAAGCTAAGCGCTCCCGCCGAGACCGTCAGCACTGATGTCCACCAGGCGCCGGTCAGCAGAAGATCCCAGTAGGGCGCGATGACTGTGAAATCCAGGCCTTGCATCGTGTTCTGCCTCAGACGATCGCGAAGCGTTTGTCGAGCATGTCGACTATGCGGGCGACGGCATAGACCATGATCATGTAGAGCAGGGCCGCGACGCCGAAGATTTCGAACGGCTTGTAGGTGGAGCCGATGAAGCGCTGCGCGGTGTAGGTCAATTCCACGACCGAGATGGTGGACACCAGGGCCGAGCCTTTCAGCAGCGCAACCGTGTTGACGCCGAGCGGGCGGATCATCAGCCTGGCGGCTTGCGGCAGCACCACCTTGCGCAAGGTCTGGAACCGGCCGAATCCGATCGTGCGGGCTGCCTCCGTCTGGCCGCGGTCGACCGCCACCACCGCGCCCCGGATTGATTCCGCCATATACGCGCCGATATTGAGGCCGAGGCCGATCACGCCGGCCGCGAACGGATCCAGATTGATGCCGATCTGCGGGCCGCCGAAATAGAGCACGAAGAGCTGGATCAGGCACGGTGTGCCGCGAAACAGGCTCACATAGAGCGTGCCGACGGCCCGCAGGATCGCCGATCTCGACATTCTTGCGGTCGCGGCAAGTGCTGCCACGGCCAGCCCCAGAACCAGGGCCAGCGCTGTCAGTTCCAGCGTCACCAAGGCGGCTTCCACGAAGAACGGGAAGACGCGCTGCATCAAGGAGAAATCCATGGAATGGCCCGGCGCAGTGGCTTTCGGCTTCAGGCGGCCTGGACCGCCGAAGCCTGGCGAAGTTAGCGGATGTCGCTGCCGACCCAGTGCATCGATATCTTCTCGTAGGTACCATCGGCCATCATGCCGTCCAGCGCCTTCTGCATGGCGGCCTTGAGCTCGGGATTGTCCTTGCGGATGGCGATGCCGATGGCGACGCTGCCGCCTTCGATACCCGGCGTGTCGAGCTTGCGTACCTTCTCGCCGGTCTCCTTGACGGCGACCATGACCGGAATGTTGTCGACGACGATGGCGTCGACGCGGCCCGCCTTCAGCTCAAGCAGCAATTCCGGCAGCCCCTTATAGGTGCGGATGTCCCAGCCGCCCTGTTGGCGCGCCCATTTCTCATGTGTTTCGCCGAGCGTCACGCCAAGGGTCTTGCCCTTGAGTTCGTCGAGGCTCTGCACCTTGGAATCCTGGTTGACGAAAACCGCACGGCCGGCGTGATAGTAGGGGCCGACGAAATCGACCACCTTCTCACGCTCCGGCGTGATCGTCATCGAGCCGACCACGGTGTCGTATTTGTTGGCGAGCAGGCCGGCGATGATGCCGTCCCAGGCGGTCGTGATGATGGTGCCCTTGACGCCGATACGCTCGGCGATGGCCTTGCCGATATCGGCGTCGAAGCCGACGACCTCGTTCTGGTCGTTGACGAAGTTGAAGGGGGGATACTGCCCGCTCATGGAAATCTTCAATTCGTCCGCCGCCTTGACCTTCTCGAGGTCATCGGCCCTGGCCGAGACGTTAGCGAAGGAAGACGCAAACAGCAGCGCCGCGACGGCAATGCCGGAAAATACCTTGTTCATTTGAAACCTGTCCTCTGGATGGAGCGCGAAGGCTTGTTCTTGGGAGGCGTTGGGGCGCACTCCTGACGGCAATGATTGCCTTTGCGGTAGCATTGCGCAAATAGATAATGGAAATAGGGAGCATAGATATCAGGAATGGCATTGCCGCGCCCCGAACGGCTGGTCTGGGATCTGGACTGGAACCTTTTGCGGACATTCGTCGTCATCGCGGAGGTGAAGAGCATAACGCGTGCCGCCGAGAGGCTGAACCTCAAGCAGCCAAGCGTCAGCAATGCGCTGCGGCGGCTGGAAGACCGGGTCGGCCGGCGGCTGGTCGAACGCGATGCGACGCGCTTCGAGCTCACCGAGGTTGGACGGCTTCTCTACGAGCAGAGCATCGAGGTGTTCGGCACCATATCGCAGCTGCCGCTCTTGATGCGCGGCATCAGCGACGATGTCACCGGCCACGTCATGATCGCGACCGCCAGCCATGTGGTCTCGCCGCTGTTCGATCGGGCGCTGTCGGAATTCCACCGCAACTATCCGCGCGCCAGCATCACCATTTCGGTCGCGGCAAGCACCGAAGTGGCCAAGCAGGTGAGGGAGCGCCGTGCTTCGTTTGGCGTCTGCCTGGTCAGCCAGCGCGATCCGGCGCTGCAATACGACATGGTCTATCGCGAGTTCTTCGGCTTCTTTTGCGGGCCGCGGCACAGGCTCTATGGGCAAACCGGACTGACGCTCGCCGATCTCCGCGACGAGCCGTCAGTATCGTTCCAGACCGACCATATTTCGGATGCGCTGCGGCCGGTCGCACTGTTGCGTAGCGAAGCACGGCTGAACGCCGATGTCGTGGGCGTTTCGTCCAGCCTGGAGGAGGTGCGGCGCATGATCGTCGCCGGGCTCGGCATCGGCCCGCTGCCGCTGCATGTGGCGCGGCGCGATGTGGCCGACGGCGCGCTGTGGCGGCTGCCGCCCTATGATGCGCCGCCGGCCATCGATATCTTCCTGCTGGTCAATCCGGACAAGGCGATGAACCGCGCCGAGAAGGCGTTGCTGTCAGGGCTGCAGGCGTTGATTGCCGAGACGCCGTTCGAGGACCGTATCTACAAAGGCTGATACGCAATATCGACTGCGCGGCGGCAGACAAACCCGGTTGCCTCCGCCCTATTCGTCGCCATGCCCTTGGCCCTCGTCAACAAAGCGACTATCTCAGGACAAGGCGGCGTTCCGCCCCGGGGGTCGACATGCTCAGAGTGCAGAAGGTCAAGGTCGACGACATCTACGTGCCGACAGCGCGTAAGAAGACGCTGCATCCCGAGACGGTCCGTCATCTCGCTGAGGACATTCTGGAAAATGGCATGAAGATGCCGATCCAGGTCCGTCACGACGGCAAGCGTCATATCCTGGTAGAAGGCCTGCATCGGCTGGAAGCGGCCAAGTGGCTCGGCGAGACCGAGATTGATGCCTATCTGGTGCAAGCCAAGCGCCACTGACGCGTCCTCGATTTCGCCGTTGATCCCCATCCACGGGAAAGCCCCGGAATTTCTCCTTGATGATGTCGGTTTGCATTTCGCTGGTTCGTCCTTGGGACGGAAGCCGGTCAGACCAATATTCTCGATCGGTTTTCGCCCAGGTTGGGGCCGATGCACCAGCCAGCTCAAGAACGCACCGACACACGGACAGACTGGAGGAGATCGATATGTCCAAAGCCCTGCTTTTCGCCATTCTTGCTTCGGCCACGGCGCTTCTCGCCTGTCCGGGCATCGCCAACGCAAACGAGGTAAAATCTGCCATGACGACCGAAGCGAAGACACCGCCGAAGCCTGAAAAATCCGGCCTGCTGCCGATCAACGGCCTGAATTACTATTATGCCGTCTACGGCAAGGGTGAGCCGCTGCTTCTGCTGCATGGCGGTCTCGGCACAGCGGACATGTTCGCCCCCATCCTGCCGAAGCTTGCCGAGCATCGCACTGTCATCACCGTCGACCTGCAAGGCCATGGCCGCACCGCGCTTGGCGACCGGCCGTTCACGCTGGAGGCGATGGGCGACGACATGGCTGATATCGTCAAACGGCTTGGTTACGGCGAGGTCGACGTCATGGGTTATTCGCTGGGCGGCGGTGTCGCCTTCCGGATGGCCGTCCAGCACCCCGAAACGGTGCGCCGGCTTGTGCTGGTCTCGACCGGCTATGCCGCCGACGGTTTCTATGACGAGATGCGCCCGCAGCAGGCGCAAGTGAGCGCGGCAGCGGCCGATTTCATGAAGGACACGCCGATGTACAAATCCTACGTCGCCGTGGCGCCGCATCCCGAGGAGTTCCCGAAGCTGCTCGATACGCTCGGCAACTTCATGCGCCAGAACTACGACTACTCGGCCGATGTTCCCAAGCTGAAGATGCCGGTCATGCTGGCCTACGGCGACAGCGACATGTACAAGCCCGAGCACGAGATCAAGTTCTACCAGATGCTCGGCGGCGGTTTGAAGGACGCCGGCTGGATGCGTGAAAACCTGTCACGGAACCGCTTGGCGATCCTGCCCAACCGCACCCACTACGACGTCTTCTTCGCTCCAGAGCTGACGGCCGCCGCGCTGCCGTTCCTCAACGGCGAGACCAAGGTGAAGAGCTGGGACGAGGTGGTCGGCGAAACCGAATAGCTTGCCGGCATTGGCTGCCGGCGGTCTCCCTTGAGGCGGCCGGCAGTTTTATCGCTGCAGTCGATGGGATCGTATCAATGCTTTTGAATTGACCCGATATCCGGCCTCGATAGTCTCGCATCAAATCTTCTCGGGAATGGATACGGCAATGGCTAACTATCAGGGCGGATGCCTGTGCGGGGCGGTGCGTTATCGCGCCGACGTCGAGCCCGTCAACGAACGCATCTGCCATTGTCGGCTTTGTCAAAAGGCGATCGGCGCCGCCTTCAATGCGCGTGTGCTGTTTCGCATCGACGATGTGACGGTCGAAGGGCCGTTGGCGACCGCGAACAGCTCGCCGGATATTAAACGCGGGTTTTGCCCAAGCTGCGGTACGACGATGTTTTCGCGGCGCGATGCCGCCGGCATTATAGGCGTCACCACCGGGTCACTCGACGATCCGTCCGTCTTCAAGCCGCAGATGCACATCTGGACCGCCTCCAAGCAGCCCTGGGTGGTGCTCGATGACGGCTTGCCGCAGCACGAAGGCGCGCCGCCTGCCTGAGGCCTCCGGCCTCCCTTCCCGCCTTATGAAAGAAGGTGGATCGGCGCTTGAGCGCCGAAACCGATGAGCTGTGCCGGATGAAGCGGGCCAACAGAAGGGTGAAATTACGTGACCGTGACAAAAATTAATCGAAACAGTCACGAAATAACCGAAACAGTCACGCGAAAGCCGGCAAAGCGTCATTGGCGAGCCATCATTGTCTCCCTATTTAACCGGCGCGGGCCGGCATTCGAGGAGACGACGGATGAACGACAGCATCAGTACCCTGGACGAGCTTTTGAGCGATCCGATGGTCCTGCTTGTGATGGAGCGCGATCGTGTGCGCCCGGAACAGGTGCGCATGCTGCTCGAACGGGCGCGTCGGCCTTCCGTCGAGGAGCCGGTTGTCCCGCCGGCGCACGTGATCGCCAGGGCGTGCCAGAAACTCTGGCTGTGCCCCTGATCGCATCGTGATTTCCTCCAGTTTTTGCAGACCGACCCGCCGGGCCGGTCTGGCCACTGCCTGGTGCTGCCAACGCGCCGAGGCGGCGCGGTGTTGATATTCGAACGCGCCTTCCGCACTCGCTGACGCCCATTCCCGGGTGCCAGTTCACAAATCCGTAAATTGATTTTCCGTCCCATGGCGGTATGGCTTGCCCAGGGGCCGATCGCCCCAGTCGTTCCCCGCGCAACTCCGATCTCTCTGACATGGAATTCGACATGGCCGACAGCTGCATGCAAGGCATGGACATGGGCTTTGTCGGCCTGGGCTACGCCAAGGTCGCATTTCTCGGCTTGGTGCAAGGCATCACCGAACTGCTGCCAATTTCCTCGACCGCCCACATGCGCGTCGTCCCGGCGATGCTGGGCTGGCAGGATCCCGGCTCCGCTTTCTCCGCCGCCATGCAGCTTGCGGCCCTCGCCGCGGTGATCAGCTACTTCTGGAACGATGTCAGGGACATCCTGTCCGGTTCGGTCAGTGCCTTGAAACGGCGCGATTTGGCCGACCGACATTTCCGGCTGGCGCTCTGGATCGTGCTGGCGACGATCCCGATCGTCATCGCCGGCGTGGCTCTGTCTGGCCTTCTCAACGCCTGCAATTCGCCGCTGCGCGGCCTCGGGGTCATCGGCTGGGCCTGCATCGTCATGGCACTCCTGCTGGCGCTGGCCGAACTCCGTGCCCGCCATGCGCGCACCATGGGCCAGGCCTCCATGGCCGATGCGCTGCTCGTCGGCATCGCCCAAATCGGCGCATTGATCCCGGGCGTCTCGCGGTCCGGTTCGACCTTGACGGCAGCACTGGGGCTCGGCTTTAAGCGGGAAGAAGCGGCGCGCTTTTCATTCCTGCTGGGGCTGCCGGCCATCGCACTCGCCGGTCTCAAGGAGCTCTGGGAACTGCACAAGGCCCATCTCGATGCCCATGGCTGGTCGATCCTCGCGGTCGGCCTGGTCGTCGCCTCGCTATCCGCCTTCTTCGCCATATGGGGCCTGATGCGCGTGCTGGAACGCTTCTCAGCCTGGCCTTTCGTCATTTATCGCGGCGTGCTCGGCATCGCCTTGCTGCTGGGCCTGGCGATGGGATGGCTTGCCTGAAGCAATCCCGGAAAGCGCGCAGCGGTTTTCCGCGGCGTCAAACAAGGGACTAAAAGGCAACTCCAGGAATGTGCGAGCCGGTGTTGCTTCGGCGCAACCCCGGTCGGGCATGCGTCGATCGCCAAAGATGTGATCGGCCGCCTTCATTGACTCCAGGCAAAATCCATCTTTAACGTTCTGTTAACAAAAATAGATGGGTGGGGCCGTATGGCATCCTCGGTGGGTTGGCGCCGCAAGGCGAGGGGTTTGGGGTTTGCGTTGGCGCTGACGGTTTTTTGTTCGGCCGCGGGTTTGGCGAATGCGGGACCGCTTTCCATGACTATCGGCGGGCAAACCTCCCAGCCGATCGGGCACTATGATTTTTGCAAGGTCCATTCTGCCGAATGCTCCATCCGCTCGCCCGCCAACGCTCCGGAGAGCATGACCGGCCAGCTGTTGCGGGAAATTTCCGCCGTAAATCTCTCGGTCAACACCCGCGTCAAGCCGATGAGCGACATGGACAATTACGGCAAGGATGAGTGGTGGGCCTACCCCGATAACGGGTTTGGCGACTGCGAAGACTACGCGCTTGAAAAGCAGCGCGAGCTCCAGGCCGCCGGCATTGCAATCGCCAATCTGCTGATGACGGTGGTGCGCAAGCCGGACGGCGAAGGCCACGCCGTGCTTACGGTGCGCACCGACAAGGGCGATTTCGTCCTCGACAATCTCAGCGACAAGGTTCGCCTCTGGAACCAGACAGGCTATCGCTATCTGAAGAGACAGGCGAGCGACAACAGCGGTCGCTGGGTTTCCATCCTTGGCGGCGACGAGCGGCTCGTCAGCTCTGTTCAATGATGTCGCCGATGTCTTGCGTCGGCAGCCGCACTTCGACCTTGGCCGTTTGATCCATTCCCGCTTGGGACCGTTCTTGCGTCGTGCCGGCGAATGCTGGCGGCGGCTCGTTGGAACCGGCAATCCGGTGCGCGCATGGATCTTTTGACTGTCCTCCAATCCGCGCCATTACTGCTCGCGCTGATCAAGATCGCGCTGCCGTCGGCGGCGGCGATCATGGGGGTCGGCCAATGGTTCGCCTCGTTGCCGCCGTGCCGCGACCTCGTCTTCGAGGCCACCAGCTACCTGGTCTGCGAGGTCGATCCCAGGCAATATCGGATCGAATTGTTCTGGAAGGATCCGGCCGGCAAGCCCTATCACTCGCTGCACAATCTCGACGATGCCCAGCGGCGGGCCGGGCGCACGATGCTGTTCGCCATCAATGCCGGAATGTACCATCCAAACCTCGCGCCGGTCGGCCTGTATGTCGAGCGCGGGCAGGAACTGGCCTCGGCGAAGGTCGGGTCGGGAAGCGGCAATTTTTCGCTCCAGCCCAATGGTATTTTCTACATCAGCGACGGCAAGGCCGCGGTCCGCGCGACAAGGGATTTCCTAGAGAAGCGTCCGCCCACCGATTATGCCACGCAGTCCGGGCCGATGCTGGTGATCAACGGCAAGTTGCACCAGAAATTCCGGGCCGACAGCACCTCGCGCAAGACGCGCGACGGTGTCGGGGTGCGAAAGGACGGCGTCGTTGTCTTCGCCATTTCGAATGGCACGGTGACATTCCATGCATTCGCACGCCTGTTTCGCGACGGGCTCGGCTGCGACAATGCGCTGTTCCTCGACGGGTCGATATCGAGCCTGCTCGCGCCGGCCATCGGCCGCAATGACGACTACTGGAACCTGGGGCCGATGATCGGCGTCTTCAGGCGATAGGATGGGGCAGGCGTAGATTGCGCTTGTCGTCGCGCACGGCCCACACCCGCAACCGTGCCGAACATGCTTAAAAACTTGATTCAATCTTTATTGGTAATTTCTCGTTCATAACTAGACCTGGTTTGTCCGTCGGCCGTTGCCTTCGGTCTGTTGTGTTTGAGTACAGGTCCAGATGCGGTTACCAGGCGCCGTCAGTTTCGTGATCGCAACGCTGTGCCTTGCCGGCTGCTCGTCGACATCCGGCATGGACGCGCTGGACATCCAGAAGCCGTCGAACGAGATCACCAACTCGGTGGTGCGACCAAGCGCGCCGATCGCATCCGCCCCAGTGACCAAGGCCGAACGGAGAATGGCAGCCGAACGGAGGGTGGCGGAAGCCACGCCGGTGGACGAGAATGTCCGGCCCTATGGCCTGGCGGAGGAAGAGACGGTGGCGTTTCCGGCGCCCGACCTGCCGGACAGCGTCGAGCCGCCGGTCGTCGAGCCGGCGGCGCTTGTATCGCCGCCGAAGCTCTTGTCACGGGCGGCACCGCCGATGCTGGCCGGGCCTGTCACGCGCTACGGCTTTCGCGATGCCAAGCCGATCAATTTCGGCCGCTCCTCGCCCCGCCACCTTGCCGTGCATGGCGTCGACGTGTCGCGCTGGCAAGGCAACGTCAACTGGGAGAAGCTGCGCGCCCAAGGCGCCAACTTCGCCTACATCAAGGCGACCGACGGCGGCGACCATCTCGATCCGATGTTCACCAGGAATTGGCGCAACGCCGACGCCGCAGGGCTGAAGCGCGGCGCCTATCACTTCTTCTACTGGTGCCGCACCGCCGGCGAGCAGGCCGACTGGTTCATCCGCAACGTGCCCAGGGTCGAGGGCGCCTTGCCGCCGGTGATTGACGTCGAATGGAACGGCGAATCCAGCTGCAAGCGGCGCCCGTCGCGCGAAAAGGTGCTGGAGAAGATGCAGGTGTTCATGGACAAGCTTGAACGCCATTACGGCCAGCGGCCCATCATCTACACCGCACCCGATTTCTACCGCGACAATCTTCGCGGCGAATTCCTCGATTATTCGTTCTGGCTGCGCGCCGTGGCACAGCACCCCTCAAAAGTCTATCCCGGCCGCAAATGGCTGTTCTGGCAATATTCCGGCTCCGGCCTGTCGCATGGCGTAACCGGCCGCATCGACCTCAACGTCTTCCACGGCGACGAACGGCAATGGCGCGCCTGGGCCGGCGGCCGGCAGATGGTGGCCGACGCGGATTGAAACAAGCCATCAGGCTTGGCGTGCTTCGCTCTCCCAGGTCTCCGCCGGTTTGGCCAGCAAATGGGAGACGATGATGAGCATCCGCGGAGGCTTCGGCCGTTTCAGCGAATAAGCAAGACATTGCCGTCGTCATGATGTCTATGTGCGGGCTCCTGAACTCCGGGGGAGATGAGTTGGAACTCAAATTTCTGTTGGTCGGCTTTGCCTGCGCGGTCGCCGGCGGGCTGTCGATCGTCACTTTCCTGAAATGGCGAGAGGTCAAAGCGGTCAGCCGCTGGTTGCCGGCGCCGGGAAAGATCATCTCCTCGCGCGTCGAAGCGCGCGAGGTCCGAAGCTCCGGCTCCGGGTCTGACAGCAGCGATTCCACCGAGATCCGCAATTTTCCGGCGATCACCTTCGAGTACAAGGTGGATAAGAAGACATTTCAGAGTTCGCACTACAGCGTGCAGGAAAATCTGGGGAATTTCGAAGTCGCCGAAACCCTTGCGCGATTTCCCCGCGGCGCAGCCGTGACCGTCTTCTATAACCCTGTCGATCCGGCCAAGGCCGTGATCGAGCGCACCATGCCGGAGGGCGCCTTCAAATTCATGGTGCAGCTTTCCGCCGGGCTGGTGGTCGGCGCCCTGGTGTTGGTGTTTTCCGTCGGCGGTGTCCTGGAGGCGATCGGCCCGTATTTGCCCAAGCCGCAGTATGTCGGTGCGGCGGCTCTGTTGCTGTTCATGGGCCTGTTTGTCCTGCGCATGGGCTTCGTCCAGAAATCGATGGCCGAGCAGGCGGCAAAATGGCCGGTCGCCGTCGGCCGCATCGACGCGTCGGGCCTGCAGGCGATCAAAACCCGCGAGCGGACCGGGAGCTATCGGCCCTGGCGTACTGTTTTCAAATCCCGCATCGTCTACAGCTATGGCGTCGCCGGCCAGCGATACAGTGCCGATCGCGTCGCTTTCGGCGCCAGCGTGACGGCTTCGTTGCCAGGCCTCGTCGGGGCTCAGGCGCGGCGCTATGTCGAGGGCACCAAGGTGGACGTGCA
Source organism: Mesorhizobium sp. B2-3-7 (assembly GCF_006442695.1). Taxonomy (NCBI): domain Bacteria; kingdom Pseudomonadati; phylum Pseudomonadota; class Alphaproteobacteria; order Hyphomicrobiales; family Phyllobacteriaceae; genus Mesorhizobium; species Mesorhizobium sp. B2-3-7. The sequence goes on along the minus strand of NZ_VFVV01000003.1, from coordinate 159,275 downwards.
CTATGACCCCGCCAACCCTGCTTCGGCGGTGCTCGAATGCAGGGTGCTCGGATTGTGGGTGCTGTGGGTCTGTTCGGTTGGCTTTCTCGGCAGCGCTGCTTTTCTGGTCGGGCTGGTCTGACGCGAACGCCTCAGCAATGCACAAGAAGTCCGCTGTCGAAGCCAGGCCAGGTGAACCGCATCGTGGCGCCATGCCTCTCGATATGGATGACACGAGTGAAGGGCTCCTCCAGTGACGGGTACGATCCGTAGCACCGGCTAGCATGTACCACCCAGCCGGTCGGCGACTTGCGAAATGACGCGTGCTCGCAGCCGAACTCGGGCAGCGACAGGGCCGCTCGGTCTACGGAGTAGACGGTCTGGCGTTGGATGTCGGCGGCCGCGTGGCAGTTCAGTCGGTCGCTGGACCAAGTCCCGACATAGGGCGACGCCGCCAGCGCAGCACCAGTCGCGAATGCGGACATTGCCATCGTAATCACCAAACATCGCATCACCACCCCTCGATCAGTGCGCTCGACCATACAGGCTGTTGGGTTGCGAGAGATAAGTTTTCGTCCAAGGAGCCGACAATGCAGCCGTTCCGGATTTCGCTTATGCTTTTGCGTGGATGATGCGACTGTGCGGGACGGTATGCGGCCAGCATTTGGCTTTCACAACGCTTTCCCAGGGACATTTGATGATCACCCGTAAACTGGCCTTCGTCTTCGCGGGTCTGCTCAGTTCGATGCAGGTGGCGAACGCCGGGGAATGCTTGCTGAGCCATGCCACCTATCGGGAGCAGCGCTCCGGTGCGGTCATGCAATTCCGGCCGCTCGCCAATGAGCCGGCGGCACTGACGGCGCAGGTGTTTTCGCTGGCCGTGCCCAAGACCGATATCCGCCTCCCGGCCGATATCACCTGGACCAACGGCAGGAATTCGTTGCCGCTCGGCACCATCCGCCATCCCTGCACCGACGATGACCGCGAAGCGGGGCTGCAGGACGGCAGCGGCCTGTGCAGGATATGGGAGGGCCAAGTCTATGCCTTGACCGGAGGCGGCGCCGAGCAGTTGAACTCGCGCGAAGCGACGCCGGCGCCGAAAGGGCTGCTGCTGCCGGATTTCGGCGTGGCTTTCACCGATTGGGTCGACTTCGCCAACGCCAACCCCGGTGGCTCGGCGTGGGATGTCTTCACTTTGACAGGATGCAGCGATGAATAGCGCCATGATATCGATCGTCTGGGGCAGCGCCCTGTTTGCGTCCGTGGCAATATCGGCCGTGGCACGAGCGGATGAACCGGCGCCGTCGCGCCCGCCCATCGACAAATGCGCCTGGGAAAGGCTGACCGACAAAACCGTCGGGCTCGCCGCCTGGGTGCAGCGCTGCGATTTCGGTTTCCGCCAGATCCACTTTGAGTTCGCAGGCGAGGCGCTCGCCGTCAAATACAGCGATGGCGGCGCGGCCGATCCTCTGGTTGAGGTATTCGACATCAAGCCCGGCGAAACTGCCGAAGCCGCGTTGCAGCGGCTGTCCCTGGAAAAGACCGACAACGCCGTCGGCGCACGCTGCGTGCTCGCCCCCTACACGGAAGGAACCGTGCCCGCCGGTGTCAAACGCTATACATTCAGCCCCGACGCCGCCTACGCGAAAGAGCTGAAGGCACTTGCCGACCCCAACGAGGTCCCCGAACCGCCCTGCGGCGACTGGGGCGAGATGCCCGATGGCATCCAGTATTTCGAGATACCGGCGGGTGCGGCGCAAAAGCTGCTGTTTGTCCGGATTGGCCAGGACGAGCCGCTGTTTGATGAGCAGACGCTGCGAGTGTTGCCGGCGGAATAGGTGCTGAGGTCAGAGGCTGATCTGGATTGGAAGGATCGCAGCGGCCCCTTCTATGCCTCTACATATTCTGCCAGGCTGACACTTTCGGGCACATCCAACCCATCGGCACGCAAGCCCTCGATATGAAAGCGTATTGCGTCGCGAATCTCGGTTTCCACCTCAGGCACCGTCGCGCCGGTCGCGATACAGCCGGGCAGGTCCGGCACATAAGCAGAAAAATTATCTCCTGCTTTTTCAATCACCACAGCGTAACGCATGTCGTCACTCCTTTAACCCGGACTGCTTGAGGATGCTGTTCAATGTCCCTGGTGCAACCTCTTCAGACGACTTGCCGGCCACGGTGACGCGGCCGGCTTTTATCTTGTGCTTATATTGGCGATGGCTGCCCTTGGTTGCAACCAGATACCAGCCATCGGTCTCCAGCAAGCGAATGACTTCGCGGACTGTAAGCCGAGGCGGCATCAGCTCTCAGCTGCACCCGCTCGTGCTTCCACACGTATCGCACTTCTCGCAGGTGCCGTTCCGCACCATGGTGAAGTTGTGGCATTCCGAGCATTCGTTGCCGGTGTAGCCCTGCATCAGCGATTGCTGGCGCCGGGTGGCGGCAAGCGCCTTGGCTTCCGCGGCCTCATGCGCGGCGGTGTCGGTGAACAGCCCCTCGACGCCGGAGGCTTCGGCTTCCTCGTAGACGATGTCCTCGACCAGTTCCCTGGCGCGTTCCTCATAGTCGCGCTTGTAGGCGATGGCCTCGTCGCTCGCCGGCTTCAGCGCCAGCACGTTGGAGCCGGAGAAGGCCGTCGGCGCCACGCGGGCAGGGGCCGTTGCCGGGCCAGAACCGCCAAATCCCTTGGGCTCGGCACCCGACACCAGCTTGACCGGCGAGGCACCGCGATAGAGTCCCTTGGAGAAGGGCGTGGCCTTGCCTTCGGTGATGCCGCGGCCGAGTGCCGTCTTGTCGAAATCCGACTGGTCGACATGGGCGAGGTCGTGGCGGTTGAGATAGGACACGGCAAGTTCGCGGAACACGTAATCGAGGATCGACGTGGCGTTCTTGATCGCGTCATTGCCCTGCACCATGCCGGCCGGCTCGAACTTGGTGAAGGTGAAGGCTTCGACAAATTCCTCGAGCGGCACGCCATATTGCAGGCCGAGCGAGATGGCGATGGCAAAATTGTTCATCATCGCCCGGAAGGCCGCGCCTTCCTTGTGCATGTCGATGAAGATCTCGCCGAGACGCCCGTCGTCGAACTCGCCGGTGCGCAGGTAGACCTTGTGGCCGCCGACGACCGCCTTCTGCGTATACCCCTTGCGGCGGTTCGGCAGTTTTTCGCGGTCGCGGTAGAGACGCTCCACGACGCGCTCGACGATCTTTTCGGTGACCTGCACCGCACGCTGCGCGGCGGGCGCGGCGACCAGTTGTTCGATTGCCTCGTCCTCGTCCTCCTCGCCATCGGCGAGCAGCGAGGCATTGAGCGGCTGCGACAGCTTCGAGCCGTCGCGGTAGAGCGCGTTGGCCTTCAGCGCCAGCTTCCACGACAGCATGTAGGCGCTCTTGGCGTCCTCCACCGTGGCGTCGTTCGGCATGTTGATGGTCTTGGAAATGGCGCCGGAAATGAAGGGCTGTGCCGCCGCCATCATCTGGATGTGGCTATTGATCGACAGCGAGCGCTTGCCGATCTTGCCGCAGGGGCTAGCGCAGTCGAACACGGGCAGGTGTTCGGCCTTGAGGAAGGGCGCTCCCTCAAGCGTCATCGCACCGCAGACATGGATGTTGGCGGCTTCGATGTCCTTCCTGGAGAAGCCCAGCGCCGGCAGCATCTCGAACGAGAAGTCGTTGAGCTGCTCGTCGGTGAAGCCAAAGGTCTCCTTCACCCAGTCGGCGCCCAGCGTCCACTGGTTGAAGACGAACTTGATGTCGAAGGCCGACTTCAGCGCGGCATTCAGCGCCGCGATCTTGTCGTCGGTGAAGCCCTTGGCCTTGAGCGAGCCGGGGTTAATGCCGGGCGCCTGGTTGAGATTGCCGTGGCCGACGGCGTAGGCCTCGATCTCGGCGATCTGGCTTTCCGAATAGCCCAGCGTGCGCAGCGCTTCCGGCACGGCGCGGTTGATGATCTTGAAGTAGCCGCCGCCGGCGAGCTTCTTGAACTTCACCAGCGCGAAGTCGGGTTCGATGCCTGTGGTGTCGCAATCCATGACCAGCCCAATCGTGCCGGTCGGCGCAATCACGGTCGCCTGCGCGTTGCGATAGCCGTGCTCCTCGCCGAGTTCGATGGCGCGGTCCCAGGCAGCCTTGGCGTGCGTCGCCAACTCCTGCTGTTTGAGGTCGGAAGCGACCAGCGGCACCGGGTTGACGGCCAGCTTCTCGTAGCCGTCCTTGTCGCCATAGGCGGCGCGGCGATGATTGCGCATGACGCGCAGCATGTTCTGCGCATTGCGGTCGTAATCGGGGAAGGCGCCGAGCTCGGACGCCATCTCGGCCGAGGTGGCGTAGGCGGTGCCGGTCATGACGGCGGTGAGCGCGGCGCAGATGGCGCGGCCCTCATCGGAATCGTAGGGAATGCCCGAGGTCATCAACAGGCCGCCGATGTTGGCATAGCCGAGGCCAAGCGTGCGGTAGTCGTAGGAGAGCTTGGCGATCTCCTTCGAGGGGAACTGCGCCATCATGACCGAGATTTCCAGCACGATGGTCCACAGCCTGACCGTATGCTCATAGGCAGCGATGTCGATCGTGCCGTCGGCATTGCGGTAGGGGAGCAGATTGATCGAGGCGAGATTGCAGGCCGTGTCGTCGAGGAACATGTATTCCGAGCACGGGTTGGAGGCCCGGATCGCACCGGCGGAGGCGCAGGTGTGCCAGTCGTTCATCGTCGTGTTGAAGTGCAGGCCCGGATCGGCGGATGCCCAGGCGGCGTAGCCGATCTTTTCCCAGAGATCCCTGGCCCTCAGCGTCTTCAGCACCTTGCCGTCCTTGCGGGCGGTGAGATGCCAGTCGGCATCATCCTCGACGGCGCGCAGGAAATTGTCCTTCAGCGACACCGAATTGTTGGAATTCTGGCCGGAGACGGTGAGGTAGGCGTCGGAATCCCAATCGGTGTCGTAGGTCTTGAACGACATCGAGGTGTAGCCCTGCTTGGCGAACTGGATGACGCGGTAGATGTAGTTCTCCGGCACCGCGTCCTTCTTGGCCGCCTTGATCTCGCGCTTCAGCGCCGTGTTGATGGCGGGGTCGAAGCAGTCGTCGTCATGGCCTTCGCAGTTGACGCAGGCCTTCATGATCGCTTCGAGATGCTTCTTGACGATCTTGGAGCCGGTCACCAGCGAGGCGACCTTCTGCTCTTCATTGACCTTCCAGTCGATGAATTCCTCGATGTCGGGGTGATCGGCGTCGACGATGACCATCTTGGCGGCGCGGCGCGTCGTGCCGCCCGACTTGATGGCGCCCGCAGCGCGGTCGCCGATCTTGAGGAAGCTCATCAGGCCGGACGAACGGCCGCCGCCGGACAGCTTTTCGCCCTCGCCGCGCAGCAGCGAGAAATTGGAGCCGGTGCCCGAGCCGTATTTGAACAGGCGCGCCTCGCGCACCCACAGATCCATGATGCCGCCCTCATTGACGAGGTCGTCCTGCACGCCCTGGATGAAGCAGGCATGCGGCTGCGGGTGCTCGTAGGAGGATTTCGACTTGGTCAGCTTGCCGGTGAACGGGTCGACATAGAAGTGGCCCTGGCTCGGGCCGTCTATGCCATAGGCCCAGTGCAGGCCGGTGTTGAACCATTGCGGCGAGTTCGGCGCCACGCGCTGGGTGGCAAGCATGTAGGCAAGCTCGTCGCGGAAGGCGCGCGCGTCTTCCTCCGACTTGAAATAGCCGCCCTTCCAGCCCCAATAGGTCCAGGTGCCGGCCAACCGGTCGAAGACCTGGCGGGCGTCGATCTCGGACCCGTAGCGCTCGGCTTCCGGCAGCTTGGCAAGTTCGGCCTCGTCGGCGACGGAGCGCCACAGGAAGGAGGGAACATCGTTCTCCTCGACCTTCTTCAGCCGCGCGGGGACGCCAGCCTTGCGGAAATATTTCTGCGCCAGGATGTCGGCGGCGACCTGGGAGAATTGCGCCGGCACGTCGATATTGTCCAAGCGGAACACCACCGAGCCATCCGGATTCTTGATCTCGGAGAGCGCCTTGCGGAATTCGATCTCCGCGTAAGCCGATTGTCCCTGCCTGGTGAAACGACGCTCGATGCGCATTGTCCGGTCCCTTTTGTCTATATATAGCGCTTTCGTCAGGAGATTTCTGCTCCCAATGCGAAACGCGCATGTCCGCCGTCTGCCGGCGTTCGAAAACGGCCGGCTCTCCATTTTCGCGGTCTTCGTCCGCCTTGCTGGTCAAACTTCTTGCGAAGCGCCTGTCCAACTCACCGACGAACCCGCGGGTCCCTCAAAACTGATTTTTTCCGATTCCCTCACTCGAGGGAAATTCACATTATCTAGCGTCGAACCTGCCTGCAAACACTAAATATAGTGTTAACAGACAATTTATTCCAGTCCGACAATTCTCCCTTTTATCGCCCACGCCCCCGCAATCCCAACGCTTCCGCCAGCCTCGTAAACAGGCGGAAATGTGGGGAAAAACGCACATAATCCGGGAAAAAGACCGGGCTCAGAACTTTCCGGTCGCGCTCTCAACAGGAGCGCATGGCCTATAAAAGGCGACTCGTTTTGCGCCGTCAAGGATTCGTTTGCGTAGCTTTTGTGACCTCAACATCTTGTGTGTCACACATGTGGATAACGGGGATAGAATGGAGCTGCCGCGGTAGCCCCCGGCCGAGGGGACAAAGACGCGCTTGTCAGGCTTCGCGACGGCTCCGGGGCGTGATGCAGGCAGACCATCTGGCGCATCCGGCGTCGCGGATCAGCCGTAATGCGTCCTGGGCTTCGGCTCGGTTCCGGTGAAGTGCACCCCGATCCGGCCGTTGCGGCGCCAGCGGACCTCGCATCGATAGCCGATGCCGTCGACGGGCACATAGAGAAGGAAATGATCCGGAATCGTCGCTTCGGGCGGAACCTTGAGTTCGGCGCCACCTTCATTTTGATTGCGCAGCGTGCAGCCAACTTCCGAATTCGAGATGCCCGTGATGATCGTGCCGCCCTTGAGCACGCGCTGGCGATGCTCGCGCTTGTGCTCGTCGGATCGCTCTGGATTGGGATTTGCGGGATTTGTCATCGGTAAAACGCCAGGATCGGATCAGATCCTATTACGTCTTCATTAGAAAAGCATTCACGCCGCAGGCGCCCCCGTCCGAGCTGCTTGGTGGCGCGGCCGGTCCCGGGTTCAGGCAAACCGGCGCGGGTCGGCGCAGAAATAGGCGATGATCTGGCAAAGATCCGGTTCGTTGACCATGCGCACCGCTTCGCTCGAACTGACCCATTTGCGGGTGCGGGAGCGTTTTTCCTTCCAATGGTCGGCGACCTTGTCGACATGCAGCGGGAACACCAATACCTCGCATGGCACTTCCTCGCCGGAGGCCAGGGCCTTGGCGTAGAAGTAGCGGCCGGCCTCGAGATGCGAGATCGTCCCGCGCAGTCCGGCTTCCTCGACAGCCTCGCGCGCCGCGGCTTCGCAAAGCGGCTCCCTGGCTTCAGGCCAGCCCTTCGGAAGCACCCAGCGGCCGGTATCGCGGCTGGTAATCAGCATGATCTCGACGCTGTTTCCGGTTTCGCGCCAGGGCAGGGCGGCTACCTGCAGACGGCACGGCGCGGTGCCGAAGAGTCGCCGGACCCTTTCGGCCAGATGGTTGTGCGTCGTTGGCCTCGTCAGCATCGGAGAAGCTAGCCCCAGCCTCCAGAATCGTTTGCCGTCTCACGAATCTTACGGCCAATTGTCGGCAATAAAAGTAAAAACTTTCATCAGGATGGCCGATTTTCGCCAATAGACGCCGATTTCCGCGCGCCAGCCAGCCTCGCGAGACCCTTTGCCTAGTGGATGAGACTTCCCTGCGGCTCGATTTGCAGCAGGTTGCTTGCCGCGAATCAGCCGGCGTGATCGTCGGCGATCGGCTTCTGGTAGGTGAAGCCCATGTCCCAGGGAAAATAGATCCAGGTATCCTGACTGACCTCGGTGACGAAAGTATCGACCAGCGGCCGCCCCTTCGGTTTGGCGTAGACGGTGGCGAAATGCGCCTTCGGCATCATGGCGCGCACGATGCCAGCCGTCTTGCCGGTGTCGGTCAGGTCGTCGATAATCAGCACGCCCGCGCCGTCGTCGGCAAGCAGGGCCGGCGTGACCTCCTTCAGCACCTGCAGCTGACCCTGGCTGCTGTAGTCATGATAGGAGGCGACGCAGACCGTCTCGATAACGCGTATGCCAAGCTCCCGCGAGATGATCGCCGCCGGCACGAGGCCGCCGCGCGTGATGCAGACGATCGCTTTCCATTGCGCCTTGTTGGTGCCGGCAAGCCGCCAGGCGAGCGCGCGCGCATCGCGGTGGAACTGGTCCCAGGAGACGGGAAAGGCTTTTTCGGGAAGGGACATCTTTCGCGCACTCCGCAGCACGCGCGGTCGCGCGCAGAAAACAGGGGAATGCGCGCGGAAGTAACTGGAAAACCTCGCGCTTGGCAAGAGCGGCCGCAAACGACACTGTGAACTTACCGCGACAGGAAAGCCGCCACCGGCGCGGTGCGCAGCACGGAGCGCGTCACTCCGCCGAACAGGAGCTGGCGCAGCCACGAGTGGCTGTAGGCGCCAAGCACCAGCAAATCGGCGCCGGTCTCCGCGATCCTGGTCTGGATCACCTCGTCGACCGAGGTGCCGCCCGATCTCTGCACCGAGACACTCACGCTGGCGCCATGACGCGACAAGGCGGAAGCGATTTCCGCTCCGGCGGCCTCGGGGCATTCATCGAGCGTGTCCGGCGGATCGATGACCAGAATGTCGGTTTTGTCGGCCTCGATGATGAAGGGCAGCGCATCGAAGGCGGCGCGTGCGGCCTCCTTGCTGCCGTTCCAGGCAAGCAGCACACGCTTGAAGGTGGTGATCAGTGGACCCAGGTGCGGCACTACCAGCACCGGCCGTCCGGCGTCGTAGACCAGTGTGTCGACGTCGGCGCTCGCATCGCCGCCCGTCTCGCGCTGCGCGGCGATGATCAGGTCGGCGGCACGCACGCTTGAAATGCCGGTCAGGGCGCTGTCGCCGGAAAAACTCTCCAGGCTGTGCCATTCGAAGGACAGGCCGGAATTCTCGATATGCCTGAGAAACGCGGCCCGCAGCTTTTCGGCCCGTTCGCGGTTCATGTCGGCCGAAACCTGCAGGAACTCGGTGTCGGGAAAGCCGGTGGCCGACGTGTAGGGCACCGGAAGCGCTTCGGCGTGGATGCCGATCAGATGGCTCTGGAAGCGGCCGGCAAGCGGAATGGCGAAGTCGAGCACGCGCTCCGCGTCCTGCTCGTTCTGCAGAATGGCGACGATGGTCTTGAAGCGCATGGTGATCCCCTCATTTTGCGAGCGATCCGCCCGCGGCAAGGAAACGTCGCCGCGTTGTGCTTGGTTCCGGCCTGGACCGGATCAGCTCGCGCTGCTGGCAAAGCCGGCCACCATCGCCTCGACATCGGCGCGCGCAGCGTCCAGGGCCTGCTGGCTGCGGGCACGGACCACCAGTTCGGTCCAGAACTTGCCGTCGCCGTATTTCGGATAGGAGCCGATGATCGTGTCCGGATGCGCTTTCTGGATCTCGCCCAGCGGCCCGCCGACGAGACCTTCGCCGAACGGGCAATGCACCGCTGCCGACAGCATTTTCGTGCCGGCTTTCAGCGTCGGCACGACATTGTCGAGCATGGCCTGGAAGATCGAGGGCACGCCCGCCATCACGTGGACATTTCCGATGCGGAATCCGGGCGCGACCGACACCGGATTGTCGATATGGTCGGCGCCGCGCGGCATTCGGGCCATGCGCTTGCGGGCATCGGTGTATTCGATGCCGCGAGCGGCATAGCTTGCTTCCAGCAGGGCATAGGCCTTGGCATCGTATTCGCACGGCACGCCGAAGGCCTTGGCAATCGAATCGGCTGTGATGTCGTCATGGGTCGGGCCGATGCCGCCGGTTGTGAACACATAGGTATAGCGAGCCCGCACCGCATTTACCGCGGCGACAATCTCGTCTTCCTCATCGGGAACGATGCGCACCTCTTTCAGGTCGATGCCGATGGCCGTCATGATGTCAGCCAGATGGCCGATATTCCTGTCCTTGGTGCGGCCGGACAGGATCTCATCGCCGATGACGAGCATGGCGGCGGTAACGATTTCGGACATCGATGGCTCCGGCAAAAACGGGTCGCCTGAAATAGCGCGGCACGCGGCCAGCGGCAATGCCATCCGACCGGTGAACAAACTGTGCCCGCATACGCGGTATTCCCCGAATATTGGCGCCCTAAGTACCCTGGCGTGGCTGGGGCGGGCGAGGATCATCACGTCAAGGAGACGCAAATGGCCAAAGTACTTGTTCTCTACTATTCGAGCTGGGGTCACATGGAGCAGATGGCCAAGGCCGCAGCCGAAGGCGCTCGCGAAGCCGGTGCCGAGGTGACCATCAAGCGCGTCGCCGAACTCGTGCCCGAAGCGGTCGCCAAGGCCGCCCACTACAAGCTCGGCCAGGAAGCGGCGATCGCCAGCCCGCTGGAACTGAGCGACTATGACGCGATCATCGTCGGCGCCTCGACGCGTTACGGAATGATGTGCGCGCAACTGAAGAACTTCTTCGACCAGACCGGCCCGCTATGGGTCAAGGGCGCGCTGATCAACAAGATCGGCTCGGTGATGTCTTCGACCGCGACCCAGCACGGCGGCGCGGAACTGGCGCTGATCAGCACCCAGGCCATGCTTCAGCACCACGGCATGATCATCGTTCCCCTGTCCTATGCCTATCAGGCTCAGATGGGCAACGATGTCGTGCGTGGGGGGGCGCCCTACGGCATGACCACCACAAGCGACAGCGACGGTTCGCGCCAGCCTTCGGCGCAGGAACTCGAAGGCGCGAAGTTCCAGGGCGCGCGCGTCGCCGAAATCGCCGCGAAGCTGCACGGCTGATCGTTGTGCCGCCGGTGCCTGCCGGCGTTGCTCCTGCTGGCGATGCTTGTGGTCCACGCCGTGGATCGTCGCTTCACCGACGCTTCACAACGAATTCAAGGAACCATTCGGCTGATGACTGGTTTGCCCCGTGTCGCACCCAAGGCGACGAAGACAAAACGGAGTGATCCAATGTACAAAAAACTTTTCGCGGCATTCGTTCTGACGGCCGGTCTTGCCACATCGGCGATGGCGCAGTCGACTGACGGCAGGTATTACAACCATGACAGTTGGTGGAACAATTGGTCGCTGTTCGGCAATGAGGATTCATCAGCCATCGACCAGAGCACCACCGGGAGCATCAACGCATACGGCTCCGGGTTGAGCACCCAAGGCAATACCGGTGGGATGGGCCCATGTGCTCACAACACTCCAGGTCCGGACGCCAATGCTCGAGGCAACGTCAATGACCAGTACTGCGGCAAATAATCAGCCGTAAGCTCCCTGCTGACCGTAGGACGTTTTCTCTCCCGACGTCCGCGGTCGGCGCTCCGGGGCGGCCGGCCTTTGGGGCGATCGGGCTTTGGGCTGAAAGATCAGTCGGAAACCTCGGTCTGCGGCCGGTCGCGTCCATCAGCCAGTTCCTCATGCCATTTGCCGTCGGCATCCTCGTACTGGATGCCGTCCGTCGACCCCGCGACCTGCTGCTCGGCTGAAGCGATCTCGGCGGCCCGCAACGCGTCCTGATGCGTGGGAAACGTCTCCGAGAAGGTCGCTCCGACCTTGTAGGCCCAGCCGCCGTCATGCTCGACTATCTTGTAAGTCAGCTTCGCCATCAAAAACCTCCGGTTTAAAGGTCCGTCCGCTCAATGCAGGCGGTCGTCGGACAGCTTGTCGTCTGGCACCAGCACTTCCGATTCCCTGGCGGCTTCGATAAGGGCCCGGCGCGCATCCGCTGTCGAACGATAACCTTCCAGCACTTTGAGGCAAGTGTCGAGAGCATCACGATGACGGGGGCCGCGATTGAGCGGCCAAACCGTCATCAGGCACTCCGCCGCCTCTTGGGTACTGCGGATGTGGCGATATTTGCCGACATGGCCGAGTTCGACCACGACCGGTGTTTCAAAAGGCTTGTTGTCCATCATGGCCGCAACGCAAAGCAGTCAATTTGGTTGCAACCGTGTCCTCAGCCTGCGCCCAAACGTCCCAGACCTCCTTGGAAGCTCCATTGCGCGGTCGTTCGACGACGCGTTCCGCCCTTCTCGGAAGGGTCGCTCAGCCCGCCGCCTTCATCCAGTGCTGCATCGTCGTCACCGAGCGCGCGAGCTGCGGCGCGGGATGGATCGTCTCGCTGAACGTGGCGGCCGCTCGCCACCCCCAGCGCGGGTCGGCGAGGAAGGCGCGCGCCAGCGCAACCATGTCGGCGCGGCCTTCGGCGATGATCGCCTCTGCCTGCTTGGGATCGTCGATCAGACCGACCGCGCGGGTAGGGATGCCGGCGCCCCTGCGCACGGCTTCCGCCAGATGCACCTGATAGCCGGGGCCGGAGGGCAGTTTCTGCAAGGGCGAATTGCCGCCGCTCGAGCAACAGAGATAAGCGACGCCTTCGGCCTTCAGCGCTTTCGCCACTTCGATCGCATCCTCGACGTCGAAACCGCCATCGACCCAATCCTTGACCGACAGCCGGGCGCCCAGCATCAGGTTTGGCGCTGCCTTTTTTACCGCCTTGGCGATCTCGACGACAAGACGCATGCGGTTTTCCAGCGAGCCGCCCCAGCGGTCCGTGCGTTGGTTGGAGAGCGGCGACAGGAACTGGAAGATCAGATAGCCGTGCGCCGCGTGCAGCTCGATGAAGTCGAAGCCCGCGCGTTCGGCCCGCCTCGCCGCCTCGGCGAACCGCTCGATGAGCTGGAGGATCTCCTCTTCCTCCAGCGCTCGCGGCACGTTCCAGCCGGTATCGTAGGCGATTGCCGAGGCCGAGACGGTCTGCCAAGGATCCTCGTTCGGCTGCAGCGGTCCGCCCCCCTCCCAAGGCTTGCGGTTCGAGGCCTTGCGGCCGGCATGGGCAAGCTGAGTGCCGAATTTGGTGCCGGGTGCGGCCACGCGCCTTGCTGCGTCCAGGGCGCGGCGCGCAGCGGCTTCATTGTCTTCGGAATAGAGGCCGAGGCAGCCATGGCTGATGCGGCCACGCCGCTCGACATCGGTCATCTCGACCGTGACCATGCCGGCGCCGGACATTGCCAGGTTCATCCAGTGGTGGAGATGCCAGTCGCTCGCCGAGCCGTCCTCGGCCGAATACTGGCACATCGGCGCGACGGCGATGCGGTTGGGAAAGCTCAAGCCATCGAGCGTGATCGGCTGGAAAAGCGATGTGGTCATGAACGAAACTCCGGGAATAGGATGCGCTATTTAGGCGATCGATCGCCGCCATGCCACACACGAGAGAGTGAAATGCTTACTGGACCAACCGCTGCCCCGATTGCGTGAACGCCGATTCGCGGCTACGCCTCCCGGGCAACGTGGAGGCAGCCGATGGAAGATCGTATCCGCATCCGTTCTGAAGAAATCCTATCCGACGACTGGGCGATTCTGAAGAAGACCGTCCTCGACTACCGTCGCCGCGACGGACAATGGGAGACACAAATCCGCCAGACTTACGATCGCGGCGATGGCGCGGTGATCCTGCCCTATGATCCCCAGCGTTCAACCGTGCTCCTGGTGCGCCAGTTCCGCTATCCCGCCTATGTCACCGGCCACCGCGAACCGCTGGTCGAGGCCTGCGCGGGACTGCTCGACGAAAACGATCCGGAGACCTGCATCCGCAAGGAGGCGGAGGAAGAGCTCGGCTATCGGCTGAACCATGTGGAGCGGCTGTTTTCGCCCTATATGAGCCCGGGCAGCGTCACCGAGCGGCTCTGGTTCTTCACCGCCCTCTATTCGCCCGCCGACCGCATTTCGGCCGGTGGCGGCGCAGCGGACGAAGGCGAGGACATCGAGGTGCTGGAAATGCCGCTCGACGAGGCTCTGGCCGGCATTGCCGATGGCCGCATCATCGACGCCAAGACCATCATCCTGATCCAGCATCTGAAGCTCCATCCGATCGCTGTTTGACCGATACCGGTCGCCCCTGCGGGACGAAGAATCGGTGCGGGGCGAATGAAAACGAACGTGTTTTGCACAACGCTTTTTTGGGACTGCATGGGCCCCGATTGACGAGATCGCCTAGGTAGTTGAAACGAAAGGCGCGCGGACGTGGCGGAATTGGTAGACGCAAGGGACTTAAAATCCCTCGATCTCTGATCGTACGGGTTCGATTCCCGTCGTCCGCACCACCTTAACTCTACTTCAATGCTCTGCAGAGCCTAGCCGCCACCAACGGGTGCCACCCGGGTCTCTTAGCGGCGGCTCGGCGACCGTGCGCCGAGGCGCGCCGTCGGCTATGGGCCCTCGGCGAACGTTGCCACGATCCGCCGACCTGAAACGACGGATCGTGGCGTTCAAGCGCTCACTGGATAATCTTTACGATCTTGCGTGTGCCGGGATCCACGACGACGGTGTGATTGTCCACGACGACGTAGCGATATTTGACGTTGGGAATTTCATGAAGCTCGACCGTGTCGGGCAGGGCGGTCCCGACGTTGAGCTCGACGCCGGGAATCTTGACTGAGGCCAGAGGCTGTTTCTTTACGTATTCTTGTATGACGGTTTCGTCCTGCGGCTGAATGACCACATCCTGTGCGGCGGCGGCACCGATGCCGGCAAGCAGCAGGAATCCCGCTACGACGGTTGTAAGATCGGTTCTCATTGTTGCTTCCTTTCTCTCTCGTTGGGCTTGACGCGAAGCGCGGTGGCGCCCGAAGGATTGCCAGGGTTGGCAAGGGCTCCCAATGCTGGCCATCGATCAGGGGAACCATCGTTCGATGGCCTGTCAGGCAATCGCTCTTAGACGCGTGAGTTCCAAACAACCGTGGGTTTGGGCCTTTTGCGCGCCACGATCTGACTTTGGTCGCATGTTCAATAGGACCCAAGCCCTAGCAGTGGAACCGCCGGTAGGAAGCGTGCGTTGCGTTTGCTAATGATCTTCAACTGGAGGCCGATCATGGCAGCCGGGCCCGCTGTGGTAAATTCTGGCGGCAGCGCTGCCGTGGCCATTGTTCTGGCAGGCGGAAAAAATATTCGGCGTCAAGATTGACGCTCCCAAAGCCAAAGTGCCGTCCGCATCGGCGAATCCGGCAGCTCCGTCGAACGGTGGCTGATGTCAATCCGACGCTTCGTGAGGCAAAGCATGACCCCTGGTTCCATCAAAACTGATGGCCGTGACCGTGTCACAATCCCCGACAACGACAATCACATGGCTGGCGTCGACAACAAGCCGCTCTTGAAAAGTATCCAGAGCGACGATTTTGCTGACGCGCTTTGCGCGAGAGCCGAGCGGTTCGCGACCAAGGTGGTCGTGGCAATGGCGATTTGTTTGACATCGACACTGATCGCCGGCGTTTATTTTTTACTGGCGCCCTCTTGAGGGACCAGAAGCTCAAGCTGGAGAGCACGACCGGCCTCTCATACCCGGGCTGCGATTAAGCACTCATTTTCAACAGGGAAGACCCGCCTGGCTTCCTCCACTTCCCTTGTTGTCAGTCCGCCGCTCGCGGGCACGGCCCGGCAGGGTTGGCGATCAGCCGGGCCGGATTGCACAATATTAGTCGTTGCTGTCGTAGATCACCACTGGGTGATGCCGGTGGTGACGGCGTTCAGTTGAGCCCGTTATGACGACGGTGTCGCGGCGATGATGCCGGCGACCTTGGTCATAGAAGGCCACCGTGCCATGGCGCCGATGATGGAGGCGCTGGCCCTGATCGTTGATCACTGCCAGGTGACGGTGATGATGGCGATGGGTTTTGATGACGACGTCGGCTTCTGCCGCCGAAGCGACAACCGGCATTGCAACGAAAACGAGCGCCATGGCACTTGTCAGAAAAATCGCTTTCATAAGTGTTTCTCCATTCCAGATCCCTCGGGGGTAGTTTCACGACAGCTCAAGCCGCACGAGATCTCGATTTGAGCTTTCTGCCTGCGAACTGAGCAGGGGGTTGAGGGTGCAAATGATTGTAACCCTGCTCTCGTGGGCACATGAAGGACCATTGCTGCACCCGTTCAACAAATGGAAGGAATGCGAGTACGTTCCTTGCAGGAGAGCTGATCGGACCTCTGCTGTAGGTATTCGGACCAAGGTCTTGCTGATGTTCTTGGACCTTCGTCCGCACTTGCGGTTCGATGGCTCTTTTCTCGATGCAATTCTTTGAGTGTTCACTGCGCGATCGGGCGCGGGTACTGCGATGGCGGACGCGCGCCTGCGTGCGAGGGCAGGATCATAAACGGCACGCGGCATCAAGTGCTGCGCCGGTGACGTTCAGACAAGCGGGCATGGTGATACTGGTGCGATCACGCAATTCCGCGCGCCGCAGGCAATGATACGGTGTCTGCGCGGCGGATCTGATCCGTCGAGGCCGGCGTCTACCAGGCCCAACCCATCCCCCCGCCCACTGGGGACGCCGGCCCCTCAGTCCTTGGAATTGCCTTAGAATTGCCGTCACGGACCATGCGAGATCGAGCATGATCCTGCCCGGTGACCGGGCGCGGTGATGGGGCTCAGAACTTGTAGCTCAGATTGATGCCGACCGTATTCAGCTTCACATTCTGGTCGCGATCGAGAAAATCGTCCGGCGCATCAAAATGCTCCTTGCTGAAATCATAGTAGCGATACTGCGCCCCGACGACGAACCTGTCGGTCAGCGCATAGTCGACGCCGGCCCCAACCGTCCAGCCTATGCTGGTTCGCGTGTTGTCGAACGAGGTACCGGCATCTTGGGAGGTTTCGATGCCGGCAAAGGCGACGCCGCCGATGCCGTAGATCAGGAACCGATCCATCGCATAGCCGGCCTTGGCATTGATGGAACCGAACCACTTGACATCCGTGCCGAGCAGATTTCCCGCACCCAGTTCTTCGGCGCCCTTTGCCGAGGAATAGTTAAGCTCTGCTTCGGCGCCGAGCACAGCCTGGTCGAATTGCCACAGACCGGCGACATGGCCACCGACGAAACCGCCGTCGAGGTCTGGCGAGGCGGCAAACGGCTCGCCCTCGGTTCCCGAGATATCGGAACTGCCCCAGCCATAACCGCCTTGCAGGCCGGCATAGTAGCCGGTCCAGTCGAAACCGGGCGCGGTCATCGGCACATCGGCCACAGGTTCGGCTGCGAAAGCCGGTGCGGCCAGAGCGGCAAGAAAACCGACAGTTGCAAGCATTGGGCGACGCATCGAACTGCCCGAACGAAGAGCTGGAAGATCCTGGCAGGCACGGTAACCCGATTTGCGGCAAAACGGAATCGCATTTCTGTGCGGCCGATTTACGCTCTCCGTCGGTCTTGGAACAATCGGGAGAAAGTGTGAGGCTGGTCAAAACCGTGGCGGCTTGGCACAGTCGGGCAAACAGGAGTCGCTTCATGGCGAACACGCCGTCGGGCAGCAAACCCAGACCATGGACTGAAATGGCAACGCATCTGGTCGATGTCGCCATGGGCAGGAAACCCGCCGATCTCGTCATCCGCAACGGGCGCTGGGTCAATGTTCACTCCGGCGAGATCGTAGCCGGCACCGACATCGCTATTGCCGGCGGCCGCTTCGCCTATTGCGGTCCGAACGCCGGCCATGCCATCGGGCAGGGCACCAAGGTGGTCGATGCCGGCGGGCGCTATCTGGTGCCCGGCCTTTGCGACGCGCACATGCATGTCGAGAGCGGCATGGTGACGGTGACCGAATTCTGCCGCGCGGTGATCCCGCATGGCACGACTTCGATGTTCATCGATCCGCACGAGATCGCCAATGTGCTCGGCCTGCCCGGCGTGCGGCTGATGCATGACGAGGCCGTCGCCATGCCGATCAACGTGCATGTCCAAATGCCGTCCTGCGTGCCGTCGGCCCCCGGGCTCGAACATGCCGGCGCCGAACTGACGGTCGCCGACGTCGCCGAGGCGATGGGCTGGGAAAATATCATCGGGCTGGGCGAGGTGATGAATTTCCCTGGCGTCGCCGCCAACGATCCTGTGATGTCGGGCGAGATCGCCGCGACCGTGAAAGCCGGCAAGACCGTCGGCGGGCACTATGCCTCGCGCGATCTCGGCTTGCCGTTCCATGGCTATGTCGCCGGCGGCCCGGAGGACGACCATGAGGGCACGCGCGCCGAAGATGCCATCGCCCGCGTGCGCCAGGGTATGAAGGCGATGCTTCGGCTGGGCTCGGCCTGGTACGACGTCGCCTCGCAGATCAAGGCGGTTACCGAGGGCGGCATCGATCCGCGCAATTTCATCCTGTGCACCGACGACAGCCATTCCGGCACCTTGGTTCACCAGGGGCATATGGACCGCGTGGTCCGCCACGCCATCAGCCAGGGCTTGAAACCGGTGACCGCGATCCAGATGGCGACGCTCAACACCGCTCAGCATTTCCGGCTGGAGCGCGAGATCGGATCGATCGCGCCGGGGCGGCTGGCTGACCTTTTAATCGTCTCGGATCTCGCCGAAATGACCATCGACGAGGTCTATGCGCGTGGCGTCAGGCTGGCCAAGGCCGGCAAGCTCGACATCGACATTCCGGTCTACGACTATCCCAAGGCGGCGAAGAACACCGTCAAGCTCGGCAAGAAGCTGAAGGCCCACGATTTCGACATCACGGCACCCAAGGGCGCGAACGAAGTCCGGGTCCGGGTCATCGGGGTCATCGAAAATCAGGCACCGACGCGGGCGCTGGAAGCGGATCTCGCCGTCGAGGACGGGCTGGTCGCCATGGATCGCCGCAACGACGTCTGCCAGATCGCGCTGGTCGAGCGTCACAAGGGTACCGGCGGCGTCACCAATGCCTTTGTCTCCGGCTTCGGCTACATCGGCGATTGCGCGATGGCGTCGAGCGTGGCGCATGATGCCCACCACATCATCGTCGTTGGCACCAACAAGCGGGATATGGCGCTTGCGGTCAACCGACTGGGCGAGGTCGGTGGCGGCGTCGTGCTGTTTTCCAAGGGTAAGGAACTGGCACTGGTCGAAATGCCGATCGCCGGGCTGATGTCGGACGAGCGGGCCGAAATCGTCGCGGCCAAGGCTGACAAACTGACCGAGGCCATGCGCCAGATGGGCTGCTCGCTGAACAACGCCTACATGCAGCACTCGCTGCTGGCGCTGGTCGTCATTCCGGAGCTCAGGATTTCCGATGTCGGCCTGATCGACGTGACGACCTTCCAGAAGGTCGACCTCTTCGTATAAGAGCAGTTGCGGTCGCTTCGCTCATCCGCCGGTGGCGATCGTCAGCACCTTGAACGGCGTGGTGATGACGATCTCGGCAACCGAGCCGACGGCCTTGCCGAGGCCTTGGCCGAGATTGTTGAGCTGCACTGGAGGTTCGTCCGACGCCAGGCCGGCCGGGGCCCGCAGCCGGTCGCCGAGCAACTGAACCAGGATCGGATTGTCGGCGAATTTGGCGTGGTTCAGCCGGTCGCCACCCTTGGTCTGGCTGAGATCGACCACAGACACGCCATAGCTGGCGAGATCGGCCGCGTCGTCATAGTCGCCGACGCGGGGCTTGTCGCCCGAGATCAGGGAAGACAGTTTGAGCGCCCGGTCGTCCGCTGAAAGCAGGATGGCGAACGGTTTGTCCGGCTTGCCGTAGCGGATCATCTGTTTCTTGAACACGTCGACGTCAATGTCGGGCGAGGCCAGGACGACATAACCGAGCTTGCCGTCGAGATCGCGGTCGCCGGTGATGGCAAGCTGGCGCAGCGCCTCCATGGTCACCCATGTTCCCATCGAATGGGCAACGATGTCGATACTCTTGGCCCGCGTCTTGGCCAGCATCCTGAGCGTTGCCTCGAGGTCGTCACGCGCCGCGTTGGCGCTCTCCTTGTCATAGATGTAGCCCGTCGTCTTGCCGCTCGAGGCCCAGGAGAACAGCACCGGCGTGCCCGGATATTTCGTGTCGTGCGCGATCTGCGTCAGCCGGTAGATGCCGTCGTCGAAACCATTGTTGAACCCGTGCACGAAAACCAGCGCACGGTCGCCGCGCATGGCGATGTCGGCACCGACCGCCTTGGCGAATTGCGGCGCATCCGCGTAGAACGCGACATCCCTGGCGGTGAAATCCTTGGCTGGATTGCTGTTGGCAGACCCCCGGACACGCTCGATCATGCCGACCTTGTGACTTTTCGGCACGGTGACGTCGACCCGGGCGAAGCTGGTGGTCAAGGAGCGATCGCCGTCGAACACCTGCCGCGGGTCCTTGGTCGCCTTCTGGCGGGTGGTGGCGACGAATATCTCGTGGGTGGCCGCGATGTCGGACGCGGGTACGGCAACCGTCGTCCTGTTCAGCAGATCGTGCGTGTTTCGGCCGGCGCAGCCTGCGACCAGCAGCGTGAACGCAATGACGACGAAACTCTTCGAATGCACCGTCACACGCCGGCTCCCGCAAAGGAGGACGTCAAACGCGTGACGTCGCTGGATATTTCGATAAGGCCAGAGGCCGGCGCGGTCCAGTTCAAAGTTGGTCGACTCTGTCGCAAGGCCGAGCGGGCCACGCGAACCCGCGGCGATGCATCTATTGGCCGAGCAGGCTGATGCGGTCGGTCACGTCGCGGTCGCTGGCAAATCCATCGTCTTCGCGCAGCCGTTGGCCGATCATCTTCACCAGCGCGGGATTGTCGGCGAATTTCGTATGGTTGAAACTGTCCGCTCCCTTGATCTTGGAGAGGTCGACGACCGTTACGCCGTAGGATGCAAGGTCGGCGGCGTCCTTGTAGTCGCCGACGCGCGGCCGCGCGCCGGCAATCAGACCGGAGAGCCGGAGCGCGCGGTCATCATCGGACAACAACAGGATGAACGGCTTGTTGGGTTTGCCATAGCGGCGCATCTGGCTCTTGAACACGTCGACATCGATGTCGGGCGATGCGAGCACGACGTCGCCGAGCTTGCCGCCGAGATCACGGTCGCCGGTGATGGCGAGCTGGCGCAGCGTCTCCATGGTCACCCAGGTTCCCATTGAATGGGCGACGATGTCGATGCGCCGCGCGCCGGTCTGCGCCAGCATGCGCAACGTCACCTCGAGCTGGTCGCGCGCTGCGCTGGCGCTTTCCTTGTCGTAGACATAGTCGGTGGTCTTGGCGCCGGATGCCCAGGAAAACAGCACGGGTGTGCCGGGATAGCCGGAATCGTGGACGATCTGGGTCAGGCGGTAAACGGCGTCGTCAAAGCCGGTGTTGTAGCCATGGACGAAGACCATGACGCGGTCGCCGCGCGCCGCGATGTCAGCACTTAGCGCATTGGCGAATTTCGGCTGGGTGTCGTAGCCGACGACCTCGGAGGCCATGAAATACTTGGCCGGATCGTTCGACTTGCCGCGCGAGCGGCGTTCGATCTGCCCGGTCTGGTGGATGCCGGGCACGGTGACGTTGACGCGGGCGTAGTTCAGCGTGGCCGATCGCTCGCCGTCGAAGACCTTGTTCGGATCGTCGGATTTCTTGCGCGTGGTGGCGATGAAGATGCTGTGATTGCCGGCGATCTCGGTCACCGGCGCTGCCACGATGGCGCTGCCGAGCAGTTCCTGGGTCTGCTGTCCCGCGCAGCCCGCGACAAGCAAGGCTAGGCCAATGGCAAAAATCGTCTTCAACGGCACGTCTGAAATTCCACTCCGGCCCGAAAAGGCCAATCGCCTCCGCAAGTCTCCCCCGACAGCGCAAGTGCGGCGGAAGTAAGTCGTGCCCAGCCGAAAAGCGGTCGGCGTCTCGCGACCGCCGCCGCAGTGTTGCACGAAAGCCAGACTGCATCAGGGCGGGCCCTTTCGGGGCTTGGCACCCGCATGAATTTCAAGAATTACATTAACAATCGCCTCCAACTAACGGCAAATGCGTCACTAAATGCCGACCGCTTGGGAACATGAGTGACGGGGCAATGGTTTCACGGGGTCGCCTGTGCAATAGACGGAATCGGGTTGCTTGGCGGCAAGGCTCGCGACAAAAGGGCGTTCCGCAGCCAATCGATGATAGACGTTTTCAAACGACATGCGTTCAAGGTGGCTTTCCGATGACCAGCTTCTCTTCCCGTGTTGCCACCGCTGCTTCCGCGATCCGCCGGATCTTTCCGGAAACGCCGCTGCAGGAGAACGACTATCTGTCGAAGAAGACCGGCGCGCGGGTGCTTTTGAAGCGCGAGGACCTGAGCCCGGTGCGCTCCTACAAGATCCGCGGCGCCTTCAACTTCTTCCGCAAGGCACTTGGCGAAGGCAATCAGGCCGAACTGTTCGTCTGCGCTTCCGCCGGCAATCATGCGCAGGGTTTCGCCTTCGTCTGCCGTCATTTCGGTAAAAAGGGCGTTGTATTCATGCCGGTGACGACGCCGCAGCAGAAGATCGACAAGACGCGGCTGTTCGGCGGCGACTTCGTCGAGATCAGGCTCGTCGGCGATTTCTTCGACGATTGCTATCGCGCCGCCATCGAATTCACCGAAAGCGCCGGCGCTCATATGGTGCCGCCCTTCGACCACAAGGACATCATCGAGGGACAGGCGACGGTCGCCTATGAGATCGCCCACCAGATGCCCGGCGCGGGCATGCCCGACATCGTCATGCTGCCGGTCGGCGGCGGAGGTCTGGCCGCGGGGGTGACGCACTACTTCGCCGATCAGGGGCGTGAGGCGCGCTTCGTCTTTTGCGAACCGGCAGGGGCGCCAAGCCTGCGCGAGAGCCTTGCGGCGGGAAAACGGCTCAAACTCGCCAAGGTCGATAATTTCGTCGACGGCGCGGCGGTCGCCGAGATCGGCCGTGAGCCCCTGCGTCACCTCAAGGACTTCGCCGCCGACACGGTGCGGTTGATCCCGGAAAACCGGCTCTGCGCGACCATGATCGAGATGCTCAATGTCGAGGGCGTGGTGCTGGAGCCGGCCGGCGCGCTGGCTATCGATGCGCTGAAGGATTTTTCCAGGAAGGAAATCCGCGGCAAGACCATCGTGGCCGTGGTTTCGGGCGGCAATTTCGATTTCGAACGGCTGCCGGACGTCAAGGAACGGGCACTGCGCTTCGAGGGCCTGAAGAAATACTTCATCATCCGCTTTCCGCAGCGGCCGGGCGCGCTGCGCGACTTCCTTGAAATGCTGGGGCCTGACGACGACATCGCCCGGTTCGAATATCTGAAGAAGTCGGCACGCAATTTCGGCTCGGTTCTGATCGGCATCGAAACCAAGGATCGCCGCAATTTCGACCTGCTGAAAGCGAATTTCGAGGCCGAAGGCGTCCAGTATCAGGATATCACCGACAACGAGACATTGGCCGGGTTCATCATATGAGCGGAAACGTCTTCATCGCCCTGTTTTCAGGCATCAATGTCGGCGGCAACCGCATCGTCAGGATGGCCGAGTTGCGGGCGTTCTTCGAGGATCTCGGGTTTTGCGATGTCGCTACCTACGTGCAGAGCGGCAACGCGGTGTTCCGGGCGAAGGAGGGAGACGCCGCCACGCTAACCAAACAGATCGAAGCGGCTTTCGAGGAGAAATGGGGTTTTCATTCGCGCATCATGGTGCGCGATCTCGGCTGGGTCGAACGGCTGGTCAGGGAAAATCCCTATCCGGAGATTGCCGAGGAGCCGACAAAGCTGCACGCGTATGCGCTGGAGCGCGCGCCTACCGCCGAGGAGGCGGCACGGCTGGCCGAAAGATGTACGGGTCCGGAGCGGTTCGAGATCAAGGGCGACGTGCTTTACCTGCATGCACCCGACGGACTGGGCAAATCGGTGTTTGCCAATCTCATTCCACGCGTACTGAAGGTACCTGGCACTGCGCGCAACTGGCGCTCGGTGCTGGCGCTGCTGGAGATGGCCGGCAAGCCCGGCGGCGGCTGATTAATGCCTGCCGTAATGCGCGGACAAGAGCCTACGCCGCCTCGGCGCGTTTCCAGTCGAACGTCAGCTCCTCGCGAAACGCAAAGCGTTTGATGTGGTCGGCGACGACGCTTTCGAGGCGTTCGATAGAGCCGGGGTCGTCGCTCGATACCGTAATGTGCAGGGCTGCTCCATCGGCATCCATGATGGTGCGGCCGAGCGAAAGGTCGATGGCGCCATGACTGGGATCGAATTCCACGGGGAATTTGTGCGCCCAATGTTTGCACAATTGCTGCAGATAACGGCTTGCATGTGCGGTGGTGACATCGGCATGGCTGATCGTCATGAAGGGATCTCCGAGGGTGAAATGCACGAAACGGCGCCCGCTTTCGAGGCGAGCGCTATCGCCGCATAGATAGGCGCAAGCTCGCCCGCCGCCATAGGCCGGCTGCCGACTGCTCGAAAAGGTGATCGATCACCAGCTTCCGGTGTTCGGCATCGACGCCCACGGTTCGGCCTTTGCCTTCGCCGGACCTTTCTGCAGAAGTTCGATCGAGATTCCGTCCGGCGACTTGACGAAAGCCATGTTGCCGTCGCGCGGCGGCCGGTTGATGGTGACGCCGTTGTCCATCAGCCGCTGGCACGTGGCGTAGATGTCGTCGACTTCATAGGCGAGGTGGCCGAAATTGCGGCCGCCCTTGTAGTCTTCCGGGTCCCAATTGTAGGTGAGCTCGACCAGCGGTGCTTTCTCGTCGATGCCACTTTGCTCGTCTTCCGGCGCGGCCAGGAAGATCAGCGTATAGCGGCCCTGCTCGTTCTCGTAGCGGCGCACTTCCTTCAGGCCGAGCTTGTTGCAGTAGAAATCGAGCGAAGCATCGATGTCGGCGACGCGGACCATGGTGTGCAGATAGCGCATGTGATTTCCTCGACTTGTTGGGTTGCGGCGCAACATAGGGGTGGGCCGTCCAAAGGGCAAATCCCAGGCGGCCGCCGGCGCCGCCAAAGAACAAATCCGGTATTCGCATAATGAACCGTGAAAAAAGGCACGTCAGGTCTTGCACTCACCGGAAGCCGCAGTGTTAATCTGGTGTCAAGAATCAGTTGCGGTGTTCTTGAAAAAAGGGGGCATTCTTATGGGGGAAAAAGCCTCTTTGACGGGGCGGGCCGAAACCCTTGGCGACGCCATGAAGCGCGACGAAGGCGGCGATGCCGTCGATCTGACCGAAATATCCGGCGCCATCAAGTGGTTCGATGTAGCCAAGGGCTATGGCTTCATCCTCCCGGATGACGGCGTTTCAGGCGACATCCTCCTCCATGTGACATGCCTTAGACGGGATGGTTTCCAGACTGCTCTGGAGGGAGCGCGCGTTGTCTGCCTCGTCAAGCAGGGCGAGCGCGGATTGCAGGCTTTCCGGGTTCTCTCGATGGATGTCACCACAGCGGTCCATCCGGCGGAAATGCAGGAACAGCGCACCCATGTCTCGGTGACGCCCGAAAGCGGGCTGGAGCGTGCCTTGGTGAAGTGGTTCAACCGCACCAAAGGATTTGGTTTCCTGACCCGGGGCGAGGGCACCGAGGACATCTTCGTCCATATGGAGACCTTGCGCCGCTACGGCATCACCGAGCTTCGGCCGGGGCAGGTCGTGCTTGTCCGCTTCGGGCGCGGCGACAAAGGCCTTATGGCTGCCGAAATCCACCCCGATATGGGAACCTTGCCGGTCGCGCATTAGGGCGGTTGCCGAGGATTTTCGCATGACACATAGGAACTGGCTGACGGCGGGCGCAATGTGCGTCCTGGCTGCCGTCATCGTCGCCGCGGGCGCCTATTTCTATTCGCCTGCACCGACGGCGGCCGACAGCCGGGTGATGACCCTGCCGGTGGACCCGACGCCGCTGGTCGTGGCGACGAAAGGCGGAGATCGCTCCTTTTCCATCGAAATCGCCGACACCGATGCTGAACGCGAGGCCGGCTTGATGTATCGCCAGGACATGGCGGACGATCACGGCATGTTGTTCGTCTTCGACATGCAGCAGCAGGTCAACTTCTGGATGCAGAACACGCCGATGCCGCTTGACCTGGTTTTTATCGGCCAGGATGGCAAGATCCGGGCGGTCAAGCACGGCGAGCCGCAATCCCAGGCGCTCATTTCGCCCGGCGTGCCGGTGCGCTTCGTGCTTGAGCTCAAGGCGGGCACCGCCGCCAGGAACGGTATCGATTATGGCGACCTGGTGCGGCATCCGGCCGTTGGCACCATATCAGGCCCCGAGGTGCCGCCATCGGACAATGGCGATGCGCCGAACGGCGGTGGCGGTTGAGGACGCGGGCAGTATAGCCGATGCAGTTTTTTTCCCATGACGGGTTCGACATCGCCTTCCTCGATCGCCAGCCGGGATCGGGCCGGGGCGATCCTGTGCTGATGATCCATGGCTTTGCCTCCAGCCATTACGTCAACTGGGTTTCGCCCGGCTGGTTCAAGACGCTGAACGATGCCGGCTACCGCGCTATAGCGCTGGACAATCGCGGCCACGGCTCGTCATCGAAAAGCTACGAAGAGGCAGATTACACCCCGGCCCGGATGGCCTCGGACGCGGCTGCTTTGCTCGATCATCTCGGCATCGAGCGCGCCCATGTCATGGGCTATTCGGTGGGCGCGAGGATAGCGGCATTCCTGGCGCTATCGGATCCCGACAAGGTAGCGACGCTGGTCTTCGGCGGTCTCGGCATCGGCATGATCGACGGCGTCGGCGATTGGGATCCGATCGCGGCAGCCCTCCTTGCCGACGATCCGGCCAAGACCACACATCCCCGCGGCCGTTCGTTTCGCGCCTTCGCCGACCAGACCCGCAGCGACCGCCGGGCGCTCGCGGCCTGCATCGCCACCTCCCGCGAGTTGCTGAGCGAGGATGAAATTGCCCGGATCGCCCAGCCGACGCTGATCGCCGTCGGCACCACCGACGACATCGGCGGCTCGCCCGACGAGCTTGCCACGCTGATGCCCAACGCCAAGGCTTTCCACATCGAAGGCCGCGACCATATGCTGGCCGTCGGCGACAAGACCTTCAAGCGGCGTGTGCTGGAATTCTACGCCGAAAATCCGCTTTGACCCGGCGCAAGAGCCCGATAAAACCTGATGCACAAGCCAGATGTCACGCTGGTTTTTGCAGCGCTTCGAGCGATCGGGTGAGATTCAGCCTGGCCTGCTGCTCGAAGCGCCGACGGAATTCCTCGCTGTGGAAGATGTGCGGGCGTGTCAGGAAGCTGTTCAGCACCGCGCCGCGTCCGGCCCGCCAGATCGGCTCCTCCACCCATTGATATTCGGCGCGGATCGCGCGCTCATAAGCATCGAATGCATCCGGCGCTGCGCCGAGGATCGACAGGTCCATGTCCAGGAAAAGAGCGGCGTCATGCATCGCGGCCGTGTCTTCGAAGCCCGGCAACTGGTGTGTTGCGGTGGCAAGGATCATGGCGCTGATGCGGCCGAGGCGCTGGGCGTCGATGCGGCCCGTGAGCTTTTTTTCCGCGAGCGCCGCGCTTTGCGCCTCATTGTCCTTGGCCCGGCTGTCGTAGACGGCGTCGTGGAACCAGATCGCCGCCTCGACGGCCTCGGGATCGCCGAGCAGCTTCCGGTACTCGCCGGCGAGCGCCAGCATCGCCTCGATATGGGCAAGGTTGTGGTAGTGGCGATCCCGTCCCTCATAGAGGACGGAAAGCTCGCGTTTGAGGGCATTGTCGAGCAAGAGTTCATTTTCCATGCCGGCTTGAATTCCCGCGAACCAAATCCATTTGACAGAGCACTAAGGAAAATTGAGTTCAATCGTGCTATGATCTGGCTTATATGTGCGGCCCGATATTAGGCAAGGCGGCAGGACGACGTCGATGAACAGCATCAGCATTTCCCGACACAGCGCGTTGCAGCCGGTCGATCCGATCTGGCGCTCGATCCGTGACGAAGCGATGGACGCGGTCAATCGCGACCCGCTGCTCGCCGCCTTCCTCTATTCGACCATCCTCAACCAGGAGAGCCTGGAGGAGGCGGTCATCCACCGGCTGGCCGAGCGGTTGGCGCACCAGGACATAGGCTCCGATCTCATCCGCCAGACCTTCAAGTCGATGCTGGCCGACGACAAGGACTGGCCGACCACCGTGCGTGTCGACATCCAGGCCTATTACGACCGCGACCCGGCCTGCGACCGCTTCATCATGCCGGTGCTCTACTTCAAGGGTTTTCACGCCATCCAGACCCACAGGCTGGCGCATTGGCTGTGGAATCAGGGGCGCAAGGATTTCGCGCTCTATCTGCAAAGCCGTTCGTCCTCGGTCTTCCAGACCGATATCAATCCGGCGGCCCGCATCGGCAAAGGCATTTTCATCGACCATGCCACCGGCCTGGTCGTCGGCGAGACAGCGGTCATCGAGGATGACGTATCGATCCTGCACGGTGTCACGCTCGGCGGCACCGGCAAGGCCGGCGGAGACCGTCACCCCAAGATTCGTCGTGGCGTCTTGATCGGCGCCGGCGCCAAGATTCTCGGCAACATCGAAATCGGCCATTGCTCCAAGATCGCCGCCGGTTCGGTGGTGCTGTCGCCGGTGCCGCATAACAAGACGGTCGCAGGCGTGCCGGCTCGCGTCGTCGGCGAGACCGGCTGCGACCAGCCGTCGCGCCAGATGGACCAGCTTCTGCCGTCGCAGACGATGGACCAGGTCGTCAGCTTCGACATCTAGTTTTACTGAGGGGCGTCGCGGAGTTTCGCACTGCTCGCGCCGGCGGCTTCCATTGCCGTGCAATACGGCGAGCTTGCCTTTACATGGCCATCGTCGACGTGTCAGAAGCGCCGTTCAAACGAGCAAGCCCGATGATCGGAGAAGACTGTTGAAGCCTGACGAAATCAGAAAGCTGGACGCCTATTTCAAGCGCGTCTTCCAGAACCCCAAGCTCGAGGTCAAGGCACGGCCGCGCAAGGAGGATTCGGCCGAAGTCTATGTCGGCGACGAATTCCTCGGCATCGTCTTCAAGGACGAGGATGACGGCGACTACAATTTCTCGATGGCGATCCTCGACATCGATCTGGGCTGATCCTTGCATCCCATGGCGATGCCGGACGCAAACGCGACCGGCCTTTCCCGTCAACGTCCGGCCTTTAGGACACGCCCGGCCTCGGCGGTGATTGCCGCGTCAAGCGCCTGCCAATCCCCCAGAAATTCCTTCGGGAAGCGATAGGTGAGGCTGAGATCCTCGCCGACATGGATGTCGCGCTCGCAAGGCGCCAGCGATTGTTCTGCTGCCGGCCCGCTCAGGCAGCGGGCCACGAATGGGTCCTTGCCGGGCCGGTTGCCGACAACGAGCACCTCGTTGAGGTAACCTGATTTCGCGTTGAAACCGTAAATCGTCGTGCCGCCCGGACCTGCCGTGCCGGGCTGCACGATCAGCGCGCTGTAGATCGGCCCGAAACGTCCGCTCATGTCGCGAGACATCATTTGCGGTTCGAAGGACAGGAAGACGATGCTTTTGGCTGGCCCCGTGTGGTTGAAATCGCCGCGGGCGGCCTCGCTGTAGCCATCCATCTGGGGATAGCGCAGATAGAGGTCGAGCCGCGAGGCGATGCCGTCGCGCCGCGCCTGTTCGAAACGGATAAAATTGGCAGGCACGGCGATGACATTGTTGCCGACCACCACCTTGCGCATCGTCGCATCATCCGTGTAGCCGGCCATGGCGATCGAATGGCCGAACCATTTGCCGCCCAGGCTGATTGCGACCGACAGCAGGGCGAGTGCTGCGAAGGCGTAGAACACCCGCTTCATCAGCGTGGAATCGACCACGGTGAATTGGGGGTCGTCGGCGATCGCTGCCTGCTTCATCTCTGTCCCCGGATTCCTGTCCCGTGACGGCACGCATCGCACGGCACGGCTCTTGCAGTCCTTCCAGCGACTGTGCGATTTCATGGTAAACGGAAGGTAAAGATGGGCCCGGTTGAGCTAACTGCGTTCGCTTTTCTTGTCGGGTTGACGGCTTGTGGGCTGGTCGGATCGGCGATGGAGTTGGTTGCCGGGCGCAAGGTCGCGTTCACCGAGCCTTATGTGTCCTCCGCGCACGTACTGCGTTCGCTCGCCGCCACCGCGTGCGCCGGGCCGTTCATGCTGCTCAACGATGCCTTGGACGCCCGCCGCGACGGTCGCATTTCGTCGGTGGCGCTGATTTCCTGTGGCTGCACGGCGGTCGCCTGGACGCTGGCGCTCGGCATCGTTCTTGTGGCCGTTGCGTGTTGGGAGGTGCCAACCTAGGGTCGTTCGACTTTCAGGCTTGAGACGAATCGGAGACCAGAAATGCCGCTTTATGCGATCGATGGCACCGAACCGAACTTCGCGGATGCGGGCTCAAACTGGATCGCGCCCGATGCGACGCTGATCGGCGACATCAGCATCGGCCGCAATGCCGGCTTCTGGTTCGGCGTCGTCATCCGCGGCGACAATGAACCTGTCGTGATCGGCGCCGACACCAACGTGCAGGAGCACACGGTCATGCACACCGATCCCGGCTTCCCGCTGACCATTGGCGAAGGCTGCACGATCGGCCACCGCGCCATGCTGCATGGCTGCACCATTGGCGACAACAGCCTGATCGGCATGGGCGCAATCGTGCTCAACGGCGCCAGGATCGGCAAGAATTCGCTGGTCGGCGCCGGCGCGCTGGTCACCGAAGGCAAGGAATTCCCGGACAATTCGCTGATCGTCGGCTCGCCGGCCAAGGCGATCAGGGTCCTGGACGAGGCTGCGATTGCAAGGTTGCGGGCCTCGGCCGCGCACTATGTCGCCAACGGCAGGCGCTTCAAGGCGGGTTTGGAGAAGGTCTAGGCCTCCGCCAGAAATGGCGGAGCCGGCCCGGGGACGGGGCCGGCTCCTTAGACCCGGTCGTTGGGACGGGGAGGGTGGGGACTCGACCGGGTTTCTCCTTAGACGCATCGCGTTGATGCGTAGCGCCTGGTCTCTGGTTCACGCGTGCCGGATCGACGCCGTCAGCGGACGCTGGCGACCGCGTCGGCGCGGCCGTCGTTGATCGTCACCCAGACGCCGGAATTGGTATCCGACTGTCGCTTGAGGTAGGTGTAGTCGGTGTCCGTCCAGGACAGGACCTTGGTTTCCAGATTGTCGAGGATGAATTCGCCGAGGCTGGTGCGCACGGTCAGCACCGCGTGGCCGTCACCGTTTGGCTGGCGCGCGACCGTCATCAACAGGTTGCCGGCCGGAACGCCGGCGTCCATCAGCTCGCGGCGCTTTTCCAGCGCGTAGTCCTCGCAATCGCCATAGCCATTGTCGGGATAGGCCCAATATTCCTCGACGCCGTTGTTTTCCATGTCGGTGCGCGGCTTGACGCGGGTATTGACCGAGTTGTTGATGCTGAGGATCGTCGCCCACAGCTTGCGGGTCAGTTCGACCGGCGCCCCCTTGGGTGTCCGCTCGCTGCATTCGCCCGGTATGCGCTGGCAGAATTCATAGTGTCCGACAGGCTGTGTGGTGCGGCCGCCGGTGTGCATATAGGCCGGTCCCGCGGCATATGCTGATCCCCAAGCGGAAAGCTGCATCGCCATTGCCATCAGCAACAGCTTGCCTCTCGTTTTCTTCATTGTTTTTGTCTCCCCGTTCGAGGGAGACATTGCCACAGGTGGATTTATTCGACGCAAAAGCGCGCAGTAGATATTGAGTAAAACGTCCCTAGAATAGGTATCAAATTTGAAACTTTTGAGTGGTCAATCGTTGTCGTAAAATACAAAAAACCGGCCGCGCGGCCGGTTTTGATCTGGACGCTGTTGGGCCTTGTCAGGCGCGCGGCGTGTTGAATTCCGAATCGAGCGTCTCAGGCCGCTGGATAACGGCGAATTCGATGGCGACGCCATCCTCGAAATGCCGCACGATCTGTCCGCGCATGGTGCCGAGCATGACCTGGACGCCGATCGCTGGCTTGACATCGATCTCGATCGCGGCGCCGGAGAGCGACAGGTCGATGATGCGGCACTGGTACTGACGCCCGTCGGTGAGCTGCAGGATGCTGGTCGGGTTGCGGGGGGCGACGCGCTCGTGGCGGCGGTCTTCCGGCAGATCTAGCTCGTGCTTGTTGGCGAGCCACGTCAATTGCGCGGCGAGCTTGTCCTTCTTGCGGTCCGACGCAATCACCGTCATTGCGAAACCGTCCTGCAAGGTGCGGGTGACGACGCCTTCTATGCGGCCGATATGGTCGACATAGGCGATGACCTTTTCACCGGGCATGCCGATGCGGTCCGTGCGAAACGCGACGTTACCCGGCGACATATCGACGACCTGGCAAGGATGTTCGGTGCGGTCTTCCAGCATGAAGCGCCCGTATATCTTGACCCGGACGCGCTGAAAGTTACGTCTCTCAGCTTGGGACGGCGCGTAGTCGACCGCCGCTGACCTCATGACTGCCTACACCCCGTTTGGCATCCCCGCGCGCCGATGCCAGGGACTTCATCCCAGAACTACAGCAAAGCGGGTTAACAAAGGGGAAAAACGGGCAGGCGGGGCTGTAGGATCGTCAACTATTCCTCGCGCCCGCCATCGAAGACGACGAGGTGGCGGATGCGGCGCGCTCGGCCGAGCGCGGAGATGGTTTCGGGCGCCTCCAGTTCGGCGGGAACAAGCGAGGGAACGTCGATCGCCGGCCGGCTCGCCAGCAACTCTTTTTCGGGATCGATGACACGGATCGAATCGATCAACGCGTCCGTGAGCGGGTCGGCGCCCAGCCAGAACGGCTTCTCCACAGCGCTGATCACGCCAAGGCAACGCGGGTTTTCGACGCCGCCATCCAGCGGCAAGGCAAGCAGTTCGAACTTGTTGGAACGGCCGTTGCGGCTGAAGCCCTCGAACATGATCAGCACGACGGATTTCTGGTCGAACACGCCATGGATCAGCTTCGAGACCAGCCGCTGGTCCTTCTCGCGCCACAGCGAGGGAAAGGAGAACCCCTTGAGTTCGCGGCCATAGGAGGCGCAGAGCCTTGTGCCGGCCAGCCGGAACACCGCTTGCCCGCGCGTGTCCCTTTCCAGGATGAAGGTGTCGGCCAGCAGCGACTTGATATCGGCCGGCTCCACTTCCGAGCGCTTCGGGGCAGGGCGTCCATCACGCAAGCGGTTCCAATACTGGAACAGCGTGATCGATCCGTTCTGGTTCATGCTAAGCAGCTCCGCGCATTCTGTCGTCTGATGTCCCATCGGTGAACAGAAGGGCGCCCTCCGATGACCTACATGCGTTGCGGAGCAGGAAGCGTGCCAGCGTCGTTAACACTTGTTCACGGGTCGGGGCCGTTAAGGTTAACAAGTGGTTTACGTTGCGCCCGGTCGAGCCGCGTGGCACACAAAAACCACTCCAGAAGCGGTCGTTTCGCGACGATCGGCAGCACTTCAGTCAAGAGTTCGGGGGAACAGGGGACTCGACAGCCGTTCAAGGGAAACCTTGGACGGCTTTCTTTTGATTCGGCACTTTTGATTCGCGCTCGGCGATTCGCCCTTTGTGGTCCGGCGGGCAGTGGTCTAGATGCTCGCAACAACGAATCCTGGACCGAGTGCTAGTGCACATGAGTGAACCTGTAAGCCCACCGGAAATAGAACAGGCGGATCGCGAGCCCGAGCCGCGTCGCGAGCCGATCTTCAACCTGCCGCCGATCGTGCTGGCGGTGATCGCCATTTGCGTGGCCATCTACCTGTTGCAGCAATACGTGCTGAGTGATGCTCAGCAAATGACACTGCTTTACGACGGAGCCTTCATCCCTGTCCTCTACACTGGCCAATACGGCTTCGACTGGTTCCTGTTCACGCGGCCCTTCACCTATGCCTTCATGCATGGTGGATTTGCCCATATCGCCATCAACATGGTCTGGCTCGCTGCCTTTGGCTCGCCGCTGGCCAATCGGCTCGGAGCCTTCTGGTTCGCGTTGTTCTTCGCCGCGACGGGACTGGCTTCAGTGGCGCTTTTCTGGGCCATGCATCCATATGGCGAAGCGCCGCTGGTCGGCGCTTCCGGTGCGATATCGGGCATGATGGGAGCGGCGGCACGCTTTGGCTTCCGTACGGATCGTTCGGCGGGCAAAGCCGCTTTCGCCGGCCCCGTGCTGCCGATCGCAATGGTGCTGCGCTCGCGTGGCGTGATGATCTTCCTTGCCGTTTGGATGGTGATCAACCTTGTCACCGGCCTTGTCGGCTTCGCCCCCGGGGTCGACAGCCAGATCGCCTGGGAGGCTCACATTGGCGGCTTTGTCGCCGGCTTCTTCAGCTTGCGCTGGTTCGACAGGCGCTGGCAGCCGCTCGACTGGGAGACGACCGACCACCGCACTTGAAATGCAACCGATCGCGGCGCACGATGTTCACTCTTACGTGAAAGCCGGTCACGGCAGGAACCGGTTGGCAGAGTAGAGGAGGACGCCATGACGGTTAAGGCCATTCTCGAGCAAAAAGGCCACGACGTGTTGACGCTCGGGCCGAACGAAAAACTGAGCGAAGCCATCCGTATCCTTGCCGAACACAGGATCGGGGCGTTGGTCATCACCAATGGAGACCGCAAGATCGTCGGCATCCTGTCCGAGCGCGACATCGTGCGCGTCGTCGCCAGGGAAGGCGCTGCCGCGCTCGACATAGCCGTTCGTTCCGCGATGACGCCGAAAGTGAAGATCTGCAACGAGAACCACACCGTCAACGAGGTGATGGAGATCATGACCCGGGGCCGCTTCCGCCATCTTCCGGTGGAAAAGGACGGCATGCTCGACGGCATCGTGTCGATCGGTGACGTGGTCAAGCGTCGTATCGAGGATGTCGAGCGCGAGGCTGAGGAAATCCGCGCCTATATCGCTACCGCCTGAGCGGCAAGCAACCGCCGGCCGCGCAAACGGTCGGCGGGGCGATAGTTACCTGTTGTCGAGTTCGGAGCGGACGAGTTGGAGCCCGCGCCGCGTGATGCGGTAGGGGCCGCCGCCCGACGACGAAACCGCCTTCTTGCGCTTCAGCTCCCGAAACAGGTCGAGATCGACGTCGGGGTAGTGCCAGCCGTCGCGGGTCAGGCATTTGACGGAGGCGATCCGTTTCTTCTCACTTTTTTCGATCTCAATGCGTCCGCCCTGCGCGAGCAGGTGCAGAACGCGTTGTTCAATACGCGAAATATCCATGGGAGAGTTTCCGGGAAAACAACAAAAGCCGCCGCCGCGAAGCTTCGCGGCGCGGGGTTTCAGGTTTTCTGCCCTGCCTCGCTACAAGGTCAGGGCCTTACCGGGACTGAGCGTAAGTGGACATCCACTCTCCATTGGGATGGATGGCCTATAGGCGAAAGCGGCGGAAAAGGCCAGCGGGCGGCTTTACGCTTGTCTCGCGATGCGGTTTGCACTAGCGAATGACTTTAATTTTTAACGTGAAACTCACGTCCGAACGTGAGTTCGATCCCCGTAATTCGCAGGCTACCATGAGCATCATCGACACCCGCACGCCCGACGCGAAACGCCTTATCCCCGGCGCCACCGGCGACTGGGAAATCATCATCGGGCTCGAGGTCCATGCGCAGGTGACATCGGAAGCAAAACTCTTTTCCGGCGCTTCGACGTCGTTCGGCGCTGCCCCCAACGCCAATGTCAGCCTGGTCGATGCGGCAATGCCCGGCATGCTCCCCGTCATCAATGAGGAATGCGTCAAGCAGGCGATCCGTACCGGCCTCGGCTTGAAGGCGCAGATCAACCACAAGTCCGTCTTCGACCGGAAGAACTATTTCTACCCGGACCTGCCGCAGGGCTACCAGATCTCGCAGTTCAAGCAGCCGATCGTCGGCGAGGGCACGGTGATCGTCTCCGTCGGGCCGGACCGCCAGGGCGAGTTCGAGGACATCGAGGTCGGCATCGAGCGCCTGCATCTGGAGCAGGACGCCGGCAAGTCGATGCACGACCAGCATCCGACCATGTCCTATGTCGATCTCAACCGCTCCGGCGTGGCGCTGATGGAAATCGTGTCGAAACCGGACATGCGTTCGGCCGACGAAGCCAAGGCCTATGTCACCAAGCTGCGCACCATCGTGCGCTATCTCGGCACCTGCGACGGCAACATGGACGAAGGCTCCATGCGCGCGGACGTCAACGTTTCGGTGCGCCGGCCGGGCGGCGAATTCGGCACGCGCTGCGAGATCAAGAACGTCAATTCGATCCGCTTCATAGGCCAGGCGATCGATTTCGAGGCGCGCCGGCAGATCGCTATCATCGAGGATGGCGGCACGATTGACCAGGAAACGCGGCTGTTCGACGCCGTCAAGGGCGAAACCCGTTCGATGCGCACCAAGGAAGAGGCGCACGACTACCGCTATTTTCCAGATCCCGACCTGTTGCCGCTGGAATTCGACCAGGCCTATGTCGAAGCGCTGGCCAAGGAACTGCCGGAACTGCCCGACGACAAGAAGGCGCGATTGATCTCCTCGCTCGGCCTCTCGACTTACGATGCCGCGATCCTCGTGTCGGAAAAGCCGATCGCCGACTATTTCGAGAAGGTGGCCGCCGGCCGCGACGGCAAGCTCGCCGCCAACTGGGTTATCAACGACCTGCTTGGGCAATTGAACAAAGCTGGAAAGAACATTGAAAATGCTCCGGTTTCGCCGGATCAGATCGGTGCCATCATCGATCTGATCAAGGACGGCACCATCTCCGGCAAGATCGCCAAGGACCTGTTCGAGATCGTCTGGAACGAGGGCGGCGACCCGCGCCAACTGGTCGAGAGCCGCGGCATGAAACAGGTTACCGACACCGGCGCTATCGAAAAAGCGGTGGACGAGGTGATCGCGGCCAACCCGGACAAGGTCGAGCAGGCGCGCGCCAAGCCGACCATGGCCGGCTGGTTCGTCGGCCAGGTGATGAAGGCGACCGGCGGCAAGGCCAACCCACAGGCCGTCAATGACCTGGTCAAGGCCAAGCTGGGCATCGAGTAGGCTATGTTCGTGCGCACCGCCGGGGATCGCGACCTCGCCGCCATCCGGGCGCTGCTGGTCGAGACTTGGCATGCGACTTACGACGCCATCTATGGCGCCGAACGCGTGACAGAGATCACCGATGCGTGGCATTCGATCGCCTCGCTCAAGGCGCGGCTGGCGAAGCCAAACAGCGAGTTCCTCGTCGCCGACGATGGCCAGCGCATTGGCGGCATGGCATTTGCCGAAGCGCTCGATGGCGGCGGCGTGGTCATGCTGAAGCAGCTTTACGTGCAGCCCGGCCTGCAGGGCCGGGGCATCGGCGGCATGCTTCTCGACGAGATCATCGAAAGCTTCCCTGAGGCCCGCGCCATCCGGCTGGAAGTGGAAGAGAAGAACACGCGCGCAATTGCCTTCTACCAGGCGAACGGCTTCGTCCAGACCGGCCGCACCGACAATTGCGGTTCGGCCCAATCCGCTATCCCGGCGCTCGTCTATGAAAGGCCGCTTGCCGCATAGCGGCGGACCTTTCGGGTGCGCAATCCGGCGGTCGAATTCAGCGATCGAGCCGCAGCCTAACTGGTGGAGACGTCCACATTGTCGATCAGCCTGGTCTTGCCCAGCCAGGCGGCGGCGAGCAGGCGGCCCTCGTGCCCGCGGCGCCACGGCGTCAGCGTCCGGCTCTCGCGAGCTTCGACATAATCGATCTTGTGGAAGCCGGCCGCGAGTAGGGCGCGGCTGGCTTCGCCTGTCGCGCCGTTCTGGTCGGCGCCGGCCGCCAGCGCCGCGGCTGCCTTGCGCAGGATCACGTTGAGCCGGCGGGCGATCTGGAGTTCGGCCTCACCGAGATAGGCGTTACGCGATGACATGGCGAGGCCATGCGCGTCGCGGATCGTCGGCGCGCCGATGATTTCGACGGGCAGGTCGAGGTCGCGGCAGAGCTGCCTGACGACGCACAATTGCTGATAATCCTTTTCGCCAAAGACCGCGACGTCGGGCGACGCCTGCAGGAGCAGCTTCGCCACGACGGTGGCGACGCCTTCGAAAAAAGTCGGTCGAAAATCCGATTCGAGCCCGGCGGAGGGACCGCCGACCGAGATTTTGGTGGCAAAGCCGGCAGGATACATCTCACCAACCCCAGGCGTGTAGGCAAGATCGGCTCCGGCCAAAGCCAGCTGGTCGAGATCGCGGGCGAGCTGACGTGGATATTTGTCGAGATCCTCGCTCGGCGCGAACTGCGTCGGGTTGACAAAGATCGAGACGATGCAGCGCTCGGCTCTTTCAAGCGCGATCCTGACCAGCGATAGGTGCCCTTCGTGCAAGGCGCCCATTGTCGGCACCATGGCGACGCGAAGGCCGTCGCGCCGCCAGTCGCGGATCCGCGCGCGAAGGCCGGCGACCGTGTCGACGACGAGGGGCCGGCTCATCGGTTGTCCTTGCCCAAGGTGGCCGAAAACACATTTTCGGAACCGGGGAATGTCCGGTCTCGTACCTCGCTGGCGTAACGTGCGGCCGCCTGCGAGACCACGCTGCGCAAATCGGCGTACTCCTTGACGAATTTCGGCACGCGGTCGACGGTGAGCCCGACCATGTCGTCTATGACCAGGATCTGGCCGTCGCAAACGCCACTCGCGCCGATGCCGATAGTCGGAATGGCGATGCGGCGGGTGATTTCGGCCGCGACCGCTTCGACCGTGCCCTCGATGACCATCGAAAAGGCGCCGGCTTCTTCGACGGCGCGCGCATCGGCAAACAGCGCTGCCGCATTCTCGTCGGTCCGGCCCTTGATCCTGTAGCCGCCATCCTTCTCGACGGATTGCGGCAGCAGGCCGATATGGCCCATGACCGCGATGCCGGCATCGACGACCGCGGCGATCTGCCGGGCCATACCGACGCCGCCCTCGAGTTTCACAGCCTGGCAGCCGGTTTCGCCAACGATACGCCGCGCCGAGGCAACCGCTTGGGCAGCCGAATCCTCATAGCTGCCGGCTGGCATGTCGACGACGACGCAAGCCCTGGCCGAGCCGCGCATCACCGCTTGCCCATGCGCGATCATCATCTCCAGCGAGGCGCCCAGCGTCGTTTTGTGGCCATGCAGGACCATTGCGACGCTGTCGCCGACGAGGAGCAGATCGACATGCTCGTCGAGCAGGCGCGCGATGGGGTAGGTATAGGCGGTGAGACAGACGATCGGCACGTCACGCTTTCGGCGGCGAATGGCGTCGGCACCGATGCGAATGTCGGCGGTCGGCGATTTCCTGGCCAATCGTCACCTCCCTCGGCCAACGGTCGGCCGGATACCCGCACGGGCGCGCGCGCAGAGCTTTAGAAAGGCTGAGGGTGGTTGGCAAGCACCATACGGCGCCGGCAATGCATCACCGGCTTGTGTCGCCTTACCGGCGCGCCATTTGCGCCCTCTTGGCGGCAAGCCCCTTGCCTTCACGAAGGGCTGACGCCATAAGCAGGAAACGGACGCCATCGGCGCGAGGGTTTGAAGATGAAGACTTTCCTTACGCAGTTTTTCACCTGGTGGAACGGCCAGACGCTTGGCACGCGCCTGCACACTTGGCGGCACGGCAGGAAGGTCGGGCAGGACGAGGTGGGCAACGTCTACTACGAAGGCGGTGTCGATTCCGAAGGACGCACGCGCCGCTGGGTCATCTATCGCGATTATTCCGAGGCTTCTTCTATCCCGCCCGGCTGGCACGGCTGGATTCATCACCGCGTCGACGTCGCGCCGCCGAGCGACGATTACAAGCCGCGCGACTGGCAGAAGCCACATCAACCGAACCTGACCGGCTCGCCCTCAGCCTATCGTCCGAAGGGCTCGGTGCTGACCAACCAGCACCGCCCGCAGGTCACCGGCGACTACGACGCCTGGACGCCCGGATCATAAGCGGGCGTCGGTCCTTTATCGCCACAATTGGTGTCTAGCAGCTTGCTCATCAGAAAACGGCGACTAGCCTTTGTGATAGAGAGAATCGCCCGGGCGCTAACCACCGGTATCCCTGCATGAGCATTTTCAGCCTGACATCGATGGGCGCACTGATAGTAGCCGCCGGGCTCACCGTTAGCACCGCGGCACTTGCCGCTTCGCCAACGCCGGCCGCACCCGCGCCGGCGCCGGGATCGGACCGAATCACCAACCCGGTCGCCGAATTCGCCGGCATCGACAAGATCACCGGCCGCATCATCACCTTCGACGTCTATATCGACGAGACGGTGCAGTTCGGTGCTTTGCAGGTGACGCCGCGCGTCTGCTACTCCCGGCCGCAGAACGAGGAGCCGAAGACCGATTCTTTTGTCGAAGTCGACGAGATCACGCTCGACCGCAAGATCCGCCGCATCTTCACTGGCTGGATGTTTGCCGAAAGCCCTGGTCTCAATGCCGTCGAGCATGCCGTCTATGACGTCTGGCTGAAGGCCTGCAAGCAGAAGTCGGATGTGCCAGCGCCCGATTCGGCCAAGACCGATGCGGCCAAGCCCGATACGGCCCAGCCGAATGCCACG
Organism: Mesorhizobium sp. B2-3-7; assembly: GCF_006442695.1. NCBI lineage: Bacteria > Pseudomonadati > Pseudomonadota > Alphaproteobacteria > Hyphomicrobiales > Phyllobacteriaceae > Mesorhizobium > Mesorhizobium sp. B2-3-7. The sequence continues at coordinate 119,063 of NZ_VFVV01000003.1, read as the reverse complement.
GCCGCTCCGGCTGCGGCCGAACCGGAAGCCACGGAACCGCCTACGACCAGCACCAACTGATCCTTCGGAACCGCCCTGAGGGCAACGCGTTGGGCCCTGACGGCCACACGATGCGCGCCGGGAGGATTTTCCGATGTCTGCCAGAAAGCGGATCACCGCCAGCATCAAGGAACTGCTTGAGCTCGAAAAGGGCTTCTGGACAGGCGATTCGGCATTTTTCGCGGCCAATGCCGACACCGAGTGCCTCGTGGCATTTCCGCGGATGGCCCAGACCATGAGCAATGCCGATCTCGCCGAAACCGCCGCCGATCCCAAGCGATGGCGTGATCTCGAGATCGATCTCAAGGGCGTGGTCGAACCAGGCAGCGACATCGTCATCCTGGCCTATGAGGCGCATGCCGTGAAGGGCAATGGCGAAGCCTACGCGGCGCTGGTCAGCACCGGCTATGTCCATCGCGTCAACGGCTGGAAGATGATGTTCCATTCGCAGGCTCCGCTGGAAACGAAGGTCCGCTGACGGGCTGGATCATCAGGGGAAAAACACCGCTTCACCCTTCAGCGCGTCGGCCAGCATCTTCTCGTATTTGCCGCGCGGCACGTCGATTGCGCCGAAGCGCTTGAGGTGTTCGGTGGTGAACTGCGTGTCGAGCAGTGCGAAACCGCGCGCCTGCAGGCGTTCGACGAGATGCACAAGGCAGATCTTCGAAGCATCCGTTTCCCGGGAAAACATGCTTTCGCCGAAGAACACCCTCCCCAGGGAGACACCGTAGAGGCCGCCGACCAGCCGCTCCTCGCGCCAGGCCTCGACAGAATGGCAATGGCCGATGCGATGCAACTGCACATAGGCCTCCCGGATCGGCGCGTTGATCCAGGTGGAACGGCGCTCCTCGCGCCTTTCGGCGCAGCCATCGATCGTCGCCTCGAAATCGAAGTCGAAACGGATGTCGAAGAGGTTTCGCCGAAGCGCCTTCTTCAGACTTTTCGGCGTGTGGAAGCGGTCGAGCGGAATGATGCCGCGCGTCTCCGGCCGCACCCAGAACACTTCCGGATCGGCGGCGCTTTCGGCCATCGGGAAGACGCCCGAGGCGTAGGCCTTGAGCAGAAGGTCGGTCGGGATACGATAGCCTGGCGCGTAGGGGCGAGTCATCGCTTCATTATAGCGGCAAGTCCGGGGCTATTCGCCTTTGGCCAGATATTTTTCCAGCCAGTGGATGTCATAGTCGCCATTGGCGATGTCGGCGTTGCCGACGAGGTCGCGAAACAGCGGCAACGTCGTTTTGATTCCGTCGACGACGAATTCGTCCAGTGCCCGGCGCAGCCGCATCATGCATTCGACGCGGTTGCGCCCGTGCACGATCAGCTTGCCGATCAGGCTGTCGTAGTAAGGCGGGATCTTGTACCCTGAATAGACGCCGGAATCGACACGGATGCCAAGGCCGCCTGGCGTGTGGAAATGGGTGATCGTGCCGGGCGAGGGCGTGAAGGTGCGCGGATCCTCTGCATTGATGCGGCACTCGATGGCATGGCCCTGGAAGCGGATGTCTTCCTGCTTGACCGAAAGACCGCCGCCCGAGGCGACACGGATCTGCTCATGCACCAGATCGATGCCAGTGATAGCCTCCGTCACCGGATGCTCTACCTGCAGGCGCGTGTTCATCTCGATGAAATAGAACTCGCCATTCTCGTAGAGGAACTCGATCGTGCCGGCGCCGGAATAGCCGAGGTCGGCGATGGCGTTGGCGCAGATATCGCCGATGCGCGAGCGTTCCTCGGCGTTTAGCGCGGGTGAATTGGCCTCTTCCCAGACTTTCTGGTGGCGGCGCTGCAAGGAGCAGTCGCGCTCGCCGAAATGCACGCCCCGGCCAAAGCCGTCGCCGAACACCTGAACCTCGATATGGCGCGGCTTTTGCAGGTACTTTTCAATATAGACGGCGTCATCGCCGAAGGCCGCGCCCGCTTCCGAGCGGGCCGTCTGCAAGGCGACTTCGAGGTCGGCCTCGGTATGCGCCACTTTCATGCCGCGTCCGCCGCCGCCGGCCGACGCCTTGATGATCACGGGATAGCCGATCTCTGCGGCGATGCGCTTGGCGTCCTTTTCCTCGGTCACCGCACCGTCGGAGCCGGGAACCACCGGAATGCCGAGGCGCTTGGCGGTGCGCTTGGCTTCGATCTTGTCGCCCATGATGCGGATATGGTCGCCGGTCGGACCGATAAAGGTAATGTTATGCGCGGCCAATATGTCGGAAAACTTGGCGTTCTCCGACAGGAAACCGTAGCCGGGATGCACGGCGTCGGCGCCGGTGATCTCGCAGGCGGCGACGATCTGGTGGATATTGAGGTAGCTGTCGCGCGATGGCGGTGGCCCGATGCATACGCTCTCGTCGGCGAGCCGAACATGCATGGCGTCGGCGTCGGCGGTCGAGTGCACCACCACCGTCTGGATGCCAAGCTCCTTGCAGGCACGCAGCACCCGAAGCGCGATTTCGCCGCGATTGGCGATGAGAATCTTCTGGAACATTAGGGCCGCTCTACTCGATCACGACGAGCGGCATGCCGTATTCGACCGGCTGTGCGTCCTCGAATAGGATCGCCGTCACCGTGCCTGCGCGCGGCGAGGGGATCTGGTTCATCGTCTTCATCGCTTCGATGATCAGCAGCGTCTGCCCTTCCTTGACGTTCTGGCCGATCTCTATGAACGGCTTGGCGTCCGGCGAGGGCGCCAGGTAGGCGGTGCCGACCATGGGGGAGGCCACGGCGTTTTTCGACACGTCGGCCGAGGCCGGAACGGCTGCGGTGGCAGGTTGGGCCCCCGGCGCCGGCGCAAAGGCCGGCTGCGGCGCGGCTATCGCGTGAACGGCCGGTGCCTGCCGCGATACGCGCACCTTCAGGTCACCCAGCTCGACTTCGATCTCGGTGAGATTGGTGTCGTTCAGTATGCCCGCCAGGTCGCGGATCAGCTGCTGGTCAACACCGGTCTTCTTTATCGACATTTTCGAGCCTTCTGTTTGTTGGCCGGTCATAGGCGTGCGGCCAGCGCCTGAAGCGCCAGCGTGTAGCCGAGCGGCCCAAAGCCACAGATCATGCCGACAGCGACCGGCGCGACCATGGAGACGTGGCGGAATGGTTCCCGCGCATGGATATTGGAAAGATGGACCTCGGCGACCGGCAGCGGCGCCACGGAACGGATGGCGTCGTGAATCGCGATCGACGTGTGGCTATAGGCGCCGGGATTGATGACGATGCCGACGGCCTTGTCGCCGGCTTCCTGGATCCAGTCGACGAGGTCGCCCTCGTGGTTCGACTGGCGGAAATCGATTTCGAGCCCGAGCGCCGCGCCCGCCTCTCTGCAGTCGTCCGCGATGGTGGCAAGCGTCTTGCCGCCATAGATGCCAGGCTCGCGCTTGCCGAGCGCGTTGAGATTGGGACCGTTCAGGACGAAAACCGTTTTCAAAAAATGCCGACCTTTTCCGGCACCGGCGTCAAACCGGCGCTGGGCCCTCTATAATGGGCATAGACGCCCGCGGAAAGAGCGCAAGTGCGTTCTTTCACTGTCCACAACAGGCGGAAATGCGCCCGTGAAGAAAACCCGCGGCCGATCAAAGCGCGGCTTTCGCCGCCTCGATCTTCTCCGCCAGGACTTCCTGTCCGAGCGCCCCGAACACGACCTCGTTGCCGACGACATAGGACGGCGTTCCGGTGATCGCCAGCTTGTTGGCGAGATCGTAGGTCTTGGAGAAGGCTTCGGTGATGGACGGGTCCTTCATCTTTTCACGCAGCGTCGCTTCGTCGGCGCCGAGCGAAAGCGCGACCTTGATCGCCGCCGCCTCGGTGGCGCGTCCCTGGCCGCCGAGCAGCGCATTGTGGAACTCACCGTACTTCTGCGGCATCATCAGGTGGAAGGCCATCGAGACGACGCTGGCCTTCTGCGAATCCGGGCCGAGGATCGGGAACTCCTTGAGCACGAAACGCAGGTCCGGATCGGCCTTGGTCAGCGCCTGCATGTCTTCGATGGCGCGTTTGCAGAAGCCGCAATTGTAGTCGTAGAACTCGACGATCGTGACCTTGCCTTTCGGGTTTCCGACCACGCCGTCGAAGGAGGAGTTGAAGATCTGCTCCTTGGCGCCCTTGATGACGCCGAGATGGGCAATGCGCTGCTCTTCTTTCTGCTTGGCCTCGAGCGCATCCTGGACTTCCAGCAGCACTTCCGGATTCTTCAGGAGATAATCGCGGATGATGCCTTCGACCTCGGTGCGGTCGATCTTGGTATCGTCCGCTGCCGTCTGAAGCGGTTGCGCCGCACCGGCTTCCGCGATTTGCGGGCTGCCGGCCACGAAACCGAACGCCAGCATGGCAAGGGCTATCGCAACTCCCGTGGTGCCCAGCAGCAGTGCCTTTTTCATCGTTCCGTTCCTTTGCCTGTTTTCCGGCCTGGCTGCGTCGCAGCGCACGGCCGGAAGGTTCACTATACCTTGCCCGACGGCTTGTAGTTTATGATGTCCTGGGCGCGAATCCATCGCGGCTCGCCGCGTTTGAGTTGCTGCTGCGCTCGCATGGCGAAGATCTTCGCATCCTTGTAGTTACCGGAATAGAAATGACCCTCGGCCGTGGCAAGCTCGGCGCCTGGTATGTCTCCCAGTTCGCCATAGGCCTGCGCCAGATAGCGGTATCCCACGGAATTTTCCTTGTCGCGTCGCAAGCCGTTGTTGATCTGCACCACGGCCTTTTTCAGAGCGTCTGGGGTGCCCGTCGCCATCAACGCCTGGCCGAGCGAAACCGGCAGCAATCCGGATCGCGCCTTGTCGAGGCTGACCGCCTTGGCGTAGGCATCGGCAGCTTCCTTGGGCTTGTTCGCCTTCATCAATATATCGCCGCGCAATTCCTGGAAATAGGCGTTGCCGGGCTGGGCCTTGATCAAGGCGTTGGTCTTGGCGAGTGCGGTGGCGATGTTGCCGAAAAGATAGGCCGATTGGGCCTCGCCATACTGCGCGGCAAGGCTGCCCTGCATCTTTCGCATCAGCCGCGACGCGGCGGCCTGGCCTTCCATGTAGACAGCGATCTTCACCCGCATCATGTCGTGGCGCAATTGCAGTGCCGGCGCATCGACCTTGTCGAGATAGGGGCTCTGCTTGACCAGCACTTCGAGGTTGGAGATTCGATCGCGCGGCATTGGATGGCTGATCCGGTAGGGATCGACCTGCGCGCCCGACAGCGACAAGGCCGTCTGGAAACGCTGAAACGTCTTCAGCATGCCCATGCCGGACTGGCCGGTGGCGTTGAGATAGGTGATCGCCGAGCGGTCGGCCGTCATCTCCTCGGTGCGCTGATAGGCGAGAATGCTGCGCTGCGCCATCTCGCCGCCGCCAGCCGCCACGCCCACGCCGGCGCCGGCAAGTCCGCGGCTGTTGGTGGTCGCCCCGGCGACCATGGCGCCAGCGCCCAGCAAGGTTGCGATGATGGCCATCGTCTTGACGCGCTCGAGCTGGTCACGCAGTTTCTGCTGGTGGCCGCCGGCGATATGGCCGGCCTCGTGGGCGATGACGCCGATGATCTCGTTGGGCGTTTCGGCTTCCATCAAGGCGCCCGTGTTGATGAACAGCCTGCGTCCGGTGACGAAGGCATTGAAGCTCTGGTCGTTGACCAGGACGATGTCGATGCCGTCATTCGCCAGACCGGCGGCCTTGAAGATCGGGCGGGCGTAGTCGCGCACCAGCGCCTCGATCTCGGCATCGCGCACCACCGGCACGTTCTGGGCCAAGGCGCTGATGGAACCAGACACCGCGACGGCGACGCCAAGCGAAAGCGTCGCAACGACGCGCGCTACCCGGGCAACCATCGATTTGGGTCGGCTCAACATGACGTGTCCACTGGTAGACGAGCGGGCGAAAGATGAAAAGTCGGCACCGGAAAAACTTCCTCAACTTGTGATCCTCACACCAATCGGGCATTTGTGCGGCGCATGCGCCGGGACGTGGTGCGCTCAATCGTCGGATCGAGGTCAAAATGGTCGTTTCGCTCTCACGCCGTGGCAATGTCGAACCCTTCCACGCCATGGATGTGCTGGCCGAGGCGAACCGGCTGAGAGCGACGGGCGCGCCGGTCATTTCCATGGCCGTCGGCCAGCCGTCCGATCCGGCTCCGGCCCGCGTTCGTGCCGCGGCGGCCAGGGCTTTGCAGGACGGGCGTATTGGCTATACCGATGCGCTGGGCCTGGCTGGATTGCGCAAGGCGATCGCGGAACATTATGGGGATCACTACGGGCTTGATGTCGCGCCCGACCGGATCGCGGTCACGACGGGATCCTCGGCCGCCTTCAATCTCGCCTTCCTGGCAATGTTCGATCCCGGTGACCGCGTCGCCATCGCAGCGCCGGGCTACCCCGCCTATCGCAACATCATGGCGGCGCTGGGCATCGAAGTGATCGAGATAGAGCTCGGCGATGCGGCCTATCTTCATGCCGCTCACCTGGAGACCGCGCATCGCGAAAAACCGCTGAAGGGCGTGCTGTTCGCAAGTCCGGCCAACCCGACCGGCGCGGTCATTCCGGCCGATGATCTCGCGGACCTGGTCCGGACGGCGGAGGCGCTCGGCATTGCCGTCATCTCCGACGAGATCTACCATCGGCTGGCCTATGCGGCGTCCGACACCACCGCACTCGCCTTTGGCACCGGTGTCACGGCGATCAACTCCTTCTCGAAATACTATTGCATGACCGGCTGGCGCATCGGCTGGATGGTGCTGCCGGAAGCGGTGGTGCGGCCCATCGAGCGCATTGCGCAGAGCCTCTACATCTCGCCGCCGGAACTGTCGCAGGTCGCCGCAATCGAGGCCTTTGCCGCTACCGAGGAGCTGGAAGCGGTCAAGGGTCGCTATGCCTGGAACCGCGAGCTCCTGATGACGCGTCTGCCGGAGCTCGGCTTTCCGCTGGCCGCACCGATGGATGGCGCCTTCTATGCCTTTTGCGACGTCACCCGGCACAGCAATGACAGCATGGCTTTCGCCCGCAAGATGCTGGCCGAGGCGCATGTCGCGGCCACGCCCGGCCGTGATTTCGACACCCAGGCCGGGCACCGCACCATGCGGTTCTCCTATGCCGGCAGCCATGACGACATGGTCGAGGCATTGGCGCGCATCGAACGCTGGCTGAGGTAGATCCATGCCGGAACTCGAGCAGGCCCTGGCCGAAGTCGCGGCCGAAATGGCCGAACGCAACGATCGCGGCGAGGTCGCCACCTATATCCCGCAGCTCGGCAAGGTTGATCCGAAGAAATTCGGCATCGCAGCCGTCACCAATGACGGCCGTGTGCTGATGGCGGGCGACGCCGACCAGCCCTTTTCGATCCAGAGCATCTCGAAAGTGTTCACCTTGACGCTCGCGCTGGGCAATGTCGGCGACGCGCTGTGGAAGCGGGTAGGGCGCGAGCCTTCGGGCAATCCGTTCAACTCGATCGTGCAGCTCGAGCATGAGAACGGCATTCCGCGCAATCCCTTCATCAATGCCGGCGCCATTGTCATTTCCGACATCCTGCTTGCCGGCCACCAGCCGCGCGAGGCGATCGGCGAGATCCTGCGCTTCATCCAGTTCCTCGCCGACGACGATACCATCATCATCGACCGCGAGGTGGCGGCGTCGGAGCGCGCCACCGGCTATCGCAATTTCGCGCTCGCCAACTACATGAAATCCTTCGGGAATCTTCATCATGCGCCGGAGCTGGCGCTCGGCGTCTATTTCCATCATTGCGCCGTCGCCATGAGCTGCCGGCAGCTGGCGATGGCCGGTCGGTTCCTCGCCAATGGCGGCAAGAATCCGGCGACCGGACATTCCGTGGTGTCGGCCGAGCGGGCACGCCGCATCGGCGCCATGATGCTGACCTGCGGCCACTATGACGGCTCCGGTGATTTTGCCTTCCGCGTCGGCATTCCGGGCAAGAGCGGCGTCGGCGGCGGCATATTGGGCATCGTGCCCGGCGTCGCCTCGCTCGCCGTCTGGTCGCCCGGCCTCAACGCCAACGGCAATTCCAAGCTGGGCTCGATCGCCCTGGAGAAGCTCGCCAGGATGATGAACTGGTCGATCTTCGCGCCGTAACGTTCCGGCAAACCGGATATGAAAATCCCGCGCCGTCTTTCGACCGGCGCGGGATTTTTTTTATTCAGGAAGTCAGTTCAAAGGGCTGAATCTCAGAAGAAACCTTTCCGCTGCCACCAGCCGGCGCGCTTCGGCTTCTCTTCGGTCTTGGTTTCCGGCTCTTCGGCGACGGTCGAGGAAACCACCGGCACGATCGGCGCATCGATGGCCGCCGGCTTGCGTCGTGACGGACGGGCCTTCGGTGTTTCCTCGGCGGTCGCTGCCGCCGCCTCGTCCGATGCCGTGGCTGGCGTCTCGGCGGGTGCCGGAACGGCCAGTTCAGCGATCGGCTCCTCGGCGACAGCCTCGGCGGCTGCCTTCTTCGGCTTGGCTGCGCGCCGCGGCTTCTTGGGCTTCTCGGCGGTCGTCGCCTCGTCGCTCACTGGAGCCACCGGCTCTTCCGCAGCCACGACGGTTACCGGCTCGATCGCAGGCTCGCTTTCGGAAGCATCGACCCCGGAAGGTTCGGTCGCTTCATCGGCGCTTGCCTCGGCCTCGCCTTCGCCGTCCTCGCGCCGGTTGCGTTTGCCGCCGCGCTTGCCGCGGCGACGCTTCTTGCCCTGGCCCTCGTCGGATGCTTCCGCCGTTTCGGCAGTTCCGGCCGCGGGGACCGGAGCCTCGTCGCCGGCTTCCGCCTCGTCACGGCTCACCGGGCTTTCCGATGTGGACAACTCGTCGGCCTGCGCCGACACGGAAGCACCGTCGGTGTGGCCATGTTCTCGATCGCGATCCTTGCCGCCGCGGCGTCTGCGACGCTTGCGGCGCTTGCGGTCGCGGCCTTCGCCCTCTTCGCCGGGCCTCTGCTGGTGCTGACCTTGCTGCGGCTGACGCGGCTGTTCGGCCTGGGCCGGTGCTTCGTCTTCCTCCTCGACGATGGTCTCATCCTCGGGCTCTTCCGGTTCGACATAGGCCGGCAGGGTGCGTGCCTCGACGAAGCCTTCAGGCTTTTCGGCCAGCGCGCCGCGGAAGATCGCATAATGCTGCGAACCGACCGTGTCGTCGGCCTCGAGCGTGATAGTCAGGCCGAAGCGGCTTTCCAGTTCCACCAGCGTGCCGCGCTTGTGGTTGAGCACATAGAGCGCGGTCGCCGCGGGCGTGCGAACCGTGATGTGGCTGCGCGAATCCTTGAGCAGGAACTCCTCGATCGCCCTGACCACCATCAGCGCGACAGACGAATCGGAGCGCACATGGCCGGTGCCGCCGCAATGCGGGCAAGGCTTCATGGTCGATTCCAGCACGCTGGCGCGGATGCGCTGGCGCGACATCTCCATCAGGCCGAAATGCGAGATGCGGCCGACCTGGATGCGCGCGCGGTCGTTCTTGAGATGATCCTTCAACCGCTTCTCGACGGCACGGTTGTTGCGGTTCTCCTCCATGTCGATGAAGTCGATGACGATCAGGCCGGCAAGGTCGCGCAGCCTGAGCTGGCGGGCGACTTCCTCCGCCGCTTCCAGATTGGTGTGGAGCGCGGTGTCCTCGATCGAGTGCTCCTTGGTCGAGCGGCCCGAATTGACGTCGATGGCGACCAGCGCCTCGGTCTGGTTGATGATGATGTAGCCGCCGCTCTTGAGCGTCACTTGCGGCTGCAGCATGCGGTCAAGCTGCGCCTCGATACCGTTGCGCACGAAGATCGGCGTCGTATCGCGGAACGGCTGAACCACCTTGGCGTGGCTCGGCATCAGCATGCGCATGAAGTCCTTGGCCTCGCGGTAGCCCTCTTCGCCGGAGACGAGGATCTCGTCGATGTCCTTGTTGTAGAGGTCGCGCACCGAACGCTTGATCAGGCTGCCTTCCTCGTAGACGAGGGCAGGGGCCGTGGACTGGAGCGTGAGATTGCGCACGTTCTCCCAAAGCCGCATCAGATATTCGTAATCGCGCTTGATCTCGGCCTTGGTGCGGCTCTCGCCGGCGGTGCGCAGGATGACGCCCATGCCTTGCGGCACTTCGAGATCGGCGACCACTTCCTTGAGGCGCTTGCGGTCGACAGCACTGGTGATCTTGCGCGAAATTCCGCCGCCGCGCGCCGTGTTCGGCATCAGCACGGAATAGCGGCCGGCAAGCGACAGATAGGTGGTGAGCGCCGCGCCCTTGTTGCCGCGCTCTTCCTTGACGACCTGCACCAGCAGGATCTGGCGGCGCTTGATCACCTCCTGGATCTTGTACTGGCGGCGCATCGGCTTGCGGCGGTTGCGCGCTTCCTCCAGGGCATCCTCGGCACCGACCGATTCGACCTCGTGATCGTCCGGATGCGAAGACTGAACCTCTTCCAGCATGCCGCGATCATCGTCGCTGGATTCGCTGCCCTGTTCCGTCAGCGGGACGGGTTCGGAAATCACATCGGCGTCGACGGAGGCGGCGATCGACGTCGGGCCGCCCTCGCGGGTCTCGCCTTCGTTCTGCCCAGAAGATTCGTCGCCCTGCTCGGGGGAGGCTTCGCCACGATTGGATGCATCCGCGGCCTGTTCCGGGATATCGGCCGCATGTTCGATGGTTTCCGAACCGTGGGAAGTGTTCTCCGAGACGGCGTCATTGCCATTGTCGGCGTCGCCTGCCTCGCCGGCCGTTTCGGTTGCCTCGTCGGCATCGGCCCCGCTCGCATCGCGCTTGTGTTCTGCGCGGTCGCGGCCCTTGCCGCCGCGCCGGCGCCCGCGCCGGCCGCGATCGCGGCTCTGGCGGTCGTCGCCTTCGCCGTCGTCATCGTCCTCGTCCTCGGCTTCCTGCGCTTCGGCGCGCAGCAGCGCCTGACGGTCGGCGACGGGGATCTGGTAGTAGTCGGGGTGTATTTCACTGAAGGCGAGGAAACCGTGACGGTTGCCGCCATATTCGACAAAGGCTGCCTGAAGGGAGGGTTCGACGCGCGTTACGCGGGCGAGATAGATGTTTCCTTTGAGCTGCTTCTTGTCCTGTGATTCAAAGTCGAATTCTTCGATACGATTACCGCGTACGACGACAACGCGTGTTTCCTCCGGGTGGGAGGCGTCTATCAGCATTTTGTTGGGCATTATTTCGTTTCCCCCCGGCAGCCGTCAGCCGCAGCTTGCGGCGCAAGGGCCGCTGCTGTGTGTCTGGATGAATGTGGGTGCCGGATGTCTGAATGTCCGCCGGACGGTGCCTGCGCGCCATGGCGGTGCCGCCCGCAGCCATATTGGCGCGGTTTGATGCGGACCTTTCCATGATTGCGCTTGAAGCCATCGTCACCAGCAGAACCTTTTGAACCAAAGCCCGGAAACCGGACCAGCTTGTTTGCTCATACAGAGCCGGCGCGGGACAAACCCGGCCGTTTTCCTCACGCAGGCGATTCCCCCGCCACGGGCGCACACCTGCGAAATTCGTCGCGATCACCTGAACCCTTCTCGCATGGAGCGAAAGGAGCCGCCTTTCGTCTCACCTGTAGCGGGAAGCTGCGGAGGAGGGCGGTTCCAGGATTGCAGTGATCCACTATCGCTTTTATGATTTGGCGGGTTGGAAGGCAACCCCGATTTCCGACGCCGGCAAAAGCGGTTCCGCCACGTAAGCACGGGTCCGGGCCTCGCGTGAAAAGGCTTGGTTAACCTTCTCTGGATACCAATCGTTAATCGAGTTCGCGGCCTAACCGGCACTTCGACTACATGACCGGGCGCCTTGGCGCCAAACCGGGAGCGACTGCAAAGAGATGGGACTGGCAGGCTTCACAGACAAGGGCAGTCGTGCCGGCGGCCGTTTGCTCGCGATCTTCTGCCTCCTGCTGTCGATGACCATCTCGTTGGTCGCCAACGCCGCCGATGCCCCGCTCACGGCAACCGGTTACAAGATGGCGGGCGATGCCACCAAGATGCGCATCGTCATGGATTTCGACCGTGAGCCCGACGTCAAATGGTTCCTTTTGCGCGGGCCCAATCGTCTGGTCATCGATCTGGCGAATACGAAGTTAGCCATCGATGCCAAGGATTTGAAGCCTCGCGGGCTGGTCAAGGGCGTGCGCCTGGGTGAGTTGGAGGCAGGCGTGTCGCGGCTGGTTCTCACCGGCAAGGGGCCGTTCGCGGTCGACAAGCTCGATGTTCTCAAGAACGAGGACGGCGCGGGCTACCGCATCGCCATCGACATGTCGGCGGCCTCCGAACGCGAGTTCGACACTGCCCTTGCCAATCAGGCGCTGACCACCGGTTCCACGGTTTCGACCGACAAGGGCGGGCGGGTCGGCACCGGGCCGGTCTCCAATCCGGGCCATCGCTTCACCGTCGTCATCGATCCGGGCCATGGCGGCGTCGATGGCGGTGCCGAGGGCCTGAACGGCACCGTCGAAAAGAACGTCACGCTGGCTTTCGCCACGGAACTGCGCGACAAGCTCGCCGCCGTCGGCAGATACGATGTCTTCATGACGCGCGACACCGACGAATATTTGCGGCTGGACGACCGCGTGCGCATCGCTCGCCAGCATGAGGCCGACCTGCTCATCTCCATTCATGCCGACACTATCAGCCTCAAGGGCATCCGTGGCGCGACCGTCTATACCGTTTCCGACAAGGCTTCGGATCCGGAAGCGCAGGCGCTTGCCGACCGTGAAAATCTCTCGGACCAGTTCGCCGGCATGGTGATCAAGGACGACAACAAGGAAGTCACCGATATCCTGATCGACCTGATCCGCCGCGAGACCCACACCTTTTCGATGAGTTTCGCCCACACGCTGGTCGGCCAGTTGTCGACCAGCGTCGGCCTCATCAACAATCCGCAGCGTTCCGCTGGGTTCAAGGTGCTGAAAGCGCCTGACGTCCCCTCCGTGCTGGTCGAACTAGGCTATCTCTCGAATGCCAAGGACGAGGCGCAACTGCTCGACGCCGACTGGCGCGGCAAGGCGGCGCAAAGCATCACCAACGCCGTCGCGCTGTTCGCTTCCGCGCGTGCCGGAACGGGAACCGGGGGCTGAAATGCCTGACGACGCCTGCAACCACAGGCAGCGTTGCGCGGCGACAACACCCGACGCTTTTATTTCCGACTCACGGCCGCGAAATCCGGCCTTGCCGTATTTTGCCCACATGGTAGCGACATGGGTTTTCCATTACGGGTTGGGACCGGCTCGAATGCTTGCGCGGAAGGCGGCTTCGTTTAGGAAATTCCCGAACCAAGGACTGGAGCGGGCATGATTCGTCTCATTGGCTATTTCTTCGGTATCGGCACGACGCTGGCCCTGCTGGTCGCGGCGGGGGTTGCCATCTATATCGGGCATTTGTCCAAGGATCTGCCCGACTATGAGGTGCTGGCCAAGTACGAGCCGCCGGTGACCACCCGAATCCATGCCTCGGACGGCGCGCTGATGGCCGAGTACGCGCGCGAACGGCGCCTGTATTTGCCGATCCAGGCCATCCCCGACCGCGTCAAGGCGGCCTTCCTGTCGGCCGAGGACAAGAATTTCTACAACCACCCCGGCATTGACGTGACCGGCCTGGGCCGCGCTATCATCGTCAACCTGCAGAATTTCGGCTCGGGCAGGCGTCAGGTTGGCGCCTCGACGATCACCCAGCAGGTGGCGAAGAATTTTCTGCTGACCTCGGACCAGACCTACGAGCGCAAGATCAAGGAAATGATCCTCGCCTTCCGCATCGAGCAGGCCTATTCCAAGGACCGCATTCTCGAACTCTACCTCAACGAAATCTTCTTCGGTTTCGGCGCCTATGGCGTGGCGGGTGCCGCGCTCACTTATTTCGACAAGTCGGTGAACGAGCTGACCGTGGCCGAGGCCGCCTATCTGGCCTCGCTGCCCAAGGGGCCGAACAATTATCACCCCTTCAAGCATGCCGACCGCGCGCTTGAGCGCCGTAACTGGGTCATCGACCAGATGGTCGAGAACGGCTACGTTACGCGCGAGGAAGGCGACAAGGCCAAGGCGGAGCCCCTCGGCGTCACGCCGCGCCGCAACGGCACCTATCTGTTCGCCGGCGAATACTTCACCGAGGAGGTGCGCCGCCAGATCATCGCCCGCTACGGCGAGAACGCGCTCTATGAAGGCGGCCTGTCCGTCCGCACCACGCTCGACCCGAAGATCCAGCTCATCGCCCGCAAGGCGATGCAGAACGGCTTGATCAAATACGACACGCTGCGCGGCTACCGCGGGCCGCTGAAGACGATCGACGTGTCCGGCGACTGGGGTGTGCCGCTGGGCAATGTGAAGGGACTGGAAGACGTTCCCGAATGGAAGCTCGCAGTCGTGCTCGACAGTTCGGCATCCGGCCTGTCGATTGGCTTGCAGCCGGCACGCCAGGCGTCGGGCGACATCGTCAAGGAGCGCGTCGAAGGCACCGTCAGCAAGGAAGACATGGGCTTTGCCATGCGCCATGTGGTCGGCGGCAAGACGGTCAGGGCCAAGTCGCCGGCCGATGTGCTGAAGCCGGGCGACGTCGTCTTCGTCCAGAAGAACGAAGGCTCCGACGACGCCTACAGCCTGCGCCAGGTCCCCGAAGTGGAAGGCGGCCTGATCGCCATGGATCCACACACCGGCCGCGTGCTGGCCATGGTCGGCGGCTTCTCCTACGCGCAGTCGGAGTTCAACCGCGCCACCCAGGCCATGCGCCAGCCCGGCTCTTCGTTCAAGCCGATCGTCTATTCCGCGGCGCTCGACAATGGCTATACGCCGGCGTCGGTGATCATGGACGGGCCGATTACCATCCAGAGCGGCAACACGACCTGGACGCCGAAGAACTACGACGGCACGGTCGCTGGTCCGGCAACCCTGCGCTCCGGCATCGAAAAGTCGCGCAACCTGATGACTGTGCGCCTCGCCAACGACATGGGCATGAAGCTGGTCGTCGAATATGCCGAGCGTTTCGGCGTCTATGACCATCTGGCGCCGTATTTGCCGATGGCGCTGGGCTCCGGCGAGACGACGGTGATGCGCATGGTTTCGGCCTATTCGATCATGGCCAATGGCGGCAAGTCGATCAAGCCGACATTGATCGACCGCATCCAGGACCGCTACGGCAAGACCGTCTTCAAGCAGGACGAACGCGGCTGCGAAGGCTGCAACGCGGCCGAATGGCAGAACCAGCCCGAACCTGAGCTTGTCGATAATTCCGAACAGGTTCTCGATCCGATGACCGCCTACCAGATCACCTCGATGATGGAAGGCGTCGTCCAGCGCGGCACCGGCGCCACCATCGCCGAGCTCGGACGCCACATCGCCGGCAAGACCGGCACCACTAACGACGAAAAGGACGCCTGGTTCATCGGTTACACGCCGAACCTCGTCGTCGGCCTCTATATGGGCTACGACACGCCGCGCGGCCTTGGCCATGGCGCCACCGGCGGCGGCCTCGCCGCTCCTATCTTCAAGGATTTCATGCGCGTGGCGCTGGATGGCACGCCCAATGTCGACTTCAAGGTTCCCGAAGGCATGAATCTGGTCGCCATCAACCGCAAGACCGGCATGCGGGCCAATTCGGGCGATCCCGGCACCATCATCGAGGCCTTCAAGCCGGGCACCGGGCCAGCCGACAGCTATTGGGTGATCGGCATGGGCGCTGACGGGTCCAATGCCTCCGGCGGCGCGCTGTCGCCTCAGGCCAACCAGGCCATCCAGTCGGGCGGCGGCGGCCTCTACTGACGGGTATGCATGCAGGATTGGGCCGGCCCTGGGCCGGTCCAATTTGCTTTACAGGCGGCGGCGCCGTCCCTATGTATCGCGCCGACCAGGCGTCACTTTCAGCAACAGGATAAAACACCAGGCCATGCGCGCGGAAACGCAGAATATTGTCGACGAGATCAGGCAGGCAATTACCCTGCTGAGGAGGCATCTTTGACTGGGATCAGGCCATAAAGCGGCTTGAATATCTCAACGTCCGCGCCGAGGACGCCAGCCTCTGGAACGAACCGCTGGAAGCGCAGAAGCTGATGCGCGAGCGCCAGGGCCTCGAGGAAGGCATCGCGGCGGTCAGGGGCCTGACC
Organism: Mesorhizobium sp. B2-3-7; assembly: GCF_006442695.1. Lineage (NCBI taxonomy): Bacteria > Pseudomonadati > Pseudomonadota > Alphaproteobacteria > Hyphomicrobiales > Phyllobacteriaceae > Mesorhizobium > Mesorhizobium sp. B2-3-7. Next base: position 103,027 of record NZ_VFVV01000003.1, on the reverse strand, counting down.
CAGGCGCTGGAAGACAATATCGGCCTGATCGAACTCGGCGAGGAAGAGGGCGACGAGAGCGTCGTTGCCGAGGCTGAGGCAGCGATCCGCTCGATGCAAGGCGAGGCGAAGGCCCGCCAGGTCGAGACGCTGCTGTCGGGCGAAGCCGACGCCAACGACACCTATCTCGAAATCCACGCAGGCGCCGGCGGCACCGAAAGCCAGGATTGGGCCTCGATGTTGCTGCGCATGTACACGCGCTGGGCCGAGCGCCGCCGCTTCAAGGTAGAGGTGCTGGAAGTGCATGACGGCGAAGAAGCCGGCATCAAGTCCGCGACGCTGCTGATCAAGGGCCACAATGCCTATGGCTGGCTGAAGACGGAGTCCGGCGTCCACCGGCTGGTGCGCATTTCACCCTATGACAGCAACGCGCGCCGGCACACATCCTTCGCCAGCGTCTGGGTCTATCCCGTCATCGACGATACGATCGAGATCGACGTTTCCGAATCCGACGTGCGCATCGACACCTATCGTTCGTCCGGTTCAGGCGGCCAGCACGTCAACACCACCGATTCGGCGGTGCGCATTACCCATCTCGCAACCGGCATCGCGGTCGCCTGCCAGGCCGAACGCTCGCAGCACAAAAATCGGGCAAAGGCCTGGGAGATGCTGCGCTCGCGTCTTTACGAGGAAGAGCTGAAGAAGCGCGAAGCCGTCGCCAACGCCACCGAAGCATCGAAGAGCGACATTGGCTGGGGTCACCAGATTCGCTCCTACGTGCTGCAGCCCTATCAGTTGGTGAAGGATCTGCGCACAGGTGTCGAAAGCACCAGCCCGTCGAGCGTGCTCGATGGCGACCTCGATGACTTCATGGAAGCCTCGCTGTCGCAACGCATCGAGGGTGGTGCTGGGGAAGCGGTGGCGGACCTGGATTAGGGCCGGCGCCTACAGTGCCACACATTTGGATTGGATGATGGCTCGCAAGCTTGTTGGAAAGTGCTTCTGCGGCGCGGTGCACTATGCGGTCGCTGACGAGTTCCTGTACGCGGCGAATTGCCATTGCTCGAACTGCCGGCGCACGACAGGTTCGGCTTTCAAGCCCTTCGCGGGCATCGAACGCGCCAAGTTTGTCTTGACCAAGGGCCACGACATGTTGCTGGTCTTCGGCGACGACAACGGCCATGACGCGCACTGCAAGCGGTGCGGTTCGCTGCTCTATTCGGTCGTGCGCCAGGGCGCCTTCGTCCATGTCGCGATGGGAACGCTCGTCGACAACCCGAGCATCCGCCCGACCGAGCATATCTTCGTCGGTTCCAAGGCGCCGTGGTACACGATCAGCGACGGCCTGCCGCAGTATGACGAACACGTGATCACAGGACCTGCTGGCGAATAGGCCGGAACTTCTCTCGCTGAATCTCGTTATCTGCGATCCCGTCTGCTGGGCATGGTTGTGCCTGCCTATCCAATCGAGAGACGGCGCCTGTTTTCTGTTGCCGATGCGCGGCATTCAGCCTGCGACATCGGCATGCAGTGGTTTCTTGCGCCGACTCACAAATCGGCCCACCATCCATGGTCGAGGGGAGACAAAAGCATCTATGGCCGGGCGCGGCAGAAATGCGTGCTGACGATCCGGCCGCTGGGAAGACACGTTTCAGGAACGGGCAAGCGAAACGCTTGATGCTCGTCGAAAGGAGCGCTTCCATGTCTGCTGCCCCATCAAAATCGGCTCGGGCCGCGGTGGGCCGACTCATGCTCTGCCTGCTTGCAATCGCAGCGATTGCGTTGCCGATGGCGCCTGCCTTCGCCCACGACGCCAAGCCTACGGCGGCGAAGCCGCTGGGTTGGAGCTATCCATTCGCATGCTGCGCTAACTACGATTGCCGCACGGCCCATACGGGCGAGGTTTTGGAAAAACCCGAGGGTTATGTGATCGCCGGCACGGGGGAAGTTGTCCCGATGACCGACAAGCGTGTGAAGGACAGCCCGGACGGCGAATTCCACTGGTGCGCGCATCAAGCGGGTCTAGACGCCGGTAAGACGATCTGCCTGTTCGTGCCGCCGCGCTCCTACTAGGCCCGGGAGGCGCAGCGGCGACCGGCCCGGACCGCGATGGGCGGGGGCCTGCTGACGGACGGTTGCCAGGACCGCTCCTTTGTGTTGCGTTGCCTGCGGGCGGCGGACAAGGGAGAGGTGACGTCCATGACCATCAAGGGAAGCTGCCACTGCAAGGCGACGATATTCGAGGTTTCGCAAGCACCGCAGACGCTGACGCAGTGCACTTGTTCGTTCTGCTCGAAACGCGGCTCGCTTTGGGCCTACTACACTCCGGCGCAGTTCAAGCTCCTCACGCCGCAGAAGAATGTTTCCTTCTATCAGTGGGGATCAAAGACCGTTAAGCACGGTTTTTGCGACACCTGCGGCTGCGGGACCTTCACCGAAACACCGGACTGGTCGAGCGGAGAGCCGGATTTCGACAATCCCAAGATCAGTGTCAACTCGCGGTTGTTCGACGATTTCGACCTGGACAAGGTCGAAGTGGTGGCCATCGACGGCAAGAATCTCTGGTAGATTCCTGGACGCCCAATCGGGGAAATCGTGCCCCGGGGAAAAGCCGTCGCCGGTGCTTTTCCCGTTCCGCTTTTCGCCGCATTTCATGGTACAAGTCGCGCGAAGGGCTGATTTGGCGCCACCGCAAGGCGTGACTTGGAGAGGGACAATCCTATGAAGAAGACCGTGCTCGTCGTCGTGGCGACGGCTGTGCTGGTGAGCGCCTGCACCACCACCGATCCGTATACCGGCGACCAGAAGATTTCCAATACGGCGGCCGGCGCCGGCCTCGGCGCCTTGGCCGGCGCCAGCCTTGGCCTGCTTGCGGGCGGCAATGATCGTCGCAACGCGCTGATCGGCGCCGGCATCGGGGCGCTGGCTGGCGGCGCCATCGGCGCCACCATGGACCAGAACGAAGCCGAACTGCGCCGGCAGTTGGAGGGCACAGGCGTCAGCGTCACCCGCTCCGGCGACCAGATCATCCTTAATATGCCGTCCGATATCACCTTCAACGTCGATCAGGATGCGGTGAAGCCCGGCTTTTACCAAGTGCTGAATTCGGTCGCGCTGGTGCTGAAGAAGTTCAAGCAGACCACGGTCGACGTGTTCGGCCATACCGATTCGACCGGCGGCGACCAGCATAATTTCGATCTGTCGCAGCGCCGCGCGCTGGCGGTCGCCAACTACCTGGCTGGCCAGGGCGTCGATTCGCGCCGCTTCGCGGTCACCGGATTCGGCAAGACCCGTCCGGTAGCGTCCAATGCCACCGCCGAGGGTCGCGCTCAAAACCGTCGCGTCGAGATCCAGCTTTCGCCGCTCACCTGAGCAGCATCGATCAGAATGCAAAAACGGCCTCGCAAGGGGCCGTTTTGTTTGCAAAATGCGACCGACGGCCAGGCCTGCGGCCCCCGGGTTCTTCCATGATCTTACGGTGAGGTCGGCTTATCGACCGTCGCTCATTGGGTCAGGCGCTGCCGCCGGACGACATGGGCAACGATCAGTCCATGAATGATCAGCCCGGCCGCAAGTCCAAGGACATGGAAACCCGTTCCCGAACCGGAAAGCGTCAGGATCGACCAGCTGGATGCGGGTACGAACAAAACAATTGCGGTGATGAGCCCGGGGTTATAGCTGCGCATCCTGATGGCCTGCGCGATGTGAACCAAAGCGTTGATCAGGGTGGTGTAGGCGGCGATCAGCCCTATTCCGGCATTGACCGTGACAGTGAGGGTGAAAACCAGGGAGTAGATGCCCCATACACCCGGTACGTTGATCACAAAGACTTCGAAGCGGGTAAGCAGCGGCGCCCCGCCGCCGAGCATCTTGTTGACAAAAAGCCGGAACCGGTCTTCGGCATGCTCCTCGTATTGATGGAGCATGTAAATCGGAATCAGCAGGAAGACGGTGAACTCGGCTGTCTCCAATTGAGCGGCCAGCCCGATCGCCACCACGCACAGAGTGAGGCCGGCGAGCACGCCACCATAGACCCAATCTTCCACCAGACGCTTCATCACGCCATCTTCGGCGAGGCCGCGCGTCCTTGCAACACACGACGATATCAGACCTTGGCAACGATGCGCATGAAGGCCGGCGTGTCGTCGCCGAAGCCAACGGTGGTGTCGCTCGGCGATGACGGCAACAGCTTCACCGGCCGCGACCGCCGCGCTCAGATTGAGATTGGCGTGCCAGAGAATTAGCCAGTCCTAAATAACCGCTTTCCCGCAGCCATGGAAAGGAATAGCATCGTCGCTGTTCCGGAGGGGATGAGGCGGTACACTTGGCCGCGCAATAAGCATTTTCTTTTTCAGCCTCGGTCTTGCACGGCCAGATCAAAAAAATCTGGGAGGAATGCATGACAAGAACAGCCAGCCTTGGGCGCTGCGGCGTCTTCGCTTTAACAGGTCTTGTAAGCGCATGGTTGGGCGTCGCGGCGGCTCGAGCCGAGGATGCCAACAAAGCTGACATCGAGGCCTTGAAAAAGTCGCTCGCCAAATATGAGGACTACACTGCGGCTGTCCGCGACCTTTATCTGTCGACGGTCGGCTGCGTCTACTATAGCGGAGAAAAGATATCCGGAGCGATGTACTACCCGAAAGGCGCCATGGGCATCCATTTCGTCAACGTCCCAAGTGTCGGCCAAAAACTCGACCCGATGCGCCCCAATGTGCTGATCTACGAGCCGACGAAAAACGGTCTGCGCCTGGTCGGGGCGGAATGGCTTGTGCCGCTGACGCCGGACGTCAAAGAGCCACCGAAGCTGTTTGGCCAAACCTTCATGGGTCCGATGGAGGGACACTATCCGCTCATCCCGAGGGAGTTCGTCCACTACGATCTTCACGCCTGGCTGGGTGATAATCCGAACGGCATGTTCAGTCCGACGAACCCGAACGTGAAATGCAACAAGGCCGAGTTTCCGATGTTGGAGAAACCGACCAAGATGATGCCTGGGCCGATGTAACGGCCAGCCCAGCCAGGAGCTTGCCGGGAGGGCAAGCCGGATGGCTGTCTTGTCTTGGAACCACTCGTCGGTCAGCCCTTGGCGACGATGCGCATGAAGGCCGGCATGTCGTCGCCGAAGCCAACGGTGGCGTCGTTTTCGTCTTCTCGGTTGCGGGCAGGGCGACGGTCATCGCGCTGCGGCCTGGTGTCGCCGCGCTCCGGTGCACGTCGCTCGCTGCGCGCCGCGGAGCTCTTGCGCTCGGAATTTTCCGAGCGGATAGCGTCCTTGCGCGTGCGCCGCTCACCAGTGCCGGCGACCGTTTCCTCGGTCGCGACCGGCTGTTCCTCGCGCACGGTTTCCGGTGCCGCGTCTTCGCCGTGCTTGGCCTGGCGTCCGCCTCTCTTGCGCTCGCCCCTGTCCTTGCGGTCGTCGTCCTTGCGGCCGGCGCGCCGCGGCGCACCGCGGCCACGGCGCGGTGCTTCGTCCTCGCCTTCGCTGGCCACCACCGTCGACAGGTCACCGTCATGCCACTCGATCTTGGTGCCGATCAGCCGTTCGATGGCGTCGATGTACTTGGTGTCGGACTTGGTCGCGATGGTGAAGGATTTTCCGGAGCGCCCGGCGCGGCCGGTACGGCCGATTCGGTGGACGTAATCCTCGGCATGGATCGGGACGTCATAGTTGAAGACGTGGCTGACATCGGGAATGTCGAGGCCGCGCGCGGCCACGTCGGAGGCGACCAGATACCGCAGCTTGCCGTCGCGGAAATTGGCCAGCATCTGCATGCGCGCGCGCTGGTCCATGTCGCCATGCAGCGCGCCGGCGTCGAAGTCATATTTCAGCAGCGAGCGGAACAGCTCCGACACCTCGATCTTGCGGTTGCAGAAGATGATGGCGTTCTTCAGCTCCGCATCCTCGGCCTTGATCAGGTTGCGCAGCGTCTCGCGCTTGTCCCAGGGTTTGGAACCGGACTTCACCAGCCGCTGGATGATGTTGGTCGCGGCGGAGGCGGCCTTTGAAACCTCGACGCGCACCGGCGCGTGCAGGAACTTTTCGGTCAGCTTGGTGATCTCGGGCGGCATCGTCGCCGAGAAGAACAGCGTCTGCCGGGTGAAGGGGATCATCTCGCAGATACGCTCGATATCGGGAATGAAGCCCATGTCGAGCATGCGATCGGCTTCGTCGATGACGAGGATCTCGACGCCGTTGAGCAAGAGCTTGCCGCGCTCGCGGTGGTCGAGCATGCGGCCGGGCGTCGCGATGAGCACGTCGGCGCCACGCTCCAGTTTCTTGTCCTGTTCGTCGAACGACACGCCGCCGATCAGCAGTGCGATGTTGAGCTTGTGGTTCTTGCCGTATTTTATGAAGTTTTCCTCGACCTGCGCCGCAAGCTCGCGGGTCGGCTCCAGGATCAGCGTGCGGGGCATGCGGGCGCGGGCGCGGCCCTTTTCCAGTCGTGTCAGCATCGGCAGCACGAAGGAGGCCGTCTTGCCGGTACCGGTCTGTGCTATGCCAAGCACATCCTTGCCCAGAAGCGCGTGCGGAATGGCGCCGGCCTGGATCGGCGTCGGCTTGAGGTAGCCGGCGTCGGTGACTGCGGAAAGGACCTTCGGCGATAGGCCGAGGTCCGCGAAAGTCAACGCTTCTTGAGCGGTCTGGGTGTCTGAGGACAAGTTCTGGCTGTCTTTGGCTGTTCGGGGAAGCGCAACGGCATCCGTCGCGGCAGGCGCCGCGCGCCCGCAAGATCATCACTGCAACTAGGCGCAAGCCCGCGATTTGTCAACACAAACGGCCGGCAATGGCTCGATTGTGAAGTCGTAACCTTAATTACTATGTCTGATCCGGCCGCTTATCCGCGCGCCGGCTCAATATCGGCTCAATAACGGAACTGTTCCGCCAGTATGCGTTCGTTCCAGGAGTGATTGGGATCGAACAGCAAAGTTGCGGTCGCCGTCGCTGATTCCCGCACCGTCACGGAAGCTACGGCCTTGACCTCCGTATGGTCGGCGGCGGCGTTCACCGGCCGCTTTTCCGCCTCTAGTATGTCGAAGCGCACGGTTGCTTTGTTGGAAAGCAAAGCGCCGCGCCAGCGGCGGGGGCGAAACGGGCTGACGGGGGTAAGCGCCAGCAGCGGCGCGTCGAGCGGCAGGATGGGCCCATGCGCCGAAAGATTGTAGGCGGTGGAGCCAGCCGGCGTGGCAATCATCACGCCGTCGCAATTCAGTTCCTCGAGCCGTACCTGGTCATCTATGGTGATGCGGATCTTGGCCGTCTGATAGGACTGGCGCCATAACGCCACTTCGTTGATGGCCAGCGCCGAGACGGTTTCGCCATCCGAGGTAACGGCCTGCATCTCCAGCGGACGGATCGTTTCGGCGACCGCGGCCGCGATGCGCTCGGCGAGACCTCCGGAACGATATTCGTTCATCAGGAAGCCGATGGTGCCACGGTTCATGCCGTAGACCTTTTTGCCGGTTCCCATTGTATCGCGCAAAGTTTGCAGCAGGAAACCGTCGCCGCCCAGGGCCACGACGACATCGGCTTCCGCGACCGAATGCTGGCCATAGCGCGCCGACAGGCTTTCCAGCGCCGCTTTGGCGTCAGGCGTGCCGGACGAGACGAAGGCGATGCTGTTGGCGGCTTTGCTCATGGCTCCCCGACGGTGACCGGTTGGCGGCTGGGCCGGGGTAGCATGGGCGGGCCTGTGTGCAAAGAGAGCCCGCAGACGTGCGGTTCGAACCGGCAGTCGCGAATCATATCAGGGAACGAGCCAATGTGATGGTTAAGGCCGGGCTTAAACTCTCGTAAAGCCGCATCGATCATGTTAGCCGGCATGGTGGCGTGGGGGCGCCCACAGCGATTTTATGCCTTTCAGGATACGAAAGACGCTGTGGCACTTTTGATCGTGCGTGAATCCTTCGAGAGTCGAGCCCGATTCCGGGGACACGCGCCAGCCGGGACCAACATATTGCTGGTAACACGCCTGATCATCATCTCCGTCGTGCTGGGAAGCTTCGCGCTTGTCTTCGCCGAACTGGTGCGCCGCTCGGAAGAAACAAGCCTCAGGCCCTTGCCCACGGCCTCGCGCTGCGGCGATGCTGCCGGAATGCCTTGTCCGCAAAGGGCGCTGTAGGTCAAAACAAGCTGACTGCTAGGAGCGTGGTTGCAGATGGCAGCCGGCCTGGCGTTTCTGTGCCAGATACTCGTCGATCAGCTGGCGATAGCGCACCTTGCCGAAACTCGGGAAATGGCCGCCATGCACGACCGAGACGTCGAGGCCGCGCATGGCAAACATCGTCCCCAAATAATCACCGATATCGGAATGGTAGACGTCGTCGATCAGCGGGCCGTCATAGATGATGTCGCCGGAAAGCAGGATGCCGGTCTTCTTCTCGTACAGCGCGATGCCGCCTGGCGAATGGCCGGGCGTGTGGATCACCTCGAAGGCGCGATCGCCGAGGTCGACGATGTCGCCATGTTCGAGCAGGCGGTCCGCCGGGGCGGGCATGATGCGATAGCGCGCCGTGTCCCAACCTTCCGGCTGGCGATCGAACATCTCTTCATTGGCGTAGCGGTCCGCCACCGTCCATTCGTTGCGCGGATCGGCGAGGATTTCAGCCTCGGCGCGGTGCACGCAACGTTCGGGAAATTCATGGTGGCAGCCTATATGATCGAAATGCGTGTGGCTGGCGACGCAGGTGAGCTTGCGCTCGCTGACCAGCGGCACATGGCGCCTGAGGCTGAAATGGCCAAGCCCGGTATCGAACAGCAGGTCGCGGTCGCGGCCGCGCACATGCCACATATTGCAGCGGAAGAACGGTTTGATCCATGGCTCGTGGATCAGCGTGACACCGTCGCCCATGCCGATGGTTTCGTACCAGTCAGGTGCGTCGACGACCGCAAGCATGCCCATGTTCAATCCGTCAGCAGGATGATCTTGTCTGTATCGCAGGAAACCGAGACCGTGTCGCCCGGCTGCACGACGGACGTCGCGGGCAGTTTGGCGATGAATTGCAGCGTGGCGTCTTCAGCGGAGACCGCGAGCACGCGCTTGAAGCTGCCCTGGAAAACGACATCGCTGACCTGCGCCTTGCCCAGCTTTGTGGCGCCTGAGGTCGCGCCCAGGGCAAGGTGCTCCGGCCGGATGGCCAAGGCAACCGCCGATCCCACCGGCAACGCTCCGGACGCCGAGACCGGCCCGACCTGTGTCGCGACAGTGCTTGTCCTGTCCATCATCTCCGCCACCGTTCCGCGAAGAATGGTGCTCTCGCCCATGAAAGTCGCCGAAAAGCGTGTCTTTGGGCGCGCATAGACGCGTTCGGGCGGCCCTTCGTCCTCGATGCGGCCATCACTCATCACCACGCAGTGGTCGGCCAGCGCCATCGCTTCTTCCTGGTCGTGGGTGACATGGATGAAGGCGGTGCCGACGCGCTTTTGGATCGCTTTCAATTCGTCCTGCATCTGCCGGCGCAGTTTGAGGTCGAGCGCGCCGAGCGGCTCGTCGAGCAGCAGCACGGCGGGCTCGATCACCAGTGCGCGCGCCAGCGCTACGCGCTGCCGCTGGCCGCCGGAGAGCTGGTGCGGCTTCTTGTCGAAGGCGGCATCCAGCCCGACCAGCGCCAGCGTCTCACGCGCCCGCGCGGCGCGTGTCGCGCCATCGACGCCTTGCATGCGCAGGCCAAAACCGACATTGCCGCCGACGCTCATATGCGGAAACAGCGCATAATCCTGGAACACCGTCGTTGTCGGGCGCTTTGCCGGCGGAACGGCGGTGCAGTCCTCGCCTCGGATGAACACCTTGCCTTCGCTCGGTGTGACGAAGCCGCCCAAAATCGACAAAAGCGTCGTCTTGCCGGAGCCCGACGGTCCGAGCAGGATGGTGTAGCTACCGGGCTCTATCCGCAGCGATACGTCTTTCAGCACCGCCAGCTGGCCGAAACGGTGCGAGACCCCGCGGATGTCGACCAGGGGCGCGCTCATGCCGGCTTCCTCCGCAGCAATGTCAATTCGAACAGCACCACCAGCACGATGGAAACGGCGAACACCAGCGAGCCGACTGCGTTGGTCTTGGGGTTGAGGCCAGAGCGCAGCAGATTCCAGATTTCGACCGGCAGCGTGGTTTCGAAGCGTGTCAGCAGGAAGGAGATCACGAATTCGTCCCAGGAAAAGGTCATCGACAGGAAGAAGCCGGCGAAGATGGCCGGCGCCATGACAGGCACAGTAATCAAGAGCAGCACTTTCCATTCCGGCGCGCCGAGATCGCGCGCGGCGCGCTCGATGTTGATCTGGTGGTCGCCCATCTGGCTGTAGACGATGGCGAAGCAGAGCGGCAGGTTGATCACGACATGGCCGATGCCGGCGGCCATCAGCGATTTCGGCACGCCGGCCCAGTTGAACAGCACCAGCAGCCCCATGCCGATGATGAGATAGCTGACGGTAAGCGGTAGCGTGATCAACCCTCGCAGCAGGGCCGAACCCGGCAGCACGAAGCGCGCGAACGCCCAGGCGCTGAGGAAGCCGAGCGTGACGGCCGCGAGCGACGAAAGGACGGCCACCAGCAGCGAGTTCACCAGCGCCGAGGTCAGCCGCGTATCGGACAGGACGGCCTGGTACCAGCGCAGCGACGGGCCGGTGAAGGGCGGGATGGGGAAGGAGGTTGCCTGCAGCGAGAACAGCACGAGCACGATCACCGGCAGGAAAATGAAGGCATAGATGGCGATCGCGTAGAGACAGGAAGCGGTTCGGACGATCAGGCGCATCTCAGGCCCGCTCGATCTTCAGCCAGCGGGCGCAGGCGAGATAGGCGATGGTCACGACCGCCATCAGGATAATCGACAGGGCGGAGGCCAGCGGAAAATCGCCGCGCCGGCCGATCTGCATCATCACCAGCTGCGGCATGACCAGCTCGTTGTTGCCGCCGAGGATCTGCGGCGTGATGTAGTCGCCGATGCACAGCACGAAGGTCAGGAAGGCGCCGACCATGATGCCGGGCAAGGTCAGCGGCAGGATGACATGCAGGAAGGTGCGCACCGGCCCGGCGCCGAGATCAGCGGCGGCCTTGCGGTAGCTCGGACTGAGCTGCTTCAAATTGGCGAAGATCGTCAGCGTCAAAAGCATGACGAAGAAATGCACGAAGCCGGTCACGGTGGCGAAGCGCGTATTGGCGAGCTGCAGCGGTTCGCTGGTCAAGCCGATGCCGGTCAGCGTCCGGTTGATGACGCCGTTCTGCGCCAGCACCAGAAGCCAGGAATAGGAGCGCACGACATAGGACGTCCAGAACGGCAGCACGGCCAGCATCAGCGCCAGCCGCTGCCAGCGTTCCGGCACCTGTTCGGCCAGGATCCAGGCGAAAGGATAGGCGAGCAGCACCGAGACCACCGTGACGATCGCCGTCACCTCCAGCGAATTCACCATCGCTTGCCAATAGGCAGGATTGGTGAAGAACTGGCTATAATTGGCTGATGTGAAGCCGCCGCCCTCATGCGACGTCAGGCTGGAAAGCCCCATGGCGATGAAAGGCAACACGAAGAACAGCAAGGTCCAGCCGAGCGCCGGCGTAACCAGCGCCCAGGGCAGGGCCTTGTTCGCGGTGCTGCTCACGACGGCCGTCTACTGCGCCTGCAGCATCTCGGTCCACATGTCCTGCATCTTCTTGTCGAGGTCGGCGTTCGGCGCCGGATAGGCCTGGGCGCGGGCAAGGAACTCGGGCTGCTCGTCGAAGCGCAGGATCTTCTTCTGGTCGTCGGTGAGTGCCGCCTTGCTGTTCGCCGGCATGCCCCAATAGCAGGAGGATGTGGCAAGACGGGCCTGGCCTTCCGGGCTCATGATATACTGGATGAATTTCAGCGCCACGTCCTTGTTCTTGGAGTCCTTGAACATGGCGAGCGACTGCGACCACAGCACCGCTCCCTCCTTGGGGATCGAGAAGTCCAGCGCCGGGTTCTCCTTGGCCAGGCCCGCCGTCACCCATTCGCCGCCGCCGACCAGAATATCGACTTCACCGGTGGCGAGCGCTGTCTGGCTGGCGGTCACCTCGCCGACCAGCTTGGCGTTGGCCTTCATCTTGAGCAGTTCGGCCTTGAGGGCGGGAAGATCGGCCTCGGTGAGTTCAGCCGTTTTCTTGCCGATGGCGAGTGCTGCCATGCCGATGACCGGCAGGTAATAATCGTAGATGGCGACCTTGCCCTTGTACTTGTCGCTTGTCAGCGACGCCAAGGATTGCATGTCGGCCGGGTCGACCTTGGTCTTGTTGAAGCCGATCGTGTTGTAGCCGAACTTTTCGGTGATGCCGTAGCGCTTGCCGCCGACCACGGTGGAGTTGTCCATCTTCACCTGCGGAAAGAGGTCGCCCAACGGCAGCTTGTCCTCCGGCAGCGGCTCGAACAGGCCTTTTTCCACGCCGCGCGGCACGTCGATGCTGTCGATCACCATCACGTCCCAGTCGCCGGGTTGCGACTGTTCGACGATGGCGAGCCCCGCGCCGGTGCCCTCGAATTCCTTGACGTTGACCTTGACGTTGTTGGCCTCTTCGAAGGGCTGCAGCAGCGCCGGGTCGGCATGATCGCACCAGATCAGGGCGTTGAGATCGGCGGCCTGGCTGGCGCCGGCTGCTGAGAGCACCAGCGCCGTGGCGCCGCAAGCGGCGCCCAGATGTCTCTTCAGGATTGAAAGCGGATTGTTGGCTGTGGATCGTGCGGACATCGAGTGTTCTCCCTTGCCTTTGTGGCTTCTTGCAAAAAATTGAACCAATTCTAAAATTGAGTCAATTCTGTTTCTGTGGCAGACAGCCGGCATGAGTGGATTGAGGGCAAGGCAAAAGGCCGACCGGCACCGCCGCATCATCGAGGCGGCGGCCGAGCTTTTCCGCGAGGCCGGCTATGAAGGCGCCAAGATCGAGGTGATCGCGGCCCAGGCCGAAGTGTCGATCGGGACGATTTACAATTACTACCAGAATAAGGGCGACATCCTCGGCGCCATCGTCTCCATGGAGGTCAACGAGGTGCTGAATGCCGGGCGAGGCGTGGTCGACAGCCCACCGGCCAATGTCGGCGATGCGCTGGACACGCTGATCGGCATCTATATCGAGCACTCCTTGCACTATCTCAGCAAGGAGATGTGGCGCCAGGCGATGGCGATCTCGACGCAACTGCCCGACAGCCCGTTCGGCCAGGCCTACACGGCGCTCGACCGCGCTCTGACGCAACAGATCCGCGCCCTGATCGCAAGGCTGCAGGAGATCGGCCTGGTGCGGCGCGACATCGACGGGCAGGCGGTGGGTGAGCTGGTCTTCAACAACATGAACATGATGTTCATCGAGTTCGTGAAGCGCGACGAGGCAAGGATAGCGGAACTGCGCGCGGCGATCCGACGGCAGAACCGGATCCTGGTGGCGGCGATCGGGATGTGAGGATGGAAGCGACCGCGGCATGAACCAGCTTCCGCTGCCAGTGTGACTGACGATGAGTGCCAACGGCGGCGCCCGTCTACACCGCCGGGCCCCGCGCACAGGGCAGCGTAGCCGCTGGGCCTAATCAGCGATTCCTTCGAAGCATCGACCGAAAGGAAAGACGCGGCCGCAGTGTCGCAGGTAAAAATCAGTGATCGGTCGGATCGATCTTCGTCAGGCGCTCTCGCGCTTCGGTGACGCGCCGCTGCGCGGACCTTATCCTGCTGCAAAGCGCGAGATTGATGCCGACGCCACAGTCTCCGTCCAGCATTTCTTCCGCTCGTTTGAGGGCGAGTACCGCTCGGCCAATCCGCTGCCTGGCTCTGGCCAGTTCCATGTCCAAGAGTTCGATCATTGTTCCGCTACAGAGTTTGCGGTCCCTTCGATCGTTAACCGTCTCCGGCCGGGTTTGGTTCCGGGTTGCGGCTCGAGACTCAGGACAGCAGGAGAAAGTCGCCGCTTCGGCACCGACCACATTGCACGCGAAGTCGCCTCTTGAGTTGAATTTGAAATCTGATACAACTTATAGGAGTGCGAAGGGGAGAGGTTAATGGGGACGTTTTCAATCTGGCATTGGACGATCGTACTGCTGATCATCGGCGTGCCTGTTTTCTTTGCGGTTCGCTCAGCCGTGAAGCCGTCACAGGGCCCGGCGGCTCTTGTAGGATTCGGTGGCTGGCTTATGCTGCTTGCGATCGGTCAGGTTTTGTCGCCGCTGCGCACGCTCGCCGACTTGGCCAATTCGGCCGAGGGTTACCGGCAACTCATGCCCCTGCCAAATGGACTGGTTGCGGTGTATAGCGAGGTTGCCCTCAATCTGGCATTTCTGGCGCTTCAACTGGTTGTGCTCATTTCGATGCTGCGGCGAAGCCGACGCTTTCCACAATTGTTTCTGGTTCAGTGGATTGCGATACCGGTTGTGTTCGTCCTGGACACGATCTTGATCTCATCAACTCTGGGCGTCCCGGTGAGCCAGATCCTTGCTGGAGATGCGCTGGCGACACCCGTCCTGTCGTTCATCCTCACCGGGGCTTGGGTCGCCTACGTCTACAAGTCCGTCAGGGTGAAGAACACGTTCGGCGGCGAAGTGGCAGCCGGCCAGGTCGCGACAGCCTCCTAGCGAAAGTCCGCTGGGTTTCGCCTCTTCGCATGAGCAGTCCTCCTGCGACAGGCTTCGGAGGACACTCCTTCGTTTTGCGAGATCTGGTGTTCTTATAACGGGCTGGGTGGCCTGCCACCCGAAGCTTGAAGAGTGAGCGACCCGAGACATAGGTGACGTTTTGTACCGGACACATGGGTAACACTTTTGGCTTTTGGCCGGAGGTGTTGATGCCGTGGAGAGAGTGTTCGGTGATGGAGGAACGTCTACGCTTCGTGGCCCGTCTTCTGGACGGGGAAGGCATGAGCGATGTGTGCCGGGAGTTCGGCATCTCGCGCAAGACGGGCTACAAGATCTTCAATCGCTACAAGGATGAGGGCCTTGAGGCACTGACGGACCGCTCTCGGCGGCCGGTGCGCTATGCCAACCAACTGCCGGTCCAGATCGAGCGGATGATTGTGGAAAACAAGCAAGAGAAGCCGCACTGGGGCGCCAGGAAGATCAGGGAGTTGCTGATCAGGAAACTGGCCGGCGACGTGCGCATTCCGGCCAAGAGCACAGTTCATGCCGTGCTCGACCGCCACGGCCTTGTGAGCCAGGCCCGCAAGAGGAACCGGGCGAACAAGGCCGCGGGCACGCAACTGTCACAGGCGATGCAGCCCAACGATCTCTGGTGCGCCGATTTCAAGGGCGAGTTCAAGCTCGGCAACGGCCGCTACTGTTACCCCCTGACCGTCACCGACCAGGCTTCACGCTATCTGCTGGCCTGCGAAGCCCTTGACTCGACAAAGGAGATTCCCGTCCTTGAGGCTTTCGTCCGGCTCTTCAAGGAACGTGGCCTGCCGGAAGCGATTAGAAGCGACAATGGCCTTCCTTTCGCAAGCCCCAACGGCCTCTACAATCTATCGAGGCTGTCGGTGTTCTGGCTGAGGCTCGGCATCGCCATCGAGCGCATCAGACCCGGCAACCCGCACGAGAACGCTCGCCATGGGCGCATGCACCGCACGCTCAAGGCCGAAACGACCCGGCCGCCGGGCATGAACGTCCTGCAGCAGCAGGCCAGGTTCGATGCTTTCATGAGCGAATTCAATGACGAGAGGCCCCACGAGGCCATCGGCATGAAGGTGCCAGCCGAGCTCTACAGAGGCTCTTCAAGAGCCTATCAAGGCCTCCCCGGGCTGGAATATCCCTTCCATGACAAGGACATCCTCGTCACCGCCTGCGGCCGCATCTGCATGCACAGGAAGAAAATCAACATCTCCACCGTGCTCGCCGGCCAGAGGCTCGGAATCAGCGAAGTCGACGACGGCATTTGGCTCGTCTCCTTCATGCACTATGATCTGGGGTATATCGACTTGGAACAGAGGACCTTGCAGACCATCGACAACCCGTTCGGCACGAGGTTGTCACCCATGTCTTAGGTACATTCTGTTACCTATGTCTCCGGGCCGTACAGAGCGAAGGGTGGTGCCCCCGGCAGGAATCGAACCCGCGACCTTCGGTTTACAAAACCGCTGCTCTACCAGCTGAGCTACAAGGGCATGCGGCACCGGTTAGCCATATTTGCGGCGCCAGTAAAGACAAATGTCGGTTTTGAGGCGCTCATGAACGCTGCCGGGCAACAGGCACGGCATCCTGAAAACGGCCAATTCGCTTCCTATATCTACGGCAGGTGCAATCGCTTGGGCGAGGCTGTCGCATGATCAGATTTGTCATCATCCTGCCGATCGTCGTCATAGCCTGGATGCTTCTGGTGAAGCTTATCAGGAGCGTCAAGAACGCCAATATCGACTGGACCGGCGTCACCACCATCATCGGCTTCATCGCGCTCGCCTTCTGGCTGCGCCATGTCACGGGCATGGGGTGGTGAATAGTAGTCAGTAGTCAGTAGTCAGTAGTCAGCCTGCTGCTCATAGCCTACTACTCACTACTCACTACTCACGATTCATCCCGTCTCCGGCCTTGCCGAAAAAAATCTCCTCCACCTTTCGAACCTTTTCCCGCGCCGCGCCGACTGATGGTCAGAGGCGAATGGGTCGCCTCGATCAAAAGATCCAGGAGATCATCATGTTCCAGCGCACTCTCGTTTCAGGCCTCGTTGCCATTTTCGTCGCCACCGGCGCGCTCGCCGGCACCGTCGGCACGTCGTCGGCCCACGGCATGCACGGCCACCATCATCACCACAACCATCACAAGAAGCACTTCAAGAAGTTTTGGTGGAAGCACCATAACCATCATTACCACAAGCACGGCAAGGTGATCATCTTTCTTTGATGGAGGGACCCAATTCTCCCGAAAGGGCGGCTTCGGCCGTCCTTTTTCGTTGGGCGAAATGGGACCGGTCATCAATGTCTAGCCAGGCCCTTGCAGGCCGCCGTCAGCACGACCTCCTCGGTTCACGTTCAAAAAAGATTCGAACCTTTTTCTTGTGCCGAACGACAGATGATCAAGAGGCGGATGGGTCGCCTCTCCAAACGAAGCAAGGAGATCATCATGTTCAAGCGCGCACTCGTTTCCAGCCTCATCGCCACCACCGTCGCCGCCACCGCTTTGGTCGGCACCGTTCAGCCTTCGGCGGCTCATTCGCATCACCACCACCATGGCCTCGGCATCGGCATCGCCGCCGGCGTCGGCGGTTTTGTCCTGGGCAGCCTGCTTGCCCAGCCCCGCGCTGTCTATGTGGATGAGGACGGCGGCTCGTGGCACGTCCGCCGCTGCTTCGATCGCTATTCGAGCTACGATCCGGACTCCGACACCTACATCGGTTACGACGGCTATCGCCATTACTGCCGTCTCTGAGAGGAGGAGCACCGTTCAGCACCAGAAGAGGGGCTCAGGCGAGCCTCTTTTCTATTGCTTGGACAGCGGCACGCCTGTTGGATAGCCGACTTTCAATGAGATGCCTGAAAGTCCTCGGTTTTGTCGATGCGATCGGCAATGTACAGGCATTTCCCGAAGGCCTAATCTGCTTTGGCGATGATCTGCGGGCGATATGGGGGAGGGTGATCCTTGGACGAGCAGGACCCGAAAGAGGAACAGGTCGAAATCATTTTCCGCAACGGCACGGTCACGGCCGTCGGCATCCTGCTGGCGTTTTCGCTGGGATTCATCACGCATTGGGCCGCCAATCCGATCCCGTGGCAGACCTATCATCTCGTCGCCGTGCTGCCCATCCTGGCCGGCATCGCCTTGCAGATGCGGGCATTGTCGCTTCTGCTCGACACAAAGTGCCTGCGGCTGAGCGCCTATGAACGCGCCAACCGCATCTTCATCACCGGCCTCGTCTTCACCGCCTGCGGTGTCGGCATGGCGATCCTGCTCGATTTCTTCGATCTTGCGAGCAGAAGCGCGCTGCCCGGAGCAGGTTGATCATCCGGTTTGCACGCCGCCGATCATCTTGGTCACCTCGGCCGCGGCGCTGTGCACCAGCGGGCCGATCTCGGCCAGCCGTTCAGGCGTCACCCGAACCGTCGGGCCCGACACCGAGACTCCGCCGATCGGCTCGCCGAATTCGTTGAAGATGGCTGATGCCACGCAGCGCATGCCTGGGTGCCGTTCCTCGTCGTCGACCGACCAGCCGCGCAGCTTGATCGTCGCGAGATCATGCGCGAGGGCAGGGATGTCGGACAGCGTCCTGTCGGTGAAGCGCTGCAGGCCGGCCTTGCGCAGGATGGCTCCGACGCGCTCCGGCTCGAGATGGGCCAGCACCGCCTTGCCGATGCCGGATGCGTGAAAAGGGCTCCGCGTGCCCGGTCGGAAGAAGGCGCGGATCGCCTGGTGGGTCTCGACCTGGCTGACGAACACCACGCAATCGTCCTCGGCGACGCCGAGATTGGCGGTCTCGCCGGTTTTCTCCATCAGCTCCTGCATGACGATGCGCGCGCGGTCGACCAGCTTGCGGCGGCGCAGGAACGCCGCGCCCATCCGGTAGGTCTCGACGCCGATCGACCAAAGCTGGTCCGAGCTGTCGAACTCGACCATGCCGTGGTTTTCGAGCGTCGTCAGCATGCGGTAGGCGGTGGAGGCAGCCAGACCGCTGTGAGCCGATATCTCGCTCAGCGACAGGCCGCTGCCTTCGGCAACGATGGCCAGGATGCGCAAGGCCCGGTCCAACGACTGCACCGAAGCCGCCTCCGACGGGCCGTTGAAGGCGCGCGGCCGGCCGCGCTGGCGTTTTTCAGCGGTTTCCATTTACGCCATCATGCCCGATTTTCCCGAACGGACAATGAAAAAGTTTTTCACGCGTTCTGCATTGCCACTTTTTGGAAAACAAAAAGAGAAAGGAAATCAATTGGCAACGGCAGTTTCTTAGAAATGAAAAAATATTCTGAAAAAATTGAAAAATAGCGGGCTTGCTGACATTCTCGGTTATCCAACAATCACAACCCTGTGGAGGGTCGGAACAATGGCCAGGATGCGCGCTGTCGATGCTGCGGTTCTCGTTCTCGAAAAGGAAGGCATCGCCTGCGCCTTCGGCGTGCCGGGCGCGGCGATCAATCCGCTCTACTCGGCCCTGAAGGCGAGGGGCACGATCCGCCATGTGCTGGCCCGTCATGTCGAGGGCGCGTCGCACATGGCCGAAGGCTTCACCAGGGCCAAGGCAGGCAATATCGGGCTCTGCATCGGCACGTCCGGCCCGGCCGGCACCGACATGATCACCGGGCTCTACTCGGCCGCAGCCGATTCCATCCCGATCCTCTGCATCACCGGCCAGGCGCCGCGGGCGCGGCTGAACAAGGAGGATTTCCAGGCCGTCGACATCGCCGCCATCGCGTCGCCCGTCGCCAAATGGGCGGTCACCGTCATGGAGCCTTATCTCGTGCCGATGGCGCTTCAGAAGGCATTTCACCTGATGAGGTCTTCGCGCCCGGGACCGGTGCTGATCGACCTGCCGGTCGACGTCCAATTGGCCGAGATCGAGTTCGACATCGACGCCTATGAGCCGCTCGCGCCGTTCAAGCCGGCGATGACGCGCGCCCAGGCCGAGAAGGCTCTGGCGATGCTCAACGCCGCCGAAAAGCCGCTGATCGTCGCCGGCGGCGGCATCATCAATGCCGATGCGTCGGACCTGCTGATAGAATTCGCCGAGATTACCGGCGTGCCCGTCATCCCGACGCTGATGGGCTGGGGCGCGATCCCCGACGACCATCGGCTGATGGCCGGCATGTGCGGCCTGCAGACCTCGCACCGCTATGGCAACGCGACGATGCTGGAAGCCGACTTCGTCTTCGGCATCGGCAACCGCTGGGCCAACCGCCACACCGGTTCGGTCGATGTCTACACCAAGGGAAAAAAGTTCATCCATGTCGACATCGAGCCGACGCAGATCGGCCGTGTGTTTGCCCCGGATCTCGGCGTCGTCTCGGATGCGGGCGCTGCGCTGAAGATGCTGCTCGACGTCGCCACCGAATGGAAAACGGCCGGAAGACTGCGCGACTGGTCGGGCTGGGCGAAGGAATGCCAGGGCCGCAAGAAGACCATGAAGCGCAAGACGCATTTCGACCAGGTGCCGCTGAAGCCGCAGCGCGTCTATGAGGAGATGAACAAGGCGTTCGGGCGCGACGTCACCTACGTCACCACGATCGGCCTGTCGCAGATCGCCGGCGCGCAGTTCCTGCATGTCTACAAGCCGCGCAACTGGATCAATTGCGGCCAGGCCGGCCCGCTCGGCTGGACACTGCCGGCAGCCCTTGGCGTGCGCGCCGCCGATCCCGACCGGACCATCGTGGCGCTGTCGGGCGACTATGACTTCCAGTTCATGATCGAGGAACTGGCGGTCGGCGCGCAGCACAGGCTGCCCTACATCCACGTCGTCGTGAACAATGCCTATCTCGGCCTGATCCGCCAGGCGCAGCGCGGCTTCTCGATGGATTACGAGGTTAGCCTTGCTTTTGAGAACATCAACCGATCGGACGATCCCGAGGCCGGCTACGGCGTCGACCACGTCGCTGTTGCCGAGGCGATGGGCTGCAAGGCGGTCAGGGTGCGCAAACCGGAAGAATTCGCCGGTGCCTTCAAGGAGGCGCAGCGGCTGATGAAGGAGCATCAGGTTCCCGTAGTGCTCGAATTCATCCTCGAACGCGTCACCAATATCTCGATGGGCACCGAGATCGACAAGATCACCGAATTCGAAGACCTTGCCGAACATCAAGAGGATGCCCCGACAGCGATCGTGATGCTCGACTAGGACGGAAGAAGGACAAAAAGAATGCCGCGTTTTTCAGCCAATCTTTCGATGCTCTTTGGCGAGCATGACTTCCTCGAACGTTTTGACGCAGCTGCCCGCGCGGGCTTCAAAGGCGTTGAATATATAGGCCCCTACGACCATGCGCCCGAGGTGGTGGCCGCGCGGCTGAAGAAGAACGGCCTGACACAGGTGCTGTTCAACCTGCCGGCGGGCGACTGGGGCAAGGGCGAGCGCGGTATCGCCGTTTTGCCGGACCGAGTGCCGGAATTCCGCCAGGGCATCGCCAAGGCGATCGCCTACGCGCAGGCGCTCGGCTGCTCACAGGTCAATTGCCTGGCAGGCATCGCGCCCGCCGGCGTCGACCGCAAGGTGCTCGAGGATGTGTTTGCCGAGAACCTCGCCTTCGCGGCGGAGAAACTGGAGCAGGCCGGTATCAAATTGCTGATCGAGCCGATCAACACGCGCGACATTCCAGGCTTCTTCCTCAATTATTCCGACCAGGCGCTGGCGCTGATCGACCGCGTCGGCTCGAAGAACCTGTTCCTGCAATACGACATCTACCACATGCAGATCATGGAGGGGGATCTCGCCCGTACCATCGAGGCAAACCTCGGCCGCATCGCGCATATCCAGCTTGCGGACAATCCCGGCCGTCACGAGCCGGGGACGGGCGAGATCAACTATCCCTTCCTGTACGAGCATATCGACCGCATTGGTTATTCCGGCTGGGTCGGCGCGGAATACAAGCCGAAGGCCGGAACTGAGCAAGGGTTGGGTTGGTTAAGGGAGCTGGCCGGGCAGGGAAGTGCCGCGGCTTAGCTGTCGAAATCGAACTCGCGTTCCTTCACGCCCTCCTCTGGCCTGTCGGCCATCTCCCCCACCAAGGGCGGAGGTTGGATGTCACCGGCGGCTTCGCTAAATTTTGAACCGGGAAAGTTGGGGCCAGCGCCGAAACTGCCAATCTCCCCACCTGTGGGGGAGATGGCCGGCAGGCCAGAGGGGGGCGTGAAGGAACGCAACCTCAACAAGACGGAGAACCACAATGGAAACCATCGGCTTCATCGGCCTTGGCATCATGGGCGCGCCGATGGCGGGACATTTGCTGGACGCCGGCTACACGGTGATCGCCAGCGACCACCGCTCCAGGCCACAGGCCGAACTGGTGGCCAAGGGACTGAAAACTGTCACCGGCCATGCCGCCGTGGCGAAGGCCGCCGATATCATCATCACCATGGTGCCCGACACACCGCACGTGGCCGAGGTGCTGTTCGGCGACAACGGCGTCGCATCAGGTCTTTCCAAAGGCAAATTGGCCATCGACATGAGCTCGATCTCACCGATCGAGACCAAGGTCTTCGCCAAAAAAATCAACGAACTGGGCTGCGACTATCTCGATGCGCCGGTCTCGGGCGGCGAGGTGGGAGCCAAGGCCGCATCGCTCACCATCATGGTCGGCGGCGAGGAGAGGGCGTTCGAGCGCGCCAGGCCCGTTTTCGAGAAGATGGGCAAGAACATCACCCTGGTCGGACCGAACGGCGTCGGCCAGACCACCAAGGTCGCCAACCAGATCGTCGTCGCGCTGACCATTGAAGCCGTCGCCGAAGCGCTTGTTTTTGCTTCAAAAGCCGGCGCCGACCCCGCCAAGGTCAGGCAGGCGCTGATGGGCGGGTTGGCCGCCTCGCGCATCCTCGAAGTGCATGGCGAACGCATGGTCAGGCGCACCTTCGCGCCGGGTTTCCGCATCGAACTGCACCAGAAGGATCTCAACCTCGCCCTGGAAGGCGCAAGGGCGCTCGGCGTCTCCCTGCCCAACACGTCGACCACCCAGCAACTGTTCAATTCCTGCACCGCCAATGGCGGCGCCAGGGAGGATCACTCGGCCCTGGTCAGGGCGCTGGAGCGGATGGCCGGGCATGAGGTAGGGCAGTAGGAGCCGCCCGTTCCGGCCGATTTGGAAACCCTACTGCCGTACTGCCCTACTGCCTCAAGAATTTCCGTGCCGCATAAAGGCTTACCGCCGCCGCGTTCGACACGTTGAGCGAGCGGATGGCGCCGGGCATGTCGAGGCGAGCCAGTGTCGTCACCGTCTCGCGCGTCTTATGGCGCAGGCCCTTGCCTTCCGCGCCCAGCACCAGGGCAAGCTTGTCGCCGGCAAAGCTCGTTTCGAGTTCGGCCGGGCCGTCCGAATCGAGACCGATTGTCTGGAAGCCGGCCTCGTGCAGTTGCGCGAGCGCGTCGGCCAGGTTCTTGACCTCGATCTGGTCGATATGTTCGAGCGCGCCGGAGGCTGATTTCGCCAGCACGCCCGATTCCTGCGGGCTGTGGCGCGCCGTGGTGATCAGCGCGCCGGCATCGAAGGCGACCGCCGAGCGCAGGATGGCGCCGACATTGTGCGGATCGGTGATCTGGTCGAGCACCAGCACCAGCTTTGTGTCGCCAAGAGCGTCGAGGCGCTTGGGCTTCAGCGGCTCGGCCTCGATCAACGCGCCTTGGTGCACGGCATCCGAACCCGTGATCTTGTCGATGTCCCTGGGTTCGACCAGCTCCGCCTTGAAGGGCAGAGCCGCGAGGTCGGCCAGTCCCAGCCGCTCGGCGGCATTGCGCGTCACCAGCATTTTCCGGATCTTGCGGCGCGGATTGTCGAGTGCCGCGCGCACCGTATGCAGGCCATAGAGCCGCACCAGCCCGTCGGCTGCGTTCTCGCCCGGCGGCATGGGCTGGCGCGGCCGGAATGCCGGCGCGCCGCCGCTCTTTTCGTCGCGGTGTGCACGACGCAGCTTGGCGTAGTGGGTGTCTTTCGGGGTGCCGGTCTTGTTGCTCATGGCCGGCTTCTATAGCGGTCTCCGGCGGCCAGGGATATGGCCCGTCGCCGCAGCCGGCGAACAACATCGAAAAACCCTTGCCACGCGGTTGACACCCACTGGCCTTGCCGCCATAAGGCGCTTCGCTGATTTCGGAGAAGTGATACTCGGGTCCGGATCGGCAAGAATGCCTCGTTGCATGGCTCCGGCGGCAGACTGGAGAGGTGCCCGAGTGGTTAAAGGGGACGGACTGTAAATCCGTTGGCTTAGCCTACGTTGGTTCGAATCCAACCCTCTCCACCACTGCCGGCCCGGAAGCCCTGAAACGTGAAAGCGTCGGAGGCGAAAAGCGCATGGCGCTTTTCCGTGGAATCCGGTACTTCAGTGCACGGCGCGGGTATAGCTCAGTGGTAGAGCAGCAGCCTTCCAAGCTGAATATGCGGGTTCGATTCCCGCTACCCGCTCCAGATCTCCAACCCACGCCATCGGCAAGCTGAAACACTGCGCGGCCAGGTCGCGCAGCGCTCCAGAGGATGGCTGTCCGCTCGCTTCAGCTGTTGAAGGCCGACGCGACCTGGTGTTGCTGCGGCACCTGGCCGTTCGGCGTCAGCTTGTCGACGATGCCAGGCAAGGCCGTGCTCAATTGCTTGAGCAGTTCCTGCTCGTCGAGTCCCGTCCGTTGCGCGATCTCGCGGATGACCTGCGGTCCGATCGCGTTGCCCAGGTCGTTGGCGTTGATCGGCTGGTTCTGGCCGGTGCCGACCCAGGAATCAGCGACGTTGCCGTGGCCGGAGTTCTTCAATTTGTCGAGCAGGCCGCCCAGTCCGCCAAGCAGGCCGCCATCGCCGGCCGTGGTTTCACTGGGCTCGGCCGGTACGGGAGTTTGGGGTTGCTCCGGCTGTTCGGCACTCCTGCCGCTCAGCATCTTTCCGACCAGCAGCGCGCCGAGCGCGATCATCAGGGGTTTGGTGATGTTGCCGCCCGGAACGGCATTGTCAAACAGTCCCATCGTGGATCTCCTTGTCAACCAAGCCCGTCCCATCGTCACAATGACGCAATCGGGCGGAATTTCAAGCTGGCTTGAGCTTTTGACAATCATATGAAAATGATGGACGCGGCAGGGGATTGGAGAGGAAAAATGTCAATCATCAGCTGGATTATTCTGGGAGTCATCGCCGGCTTTCTTGGCAGCAAGATCGTCAACAAGAGCGGCCAGGGCATGATCATGGATATCGTGCTCGGCATTGTCGGCGCCATTGTCGGCGGCCTGATCTTCAGCGCTTTCGGCGCGTCGGGCGTGACCGGTCTCAACATCTACAGCCTGATCGTCGCGGTGGTGGGCGCCGTGGTCGTGTTGTGGGCTTACCACCAGTTCGCCGGCAAGCGGACTATTTAGCACCAGTCCCATTCCGAAGGTTCGGGATGGGATTTCTACCTGTCCGCTCGTGCATGAGCTTCCCCGAAACCGGATCCCGCACTCGGGTCATGCGCCCGTCCTGTCCTTCATCGGCGGTGTTTGCCACCGCGGAGCGCCGTCTGGCGCGTCCTATCCGACCCTCTTGAGGATATCGCGGACAGCGTGTTGAGCTTGCGGCGAGACCCCCGGCGATGATCGGCCGCAACTGGAGCCGACTTAGGCCACGACAGTCAGCCGGCGCCTGCGCTGGTCGAGCGAGACGATGGCCAGTCCGCTGCCCACAACCAGAAGGATGCCGCAGATCGCCAGTGCGTTGGGGAATTGTCCGAACACCAGCAGGCCCGAAATCATCGCCCAGACGGTGAAGCAGTAGTAGAACGGCGCCACCGCGCTGGTCGGCCCGACGCGATAGGCCATGAAGATGAAGAAATGGCCGAAGATCAGGAAGAACCCGGCTCCGGCCATGAGCAGCAAATGATGTGCTCCGGGCATGATCCAGCGCTCTGAAACCAGGTGTGCCGCACCGGCGCCGATAAGCACCACGACGACGGCGGAAATCGCCACGATCATTCCCGGCACCTCGGCCGGAACCCGCCTGCCGGTGAGATCGCGCGCGGCCGACAATGCCGCGTTGCCGAGCGCCAGCAAGGCGTAGACCGAGATGCCCTGCATGGTCGGTTGCGCCACCATCAGCGCGCCGATGAAGCCGAGGCCGATCAGCGCCATGCGCTGGCCGCCGATGCGCTCGCCGAACAGGATAGAGGAGCCGACCAGCATCAACAGCGGCGTGACCTGTCCGAGCGCGGTGGAATCGGCAATCTGCATGTTGGCGAGCGCCACGACGTAACAAAGGATGGCGGCCAGTTCGAGCAGGTTGCGGTGCAGCACGCGCTTGTCGAAGATCAGCGGGATCTGTTTGCCATAACCAAGCGCAAACAGCAGCGGAAAGCCCCAGAGCGCTGCCGCCGCGCCGCGCAGGAACAGCACTTCATAGGACGGCAGGCCCGCCGTAGCGAGCTTCATCATCGTATCGTTGACGAGATACGACCCGGTCGAGACGATCATGAACAGGGGGCCGCGAACGGCTGTCGGGATGAAATGCATCGGTGCAGGAAATCAGAGCGGGAACACCGCCGCAATGGGCCATGAAGCGCCGACAAATCCGACAGCGACCGACGAGCGGGGCGCGGGAGGCCGGCGCGATTGCGCAGGGGTTTAGGCCATTCCATTTCATGCGGCACGTTCCTATATCAGCGCCATATCCCCGCAATCGGATCACGGGTTCGGACCGAGTGAGAAGGCGCCCGGGCAAAAGACGCTTGTGTTTTTTGGCCTTTGTCGCTAATCGCCCCGCATTCGACTGAACTGAAGGTCCAGGCCGTCCAAGGAAAGAGACTATGGCAAAAGGTAAATTCGAGCGCACCAAGCCGCATGTGAACATCGGCACGATTGGCCACGTTGATCATGGCAAGACGTCTTTGACGGCAGCGATCACCAAGTATTTTGGCGAATACAAGCGCTATGACCAGATTGACGCGGCGCCGGAAGAGAAGGCGCGCGGCATCACGATTTCGACGGCTCACGTCGAGTACGAGACGGAGAACCGCCACTACGCCCACGTCGACTGCCCCGGCCACGCCGACTATGTGAAGAACATGATCACCGGTGCCGCGCAGATGGACGGCGCGATCCTGGTTGTGTCGGCCGCCGACGGCCCGATGCCGCAGACCCGCGAGCACATCCTTTTGGCCCGCCAGGTCGGCGTACCGTCGATCGTGGTGTTCTTGAACAAGGTCGACCAGGTCGACGACGCTGAGCTGCTTGAGCTGGTCGAGCTCGAGGTTCGCGAATTGCTGACCAAGAACGAGTTCCCCGGCGACGACATTCCGATCGTCAAGGGTTCGGCGCTGGCGGCGCTGGAAGATTCGGACAAGAAGATCGGCGAGGACGCGATCCGCGAGCTGATGGCTCAGGTCGACGCCTACATCCCGACGCCGGTTCGTCCGCTGGACAAGCCGTTCCTGATGCCGATCGAGGACGTGTTCTCGATCTCGGGCCGCGGCACGGTCGTGACCGGTCGCGTCGAGCGCGGCGTGGTCAAGGTCGGCGAGGAGCTGGAGATCATCGGCATCCGTCCGACCACCAAGACGACCTGCACGGGCGTCGAGATGTTCCGCAAGCTGCTCGACCAGGGCCAGGCGGGCGACAACATCGGCGCGCTGCTGCGCGGCGTCGACCGTGAAGGTGTCGAGCGCGGCCAGGTTCTGGCCAAGCCCGGTTCGGTGAAGCCGCACAAGAAGTTCGTGGCCGAAGCCTACATCCTGACCAAGGACGAGGGCGGCCGTCACACGCCGTTCTTCACCAACTACCGTCCGCAGTTCTACTTCCGCACCACCGACGTGACCGGCATCGTGTCGCTGCCGGCCGGCACCGAGATGGTGATGCCTGGCGACAACATCACGGTCGACGTCGAGCTGATCGTGCCGATCGCCATGGAAGAGAAGCTGCGCTTCGCCATCCGTGAAGGCGGCCGCACCGTCGGTGCCGGCATCGTCGTCACCATCAAAGAGTAATCGACACCGGCATCAGCCGGATCGAGAAGGAAGGGCGGTCCTCGGGCCGCCCTTTTTGTCGGCGACCGAAGGTCAGCCGTTGGCATGCCGGGGCCGACACGCGGTCGAACGGTAGCCGCGTCATCGAACTGGCCATCGAGGCAGGTTGAGGCTTGCTCGATTTTTCCGCTATCGTCGCTGCAGGCGGCGCTGGGCGGAGGTCAAGTATGAGCCAGGATGTTCCGACACTGTACGAATGGGCCGGCGGCAGCGAAGCGCTCAACCGGCTGACGCAGACCTTCTATGACAAGGTGGCGCAGGATCCGGTCGTCGGGCCGGTGTTCAAGCATATGTCGCCCGACCATCCCGCCCATGTCGCGGCCTTTATCGGCGAGGTTTTCGGCGGGCCGAAAACCTACAGCGAAAAATTCGGCGGCCACCGCGAGATGGTGATGCATCACCTGGGCAAGCATTTGACGGAGGAGCAGCGCCGCCGCTGGATCAACCTGCTGGCCGATGCCGCGGATGCCGTCGGGCTGCCTGACGATCCGGAGTTCCGTTCCGCCTTCATGGGCTATGTCGAGTGGGGATCGCGGCTCGCCAGGATGAATTCCAATCTCGGCGAAACGTGCGACCCGGAGACCGAGCCGATGCCGGCCTGGGGCTGGGGCGTGCCCGGCGGGCCTTACCGGGTCCCGGACACCAAATAGCGTCCAACGGATACACGGGCCGGCAGGCAAGATCTCCGCGAACAGCATGCCGGCGCACTCGAGCATGAAACCGGAGATCGATGGCGGCGGGCTGGTCGTCGACCATCCCGATTTCCGGGAAAGGGGATGAAGGCGCGTTTGCTTGCAAACCGCTCTTTACAGAGCGCGCGGAAGCTTTTAGGAAGCCCCTGCTGCGCCGAGGCGCACGTGTACGGGCATAGCTCAGTTGGTAGAGCGGCGGTCTCCAAAACCGCAGGTCGTAGGTTCGAGCCCTGCTGCCCGTGCCATTTCAAGAAATGGCACGTCAAACAAAAACTCAGCCATTTCCTAAATGGCCGTCAGAAACGATATTTCTGCGGGCCGCCCTTTGAAAATCGACGACCGGCTTGCCATATTAAGCTGATTGAGGCATAAGGGCGCCATAGCCGGGACGGAACGACTGGATGGTTCCGAGGCGGTGTTTGGTCATAAAGCGGACACTTGCCACTTGCGTGGATCAAGAATCGGTTTTATGTAGACGAAACAGACACGCGACGCGTGGAGCTGGGAAGCCGGCTTTACGCGTCTGATTTGCATGGGCGAAATGATTGCGCTGATTCGGCGCGAAAGTGGACCCAGGCGGCACGTCCCGGCCAGCGGGATCATCCAGGAGACCCGGCCAACGGGTCTTGAAGACAGAGCGGCATATGGCTTCGAAAACCACAAATCCTTTCGTCTTTCTCCAGCAGGTTCGCGCGGAGACCGCCAAGGTGACTTGGCCGTCGCGACGCGAAACGATGATCTCGACGGTGATGGTTCTGGCTTTCGCTGTGATCGCGATGATCTTTTTCTTCACCGCCGATCAGCTCATGGGCCTCGCGGTCGAACAGATTCTGGGCATTGGACGCTAAGTCCGGCGATTACGGAGAAGTCGTGAAATGACTACGCGCTGGTACATCGTCCACGCCTATTCGAACTTTGAGAAGAAGGTCGCCGAGGACATCGAGAACAAGGCCAAGCAGAAGGGCCTGTCCGCCGATATCGAGCAGATCGTCGTGCCGACCGAGAAGGTCGTCGAGGTTCGTCGCGGCCGCAAGGTCGACGCCGAGCGCAAGTTCTTTCCGGGCTATGTGCTCCTGAAGGCCAACTTGACCGACGCCGTGTTCTCGCTGGTCAAGAACACGCCGAAGGTCACCGGGTTTTTGGGCGACTCCAAGCCGGTGCCGATCACCGAGGCCGAGGCGCAGCGCATCCTGAACCAGGTGCAGGAAGGCGTCGAGCGCCCGAAGCCCTCGGTTACTTTCGAGATCGGCGAGGCGATCCGCGTCTCGGATGGCCCCTTCGCGTCCTTCAACGGCTTCGTCCAGGAAGTGGACGAGGAGCGGGCGCGGCTCAAGGTGGAGGTTTCGATCTTCGGGCGCGCCGTGCCTGTCGATCTGGAATTCGGGCAAGTCGAAAAAGGCTGATCCGAAATCCCTGGCGCCGTTCCGGTGGTCAGGGGAGGCGGCGCGGCAACGCGCGGCCTGAGAACGGTGGGAGGCGAATGCGGCTTTAGCCGGCCGCAGGAACCGCACCACCAGACTGCAACAGCCGGTGTTTTCCCAGATCGAGGGGCCGGCATAGACAAAGGCAGGAATAGAGATGGCTAAGAAAATTGCAGGCCAGCTCAAGCTCCAGGTTGCCGCGGGCTCGGCTACGCCGTCGCCCCCGATCGGCCCGGCGCTTGGTCAGCGTGGCATCAACATCATGGAGTTCTGCAAGGCGTTCAACGCGCAGACCCAGGAAATGGAAAAGGGATCGCCGATTCCGGTCGTCATCACCTACTACCAGGACAAGTCGTTCACCTTCGTCATGAAGACGCCGCCGGTGAGCTACTTCCTGAAGAAGGCCGCTAACCTGAAGTCGGGCTCCAAGGAGCCGGGCAAGGTCAAGGCCGGCACGATCGGCCGCGACAAGGTCCGCGCCATCGCCGAGCAGAAGATGAAGGATCTGAACGCAAACGACGTCGAGGCGGCCATGCGCATGGTCGAGGGCTCCGCCCGCTCGATGGGTCTGGAAGTGGTGGGCTGAGATCATGGCAAAGATTGCAAAGCGTGTATCGAAGACCCGCGAAGGCATCGATCCCAACAAGGCTTATACCTTGGGTGACGCGCTGAAGCTGCTCAAGGATCGCTCGACGGTCAAGTTCGACGAGACGATCGAAGTCGCGATGAATCTCGGCGTTGATCCTCGCCATGCCGACCAGATGGTCCGCGGCGTGGTCAACCTGCCGAACGGCACCGGCCGCTCGGTCCGCGTCGCCGTGTTCGCCCGTGGCGACAAGGCCGAGGAAGCCAAGGCCGCCGGCGCCGACATCGTCGGTGCGGAGGACCTGGTCGATATCGTCCAGAAGGGCACGATCGATTTCGATCGCTGCATCGCTACGCCGGACATGATGCCGCTCGTCGGCCGTCTGGGCAAAGTGCTCGGCCCGCGCGGCATGATGCCGAACCCGAAGGTCGGTACCGTCACCACCGACGTCGCGGCCGCCGTCAAGGCATCGAAGGGCGGCGCTGTCGAGTTCCGCGTCGAGAAAGCCGGCATCGTTCACGCCGGCGTCGGCAAGGTCTCGTTCGACGTCAAGGCGCTGGAAGAAAACGTCCGCGCCTTCGCCGATGCGGTGACCAAGGCAAAGCCGGCTGGCGCCAAGGGCAACTACGTCAAGAAGGTGTCCGTCACCTCGACGATGGGCCCGGGCCTCAAGCTCGACGTCTCGACGCTCGCGGCGTCCTGATTAACCGTTTGGATCGGCCGCTGAACGGGCCGATCCGTAAGTGAATTCCGGGCCTGGATCGTTCTGGGCCCGGTACCGGGAGCCGAAAGGTTTCCGGACATCCTGTCCGAGATTGCAGGCGGCCCGGCCTTGATTGAAAAGGGGGGCCTTAATTCATGTGGGCCTGCATGAGACGGGTGAAGACCTGACAACGGAGCAAGCGCTCCAATGAAAGGTTCGAACCGTGTTTGCCTTTTGTCTGCGCATCGTCCGGCTTGCCGGCGATGTGGCGAAAGGGGGCAGGATCCTCGAGCGCTGTTCGGGAGATCCGTTACTGGATGGCCCGGCCGGCAAAAGGCAACCCGACGCCTGTCCTCGTGAATGGGAATGTTCCCGTTAGCAGGGTGGGGGTCAACTGGAGATAGGCAGTGGACAGAGCGGAAAAACGCGAACTCGTCACGGGCCTGAACGATGCGTTCTCGAACGCGGGTTCAGTGGTCGTGGCCCACTATGCCGGTATCACCGTCGCGCAAATGAACGACCTCCGGTCGAAAATGCGCGCTGCCGGTGGCACCGTTAAAGTCGCGAAGAACCGTCTCGCCAAAATCGCTCTTCAGGGCACGGACTCCGCATCGATCATCGATCTGTTCAAGGGACAGACGCTGGTCGCCTATTCGGAGGATCCGATTGCGGCGCCGAAGGTCGCGTCCGATTTCGCCAAGGGGAATGACAAGCTGGTCATTCTCGGCGGCGCAATGGGCACCACCTCGCTCAACGCCGACGGTGTGAAGGCACTCGCCACACTCCCGTCGCTCGACGAGCTGCGCGCCAGGCTGGTTGGCATGATCGCCACGCCGGCAACCCGGATCGCCCAGATCGTCAATGCGCCCGCGGCTTCGGTCGCGCGTGTCATCGGCGCTTACGCCCGGAAGGACGAGGCGGCATGAGGCCGTTCCTCGCTATCACAAACACACGTTCGAACCTTATGAAGGAATACAACAATGGCTGATCTCGCAAAGATCGTAGACGACCTTTCGAAGCTGACCGTCCTCGAGGCGGCTGAGCTGTCGAAGCTTCTGGAAGAAAAGTGGGGCGTTTCGGCTGCTGCTCCGGTGGCTGTTGCCGCTGCCGGCGGTGCTGCCGCTGCCGCTGCTCCGGTCGAGGAAAAGACGGAATTCGACGTCGTCCTCACCGACGCCGGCGCCCAGAAGATCAACGTCATCAAGGAAGTCCGCGCCATCACCGGCCTTGGCCTCAAGGAAGCCAAGGACCTGGTCGAAGCGGCTCCGAAGCCGGTCAAGGAAGCCGTTTCCAAGGCCGACGCCGACAAGTTCAAGGCCCAGCTGGAAGCAGCCGGCGCCAAGGTCGAGCTGAAGTAAGCGTAACAATCGGCGGACGGCCTCGCGCCGTCCGCCACTCCCTCGGGCGACCTGGGGAGGCTGCGTAGCGCGAGATGCACGAAAACCTCTTTCCTGAGGGCCGAAAACCGGCTCTCAGGAAACGGGTTTTCTCCCGTTTTAGCCGGCCGCCCGCCAAGTAGTTTGGTAATGGGGCCGGAGAACAGACAGAGAGCCGCTGCCCAGGCGGTTCGGATGCAAGGCGAGCCGCGGCGAGGCTCGCCCCGAGTTTAGAGCTAAGGAGCGACGATGGCCCAGACCCAGACTTTCAATGGCCGCAGACGCGTACGCAAGTTCTTCGGAAAGATCCCGGAAGTTGCGGAGATGCCGAACCTCATCGAGGTTCAGAAGGCGTCCTATGACCAGTTCCTGATGGTGGACGAGCCTAAGGGCGGACGTCCGGACGAGGGACTGCAGGCTGTTTTCAAGTCGGTCTTCCCGATCTCCGATTTTTCCGGCTCCTCGATGCTGGAGTTCGTGAAGTACGAGTTCGAAGGACCGAAATTTGACGTTGACGAATGCCGTCAGCGCGACCTCACCTATGCCGCACCGCTGAAGGTGACGCTGCGCCTGATCGTGTTCGATATCGACGAGGATACCGGCGCGAAGTCGATCAAGGACATCAAGGAGCAGGACGTCTACATGGGCGACATGCCGCTCATGACCTCGAACGGCACCTTCATCGTCAACGGCACCGAGCGCGTCATCGTCTCGCAGATGCACCGCTCGCCGGGCGTCTTCTTCGACCATGACAAGGGCAAGTCGCACTCGTCGGGCAAGCTCCTGTTTGCCGCGCGCGTCATCCCCTATCGCGGTTCGTGGCTCGACATCGAGTTCGATTCCAAGGACGTCGTGCACGCCCGCATCGACCGTCGCCGCAAGATTCCGGTGACGTCGCTGCTGATGGCGCTCGGAATGGACGGCGAAGAGATCCTGTCGACCTTCTACAACAAGATCACCTACAAGCGCGCCGGCGATCACTGGCGCATTCCGTTCAACGTCGATCGTTTCCGCGGCCTGAAGGCCGTCGGCGACCTGGTCGACGCCGACACGGGTGAGGTCGTTGTCGAGGCCGGCAAGAAGATCACCGCCCGCCAGGCCCGCCAGCTCGGCGAAAAGGGCCTGAAGGCGATCAAGGCGACCGACGAGGACCTGCTCGGCAACTATCTCGCCGAGGACATCGTCAATTACGCCACCGGCGAGATCTTCCTCGAGGCCGGCGACGAGATCGATGACAAGACGCTGAAGGTGCTGCTTGGCACCGGCGAGGACGAGATCCAGATACTCGACATCGATCACGTCAATGTCGGCGCCTACATCCGCAACACGCTCGCCGTCGACAAGAACGAGAGCCGCCAGGACGCGCTGTTCGACATCTATCGTGTCATGCGCCCCGGCGAGCCGCCGACGCTCGAAACCGCTGAAGCCATGTTCAACTCGCTGTTCTTCGACAGCGAGCGCTACGACCTGTCCGCCGTTGGCCGCGTCAAGATGAACATGCGCCTCGAACTCAAGGCCGAGGACACCGTGCGCGTGCTGCGCAAGGACGACATCCTGGCCGTGGTCAAGACGCTGGTCGAACTGCGTGACGGCAAGGGCGAGATCGACGACATCGACAACCTCGGCAATCGCCGCGTGCGTTCGGTCGGCGAGCTGATGGAAAACCAGTACCGCGTCGGCCTGCTGCGCATGGAGCGCGCGATCAAGGAGCGTATGTCCTCGATCGAGATCGACACGGTCATGCCGCAGGACCTGATCAACGCCAAGCCGGCGGCTGCCGCCGTGCGCGAGTTCTTCGGTTCCTCGCAGCTGTCGCAGTTCATGGACCAGACCAACCCGCTGTCGGAGATCACCCACAAGCGCCGTCTCTCCGCGCTTGGACCGGGCGGTCTGACCCGCGAGCGCGCCGGCTTCGAGGTGCGCGACGTGCACCCGACGCATTACGGCCGCATCTGCCCGATCGAGACGCCGGAAGGCCCGAATATCGGCCTGATCAACTCGCTCGCCACCTTCGCGCGCGTCAACAAGTACGGCTTCATCGAGAGCCCGTACCGCAAGATCGTCGACGGCAAGCTGACCAATGACGTCGTCTATCTGTCGGCGATGGAAGAGGCCAAGCACCATGTCGCGCAGGCCAATGCCGAGCTCGACAAGGATGGCCGCTTTGTCGACGAATTCGTCATTTGCCGCAGTGCCGGCGAAGTGATGATGGCGCCCCGCGAAAACGTCGACCTGATGGACGTTTCGCCCAAGCAGATGGTGTCGGTGGCCGCGGCCCTGATCCCGTTCCTTGAGAACGACGACGCCAACCGCGCGCTGATGGGCTCGAACATGCAGCGCCAGGCCGTGCCGCTGGTGCGCGCCGAGGCGCCGTTCGTCGGCACCGGCATGGAGCCGATCGTCGCCCGTGATTCGGGCGCCGCCATCGGCGCCCGCCGCGGCGGCATCGTCGACCAGGTGGACGCGACGCGTATCGTCATCCGCGCCACGGAAGACCTCGATCCGGGCAAGTCCGGCGTCGACATCTACCGGCTGATGAAGTTCCAGCGTTCGAACCAGAACACCTGCATCAACCAGCGTCCGCTGGTGCGCATGGGCGACCGGGTCAACAAGGGCGACATCATCGCGGACGGTCCTTCGACCGAGCTCGGCGATCTGGCTCTCGGCCGCAACGTGCTGGTCGCGTTCATGCCGTGGAACGGCTACAACTACGAGGACTCGATCCTCCTGTCCGAGCGCATCGTCGCCGACGACGTCTTCACCTCGATCCACATCGAGGAGTTCGAGGTCATGGCGCGCGACACCAAGCTCGGACCGGAGGAAATCACGCGCGACATTCCGAACGTCTCGGAAGAAGCGCTGAAGAACCTCGATGAAGCCGGCATCGTCTATATCGGTGCCGAAGTTCAGCCGGGCGATATCCTGGTCGGCAAGATCACGCCGAAGGGCGAAAGCCCGATGACGCCGGAAGAAAAGCTTCTGCGCGCCATCTTCGGCGAAAAGGCATCCGATGTGCGCGACACCTCGATGCGCATGCCTCCGGGCACCTTCGGCACCGTCGTCGAGGTGCGCGTGTTCAATCGCCACGGTGTGGAGAAGGACGAGCGCGCCATGGCGATCGAGCGCGAGGAGATCGAACGCCTCGCCAAGGACCGTGACGACGAGCAGGCGATCCTGGATCGCAACGTCTACGCGCGCCTTTCCGACGTGCTCGTCGGCAAGGAAGCGATCGCCGGACCGAAGGGCTTCAAGAAGGGCTCGACGCTGTCGAAGGACACGCTCGACGAGTATCCGCGTTCGCAGTGGTGGCAGTTCGCCGTGGAGAACGAAAAGCTCCAGAGCGAACTGGAAGCCCTGCGCGGCCAGTACGACGATTCCAAGAAGGCACTCGAACAGCGCTTCATGGACAAGGTCGAGAAGGTGCAGCGCGGCGACGAAATGCCTCCGGGCGTCATGAAGATGGTCAAGGTCTTCGTGGCGGTGAAGCGCAAGATGCAGCCGGGTGACAAGATGGCCGGCCGTCACGGCAACAAGGGTGTCGTGTCGCGCATCGTTCCGGTCGAGGACATGCCTTTCCTCGAGGACGGCACGCATGCCGATATCGTGCTCAACCCGCTGGGTGTGCCGAGCCGCATGAATGTCGGCCAGATCCTGGAAACGCATCTGGGCTGGGCTTGCGCCGGAATGGGCAGGAAGATCGGCGAGATGATCGACGCCTACAAGTCTGCCGGCGACATCAAGCCGCTGCGCAAGACGCTGGAGAGCTTCATGCCCGCCAACGACCGCAACGAGCCGGTCCGCGAGTATGACGACGAGAGCATCGTTCGCCTGAGCGAGCAGATGCGCCGCGGCGTCTCGATCGCAACCCCGGTGTTCGACGGCGCGCACGAGGCCGACATCAACGTCATGCTGGAGCAGGCGGGCCTGCACACCAGCGGTCAGTCGCAGCTCTATGACGGACGCACCGGCGAGCCGTTCGATCGCAAGGTGACGATGGGCTACATCTACATGCTCAAGCTTCACCACCTCGTGGATGACAAGATCCACGCGCGTTCGATAGGTCCGTACTCGCTCGTCACCCAGCAGCCGCTGGGCGGCAAGGCGCAGTTCGGCGGCCAGCGCTTCGGCGAAATGGAGGTCTGGGCGCTGGAAGCCTACGGCGCCGCCTATACGCTGCAGGAAATGCTGACGGTGAAGTCGGACGACGTCGCTGGCCGCACCAAGGTCTACGAGGCGATCGTCCGCGGTGACGACACCTTCGAGGCCGGCATTCCCGAGAGCTTCAACGTTCTCGTCAAGGAGATGCGGTCGCTCGGCCTCAACGTCGAATTGGAGAACACCAAGCTCGACGAAGCCCCGGTTCGGCTGCCCGACGCAGCGGAATAAACAAGACACCCGGTCGCGGGAGAGGCTCCCGCGACCGGGTGCACCAAATTCTTCGGCCGGTGGGCCGACCACTCAGCGGGCATTTGCCCCGCATCAGATGCAAGGGGTTTTCGAGGACCCCGAAAGGAGAACGGCATGAACCAAGAGGTCATGAATCTCTTCAATCCCCAGGCGCCGGCGCAGGTGTTCGATTCCATCCGGATATCGCTCGCCAGCCCTGAGAAGATTCTGTCCTGGTCGTTCGGCGAGATCAAGAAGCCGGAGACCATCAACTACCGCACCTTCAAGCCGGAGCGTGACGGTCTGTTCTGTGCGCGCATTTTTGGCCCGATCAAGGACTACGAGTGCCTGTGCGGCAAGTACAAGCGCATGAAGTACAAGGGCGTCATCTGCGAAAAGTGCGGTGTCGAAGTCACGCTGTCGCGCGTTCGCCGCGAGCGCATGGGCCATATCGAGCTGGCGGCACCCGTCGCTCATATCTGGTTCCTGAAGTCGCTGCCCTCGCGCATCGGCACGCTGCTCGACATGACCCTGAAGGACATCGAGCGCGTCCTCTACTTCGAGAACTATATCGTCACCGAACCCGGCCTCACCGCGCTGAAGGAGCACCAGCTGCTCAGCGAGGAAGAGTACATGATCGCCGTCGACGAATATGGCGAGGATAGCTTCACCGCCATGATCGGCGCCGAGGCCATTCATGACCTTCTGGCCGGCATGGACCTGGAGAAGATCGCCGGCGACCTGCGTTCGGAGCTGGCTTCGACCACGTCCGAGCTGAAGCAGAAGAAGTATCTGAAGCGGCTCAAGGTCGTCGAGAACTTCATGGAGTCCGGCAACCGTCCGGAATGGATGATCATGAAGGTGGTTCCGGTGATCCCGCCGGACCTGCGCCCGCTCGTCCCGCTGGACGGCGGACGTTTCGCGACGTCGGACCTCAACGATCTCTATCGACGCGTCATCAACCGCAACAACCGTCTGAAGCGGCTGATCGAGCTGCGTGCCCCCGGCATCATCGTGCGCAATGAAAAGCGCATGCTGCAGGAGGCCGTCGACGCGCTGTTCGACAACGGCCGCCGTGGCCGGGTCATCACCGGCGCCAACAAGCGTCCGCTGAAGTCGCTGTCGGATATGCTCAAGGGCAAGCAGGGCCGGTTCCGCCAGAACCTGCTCGGCAAGCGCGTCGACTATTCCGGCCGTTCGGTCATCGTCACCGGTCCGGAGCTCAAGCTGCACCAGTGCGGCCTGCCCAAGAAGATGGCGCTCGAACTGTTCAAGCCCTTCATCTACGCCCGCCTCGACGCCAAGGGTTACTCCTCGACCGTCAAGCAGGCCAAGAAGCTGGTCGAGAAGGAGCGTCCGGAAGTCTGGGATATCCTCGACGAGGTCATCCGCGAGCATCCGGTGCTCTTGAACCGCGCGCCGACGCTGCACCGCCTCGGCATCCAGGCGTTCGAGCCGATCCTGATCGAAGGCAAGGCGATCCAGCTGCATCCGCTGGTCTGCACGGCCTTCAACGCCGACTTCGACGGCGACCAGATGGCGGTCCACGTGCCGCTGTCGCTGGAAGCGCAGTTGGAAGCCCGCGTGCTGATGATGTCGACCAACAACATCCTGCACCCGGCTTCCGGCGCGCCGATCATCGTGCCGTCGCAGGACATGGTTCTGGGTCTCTACTACCTCTCGATCGTCAACCAGAACGAGCCGGGCGAGGGCATGGTGTTTGCCGATATGGGCGAACTCCAGCACGCGCTCGAGACCAAGGCGGTGACCCTGCACGCCAAGATCAAGGGCCGCTTCCGCTCGGTCGACGCCGAGGGCAAGGTCGTGTCGAAGATCTACGACACCACGCCTGGCCGCATGATTATCGGCGAGCTTCTGCCGAAGAACGTCAACGTGCCTTACGAGACCGCCAACCAGGAGATGACCAAGAAGAACATCTCCAAGATGATCGACACCGTCTACCGCCATTGCGGTCAGAAGGAGACGGTCATTTTCTGCGATCGCATCATGGCGCTCGGTTTCGCCCATGCCTGCCGTGCCGGCATTTCGTTCGGCAAGGACGACATGCTGATCCCGGATACCAAGATCAAGCTGGTGTCGGACACCGAGGCCTTGGCCAAGGAATACGAGCAGCAGTACAATGACGGCCTGATCACGCAGGGCGAGAAGTACAACAAGGTCGTCGACGCCTGGGCCAAGTGCTCGGAAAAGGTCGCCGACGAAATGATGGCCCGCATCAAGGCGGTCGAGTTCGAGGACAATGGCCGTCAGAAGCCGATGAACTCGATCTACATGATGTCGCACTCCGGTGCGCGCGGCTCGCCCACCCAGATGCGCCAGCTCGCCGGCATGCGCGGCCTGATGGCCAAGCCGTCGGGTGAAATCATCGAGACGCCGATCATCTCGAACTTCAAGGAAGGCCTGACCGTGCTCGAGTACTTCAACTCGACCCACGGCGCCCGCAAGGGCCTGGCAGACACCGCATTGAAGACGGCGAACTCGGGCTACCTCACCCGTCGTCTGGTCGACGTGGCGCAGGACTGCATCGTCAACTCCGTGGATTGCGGCACCGACAAGGGCCTCACCATGCAGCCGATCGTCGATGCCGGTCAGGTCGTCGCTTCGGTCGGCCAGCGCGTGCTGGGCCGCACCGCGCTCGACGACATCAACCATCCGGTGACCGGCGAATTGCTGGTCAAGGCCGGAACGCTGATGGACGAGCGCGACGTGGAGCAGATCGAAAAGGCCGGCGTGCAGTCGGTCCGCATCCGCTCGGCGCTGACTTGCGAAGTCAGGGTCGGCGTCTGCGCGGTCTGCTACGGACGCGATCTGGCCCGGGGCACCCCGGTCAACCAGGGCGAGGCCGTCGGCGTCATCGCGGCGCAGTCGATCGGCGAGCCGGGCACCCAGCTCACCATGCGTACCTTCCACATGGGCGGTACGGCGCAGGTGGTGGATAGCTCGTTCCTTGAAGCCTCCTATGAGGGCAAGGTCGAGATCCGCAACCGCAACGTGGTGCGCAACTCGGACGGCCAGCAGATGGTCATGGGCCGCAACATGGCGGTGCTGATCCTCGACGAGGCCGGCAAGGAGCGCGCCACGCACCGCGTCACCTATGGTTCGCGCATCTTCGTGGACGATGGCGACAAGGTGAAGCGCGGCCAGCGCATCGCCGAGTGGGATCCTTACACCCGCCCGATCCTCACCGAAATCGAGGGCAAGGTGGCGTTCGAGGATCTGGTCGACGGCATTTCCGTCCAGGAAACGGCCGACGAGTCGACCGGCATCACCAAGCGCGAGGTTATCGACTGGCGTTCGACGCCGCGCGGCAACGACCTGAAGCCGGCGATCGTGGTTCAGGACGCCAAGGGCAAGGTCGGCAAGCTGTCGAAGGGCGGCGATGCCCGCTTCCTGCTCTCGGTCGAGGCCATTCTCTCGGTCGAGCCGGGTGCTCAGGTTCGCCCCGGCGACGTCCTGGCGCGTATCCCGATGGAAAGCGCCAAGACCAAGGACATCACCGGCGGTCTGCCGCGTGTTGCCGAGCTGTTCGAGGCCCGTCGTCCGAAGGATCACGCCATCATCGCAGAGATCGATGGTACGATCCGCTTTGGCCGCGACTACAAGAACAAGCGCCGCATCATCATCGAGCCGCATGACTCGACGCTTGAGCCTGTCGAATACCTGATCCCGAAGGGCAAGCCGTTCCATCTCCAGGACGGCGACGTCATCGAGAAGGGCGACTACATCCTCGACGGCAATCCGGCGCCGCACGACATCCTGGCGATCAAGGGCGTGGAGGCGCTTGCGTCCTACCTCGTCAACGAGATCCAGGAGGTCTACCGTCTGCAGGGCGTGTCGATCAACGACAAGCACATCGAGGTGATCGTTCGGCAGATGCTGCAGAAGGTCGAGATCACCACGCAGGGCGACTCGACCTATATTCCGGGCGACCACGTCGACGTGATCGAACTGGAAGAGGTCAACGAGCGCCTGGTCGAGGACGGCAAGAAGCCGGCCGAAGGCCAGCCGGTGCTGCTCGGCATCACCAAGGCCTCGCTGCAGACGCCGTCCTTCATCTCGGCCGCCTCCTTCCAGGAGACGACCAGGGTGCTGACGGAAGCCGCGGTTGCCGGCAAGACCGACATGCTGCAGGGCTTGAAGGAAAACGTCATCGTCGGCCGGCTGATCCCGGCCGGTACCGGCGGCACGATGAGCCAGATCCGCCGCATCGCCACCTCGCGCGACGAACTGATCATCGACGAGCGCCGCAAGGCCTCCGGTGTCGAAGTCGCCGAGCCGATGCTGGCCGACATGACAACCGCCGCGCAATAAGCGCGGCGGCAAGAGATCTCAGGCAACAAGGCCGCCGGGGCAACCCGGCGGCTTTTTCGTTTCAACGAACAATCGAGGAAGGCAGATGAGCACGAAAACCTGGACGGCTGTCGATAACTACATCGTTTCCTCGCTCTTCGAGGCGGATCCCGTTCTCGACGCGGTCCTGGCGGCCAACCGCGACGGTGGCTTGCCGGCGATCGACGTCTCGGCGACGCAAGGAAAGCTGCTCTCGCTGCTGGTGCGCATTCGCGGCGCGAAAAAGGTGCTCGAGATTGGTACGCTGGGCGGTTATTCCACCATCTGGATGGCGCGGGGATTGCCGGCCGGCGGAAAAATCGTGACGCTCGAACTCGATCCGCACCACGCCAAGGTCGCGCGTTCGAATTTCGAGCGGGCAGGGGTTTCCGAACAGGTCGATCTGCGGGTCGGGCCGGCGCTGCAGTCGCTCGCTGCGCTGGGGGCCGAAGACGCCGGGCCGTTCGACCTCGTTTTCATCGACGCCGACAAGCCTAACAACCGCAACTATCTCTCCTGGGCCATGCGGCTGTCGCGCTCGGGAACGGTCATCGTCTGCGACAACGTCATTCGCGACGGCACGGTGCTCGACGAGGATGGTCGCGACGCCAACGTCGAAGGTGCACGCGCGGCGTTCTCCTTCATCGGCGGCGACAAGCGCCTGGACGGCACCGCGATCCAGACTGTCGGCGCCAAGGGCTATGACGGGTTCGCCATAGCGATTGTCGATTGAGTTGTTGCGATAGGCGGACCGGATCCGCGATCCGGGCGACAGTCGCTATTCAGTCGAAGAACGCCTCGACCACATTGCGCTTGCCGAGCATGAAGGCGTCGGCGACATGCTGGAGGGGCGCGAGATCGACATCGGAAGTGCCGGCGCGCACGATTTCGGCGAAACGCCTGTAGAGTTCAGGATATTCCGATTCCGGTTCTTCATGGACGACGCGGCCGTCGATGGAGAGTTTCGAGCCACCGCCCGAGAGCACCATCTTGCCGGCATCGGTATCGGCGAGAATGTCCCAGCTCTGCGGCCCGGTCTGGAGCCAATCCAGATCCATCGTCACCGCCGACCCGTTCGCCGCGCGGAAGGCGACCTGGGCGGCGATCGGCGCGTCGCGGTTCTCCGGGAAGTCGAGCGCGGCCGAGGTGATGTACATGGCGGGCAGGATGTAGGTCGCGATCGACAGCGCGTTGATGCCTGGATCGAAGACGCCGAAGCCGCCTGGCTGCCAGATCCAGTCCTGGTTCGGGTGCCAGCGGCGCACGTCTTCCTTCCAGA
Organism: Mesorhizobium sp. B2-3-7; assembly: GCF_006442695.1. NCBI lineage: Bacteria > Pseudomonadati > Pseudomonadota > Alphaproteobacteria > Hyphomicrobiales > Phyllobacteriaceae > Mesorhizobium > Mesorhizobium sp. B2-3-7. Next base: position 60,706 of record NZ_VFVV01000003.1, on the reverse strand, counting down.
CGATTGCCGCTGATTTGATTTGCGTCGCGGCCAAAAAAGTCCGTGCCGCTTCAACCGCCGGCGCATAGCGCGAATGCCAACTGGCGAACAGCGACACGCCCTGTTTCGTCGCCAGCGCCTTCAGGTCCTCGACCTCGCTGACCGTGGCGCCGGGCGGCTTTTCCAGGAACACGTGCTTCTTCGCCTCGAGCGCGGTGCGCGCCGCAGCGTAGCGGAATTGCGGCGGCATGCAGAGTGAGACGGCGTCGAGTTCGGGAACGGCGCCAAGCATCGTCTCGATATCGGGAAAATTATGGATGTCTTCAACCTTGCCATGCCGGCTGGCAGCGGCGATCAGCCGGTAGTCCCGGTCCTTGGCGAGCGCCGGAAGGTGTTGGTCGCGGACGATCTTGCCGACACCGACAATACCTATCTTGATGGGCTGGGACACGGCCGCTCCGTCTGTGGATGATGGTGAGCGCTTCTTATCAGAACACTTGCCCCGGACAAGCCGAAGCCGAAAGGTCAACTCCGTCTTTGCCGGAGCTGCAGCGTGGGCCTTTCACTCGTTGGAAGGCTTCAGCGGCGATTCGAACGGCAAGGGCCGGCACGCTTTCAGATCGGCACGTCAAAGGTCACGATCGACACTTCGCCTTCGAGCGCGCCCTGGAAGGCCGAAAGATGCGGCTCCTCGTCGGGCTCGCCCTCCATGTCGCCGATCTGGTCGAGCTCGGCTTCGGCGTAACCCTCCGCCGCCAGCGATTCGAGCGCACGGCGCACCGCCGAATCGTCATCAGGCGCAACCAGCATGACGTGCACGCCTTCCGGCTTGCCGCCTTTTCTCTTCCACACCCGGCCGGTGATGATGGTGACCGGGCGTTCCTCGTTGTCGTTCACGGGCCGATTCCTTCGCGGCGAGGGGCTTTGACTGTTCATGCGGCTTTTTCGCATGAAGCCGCGCCGCGCAACAGCCAAAACCCGGTCACTTTCTTCCTCGCCCTTGCAAAATGACGAAAGAAAATTACATGCGGTTTACGCATGGCTGCCAAGCCCCGGCTTCAATGCAATATTTGCCGCTCCGGGGTTGACGGTACGCGGGCTTGCGAGTAGAAGCCGCCCAGTCAGAACCGATGTGAGGCTCTCCCTTCCGAAGCGACACGCTTTGGAGTTTGCCTCAAACAGGGTTCGTTTTACGAGCGAAAAGACATTTCCGGCGTGCACGAAGCGGTATCCGCTTCCTCTGCGATTTGTTCGGGCAAGACCGCAAGGCGCGGTTTGTGGCCCGAATTTGCGTATGGAAATGACGCTTTGAGCGAGCCTTGACCGGCACGAGACACGGAATTGAGAGACAAGAGGGTTTAATGCCTACCGTCAACCAGCTGATCCGCAAGCCGCGCATTGCGCCGGTGAAGCGCAACAAGGTCCCGGCCATGCAGCAGAACCCGCAGAAGCGGGGCGTCTGCACGCGCGTCTACACAACGACGCCGAAGAAGCCGAACTCGGCGCTGCGCAAGGTGGCCAAGATCCGCCTGACCAATGGTTTCGAGGTGATCGGTTACATCCCCGGCGAAGGTCACAACCTTCAGGAGCACTCCGTGGTCATGATCCGCGGCGGCCGCGTCAAGGACCTTCCGGGTGTCCGTTACCACATCATCCGCGGAGTGCTCGACACGCAGGGTGTGAAGAACCGCAAGCAGCGCCGTTCGAAATACGGTGCCAAGCGTCCGAAGTAAGGTTTTCCGGCTTCGGCGCTTTTTTGACTGCGCCGGGCTATGAGAGATTGAGAGACAAAAGCCATGTCCCGTCGTCACAGTGCAGAAAAGCGTGAGATCAATCCGGACCCCAAGTTCGGCGATCTGATCGTCACCAAGTTCATGAACGCCGTCATGTATGACGGCAAGAAGTCGGTTGCCGAGACCATCGTCTACGGCGCGCTCGACCAGGTCCAGTCGAAAACCAAGCAGGAGCCGGTCACCGTCTTCCATCAGGCGCTCGACAATGTCGCGCCGCATGTGGAAGTGCGTTCGCGTCGCGTCGGCGGCGCCACCTACCAGGTTCCGGTCGACGTGCGCCCCGAGCGCCGTCAGGCGTTGGCCATCCGCTGGCTGATCGCCGCGGCCCGCAACCGCAACGAGACCACCATGGTCGACCGCCTCTCCGGCGAGCTGATGGACGCGGCCAACAACCGCGGCACCGCCGTGAAGAAGCGTGAAGACACCCACAAGATGGCTGAAGCCAACCGCGCCTTCGCGCACTACCGCTGGTAAAGCGCGAAAGAGACTGAGAGGCAGTTACGATGGCCCGCGAATATAAAATCGAAGACTACCGCAATTTCGGTATCATGGCGCATATCGACGCCGGCAAGACGACGACCACCGAGCGCGTCCTCTATTACACGGGCAAGTCGCACAAGATCGGCGAAGTGCACGACGGCGCCGCGACCATGGACTGGATGGAGCAGGAGCAGGAACGCGGCATCACGATCACGTCGGCCGCGACCACGACCTTCTGGAAGGGCCGTGACGGCAAGATGCACCGCTTCAACATCATCGACACGCCCGGACACGTCGACTTCACCATCGAGGTCGAGCGTTCGCTGCGCGTGCTTGACGGTGCCATCGCGCTGCTCGACGCCAATGCCGGTGTGGAGCCGCAGACGGAAACCGTCTGGCGCCAGGCCGACAAGTACCGCGTGCCGCGCATGATCTTCTGCAACAAGATGGACAAGACCGGCGCCGACTTCTACCGCTCGGTCGAGATGATCGGCTCGCGCCTTGGTGCGCAGGCTGTCGTCATGCAGCTGCCGATCGGCGCCGAGACCGAATTCAAGGGCGTTGTCGACCTGGTCGAGATGAACGCGCTGGTCTGGCGCGACGAGACGCTGGGCGCTGCCTGGGATGTCGTCGAGATCCCGGCCGACCTCAAGGCCCGCGCCGAGGAATACCGCGAGAAGATGATCGAGGCCGCCGTCGAGATGGACGAGACGGCTCTTGAAAACTACCTCGAAGGCAAGATGCCGTCGAATGACGAGATCCGCGCGCTGATCCGCAAGGGCACCATCGCGGTCAAGTTCTTCCCGATGTTCTGCGGCTCGGCATTCAAGAACAAGGGCGTGCAGCCTCTGCTCGACGCGGTCGTGGAATACCTGCCGTCGCCGGCCGATGTGCCCGCGATCAAGGGTGTCGATGCCAAGACCGACGCCGAGATCGAGCGTCACGCCGTCGACGACGAGCCGCTGTCGATGCTGGCGTTCAAGATTATGAACGACCCGTTCGTCGGTTCGCTGACCTTTGCCCGCATCTATTCGGGCAAGCTCACCAAGGGCATCTCGGTCGACAACACCGTGAAGGGCAAGAAAGAGCGCATCGGCCGCATGCTGCAGATGCATGCGAATTCCCGTGCCGACGTTGAAGAGGCCTATGCCGGCGACATCGTCGCTCTCGCAGGTCTCAAGGACACGACCACCGGCGACACGCTGTGCGATCCGCTTCATCCGGTCATCCTCGAGCGTATGGAATTCCCCGATCCGGTCATCCAGATCGCCATCGAGCCGAAGACCAAGAACGACCAGGAAAAGATGGGCCTCGCTCTGCATCGCCTGGCTGCCGAGGATCCGTCCTTCCGCGTCAAGACCGACGAGGAAAGCGGCCAGACCATCATTTCCGGCATGGGCGAGCTGCACCTCGACATCATCGTCGACCGCATGCGCCGCGAGTTCAAGGTCGAGGCCAATGTTGGTGCGCCGCAGGTGGCTTATCGCGAGACGATCACCCGCAGGCACGAGCAGGACTACACGCACAAGAAGCAGACCGGTGGTACCGGGCAGTTCGCCCGCGTGAAGATCGTGTTCGAGCCGAACCCCGATGGCGAGGATTTCGTGTTCGAATCCAAGATCGTCGGCGGCGCTGTGCCGAAGGAATACATCCCGGGTGTCGAGAAGGGCCTGCTGAGCAAGATGGGTTCCGGCCCGTTTGCCGGGTTCCCGATGATCGGCGTCAAAGCTACCTTGATCGACGGCGCTTTCCACGACGTCGACTCTTCGGTGCTCGCATTCGAAATCGCTTCCCGCGCTTGCTTTATGGAAGCTTCGCCGAAGCTCGGCGTGCAGCTGCTCGAGCCGATCATGAAGGTCGAGGTCGTGACGCCGGAAGATTATGTCGGCGGTGTCATCGGCGACCTCAACGGCCGTCGTGGCCAGATCCAGGGCCAGGAAGCCCGCGGCGTGGCAGTCGTCATCAACGCGATGGTGCCGCTCGCCAACATGTTCAAGTACGTCGACAATCTGCGCTCGATGAGCCAGGGCCGTGCGGCATACACGATGCAGTTCGACCATTACGAGCCGGTCCCGACCGCGGTCGCCCAGGAAGTCCAGAAGAAATACGCGTAACCCGGCAGGGTGCTGCGGCAACTTAATTAAGAGCCCGTACGGGCGAGCAGGAATGGAGACATCACATGGCAAAAGGTAAATTCGAGCGCACCAAGCCGCATGTGAACATCGGCACGATTGGCCACGTTGATCATGGCAAGACGTCTTTGACGGCAGCGATCACCAAGTATTTTGGCGAATACAAGCGCTATGACCAGATTGACGCGGCGCCGGAAGAGAAGGCGCGCGGCATCACCATTTCGACGGCTCACGTCGAGTACGAGACGGAGAACCGCCACTACGCCCACGTCGACTGCCCCGGCCACGCCGACTATGTGAAGAACATGATCACCGGTGCCGCGCAGATGGACGGCGCGATCCTGGTTGTGTCGGCCGCCGACGGCCCGATGCCGCAGACCCGCGAGCACATCCTTTTGGCCCGCCAGGTCGGCGTGCCGTCGATCGTGGTGTTTTTGAACAAGGTCGACCAGGTCGACGATGCCGAGCTGCTTGAGCTGGTCGAGCTCGAGGTTCGCGAATTGCTGACCAAGAACGAGTTCCCCGGCGACGACATTCCGATCGTCAAGGGTTCGGCGCTGGCGGCGCTTGAAGATTCGGACAAGAAGATCGGCGAGGACGCGATCCGCGAGCTCATGGCTCAGGTCGACGCCTACATCCCGACGCCGGTTCGTCCGCTCGACAAGCCGTTCCTGATGCCGATCGAGGACGTGTTCTCGATCTCGGGCCGCGGCACGGTCGTGACCGGTCGCGTCGAGCGCGGCGTGGTCAAGGTCGGCGAAGAGCTGGAGATCATCGGCATCCGTCCGACCACGAAGACGACCTGCACGGGCGTCGAGATGTTCCGCAAGCTGCTCGACCAGGGCCAGGCCGGCGACAACATCGGCGCGCTGCTGCGCGGTGTCGACCGTGAAGGTGTCGAGCGCGGCCAGGTTCTGGCCAAGCCCGGTTCGGTGAAGCCGCACAAGAAGTTCGTGGCCGAAGCCTACATCCTGACCAAGGACGAGGGTGGCCGTCACACGCCGTTCTTCACCAACTACCGTCCGCAGTTCTACTTCCGCACCACCGACGTGACCGGCATCGTGTCGCTGCCGGCCGGCACCGAGATGGTGATGCCCGGCGACAACATCACGGTCGACGTCGAGCTGATCGTGCCGATCGCCATGGAAGAGAAGCTGCGCTTCGCCATCCGTGAAGGCGGCCGCACCGTCGGTGCCGGCATCGTCGTCACCATCAAAGAGTAATTTGGACTTAAACCGATCTGTCGCGGGCGCGGGTGCCCGCGCCGCGCCAGAACAAGGAAGTGACGCATGAACGGACAGAATATCCGCATCCGCCTGAAGGCGTTTGATCACCGGGTGCTCGACGCCTCGACGCGCGAAATCGTGTCGACGGCCAAGCGCACCGGTGCCAACGTCCGCGGCCCCATTCCGCTGCCGACGCGGATCGAAAAGTTCACGGTCAACCGGTCGCCTCACGTCGACAAGAAGAGCCGCGAGCAGTTCGAGATGCGCACGCACAAGCGTCTGCTCGATATCGTCGATCCGACCCCGCAGACCGTCGATGCTTTGATGAAGCTCGATCTGGCCGCCGGTGTCGACGTCGAGATCAAGCTCTAAGGGAATGAGAGCGCGGTAAGGGGCGGTGCCCCTGGCCCGGAACTCTAAAGGAATTGAACCGATGCGTTCAGGTGTGATTGCAAAGAAGGTGGGAATGACCCGCATCTACAACGATGCCGGGGAACATGTTCCCGTCACCGTTCTCCAGATGGAGAACTGCCAGGTCGTGGCGCAGCGCACGCAGGAGAAGAATGGCTACACCGCCGTTCAGCTCGGCGTTGGCCTTGCCAAGGTGAAGAACACGTCGAAGGCGATGCGCGGCCATTTCGCGACCGCTTCCGTCGAGCCGAAGGCCAAGCTTGCCGAGTTCCGCGTCTCCGCCGACAACATGATCGATGTCGGCGCCGAGATCACCGTCGAGCATTTCGTCGCCGGCCAGAAGGTCGACGTCACCGGCACGACGATCGGCAAGGGTTTCCAGGGCGTCATCAAGCGCCACCATATGGGTGGTGGCCGCGCGACCCACGGTAACTCGGTCTCGCACCGGACGCACGGCTCGACCGGCCAGCGCCAGGACCCCGGCAAGGTGTTCAAGGGCAAGAAGATGGCCGGCCACATGGGCGACACGCGCGTCACCACGCAGAACGTCGAGATCGTCTCGACCGATGCCGACCGCGGCCTGATCCTGATCCGCGGCGCGGTTCCCGGGTCGAAGGGTGCGTGGATCCTGGTTCGCGACGCCGCCAAGGTGGCGCTTCCGGCCAATGCGCCGAAGCCCGCCGCGATCCGCCCAGTTGCTGCCGGTATGGGCACGAAGAATGAGGCTCCGGCCACAGAGGGAGCGGAATAATGGATCTCAAGATCACAACGCTGGGCGGCAAGGACGCCGGCAAGGTGAAACTCTCCGAGGAGATTTTCGGCCTTGATCCGCGCGAGGACATTTTGCAGCGCGTCGTGCGCTGGCAGCTCGCCAAGAAGCAGCAGGGCACGCACAAGGCCAAGGGCCGCGCCGAGATCGCGCGCACCGGCGCCAAGATGTACAAACAGAAGGGTACGGGCCGCGCCCGTCACCATTCGGCACGCGCTCCGCAGTTCCGCGGCGGCGGCAAGGCTCACGGCCCGGTCGTTCGCAGCCACGAGCACGAGCTGCCGAAGAAGGTCCGCGCGCTCGGCCTCAAGCATGCTCTCTCGGCCAAGGCCAAGAGCGCGTCGATCATCGTCATCGACGAGCTGAAGCTGACCGAGGCAAAGACCAAGGCGCTGATCGCGAATTTCGCGACGCTGGGCCTGACGAACGCCCTGGTGATTGGTGGCGCCGAGCTCGACCGGAACTTCAAGCTGGCCGCGACCAACATCCCGAACATCGACGTGCTGCCCATCCAGGGCATCAACGTCTACGACATTCTGCGCCGCGGCACGCTGGTCCTTTCGAAGGCCGCCGTCGAGGCTCTCGAGGAGCGCTTTAAATGACCGACCTTCGTCACTACGACGTAATCGTCAGCCCGGCGATCACCGAAAAGTCGACCATGGCTTCCGAGCAGAACCAGGTCGTCTTCAACGTCGCCAAGAAGGCGTCGAAGCCGGAAATCAAGGCCGCCGTTGAAGCGCTGTTCGGCGTCAAGGTGATGGCCGTGAACACGCTTGTCCGCAAGGGCAAGATCAAGCGCTTCCGCGGCACGATCGGCCGCCAGAGCGACGTCAAGAAGGCGGTAGTGACGCTGGCCGACGGCCAGTCGATCGACGTCGCGACGGGTCTCTGAGCAAGGCCGCGAGGACAGGACAATGGCACTTAAAAAATTCAACCCGATAACGCCGAGCACCCGTCAGCTGGTCATCGTCGACCGCTCGGGCCTCTACAAGGGCAAGCCCGTCAAGGGTCTGACCGAGGGCCTGACCAAGTCGGGCGGCCGTAACAATTACGGCCGCATCACTGCACGCTTCATCGGCGGCGGTCACAAGCGTTCGTACCGCATCATCGATTTCAAGCGCCGCAAGTTCGACGTCGTCGGCACGGTCGAGCGCATTGAATACGATCCGAACCGCACCGCCTTCATCGCGCTGATCAAGTATGACGATGGCGAGCTGTCCTACATCATCGCTCCGCAGCGCCTTGCCGCCGGCGACAAGATCGTGGCTGGCGAAGCGGTCGACGTGAAGCCGGGCAATGCGATGCCGCTGGCCTCGATGCCGGTCGGCACGATCGTCCACAACATCGAGCTGAAGCCGGGCAAGGGCGCCCAGGTCGCCCGTTCGGCTGGCGGTTACGCCCAGCTCGTCGGTCGCGACCAGGGCATGGCGATCCTGCGCCTCAACTCGGGCGAGCAGCGTGTCGTTCACGGCTCCTGCATGGCCACCGTCGGTGCGGTGTCCAACCCGGACCACGGCAACATCAACGACGGCAAGGCCGGCCGCACGGTTTGGCGTGGCAAGCGCCCGCACAATCGCGGCGTGACCATGAACCCGGTCGACCACCCGCATGGCGGTGGTGAAGGCCGCACCTCCGGTGGCCGCCATCCGGTCTCGCCGTGGGGCAAGCCGACCAAGGGCAAGAAGACGCGGTCCAACAAGGCGACCGACAAGTTCATCCTGCGCTCGCGCCATCAGCGCAAGAGCTAAGAAGAGGTAACGCCAAGTGACTCGTTCTATTTGGAAAGGCCCCTTCATCGACGGCTACCTTCTCAAGAAGGTGGACAAGGTTCGTGAAGGTGGTCGCAATGAGGTGATCAAGATGTGGAGCCGTCGCTCCACCATCCTGCCGCAGTTCGTCGGCTTCACCTTCGGTGTCTACAACGGCCAGAAGCATGTTCCCGTCTCGGTGAACGAGGACATGGTCGGTCACAAGTTCGGTGAATTCGCTCCGACGCGGACCTATTACGGTCACGGCGCGGATAAGAAGGCGAAGAGGAAATAATCATGGGCAAGGCCAAAGCTCCGCGCAGGCTTGCTGACAACGAAGCGCGCGCCGTACTGCGCACGATCCGTATCAGCCCGCAGAAGCTGAACCTGGTTGCCGCGCTGATCCGCGGCAAGAAGGTCGCGACAGCGCTTTCCGACCTGGAATTCTCGGCCAAGCGGATTTCCGGCACGGTCAAGAAGACGCTGGAATCGGCGATCGCCAACGCGGAAAACAACCACGACCTCGACGTCGATGCGCTGATCGTGGCGGAAGCCTATGTCGGCAAGTCGATCGTCATGAAGCGGTTCCATGCCCGGGGCCGTGGTCGCGCCAGCCGTATCGAGAAGCCGTTCTCGCACCTCACGATCGTCGTTCGTGAAGTCGAAGAAAAAGGGGAGGCCGCATAATGGGCCAGAAAGTCAATCCGATCGGTCTTCGCCTCGGCATCAACCGCACCTGGGATTCGCGCTGGTTCGCGAACACCGGCGAGTACGGCAAGCTGCTGCATGAGGACATCAAGATCCGCAAGTACCTCGAGAAGGAGCTCAAGCAGGCTGCCATCTCGAAGGTCGTGATCGAGCGTCCGCACAAGAAGTGCCGCGTCACCATCCATGCCGCGCGCCCGGGTCTGATCATCGGCAAGAAGGGCGCCGACATCGAGAAGCTTCGCAAGAAGCTGATGGAGATGACCAAGTCCGAGACGCACCTCAACATCGTCGAAGTGCGCAAGCCGGAGATCGACGCGACCCTGGTCGCGCAGTCGATCGCCCAGCAGCTCGAGCGCCGCATCGCGTTCCGCCGTGCCATGAAGCGTGCCGTGCAGTCGGCGATGCGCCTCGGTGCCGAAGGCATCCGCATCAACTGCTCGGGCCGTCTCGGCGGCGCCGAAATCGCGCGCATGGAATGGTACCGTGAAGGCCGCGTGCCGCTGCACACGCTGCGTGCCGATGTCGACTACGGCACGGCCGAGGCGAATACGGCGTACGGCATCTGCGGCGTCAAGGTGTGGGTGTTCAAGGGCGAGATCCTCGAGCACGACCCGATGGCTTCGGAGCGCCGCGCGACCGAGGGCGATCATGCGCATGGCGGTGGTGGTGGTGATCGCGAACGCGGTCGTCGTCGCGAAAACGCCTGAGACATTTAGGAATTTGGAGTTAGAACGATGCTGCAGCCAAAGCGCACAAAGTTCCGCAAGCAGTTCAAGGGCCGCATCCACGGTACCGCCAAGGGCGGCACCAACCTGGATTTCGGTGGTTTCGGGCTGAAGGCGCTTGAGCCGAACCGCGTCACCGCGCGCGAGATCGAAGCGGCCCGCCGCGCGATCACCCGCGAGATGAAGCGCGCCGGCCGTGTCTGGATCCGTATTTTCCCGGATCTGCCGGTCACCTCGAAGCCGACCGAAGTCCGCATGGGCAAGGGCAAGGGCGCGGTCGACTACTGGGCGGCGCGCGTCAAGCCGGGCCGGATCATGTTCGAGATCGACGGCGTCAATGAAGAAACCGCCCGTGAGGCACTGCGTCTCGGCGCGGCCAAGCTCTCGGTCAGGACGCGCTTCGTACAGCGCATCGCAGAATAAGGACGGGCTGATCATGAAAGCCGAAGACATCCGGACCAAGACCCAGGACCAGCTGACCGACGACCTGGCCAGCCTGAAGAAGGAGCAGTTCAACCTGCGCTTCCAGAAGGCGACCGGCCAGCTCGAAAAGACCGCGCGCGTGAGGCAGGTCCGCAAGGACATTGCGCGTATCAAGACCATCGCTGCGGAAAAGTCCGCGGCTAAGAAGGCTTAAGGACGAAAACCATGCCAAAGCGCATTCTGCAGGGCACCGTCGTCAGCGACAAGAACGAGAAGACGGTTGTCGTCAAGGTCGAACGGCGCTTCACGCATCCCGTGATGAAGAAGACCGTGCGCATGACCAAGAAGTACAAGGCGCACGACGAGAACAACGCCCACAAGGTTGGCGATCAGGTGTTCATCCAGGAATCGAAGCCGATTTCCAAGGACAAGCGCTGGATTGTCGTGTCTTCGGACCAAGCCTGATCTCTGGGCGTAAACAAACGAATTTTGGACAGACCGGGGAGGGGTGAAGAACCCGTCCCGTTAGAAAAGAAGAAGGCGGCCAGTCATGATTCAGATGCAAACAAACCTCGACGTCGCGGATAATTCCGGCGCCCGTCGTGTCATGTGCATCAAGGTGCTGGGCGGCTCGAAGCGGAAATACGCTTCCGTAGGCGACATCATCGTGGTGTCGATCAAGGAAGCCATCCCGCGCGGCCGCGTGAAGAAGGGCGATGTGATGAAGGCGGTCGTGGTTCGCACGGCCAAGGACATCCGCCGCCCGGACGGCAGCGTGATCCGTTTCGACAAGAACGCGGCCGTTCTCGTCGACAACAAGAAAGAGCCGATCGGCACGCGTATCTTCGGACCGGTTCCGCGCGAACTCCGCGCCAAGAACCACATGAAGATCATCTCGCTCGCGCCTGAAGTGCTGTAAGGAGCCGGACCAATGCAGAAGATTAGAAAAGGCGACAAGGTCGTCGTGCTGGCTGGCAAGGACAAGGGCCGTTCGGGCGAAGTCCTGTCGGTTCAGCCGAAGGACGACACCGCGCTGGTGCGCGGCGTCAACATGATTCGTCGTCACCAGAAGCAGTCCCAGTCCCAAGAGGGCGGGATCATCACCAAGGAAGCGCCGATCCAGCTGTCGAACATCGCGCTGGCCGACCCCAAGGATGGCAAGCCGACCCGCGTCGGCTTCGTCTTCCAGAAGGACGGCAAGAAGGTGCGCGTCGCCAAGCGCTCGGGAGAAGTCATCAATGGCTAAGGCTCAAACCAAGCAGGCGACTGCCCAGAACACGCCGCGCCTCAAGCAGGTCTACAACGATACCATCCGCAAGGCATTGCAGGAGCAGTTCGGCTACGACAACGAGATGCAGGTTCCGCGCATCGACAAGATCGTGCTGAACATGGGCGTTGGCGAAGCGACCGGCGATTCGAAGAAGCCTTCGATCGCGGCCGAGGATCTGGCGATGATCGCCGGCCAGAAGGCCGTCGTCACCCGCGCCCGCAATTCGATCGCAGGCTTCAAGGTCCGCGAGAAGATGCCGATCGGCGCTAAGGTCACGCTGCGCAAGGAACGCATGTACGAGTTCCTCGACCGCCTCGTGAACATCGCGCTGCCGCGCGTCCGCGACTTCCGCGGACTGAATCCGAAGAGCTTCGATGGCCGTGGCAACTACGCCATGGGCATCAAGGAACACATCGTGTTCCCGGAGATCAACTACGACAAGGTTGATCAGATCTGGGGCATGGACGTCATCGTTTGTACGACTGCGAAGACGGACGACGAAGCCAGGGCACTGCTCAAGGCCTTCAACTTCCCCTTCCGCCAGTAACGGCAGCGAGAAAAGGAAAAATCTGAAATGGCAAAGACCAGCTCAGTCGAGAAGAACAACAGGCGCCGCAAGCTTGCCGACCAGTACGGCCCCAAGCGCGCTGCCCTGAAGGCGATCATCATGGACCAGTCCAAGCCGATGGAAGAGCGCTTCCGCGCTCAGCTCAAGCTTGCCGCCATGCCGCGCAACTCGGCCAAGATCCGCATCCGCAACCGCTGCGAAGTCACCGGCCGTCCGCGTGCCTACTATCGCAAGCTCAAAGTATCGCGCATCGCGCTTCGTGATCTCGGCAATAACGGCCAGATCCCGGGCCTGGTCAAGTCGAGCTGGTAAGGAGGACATAATATGTCATTGAGCGATCCTCTCGGCGATATGCTGACCCGCATCCGCAACGCCTATGGCCGCAAGAAGTCGAGCGTGTCGACGCCGGCCTCGCGTCTGCGCACCCGCGTCCTCGACGTGCTGAAGGCTGAAGGCTATATCCGCGACTACAGCCAGACCGACTTCGACAACGGCAAGTCCGAAATCGAGATCGAGCTGAAGTATTTCGATGGAGCGCCGGTCGTGCGCGAAATCGCCCGCGTCTCGAAGCCGGGCCGCCGCGTTTACGTTTCGGCCAAGTCGATCCCGCATGTCGCCAACGGCCTCGGTATCGCCATCCTTTCGACGCCGAAGGGCGTGATGGCCGACCACGAAGCGCGCGAACAGAACGTCGGTGGCGAGATCCTCTGCCAGATCTTCTGATCCGGCAGCGTGATCCCGAAAAAATGGAATCCGGTCTTCGGATCGTTCCGAAGACAGAGACCTGAAACAAGAGAAGTGACGAGGACAACAAAATGTCTCGTATTGGAAAGAAACCCGTTTCGCTGCCGCAGGGCGTGACCGCGACCGTCAACGGCCAGACCGTGACGGCGAAGGGCCCCAAGGGCGAGCTGAAGTTCGTGGTCAACGACGAAGTGCTGGTCAAGATGGAAGGCAGCGAGATAGCTGTCGAGCCGCGCGACCAGTCCAAGACCGCCCGCTCCAAGTGGGGCATGTCGCGCACGCAGATCGTCAACATCCTGCAGGGCGTCAAGGACGGCTTCGAGAAGAAGCTCGAGATCACCGGCGTCGGCTATCGCGCCGCCTTGCAGGGCAAGAACCTGCAGCTGGCGCTCGGCTTCAGCCACGACGTCGTCTACGAGACGCCGCAAGGCATCACCATCACCGTGCCGAAGCCGACCGAAATCACCGTGGCCGGCATCGACAAGCAGCAGGTCGGCCAGGTGGCTGCGGAAATCCGCGAATACCGTGGTCCCGAGCCCTACAAGGGCAAGGGCGTCCGCTACGCAGGCGAGAAGATCGTCCGCAAGGAAGGCAAGAAGAAGTAGTGGGTTTGGCCCCGGGAAGGTGCAGACTTTTCGGAAGGGGCCAAGCCAGGAAGTGTAACGCCGCGGGGAGCGGTCGCGGGAGGCGCTTTCGCCTACCGCACAGGGCGGCCCCCGTTTTCTGAAGGCAAGGAAGACCATCATGGGTACCAAGGAAGCCACTCAGCGCCGCGCGCAGCGCGTCCGCCGCCAGATCAAGAAGGTCGCCGGCGAGCGTCCGCGCCTGTCGGTTCACCGCACGTCGAAGAACATCTACGTCCAGGTCATCGACGACGCCAAGGGCCACACCATCGCTGCCGCCTCGACCCTCGAGAAGGACCTCAAGGGTTCGCTCAAGACCGGTGCAGATACCGCTGCCGCTGCCGCGATTGGCAAGCTGATCGCCGAGCGTGCCGCCAAGGCGGGAGTCAAGGAAGTCGTCTTCGACCGCGGCCCGTACATCTATCACGGCCGCGTCAAGGCGCTGGCCGAGGCGGCTCGTGAAGGCGGCTTGAGCTTCTAAGCCTGATCCGGACCGAAAGTCGGCAGAAAGTTGCAGACTTTTCGAAACGGATCATGCAAGGGAGTGATGATTTTCACCGTCGGCGACCCGCAATGAGGCGTCGGCATTCAGCAACCCGTGCTTCCGGAAAAGAACAAGGAACAGGATATGGCACAGGAACGTAGGGATGGCGGCCGCGGCCGCGATCGTGAAGAACGCGATGACGGCATGGTCGACAAGCTCGTCCACATCAACCGTGTCGCCAAGGTCGTCAAGGGCGGCCGCCGCTTCGGTTTTGCAGCACTCGTCGTCGTCGGCGACCAGAAGGGCCGCGTCGGCTTCGGTCACGGCAAGGCGCGCGAAGTGCCGGAAGCCATCCGCAAGGCAACCGAATCGGCCAAGCGCGACATGATCTTCGTGCCGCTGCGCTCGGGCCGCACGCTGCACCACGATGTCGAGGGACGCTGGGGCGCCGGCCGTGTTCTCCTGCGCGCCGCCAAGCAAGGTACCGGCATCATCGCCGGCGGCCCGATGCGTGCCGTCTTCGAGACGCTCGGCATGCATGACGTGGTCGCCAAGTCGATGGGTTCGTCGAACCCTTACAACATGGTTCGCGCCACTTTCGACGCGCTGAAGAGCCAGATGCATCCCAAGGATGTGGCTGCCGCGCGCGGCATCAAGTATTCGACCCTTCAGGCCCGCCGCGGCACCGCCGTCGCGGCTGAAGAATAGTCGATCTGACCAGGGATTTTGACCATGGCCAAGAAAGCAACCAAGACCATCACCGTTGAGCAGATCGGTTCGCCGATCCGCCGCCCGAAGGAACAGCGCGCGACGCTGGTCGGCCTCGGCCTCAACAAGATGCACAAGCAGCGCACGCTGGAAGATACGCCTTCCGTGCGCGGCATGATCGCTGCCGTCCAGCATCTCGTCCGCGTCGTGGACGAGGGCTGAGCACAGGCGCAGGAGAAGCAAGATGAAACTCAACGATCTGCGTGACAAGGACGGCGCGACGCATTCGAAGAAGCGTCTCGGCCGCGGCATCGGCTCCGGTTCCGGCAAGACTGCCGGTCGCGGCGTCAAGGGCCAGAAGGCGCGCTCCGGCGTCGCCGTCAACGGCTTCGAGGGTGGCCAGATGCCGCTCTATCGGCGCCTGCCGAAGCGTGGCTTCAACAACATCTTCGCCAAGAGCTTCACCGTCGTCTCGCTGGCCCGTATCCAGGCCGCTGTAGACGCCAAGAAGCTCGATGCGAAGGCGACCGTGACGGCCGAGGCGCTGGTCGCCGCCGGCGTCATCCGTCGCGTGAAGGACGGCGTGCGCGTGCTGTCGGACGGCGATATCAAGGCGAAGCTCGCCTTTGACGTCGCCGGGGCCTCCAAGGCCGCGATCGAGAAGATCGAAAAGGCCGGCGGTTCGGTCAAGCTGCCGCAAGAGGCGGCCGCCGAGTAACAGCAATTTGAAGCGCGGTCGGCAAGGCCGATCCGGTTTTGCTTTCGATCACGCTTCGACCTGTTCAATATGGCGGCCGCGTCAACGCGGCCGCTTGCATGTTTACAGTCCGGAGCTTATCTCGTGAGCTTCGGTGACACGCGCCGCCTGACCTTAGGGCCATCAAGCGTGACCAAGCGGAGAATCGGGCATGGCTTCGGCTGCTGAACAACTAGCCTCGAATCTGAATTTCTCAGCCTTCGCCAAAGCGGAGGACCTGAAGAAACGAATCTGGTTCACCGTCGGCGCGCTGCTCGTCTACCGCCTCGGCACCTACATCCCGCTTCCCGGCATCAATCCCGATGCCTTCGCGCAGGCCTTCTCTTCGCAGAGCAAGGGCGTGCTGGGCATGTTCAACATGTTCGCCGGCGGCGCCGTGCAACGCATGGCGATCTTCGCGCTCGGCATCATGCCTTACATTTCCGCTTCCATCATCATGCAGCTGATGACCTCGGTCATCCCGTCGCTGGAAGCGCTGAAGAAGGAAGGCGAGCAGGGCCGCAAGGTCATCAACCAGTACACGCGCTACGGCACGGTGCTCCTGGCGCTGGTGCAGGCCTATGGTATTTCGGTCGGGCTTGAAGGCGGCAACGGCATCGTCAGCGATCCCGGCATGTTCTTCCGCATCTCGACCGTCGTCACGCTGGTCGGCGGCACCATGTTCCTGATGTGGCTCGGCGAGCAGATCACCGCGCGCGGCATCGGCAACGGCATTTCGCTGATCATCTTCTCCGGCATCGTCGCCGGCCTGCCGCATGCCATTTCCGGCACGCTGGAACTCGGCCGCACCGGAGCGCTGTCGACCGGCCTGATCCTGGCGATCATCGTGCTGGCCATCGTCGTCATCGCGCTCATCGTCTTCTTCGAGCGCGCCCAGCGGCGTCTGCTGATCCAGTATCCGAAGCGTCAGGTCGGCAATCGCATGTTCCAGGGCGACACTTCCCACCTGCCGCTCAAGCTCAACACGTCGGGCGTCATCCCGCCGATCTTCGCCTCGTCGCTGCTCTTGCTGCCGGCCACCGTCGCCGGCTTCTCGCAGACCACGAACATGCCGGCCTGGGCCAGCACCATCCTGGCCTCGCTCGGCCATGGCCAGCCGCTCTACATGTTGTTCTACGCGGCGATGATCGTGTTCTTCGCCTTCTTCTACACCGCGATCGTCTTTAACCCGAAGGACACCGCCGACCAGCTCAAGAAGCACTCCGGCTTCATCCCCGGCTATCGTCCGGGCGAGCGCACCGCCGACTATATCGACTACGTTCTTACCCGCATCACTGTCGTCGGTGCCATCTATCTGGTGCTGGTCTGTCTGCTGCCGGAGTTCCTGATCTCGGCGACTGGCGTACCATTCTACCTTGGTGGCACATCGCTTCTGATCGTGGTCAGTGTCACGCTCGACACGGTTGCGCAGATTCAGGGCCACCTGATCGCGCACCAGTATGAAGGCCTGATCAAGAAGTCGAAGCTGCGCGGGGGGAAGAAAGCCAGATGAGGTTGATTTTGCTTGGGCCGCCAGGAGCGGGCAAGGGGACACAAGCACAAAGACTGGTAGAGAGGCACGGCATCCCCCAGCTTTCCACGGGCGACATGCTGCGCGCCGCGGTCCAGGCCGGCACCGAGGTCGGCAAGCGCGCCAAGGCGGTCATGGATGCCGGCGAGCTGGTCTCGGATGCCATCGTCAACGCCATCGTGGCCGAGCGCATTGACCAGCCCGATTGCGCCAATGGTTTCATCCTCGACGGCTACCCGCGTACGCTGGTGCAGGCTGATGCGGTTGAATCGATGCTTGACGAACGTGGCATTGCGCTCGACACCGTCATCGAGCTTGTCGTCGACGACAAGGCGCTGGTCGGCCGCATCGTCAAGCGAGCCGATGAGGCCAAGGCAGCCGGTCAGCCGGTGCGCAAGGACGACAATCCGGCGGTGTTCGAGGAGCGGCTGCGGGAATATTACAAGAAGACCGCTCCGCTGATCGGCTATTATTATGCCAAGCGCCGGCTGAAGAGCGTGGACGGCATGGCTGGTATTGATGCCGTGACGTCGGAGATCGAAGCCGTGCTCGCGGCGACGGTGAAAGAGGCCGCCTCGGCCAAATAGCGATTGTGCTTGACTGAAGCGGTCCGCTGGGGTATGGCGGCCCGTCTTCCTGTCAGGCATGGAGTTTGCTTGCCCGCAAGGGCAGGGCAGCCGTTTTTGACCAGGAAACTCCCGCAAGGGCCGGCCTCCACCGGACGCGGGGCAACGCAGACAGCGCCGGCTCGTCCGGCCTATATGGAGATGAGAAGAACATGGCTCGTATAGCCGGCGTCAACATTCCGACCAACAAGCGCGTTGTCATCGCGCTTCAGTACATTCACGGCATCGGCAAGAAGTTCGCCCAGGAAATCGTCGACAAGGTCGGCATCCCGGCCGAGCGCCGCGTCAACCAACTGACCGACGCGGAAGTGCTGCAGATCCGCGAGACGATCGACCGCGACTATCAGGTCGAGGGCGACCTGCGCCGCGAAGTGTCGATGAACATCAAGCGGCTCATGGACCTCGGCTGCTACCGCGGCCTGCGTCACCGTCGCTCGCTGCCGGTTCGCGGCCAGCGCACGCACACCAATGCACGCACCCGCAAGGGCCCGGCCAAGTCGATCGCCGGCAAGAAGAAGTAATTTAGGGCAGTAAGGGAGTAGGGGAGTAAGGCAGTAGGGAATGCCCGGCAATCGGGTCGCACTTTCCCTACTCCCTTACTGCCCTATTCCCCACTCCCTTACCAAGGTGGAGCCGCTGGCATTACGGCGGTGTAGAGATCAACTGAAAGGAATACCATGGCCAAGGAAGCCGCTCGTGTTCGCCGTCGCGAACGCAAGAACATCTCGTCGGGCGTTGCCCACGTCAATTCGACCTTCAACAACACCATGATCACCATTACCGACGCGCAGGGCAATTCGATCGCCTGGTCGTCGGCCGGAGCCCAGGGCTTCAAGGGTTCGCGCAAGTCGACCCCCTTCGCCGCCCAGATGGCTGCCGAGGATGTTGCCAAGAAGGCCCAGGAACACGGCATGCGCATGCTCGAGGTCGAGGTCTGCGGACCCGGCTCCGGCCGTGAATCGGCGCTGCGCGCCCTGCAGGCGGCTGGTTTCACCATCACCTCGATCCGTGATGTGACCCCGATCCCGCACAATGGCTGCCGTCCGCGCAAGAAGCGTCGCGTCTAAGGAATTACCGAACGCCGCGTGAACGCCAGAAGCGTTCCTCCGCGGTTTTCCAGGTCGCCCGCCACGATTGGATGGTGGCGGGTCAACGGAAGGAAAGCATCATGATCCAGAAAAATTGGCAGGAACTGATCAAGCCGAACAAGATCGAGTTCTCGTCGAAGAAGAAGACGCTGACCACGCTGGTGGCCGAGCCGCTCGAACGCGGCTTCGGCCTCACCCTCGGCAATGCGTTGCGCCGCGTGCTTCTGTCTTCGCTGCGCGGGGCGGCCGTCACCGCCGTACAGATCGACGGCGTCCTGCATGAATTCTCGTCCATCGCCGGCGTGCGCGAGGACGTGACCGACATCGTCCTCAACATCAAGGAAATCGCCATCCGCATGGAAGGCGACGGCCCCAAGCGCATGGTTGTGCGCAAGCAGGGCCCGGGTGCGGTTCTCGCCGGCGACATCCAGACGGTGGGCGACGTCGAGATCCTCAATCCGGATCACGTCATCTGCACGCTGGACGAGGGCGCTGAAATCCGTATGGAATTCACTGTCGATACCGGCAAGGGTTACGTGCCGGCCGACCGCAACCGCGCCGAGGATGCGCCGATCGGCCTGATCCCGGTCGACAGCCTCTATTCGCCGGTCAAGAAGGTCTCCTACAAGGTCGAGAACACCCGTGAGGGCCAGGTTCTCGACTACGACAAGCTGACCATGACCATCGAGACCGACGGTTCGATCTCGGGCGAGGACGCGGTGGCTTTCGCCGCCCGCATCCTGCAGGACCAGCTTGGCCTGTTCGTCAATTTCGACGAGCCGCAGAAGGAAGTCGCCACCGAAGCCGTCACCGAGCTTGCCTTCAACCCGGCGCTGCTCAAGAAGGTCGACGAACTCGAGCTTTCGGTGCGTTCGGCCAACTGCCTGAAGAACGACAACATCGTCTACATCGGCGATCTCATCCAGAAGACCGAAGCCGAGATGCTGCGTACCCCGAACTTCGGCCGCAAGTCGCTGAACGAGATCAAGGAAGTCCTGGCGGCGATGGGCCTGCACCTCGGTATGGAAGTGCCGGACTGGCCGCCGGAAAACATCGAAGACCTCGCCAAGCGTTACGAAGATCAATATTGAGGCTCCGAGGAGCTTCTCGAACCCGGAATGAAGGAGAAGAGCCATGCGCCATGGATTTAAAGGCCGCCGGTTCGCCCGCAGCATAAGCCATCGCAAGTCGATGTTTGCCAACCTTGCCGTGTCGCTGCTCGAACACGAGCAGATCGTCACCACCTTGCCCAAGGCGAAGGACCTGCGTCCGATCGTCGAGAAGCTGGTGACGCTCGGCAAGCGCGGCGACCTGCACGCCCGCCGCCAGGTGATCGCGCAGATCGGCAATGAAGGCGTCGTCAAGCGCCTGTTCGACACCATCGCGCCGCGCTACGCCACCCGCAACGGCGGCTATCTGCGCATCATGAAGGCGGGCTTCCGCCACGGTGACAATGCCGCGATGGCGGTCATCGAATTCGTAGACCGCGACACGGAGGCCAAGGGCGCCGGCGACCGCGCCCGCCTCGAAGCCGAAGGCACCGATGCGGAAGCCGCAGCCGCTTAAGGCTTCGCTTTTCAAATGATTTAAAGGGGCCTGCGGGCCCCTTTTTCATATTCTGGCCGCCTCGGCTGCTCCTGCGTCAAAATAATTCGATTTAATCGCCTTAGCCTTTCATTTTGCACATTCGTCGGGACAATGCGCCCCAACTCGCACGGAGGATTCGCAATGCGCGCTAAAAGACTGTCCCTGGTTCTGCTCTGCGCCTTTATGGCGTTCGCAACCACGCCGACAGTCCGGCAGGCATTGGCCGAGGATGCCCCCAAAGCCGATCCGGGCCTCTCCGACGTGCTCACCGACCTGCTGCACGGCGTCGAGGGCGAAAACGCCACCTCGGGCCCCGACAAGCGCGTGCCGTTCGGCCGTGAGGAAGTGCAGTTGTCGTTCGCGCCATTGGTCAAGCAGACGGCGCCGGCCGTGGTCAATGTCTATGCCTCGCAAACGGCCAAGGTCGTTTCGCCCTTCGAAGGCGATCCGTTCTTCGAAGAATTCTTCGGTCGCGCGCAGCCGCGCGCGCAGTCCTCGCTGGGCTCGGGCGTGCTTGTCGATCCGAGTGGCGTCATCGTCACCAATTTCCACGTCATCAAGAATGCCGACGAGGTGAAGGTCGCGACCGCCGACGGGCGCGAATTCACCAGCAAGGTGATGCTCAAGGACGAGACGCTCGATCTTGCCGTGCTCAAGATCGAATCCGACAAGCCATTCCCGGTCATCGCCATCGGCGATTCCGATGCGCTCGAAGTCGGTGACCTGGTGCTGGCCATCGGCAATCCTTTCGGCGTCGGGCAGACCACCACCAGCGGCATCGTTTCCGCACTTGCCCGCAGCCATATAGGCGTTTCGGATTCGGGTTATTTCATCCAGACGGACGCTGCCATCAATCCCGGCAATTCCGGCGGCGCGCTGATCAACATGGGCGGCCAGCTGGTCGGCATCAACACCGCCATCTTCAGCCGCAGCGGCGGCTCGATCGGCATCGGCTTTGCCATTCCTGCCAATATGGTGCGCGCTTTCGCCGATGCCGCCAAGGCCGGTCTCGATTTCTTCGAGCGGCCTTACATCGGGGCCGAGTTCGAAGCGGTGACGCCGCAGATCGCTGAATCGCTCGGCATGGAAAAGCCTGCCGGCGCGCTGGTCTCGTCCGTTGACGCGTCCGGACCGGCCGGCAAGGCCGGATTGAAGCCTGGCGATGTCGTCCTGCAGATCAACGGCAAGCCGGTCGAGAGCATCGAGGCACTGGACTATCGCATGGCGACGCTGTCGATCGGTACAAAGGCCAATTTCGCGGTGCTGACCAAAGGCCAGCAGGCAGCGATGGACATCGCGCTGGAACGCGCGCCCGAGGGTGCAAAACCCTCGGAGGTGACGCTGCATGGCCGCAGCCCCTTCTCGGGCGCCAAGGTTGCGGAATTATCGCCGCGGCTGGCTCAGAAGCTCGGCCTGCGCACCGACATCAAGGGCGTCACCGTGGTCGACATCAATCGCGATTCGCCGGCCGCCGATTTCGGCTTCCAGCCGGGCGACATCGTGCGCGAGGTCAACGGCACGACAATCGATACGGCGGCGACGCTGGCGCAGGCTTCCCAGCAGGATACGCGCTGGTGGCGCTTTACCGTCGAGCGCGGCGGGCAGATACTGCGCCAGGTGTTGCGTTACTGAGCTCGATCGCTGAAGAGATCGCGCTCCAAACCCAAAAAGAAGTGCATGGCCGATCTGTTCAGTGTCGATGAACCGGAAAAGGCGCCGCCAGGCCGGCCGCTGGCAGACAGGCTGCGCCCGAAAAACCTTGGCGAGGTCGTCGGCCAGGAGCATCTGACCGGCCCCGATGGTGCGCTGACCCGGCTGATTAATTCCGGTTCGCTCGGCTCCATGATTTTCTGGGGGCCGCCCGGCACCGGCAAGACCACGGTGGCGCGCCTGCTTGCCGGTGAAACCAGCCTTGCCTTCGAGCAGATTTCGGCGGTTTTCTCCGGCGTAGCCGACCTGAAGAAAGTGTTCGAGGCGGCCAAGCTGCGCCGCGCCAATGGCCGCCAGACCCTGCTGTTCGTCGACGAGATCCACCGCTTCAACCGCGCCCAGCAGGACGGCTTCCTTCCAGTCATGGAAGACGGCACCGTCGTGCTCGTCGGCGCTACCACCGAAAATCCGTCCTTCGAGCTCAATGCAGCTCTGCTGTCGCGTGCGCGCGTGCTGGTTTTCCATTCGCTTGGCGAGGAAAGCATCGCAAAGCTTCTGGCCAGGGCCGAAGAGACGGAGGGCAGGGCGCTGCCGCTCGATGATGAGGCGCGAGCGATGCTCATCCGCATGAGCGACGGCGATGGCCGGGCCTCGCTGACGCTGGCGGAAGAAGTTTGGCGCGCCGCCAAACCAGGCGAAGTGTTCGGTCCCGAAGGCTTGCAGCGCATCATCCAGCGTCGGGCGCCGATCTACGACAAGGGCCAGGACGGTCATTACAATTTGATCTCGGCGCTGCACAAATCCGTGCGCGGCTCCGATCCCGATGCCGCGCTCTACTACCTCGCGCGCATGTTCGACGCCGGCGAGGATCCGCTCTATCTCGGCCGCCGGCTGGTGCGCATGGCGATGGAGGACATCGGGCTGGCCGATCCGCAGGCATTGGTCATCGCCAACGCGGCCAAGGACGCCTACGATTATCTGGGTTCGCCCGAAGGCGAACTCGCCTTCGCCGAGGCCACCGTCTATCTCGCCACGGCGCCCAAATCCAACGCGGTCTACACCGCATTCAAAGCCGCCACGCGCGCCGCCAAGGAGCACGGTTCGCTGCTACCGCCCAAGCACATCCTCAACGCGCCGACAAAGTTGATGAAGGACGAAGATTACGGGGCCGGCTATCGCTACGATCATGACGAACCGGACGCGTTTTCCGGCCAGGACTATTTTCCGGAAAAGATGGGCCGCCAGACCTTCTACGACCCACCCGAACGCGGTTTCGAGCGCGATATCAGGAAACGGCTCGACTACTGGGCAAAGCTGCGCAAAGAGCGGGAATAGCAGGCTTGCGACGGCCGGTGGCGGTTGCGGTCCGAAACGAGGTTTCACCTGGGGTATTTCCACGTCGGTTCTTCTGCACGCGCTGCTCGCGGCCACGATTATATCGATGCCAATGCCGCAGCTTCCGAGCCGGCCGGAGGAAGAGCAGGTAACGGTCGACATCCTGACCCCGCGACAGTTCGAGGTCTCGGCAAGGCAGTCAGCCGGCCACGATGCCGTGGCCGTTGTGCGGCAACCCAAAAGACCTTATCAAGGCGCACGGCCGGGCGGTGGTCGTTGTCGTGATTTTGGCACTATTCATTCGCAACAGGATCGCGCTCGGCGCGTGGAAAAATGACAAAAACCCTTCGCAAGACCCTTCGCAAATTCGCCATTGCCATCCCGCTCCTTGCCCTTGGCTTCTATTTCATTCCGATCCTAACGACGATTTTCGTCGTTTGCGGCCTGATCGACGTGCTGCGCAACGACCGCAAGAATCTGTCCCTGTTCAGCGGCTATTTCCTGGGCAATGGCCTCTTCACCTGGCTGCTTTCGCCATTCAACCTGCTGGTCGACCTCCTGTGCTACAGAAATCCGGGCGTGTGGAAGCTGGAGCAGTTCCCTCAGGATTATCAGCGCGAAGTCAACGAGGTCTTGGATGTCTTCAAGGCGCGCAAGGCCGAAATCATCGCCGACATCGACGCCAATTTCGGCGCCGGCCGGCGCGGCATGTATGTCTACCAATGGTATGGCAAGCACAGGATAGACAACGTCGCCGAGTTCAACAAGGATTTCAAATACATCAAGACGATTGCCGTCTCGGTCTTCAGCAAGCGCGAATCGACCTCCTGGCACTTCGGACCGTTGCGGCTCAGCCTCCGCATCCTCTACAACCTCATTCCGATGAAGTCAGAGATCTTCGTCGAGTGCGGCAACGTCAAGAACTACTGGTACGACAATCCGCTGTTCATTTTCGACGACACGCTGCTGCATCGCTCGGTCAACGAGTATGACGGTCGTCGCTACTGCGTATTCATGGACATTATCAGGCCGTCCCCGGTCCCCAGGCTCATCGCCGGCCTTCTCGCCATCGTCTCGGTGAGCGTCGAGAGGATCAATTCGATGTTCTACAAGAACTGGAAGATGATCGGCTCGACCAAGCCGAAGAAGGCCGAAACCACCTGAGCTGGCAAGTTTTCGAACGTAGCCGGCGCGCCGGATAGGTATGAATAGTCGGGGACAGTATACGGCGATGTTCAATCTGCTTCTCGTGGCCGCCGGCGGCGGCATTGGCGCCGGCGTTCGCCATCTGACCAATATGGGCTCGCTGCGCCTTGTCGGCCCCAACTATCCCTGGGGCACGATGGCGATCAACATCGTCGGTTCGTTCGCGATGGGCCTGTTCATCGCCGCCCTGGCGCGCCGCGGCGGGTCTAACGAAGTCAGGCTGTTTGTTGCCACCGGCATCTTAGGCGGCTTCACGACGTTTTCCGCCTTTTCGCTCGACTTCGCGACCTTGTGGGAGCGGGGAGCCACCTTGCCGGCGTTTGGATATGCGCTGGCCAGCGTGATTGGCGCCATCATTGCCCTGTTTTTGGGTCTTTGGCTCGCAAGAAGCCTGCCTTAATGCTATTGCCGCGCCGAGAGCAGGCCTGGGCCTGCCAGGAAACGGGTAAGCGAAAACAATATGGCAGGCGTTGAACAGATCACGGTGGAGGCCGGCGAGGCGGGCATGCGGCTCGACCGCTGGTTCAAGACCCATTTCCCGGGCCTTGGCTTTGGTCATCTGCAGAAGCTGCTTCGGTCCGGGCAGATCCGCGTCGACGGCGGCCGCGTCAAGGCCGACACCCGTGTCGAGCCTGGCCAGACGGTGCGCATTCCACCGCTGGAAGTGGACAAGAAGGGCGACAGCCCGCTGACCGGCCATTCGATCCGCAACCAGGGCGATGCCGAAGTC
The DNA here is from genome assembly GCF_006442695.1 of Mesorhizobium sp. B2-3-7. Classification (NCBI taxonomy): domain Bacteria; kingdom Pseudomonadati; phylum Pseudomonadota; class Alphaproteobacteria; order Hyphomicrobiales; family Phyllobacteriaceae; genus Mesorhizobium; species Mesorhizobium sp. B2-3-7. The sequence goes on along the minus strand of NZ_VFVV01000003.1, from coordinate 35,426 downwards.
CTGGCAAAGATGCTGATCCATGAGGATCCGAAGGTCTTCGTCTTCAACAAGCCGGCTGGCCTTGCGGTGCAGGGCGGCTCGGGCGTCACCCGTAACGTCGACGACATGTTGGAAGCCTGGCGCAACCAGAAGGGCGAGAAGCCGCGGCTGGTGCACCGGCTCGATCGCGACACGTCTGGCGTGCTGGTCGTCGCCCGCACCAGGCTGGCGGCGATGAAGCTCTCCGAGGCGTTTCGCGCCCGCGAGACCAAGAAGACCTACTGGGCCCTGGTCAAGGGCGTGCCGCCCAAGCGCGAGGATAAGATATCGACCTGGCTGATCAAGGAAGCCACGCCGGATGGCGATCGGGTGCGCATTGCCAAGCACGGCGAAAAGGGCGCCGACCATGCCGTATCCTACTATCGCATCATCGAGCAGGCGGCGCAGGCGCTGACCTGGCTGGAGATGGAGCCCTATACCGGCCGCACCCATCAGTTGCGCGTTCATGCCGCCCATATCGGTTGTCCCATCATCGGCGATCCCAAATATTTCGAGGCCGACACCAACTGGGATTTTCCGGGCGGGATGCAGAATCGCCTGCATCTGCACGCGCGCCGCATCGTCATCCCGCATCCGGACCAAGGTTTCATCGACGTCACCGCGCCTATGCCGCCGCATATGCGCCAGAGCTGGAACCTGATCGGCTTCGACGACGCCAGTGCGGAGGATTGACCATGAGCGGCGCTGCCGATGCGCTCGACCGTCGCGATGCGGTCGACATGGCGGCCGCCGCCATAATGGTCGGCCTGACGTTCTCCTGGGGCCTGAATTATGTCGCCGCCAAGATCTCCTATGCCGGCTATGATCCGGTTTTCCTGTCGATCGCGCGCTCGGTTATCGGCGGGCTCTGCGTCTTCCTCTGGTGCCGCTGGCGCGGCATTTCGCTTTTCAAGAGGGACGGGACATTGCTCGCAGGCATTGCAGTCGGCGTGCTCTTCGGCATCGAGTTCCTCTGCCTTTATGTCGGGCTGGAGCACACCACGGTCGCCCGCAACACGCTGCTGGTCAACACCATGCCGTTCTGGATGCTGCTGGGAGGGCATTTCCTGCTCGGCGAGCCGATCAGCCTGCGCAAATCCCTTGGCCTTCTGCTTGCCTTTGCCGGCCTCGCCGCGGTCTTTTCCGACAAGCTCGGCGGCAGCGGGGACATGCTGTTCGGCGATCTGCTGAGCCTTGGCTCCGGATTCGTCTGGGCCTTGACCAATATTCTCATCAAGCGCTCGAAGCTGGTCGAGACGAGCGCCGAAAAGCTGCTGCTCTATCAACTCTCCGGCGCTGCGATCGTCGGCGTCCTGGTGTTGCCTCTGGCCGGCCCCTCCGTGCGCGATCCCACGCTGTTGCCAACTTTGGCCCTGCTTTTCCAGGCGCTCTATATCGTCGCCTTCACCTATGTGTTGTGGTTCTGGCTGCTGCGGCGCTATCCCGCCTCCAGCCTGTCGAGTTTCACGTTCCTGTCGCCGGTCTTCGGCGTGCTGTGCGGCGCCCTGTTCTTGAACGAGCCGCTGACCATACGCATTTTTCTGGCACTTGGTCTCATTGCCGCCGGTCTGGTCATCGTCAACAGGCCGCCGCGCCAGCAGACGGCCGAAGGAGGCTGACATGCGCGATATCCTCAGCGATCTCGAGGCGGGGAAACTGCTCTCCGACCCCGATCCGGTGCGCCGCGCCCAAATCCAGATGAAGAAGCCGCTGCCGAAACGTTTTTACAAGACCGTTTCGGTCGCGCCCGCCGATGGTGGCTTTGCCGTCCATCTCGACGGAAAGCCGGTGCGCACGCCGGGCAAGACGCTGCTGACGCTGCCGACCGAGAAGGCGGCATCGCTGGTTGCCGATGAATTCGCCGCCCAGGGCGAGACCATCGATCCGGTGTCGATGCCGGTGATGCGTCTCGTCAACACCGCGCTCGACGGCGTCGCCAGCGATCCGCAGGCGGTGCTGGAGGACATACTGCGCTTTGCCTCATCGGATCTGCTCTGTTATCGCGCCGACGCACCACAAGGCTTGGTCGAGCGGCAGAACGAGCTGTGGGATCCTGTCCTCGATTGGGCGCAGGCAGCACTCGGCGCTCGCTTCAACCTTGCCGAGGGCATCATCCACGTCGAGCAACCGCGCGAAACCATTGCTGTGCTGGGTGCGCATCTTGCCCAGCGCGCCGAGCCGCTGCGCCTGGCAGCGATCCACGTCATGACCTCGCTGACCGGTTCGGCGCTGCTGGCGTTGGCCGTGGAGGTCGGCGAACTCGGCGGTGAGGCGGCCTGGACTGCCGGCCATGTCGACGAGGATTGGCAGATCGAGCATTGGGGACAGGATGCGGAAGCTGTCGCGCGCCGGTCCGCCCGCAAGCGCGACATGATGGCTGCCGTCGGTCTGATCGAGGCGCTCGAAGGCTGACCGGCCACCGCACCGCACCTAATACCAAAGTCATAATCCCAAAGTCATCTGCCGTTGGCAGGCGCTTTCTGTCATTTTTCCCGTGATTGCTGCCGCGAGTCTGCGTTCGGAAGAGAATGCGAACGCAAGGGCGCTGCATCGAGCACAAGGGTCTCACGGGAGGAGCATCTCAATGGCTATCGCATCGACCGCCAGCGGAAAGAGCCGCGGCATGACGCGAGAGGAGAAGAAAGTCATCTTCGCTTCTTCGCTCGGCACTGTTTTCGAATGGTACGATTTTTATCTCTACGGGTCGCTGGCGGCCTTTATTGGTTCGACCTTTTTCAGCCCGACCATTCCGGAAGCGACGCGCAATATTTTCGCGCTGCTGGCTTTCGCCGCCGGCTTCCTCGTCCGTCCGTTCGGCGCTTTGCTGTTCGGCCGCATCGGCGACCTTGTCGGCCGCAAATATACCTTCCTCGTCACCATGACGATCATGGGCCTGTCGACCTTCCTGGTGGGCTTGCTGCCTGGTTATGCGAGCCTCGGCATCGCGGCTCCGGTGATCCTGATCATCCTGCGCATGCTCCAGGGCTTGGCACTGGGCGGCGAATATGGCGGCGCGGCCACCTATGTCGCCGAGCATGCGCCGGACGACCGGCGCGGCTACTATACGTCGTGGATCCAGACGACCGCCACACTCGGCCTGTTCCTGTCGCTGATCGTCATCCTGATCGTCCAGGGCTCCATGAGCAAGGAAACCTATGCCGCCTGGGGCTGGCGCGTTCCTTTCATCGTGTCGTTCCTGTTGCTCGGCATTTCCATCTGGATCCGGCTGTCGCTTTCCGAATCCCCCACCTTCCAGCGCATGAAGGAAGAGGGCAAGGGTTCCAAGGCACCGCTCTCAGAAGCCTTCGGCCAGTGGAAGAACGCCAAGATCGCGCTGCTGGCACTGCTCGGCCTTACGGCTGGCCAGGCCGTCGTCTGGTATAACGGCCAGTTCTACGCCCTGTTCTTCCTCCAGAACGTGTTGAAGCTGGACGCACAGTCGGTCAACATCATGATCGCCATCGCGCTTGCGCTGGGCTCCATCTTCTTCGTCGTGTTCGGCTGGCTGTCCGACAAGATCGGCCGCAAGCCGATCATCATGGCCGGGCTCGCACTCGCGATCGTCTGCACCTTCCCGCTGTTCAAGGCATTGACCTGGGCCGCCAATCCGGCCCTTGCCGAGGCACAGCAGAGCACCCGCGCGACGGTGACCGCGGCACCCGGCGACTGCAGATTCCAGTTCAATCCGGTGGGTACCGCGAAGTTCACGACGTCTTGCGACATCGCGACCTCGTTCCTGACCAAGAACTCGGTGCCCTATGACGTCGTTTCCACGGCGGCACCGGGTACGGCTGCTTCGGTCAAGATCGGCAATGAGACGGTCGCATCCTACGATGCTGTCGCCGCGGGCGACCAGGCCAAGGCCAAGGAGGCCGCCTTCGTCAAGGCCGTCAACATGTCGTTGCAGGACGGCGGATATCCGCTGAAGCGTGCTGCGATCAAGATACCGGACCAGAAGCTCGACGCGTTTGTCGCTGCCAATCCCGAACTGAAGCTCGACGCCGCCGTCATCCGCGCCGGCGAGAAGGCGACGGTTCCTACCGATCAGGCTATCAAGGACAAGCTTTTGACCGCCGACGAGGCTGCCGGTGCGCCTGAGGTCACCGTCTACAACATACCCGGCGGCGGTGCCTTCGCCATGTTCGCCGACCCTGCGGCCGTGAACTGGCCTATGACGATCGCCATCCTGTTCGTCCTCGTCCTGTTCGTGACCATGGTCTACGGTCCGATCGCGGCCATCCTGGTCGAGATGTTCCCGACCCGCATCCGCTACACCGGCATGTCGCTGCCCTACCATATCGGCAATGGCTGGTTCGGCGGGTTGCTGCCGGCGACGGTGTTCGCGCTCAGTGCCTACAGGGGCGACATCTATTATGGCCTCTGGTATCCCGTGATAATCGCGGCGATGTCGCTCGTCATCGGCATGATCTTCGTCAAGGATACGCTGGGCACGAACCTGGAGACCAAGCAGTAACGGGTCGGATCCACATGCATGAGAAAACCCGGCGCGAGCGATCGCGCCGGGTTTTCATATCGAGGCTGAAGATGCGTTCAGCTCTTCGGCTGCTGGTTTTCTTCCTCGACAGCGGCCTCGTGATACCAGCCATCGAAATCGGCATGCGTGTTACGCAGCGAGGCAAGCTCTGCCGCGAACTTGGCCTTCGCGCCTAAATTTGAGGCAGATACGCGGCCTGCAAGCGGGAACATCAGGATCTTTGCCGACGGACGGGCGAGGGTGACTTCCATTGGCGGTCTCCTTTCTTCTCCGAGGGTCAGTTGATTCAGCTTTTCCTCAAAATAGGTTCTGCGATTCATTTAGGCAATATGCTTATGAAAAGATCAGTTATTGCCTATTATTTGCGCAATCTCTGCGTCTGATCGATCCCGGCGCATTGCTGGGGCGGTGCAGTGAATTCACGGGAATCTTACGACCATTTTGTCGCACCGGTCGACGCCAGAGTGGCATATGAATTGCTTTTTACCAGTCGGCAGGTCGGCTTGCTCCGGCCATGCGTCGACACCGCGTGCGGTGGTCAAGCACAACGAGAGGCTCTAGAATGACCAAATACAAGCTCGAGTATATCTGGCTCGACGGATACACCCCGGCCCCCAATCTTCGCGGCAAGACCCAGATCAAGGATTATGCCGAGTTCCCGAAGCTCGATCAGCTGCCGCTGTGGGGCTTCGACGGCTCGTCCACCATGCAGGCCGAGGGCCGAAGCTCCGATTGCGTGTTGAAGCCGGTCGCGCTTTATCCCGATCCGGCCCGCACCAACGGCGTTCTCGTCATGTGCGAAGTCATGATGCCCGATGGCGTCACGCCGCACGTGTCCAACAGCCGCGCGACCATTCTCGACGACGAGGATGCCTGGTTCGGTTTCGAGCAGGAGTACTTCTTCTACAAGGATGGCCGTCCGCTCGGTTTCCCCGAGAGCGGTTATCCCGCCCCGCAGGGCCCGTACTACACCGGCGTCGGCTATTCGAACGTCGGCAGCATCGCGCGCCAGATCGTCGAAGAGCATCTCGACCTCTGCCTTGCCGCGGGTATCAACCATGAAGGCATCAACGCCGAAGTGGCCAAAGGCCAGTGGGAATTCCAGATTTTCGGCAAGGGCTCCAAGAAGGCCGCCGATCAGATGTGGATGGCCCGCTACCTGCTCCAGCGCCTCACCGAAAAGTACGGCATAGATATCGAGTTCCACTGCAAGCCGCTCGGCGACACCGATTGGAACGGCTCGGGCATGCATTGCAACTTCTCGACCAAATATATGCGCGAAGTCGGCGGCAAGGGTTATTTCGAGGCCCTGATGGCGCAGTTCGAAAAGAACCTGATGGACCATATCGCCGTGTACGGCCCGGACAACGACAAGCGTCTGACCGGCAAGCACGAGACGGCCCCGTGGAACAAGTTCAGCTATGGTATCGCCGACCGCGGCGCCTCGATCCGCGTGCCGCATTCGTTCGTCAAGAATGACTACAAGGGTTATCTGGAAGACCGCCGCCCGAACTCGCAGGGCGACCCCTACCAGATCGCTTCCCAGGTCCTGAAGACGATCTCGCAGGTTTCGACCGGCGCATCGGTTTCGGCCGCTGCTTGATATTTCACGTCGGGCCTCAAGATCCCCGACAACCATGACGCGAGCCCCGGCGGGAGTTGCCGGGGCTTTTTCGTGTGACGATGGCGGGCACTATCGCATGCCGCTGTTTCCGTTCTCCGCTCCTCGTCTTCCTGGCTCCTGGCCTGGCAAAGCAAATTCCCCCAAAAAAAGTCAGGTTAAAAAGGGCGGCTCAAACCCATCCCGACAAGGCGGCTTTGGGCTGACGAAAGCATACCTTGGCGCCGGGCCGCAGGCTTCGAAATCCTCGAAAAAGCCCGGAAATCCGGCCATTCCGGCAAGAATGCCTGTCGACCGATCCTTTCATAAGCCCCTGTTCATACACCAAAATCGACCGTCTCGACGCCCGGCAGGCGACATTGACAGGCTGCGGCCCAACATGCGTATTCGCAGGCATTGGGGGATACGCCAAGCGGTGCTGTTCGAACGGGGCGGGGTTTCTTGAACGACAGCATTGGCGGGGGCGCCGGACGAGCGGGCATTGCAGCCTGAGGCAGTGTGCCGCTCGCTCCTGGCTATCCCTTTACTTGCAAAAAGCGCATGCCGGATCGCATGGCAGCCCAGCTTGGCTGGCTCAAGCCGGTCTGTGCCTCAGCGCAATCGACACGTGTGACGTGACCAGCCGACGGAACCTCAGCAGCCGGTGCGCCTTTCCAGTCGCTGGATCGGGCAGCATCCGATCGAACGCGTCAGTGTCCGCGGATTTGGCTGAACGGAAGCCTCGATATGAGCAAACAAAGAGGCCGGAAGAGGTTCATCTTCCGGCCTCGCATTTGCAGGCTGAATTGAAGCCGCTGGATCCGGGTTATGCCGGGTCCAGGGAGATCAAAAATCAGACCGAATAGTACATGTCGTATTCGACGGGATGCGGTGTCATTTCGAAGCGCATCACCTCGGCCATCTTCAACTCGATGTAGCTGTCGATCTGGTCGTCGTCGAAGACGCCGCCGGCCTTCAGGAATCCGCGGTCCTTGTCGAGGCTCTGGAGCGCTTCACGCAGCGAGCCGCAGACGGTCGGGATCTTCTTCAACTCCTTCGGCGGCAAATCATAGAGATCCTTGTCCATCGGCTGGCCGGGATGAATCTTGTTCTTGATCCCGTCGAGGCCGGCCATCAGCATGGCGGCAAAGGCGAGATAGGGGTTCGCACCCGGATCGGGGAAGCGGACCTCGACGCGCTTCGACTTTGGCGACGAGCCGAACGGGATGCGGCAGGATGCCGAGCGGTTGCGCGCCGAATAGGCGAGCAGCACCGGCGCCTCGTAGCCCGGCACCAGGCGCTTGTAGGAATTGGTCAGCGGGTTGGTGAAGGCGTTGATGGCCTTGGCGTGCTTGATGATGCCGCCGATATAGAACAGGCAGCTTTCCGAGAGGCCGGCATACTCATTGCCGGCGAAGGTCGGCTTGCCGCCTTTCCAGATCGACTGGTGGACATGCATGCCCGAGCCGTTGTCGCCGAAGATCGGCTTCGGCATGAAGGTGGCGGTCTTGCCATAGGCATTGGCGACCTGATGCACGACATATTTGTAGATCAGCATCTTGTCGGCGTTGCGGACCAGCGTGTCGAACTTGATGCCGAGTTCGTGCTGGGCCGCGGCCACCTCGTGGTGATGCTTCTCGACCCGCACGCCCATCTCGGCGAGCACGGTCAGCATCTCGGAACGCATGTCCTGCGCCGAATCGATCGGCGGCACCGGGAAATAACCGCCCTTGACGCGCGGCCGATGGCCGAGATTGCCGGTTTCGTAGTCGGTGTCGTCATTGGACGGCAGTTCGGTGGAATCGAGCCTGAAGCCGGTGTTGTAGGGATCGGCTTTGTACTTGACGTCATCGAAGACGAAGAACTCGGCTTCCGGGCCGACATAGATGGTGTCGCCGATCCCTTCCGACTTCATGTAGGCCTCCGCCTTCTTGGCCGTGCCGCGCGGGTCGCGGTTGTAGGATTCGCCCGAAACCGGATCGAGGATGTCGCACAGGATGACCATGGTCGACTGAGCGAAAAACGGATCCATATGGACCGTTTCAGGATCGGGCATCAGCACCATGTCGGACTCGTTGATCGCCTTCCAGCCGGCGATCGAAGAACCATCGAACATCACGCCATCGGCGAACATGTCTTCCTCGACCTCGATGACACCCATCGTCACGTGCTGCAGCTTGCCCTTCGGGTCGGTGAAGCGCAGGTCAACGAACTTCACATCATTGTCCTTGATCTGCTTCATGATGTCTTTGGCTGTCGTCATGTCATGTATCCCTGTGTGACGTTTTTTAATAATGACGTTTCGGAAGATGGGCGAGGTATCAGACGGCATCCATGCCGGTTTCGCCGGTGCGGATGCGCACGACTTCCTCGATGTTGGAGACGAAGATCTTGCCGTCGCCGATGCGCCCGGTCTGGGCCGCCTTGCGGATGGCTTCGATGGCGCCTTCGACGGCATCGTCGCCGAGCACGACCTCGATCTTCACCTTGGGCAGGAAGTCGACGACATATTCAGCGCCGCGATAGAGCTCGGTGTGGCCCTTCTGTCGTCCAAAACCCTTGGCCTCGGTCACGGTGATGCCTTGTAGCCCGGCCTCCTGAAGCGCTTCCTTCACTTCGTCCAGCTTGAATGGCTTGATGATCGCTTCGATCTTTTTCATGTAAAAAGTGGCCTCCACTGCCAAAAAACGGGTTGTTAGCCCCGCTTGCGCCTCCATCAAGCACGAATTGTGCCAATTGGCGGGATTTCAAGCGGTGTCATTCGATTCCAGAACATGCCGCACGAAGATGCAAATTCGCATCGTTCACTGCATCCAGCGCGCGACGGATGGCTGCAGCCTACGCGGCGTCGGTGTTCATGTCTGCCCGATATTTAGGCGTATTGCTTATTTGGTAGGCATTGCTCAGCTTGGCTGGGACCGCGCCAACTCCTCTGCGTTTGCGTCGAGCCGAAAACTGGACAATGCTTTATCGAATGCGGATCGGCAATCCATGAGCAACGAACTTCTTTCTCCCGAGGAGATGAGCGAGGCGGATCGGTTGACGATTGCCGCCGGCGCAATCGACGGCATCGGCCTGATGCGCCGTGCAGGCGAAGCCGTCGCGGCTGAAATTTTCAGCCGCCATCCGGCGGCGAAGCGGGTCCATGTGCTTTGCGGTCCCGGCAACAATGGCGGCGATGGCTATGTCGTGGCCCGCTGCCTGGCAGCCGCTGGCGTCGACACGATGGTGTGGGCGTCGGGCACGCCGAAGCCGGGCAGCGATGCCGCGCTCGCCGCCGGCGAATGCCCGGTCAAACCTCGGCCGCTGGCGGATTTCGCGGCCGAAGCCGGCGCTGTCGTCGTCGACGCTCTTTACGGAGCAGGGCTGTCCAAACCGCTGTCCGGTGAAGCGGCGAGAACGGTTGGCGTGGTGACAAGCCTGGCCTTGCCTGTCGTCGCGGTCGATCTGCCATCAGGCGTTTCCGGGGACAGCGGCCAAGTGCTCGGCCATGCTTTTCGGGCTGGGGTCACCGTCACCTTCGCCCGCAAAAAACCTGGTCATCTTTTGCTGCCCGGGCGCGAGCTGTGCGGGGAGATCGTGCTCGCCGATATCGGCATCACCGATGGTGTCATTGCGCGGATTCGGCCCCAGGCGTTCGAGAACTCGCCGGCGCTTTGGCTCAGCGCCTTTCCGATTCCGGGCGTCGATACGCACAAGTACAAGCGCGGCCAAGTCGGCGTCTTTTCCGGCGGCCCGAGCGCCACCGGCGCGGCGCGGCTTGCGGCGCTTGCCGCGGCCCGTAGCGGGGCAGGGGCGGTCACCGTCCTGTCCCCGGCGAACGCCATGCAGGTCAATGCCGCTCATCTGACCTCGATCATGCTGCGCAAGGCCAATGACAGCGGCGACATCGACGCCTTCATCGGCGAACGCCGGCCCTCCGCCTTTGTGCTGGGGCCTGGCTTCGGTGTCGGTGAAAGAACGCGGAGCTTTGCGCTCACGCTGCTCGCCGCCGGCCAGCACCGGAACGTTTCGACCCGAGTCGATGGCCTGGTGTTCGACGCCGACGCGATCACTTCGTTTCGCGAGGCGCCGGACGTCCTGTTCGAGGCCGCGCGCCAGCCGGGAGCACCGCCGCTGGTGATGACGCCGCATGAGGGGGAATTTGCCAGGCTGTTTCCTGACATCGCGGGCGGCGCCGTTTCGTCCAAGCTGAGCAGGGCCCGTATGGCCGCCACCCGTGCCAACGCCGTGATCGTCTACAAGGGCGCGGACACCGTAATCGCTGCTCCCGATGGCAAGGCCGCGATAAACTCCAATGGTGCGCCGTGGTTGGCAACCGCCGGCTCGGGCGATGTGTTATCGGGGCTCGTGGCCGGCTTCTTGGCGCAAGGCATGCCGGCCTTCGAGGCGGCGTGCGCGGCGGTGTGGATCCATGCCGAGGCCGGCAGCCGGTTCGGGCCGGGGCTGATCGCCGAGGACTTGCCGCTGGCGCTGGTGCCTGTGCTGCGTGAACTGGTGGCGGCTCGCGGCGCGCGCTGACCGGCTCGACATTCAGCTCACAGCGGAATGTTGTCGTGCTTCTTCCAGGGGTTCTGCATGTCCTTGTTGCGCAGCATTCGCAGAGCGCGGGCAATGCGGCGGCGCGTCGAATGCGGCATGATCACCTCATCGACATAGCCGCGCTCGGCGGCGACAAAGGGTGACAGGAAGCGGTCTTCGTAAGTCTTTGTATGGGCAGCGATCTTTTCGGCGTCTCCGATGTCCTTGCGATAGATGATCTCGACCGCGCCCCTGGCGCCCATCACGGCGATCTGCGCCGTCGGCCAGGCATAGTTCATATCGCCACGCAGGTGTTTCGAAGCCATCACGTCATAGGCGCCGCCATAGGCCTTCCTGGTGATGACGGTGATCTTCGGCACGGTCGCCTCGGCATAGGCGAAGAGCAGTTTGGCGCCGTGCTTGATCAGCCCGCCATATTCCTGCGCCGTTCCCGGCAGGAAGCCCGGAACGTCGACGAAGGTGACGATCGGGATTGAAAAGCAATCGCAGAAGCGCACGAAGCGCGCTGCCTTGCGGCTGGCGTCGGAATCGAGCACGCCGGCCAGCACCATGGGCTGGTTGGCGACGAAGCCGACCGTGCGGCCTTCGATGCGTCCGAAGCCGGTGACGATGTTCTTGGCGAAACTTTGCTGGATCTCGAAGAAATCACCCTCGTCGGCGACTTTCAGGATCAGCTCCTTGATATCGTAAGGCTTGTTGGCGTTGTCGGGGATCAGCCGGTCGAGCGACAGATCGTGATCGGTGACCGACTGGTAGCATTCGATCTCGGGAATCTCCGATGTGTTCGAGGCCGGCAGCAAATCGACCAGCCGGCGCATCTGCAGCAGTGCTTCGACGTCGTTGTCATAGGCGCCGTCGGCGATCGAGGATTTCGTCGTGTGAACGGAAGCGCCGCCGAGGCTCTCGGCGGTCACCGCCTCGTTGGTGACGGTCTTCACCACGTCCGGTCCAGTGACGAACATGTAGGAGGTGTCGCGCACCATGAAGATGAAGTCGGTCATGGCCGGCGAATAGACGTCGCCGCCAGCGCAAGGCCCCATGATCACGGAAATCTGCGGAATGACGCCCGACGCCAGCACATTGCGCTGAAAGATCTCGGCGTAGCCGCCGAGTGCAGCCACGCCTTCCTGGATGCGGGCACCGCCGGCATCGTAGAGGCCGATGATCGGCGCGCGGTTGCGCAGCGCCATCTCCTGCACCTTGATGACCTTTTCGGCATGCGCTTCCGACAGCGAGCCGCCGAACACGGTAAAATCCTTGGCGAAAAGGTAGACGGGACGGCCGTTGACGGTGCCCCAGCCGGTGACAACGCCATCGCCGGCGATCTTGGTCTTTTCCATGCCGAAGTCGGTCGAACGGTGCTCGACATACATGTCGAACTCCTCGAACGAACCCTCGTCGAGAAACACCTCGATGCGTTCGCGGGCGGTGAGCTTGCCCTTCTTGTGCTGCGCGTCGATGCGAGCCTGACCGCCGCCCATGCGGGCGATCTCGCGACGACGCTCGAGTTCCTTCAGCACGTCCTTCATTCTCGATCTCCTGCGCGGGCTGCTTTGTGGTAATGATGCCCGCAGGTGAGCGCAAGCGTCGCTTTTTCGAGGCGTTTTGTTGCGCTGCAACATGATGCCCTTGCATTTCAGAGCGAACTCAGCCATATGCACGGCATAGGCGCTTGGGCCGGACCGATCCGGCCTTCTCCTCGAATGAGACTGGTTGCGTCTGTTTTCCCTCTTTCCTGCTGATCGACCCCGATTGGTTAGCAAGGTGGCGAAAAAGCCCCGTGGCATGATGCCTGCGGGCACGACAGCGCAGCCGCGCGGACGAACACGTCCGCCGCCTTGTCGTTCCATGACAATTGATTCGACGGCAGGTTGCGCCCTGCCGCCATTGATGTTTGCGGCCAGAGGCCGCGTGAAAGAAGAATATTTTGACCAACGAAAACACTTTGCCCGGCAACGACACTGGAGAACTCTCCGGTTTCGCAGCACTGGGAATCACGGGTGCGCTGCTCAAGGCCACCCATGCCGCCGGCTTCACCGATCCGAAGCCGATCCAGGCTCAGGCGATCCCGCCGCAGATGGAAGGCCGTGACATTTTCGGCATCGCCCAGACCGGCTCCGGCAAAACTGCGGCCTTCGCGCTGCCGATCCTGTCGAAGATCATTGCGCTCGGCACCAAGCGCCGGCCGAAGACGGCACGCGCGCTGATCCTGGCGCCGACTCGTGAGCTCGCCGTGCAGATCGAGGACACCATCAAGATCCTCGCCAAGGGCGCGCATGTCTCGACCGCGCTCGTGCTGGGCGGCGTCTCGCGCTTCAGCCAGGTGAAGAAGGTTGCGCCTGGTGTCGACATCCTGATCGCCACGCCTGGCCGGTTGACCGATCTGGTGCGCGAAGGCGACCTCATGCTTGCCGACACCAAATGGCTGGTGCTCGACGAGGGCGACCGCATGCTCGACATGGGCTTCATCAATGACGTCAAGCGCATCGCCAAGGCGACCGCGCCGGACCGTCAGACGGTGCTGTTCTCCGCGACTATGCCCAATGAAATCGCCGAACTGGCGAAAGGCCTGCTGAAGAACCCAATCCGTGTCGAAGTCGCGCCGCAAAGCACGGCGGCGGCCGAGATCGCGCAGAGCGTCGTCCTTGCCCGCACCAAGCAGAAGCGCCAAGTGCTGTCGACGATGCTCGCCGACGAGGCGATGAAGTCCGTCATCATCTTTTCGCGTACCAAGCACGGCGCCGACCGGGTAACCAAGGACCTCGAGCGCGACGGCTTCAAGGCCGCTGTCATCCACGGCAACAAGTCGCAGAATGCGCGGCAGAAGGCACTGAACGATTTCCGCGAGGGTTCGGTGCGCATTCTGGTGGCCACCGACATCGCCGCGCGCGGCATCGACGTGCCCGGCATCAGTCATGTCGTGAATTTCGACCTGCCTGATGAGGCGGAGAGCTATGTCCACCGCATCGGCCGCACCGGCCGCAACGGCCGGGACGGCATTGCGATTACGCTCTGCGATCCGTCCGAGAACAGCAAGCTGCGCCAGGTCGAACGCATCATCCGCGCCAAGCTGCCTGTTGTCGCCGACCATCTCGGCAGCCCCGATCCGCAGCGCAACCCGGCTGAGAAGAACGAGCGCTTCGAGCCTGCCAATGACCGCAACGAGCGCAATGGCCGTCGCGACGGCAGGCGGCCGGGCGGCCAGAACAACGGCTCCGGCAAGAAGCGCTTCGGTGACAAGCCGGCCTTCGCTGGCGACCGCAAACCGGAAGGCGCCAAGCCCTTCAAGGGCAACAATAAACGCCGCTTCGGCGGCAAGCGGCCCGCGGCGCGGGCCGCGTAGGCAGGCCGCTTCGTATTGGCCGGGCATTTGCGTGCCCGGCTGGTCACCAGTGAGATAAAGGGCGACCGCGGTGAGGCTGCGGTCGCCCTTTCCGTATGGAAGCTCGGGCTACTTCGCGACCGCCTCGATCCAGACGGCAATTCTTTGTGCAAGGAAGGTCGTGGTCGATGGCGACAGGGCGTCGCCGGCGATGACGTGGTTGTCGGGATCGCCGGTATCGTCGACCGGAACCAGCTCGTGCGGCGCGCCCCAACGCCCGGCGATTTCACGCGTGCGGTCAGGCCGCACCACGCGGTCCGAATCCGAAAAGATGAAGAGGGCAGGGACCACCGCTTTCTCCACCGGCGCGCCATAGGCAAGTTCCGTCAGCGCCTGCATCGGCAGCGTCGCGGCAAGGGGATATCTGGTGGTCCAGAATTTCTCGTGCAGCGCGTTGCGCGGCATGAAGCTGCGCTCCTTGCCGGCGACGAGTTCGGCTATTTGTTTGCCCCATCGCATGGTCAGGATCCCGGCGCCCGACGCCTTGACGCCGAAATTCGGCGAGATGAACGCGATCGCCGCCACGCCGTCCGAAGCGCCCGGCTGTGTTGCCGCCCAGGCCGCCAGCGAGCCGCCGGTCGAGGTAGAGATGACGATCACCTTGTCGCCGATGGCCCGGCCGATCGCGAGCGCCTCCTCATAGTCGTTGATCCAGGCATTGAGGCTGCCTTGCGTCATGGCCGCGCCATCCTGCCCGTGGCCGGTGAGGCGGGTGAAGAACAGATTGGCGTCGAGTTGGTCGGCAACCTCGTCGGGCAGCGGGCGGAGCTCGCCCTTCGACGCCGAAAAGCCGTGGATATAGACGATGGACAGCCGTGTCCTGGCATGCACCATCGGATTGGCCCAGATGATCTCTTTCTCCAGCCCGTCACGGATGCCGGATATCGCCGCTTCCGTCCTGGCCACGTAGGCCTGCGGATCGTCGCCGATTGCGGATGGATCGAAGCGGATCGTGGTGTCGACGGGAACCCGCGGGCCGAGCACGAAGGCCAGTGCGAGGATGGCGACTAACCCCAGCACAGCAAGCACGATTCGTCGCCCCATCGCAGACTCCAAACGCAACAACAACAAACCTACGGCGGTGGCGGGGAACAGGCAACGACCGGCCGGCGATGAAGCCGCCGATCCGCTGGCTTCTATTCGCTCGGCGGCTTGCGGTCGTAATTCAGCGGCCGTGCCTTCCAGCTCGTCATGAGGCTGATCACGCCTCGGTACACCGGTCTCGGCAACAGGCTGAGCAGCTTCAGGGGCCAGCTCGTCCGGCGCGGGAATGTGACCTCGAAGCCGCCGGATTTGATACCCCGCACCATGCGCCGCGTCGCTCGGCTGACCGGCATCAGCCCCGGCATGGGCAGCATGTTCTTCTCGGTCAGCGGTGTGTCTATGAAGCCCGGATTCATGACCTGGACGCGCACGTTCATCTTGTCGAAATCGTATTTCAGCGATTCGGCCAGGATGTTGATCGCCGCTTTGGTGCCGCCATAAGCGGCGGTCGTCGGCCAGCCGAAATAAGCGGTGACCGAGCCGACCAGCACAATATGACCGCGCGCCCGCACGCGCATGCGTTCGACAACCGGCACAAGCCCGTTGATGATGCCGAAATAGTTGACCTCGAAAGACCGGCGAAAATCGCTGACGACGAGAGCCTCGCCAGGCGTGGAAATGTAGTTGCCCGCGTTTAAGACGGCGAGCACGATGGGGCCAAGCTCGTTCTCGATTGCAGCGACGGTTCTTGCCATGCGCGGCTCGTCGGTCACGTCGCAGGGAAAAGCCTTGACCTTGCCTGGCATCTGCGCGGTCTCGACAATCAGCGTGTCGATGGGATCGCCATCGGGTGCCGTTACGGCCACCGCATAGCCCTGGGACGCAAGGTCCCTGGCCAGCGAACGGCCGATGCCGCTGCTGCCTCCCGTGACCCAGGCGACGCCATGCTTCGGGTCGGCCCGATAGAGTGTCATGCTGCGCCCCCGTCGAATTGTTCTTGGCTTTTGCTCTAACCGCGAAGAAATCGAATGAAAAGAGCGGTTTTCGACGCCGGCCGCAAATGAACAACGCGGATAGGCCCGGCACCAAGGTGACGCCGGCGCAAATGCAGTACGGAAAATGCGACTGGACCAGGCAAATTCTTGCCTTGAAACCGAAGCTTCGGGTTTCTAGGGTTTCGCGCAGCTACACAAGGACTCCCGAATGCCCCGCTCCGTGATCGACGCTATCGGCAACACGCCATTGATCCGCCTCAACAGGGCTTCGGAAGAAACCGGCTGCGAGATCCTGGGCAAGGCCGAATTCATGAATCCAGGACAGTCGGTCAAGGACCGCGCCGGCCTGTTCATCATCCGCGATGCCGAAGAGCGTGGGCTGCTCAGGCCGGGCGGCGTCATTGTCGAGGGCACGGCCGGCAATACGGGCATCGGGCTGACGCTGGTCGCCAAGGCGCTCGGCTACCGCACCGTCATCGTCATTCCCGAAACGCAGAGCCAGGAGAAGAAGGACACGATCAAGCTGCTCGGCGCCGAGCTGATCGAGGTTCCGGCCGTGCCGTACAAGAACCCCAACAATTACGTGAGATTGTCGGGGCGGCTGGCTGAGCAAATGGCGCGTTCGGAGCCGAACGGCGCTATCTGGGCCAACCAGTTCGACAATGTCGCCAACCGCGACGGGCACATCCGCACCACGGCGCAGGAGATCTGGAGCCAGACCGGCGGCAAGGTCGACGGCTTCGTCTCGGCGGTCGGCTCGGGCGGAACGCTGGCCGGCGTCGCTTTCGGACTGAAGGCGAAAAGCAAGGACGTAAAGATCGCTCTCGCCGATCCGCTGGGCGCTGCGCTCTACAGTTTCTATACCAGCGGTGAGCTGAAATCCGAGGGCAGTTCGATCACCGAAGGCATCGGGCAGGGACGCATCACCGCCAACCTCGATGGGTTCACGCCCGACTTCTCGTTCCAAATTCGTGATGAGGATGCGTTGCCGATCGTCTTCGACCTGGTCCAGGAGGAAGGCCTTTGCGTCGGCGGTTCGACCGGCATCAACATAGCGGGCGCGATCCGACTGGCGCGTGAACTCGGCCCCGGCCATACCATCGTGACCATTCTTTGCGACTACGGCACACGCTACCAATCGAAACTGTTCAATCCCGAATTCCTGCGCGAAAAGAAGCTGCCGGTGCCCGGCTGGATGGAAGAGAAATCAGATATTTCCGTGCCGTTTGAAAAGGTCGTGTGATGGCGCACAAGACCGAAGCGCTGTTTCGCGACGACGCCTATCTCAGGACGGCCGATGCCGTGGTGGTCGCCGTCAACGAGCGCGGCGGCATCGTTCTGGACCGCACCATCTTCTATGCCACCTCGGGCGGGCAGCCGGGCGATAGCGGCTATCTCCAGCGCGCCGATGGCAGCCGCATCGTCCTGGCCGCTACCATCACCGGGGAAACAAAGGACGAGATCATCCACGTGCCGGCGCCGGAACAAGCCGCGCCTGCGGTCGGCGAGCGCCTGAAGCTCGCAATCGACTGGGAGCGACGTCATCTCTTGATGCGCATGCATGCCGCTTGCCATTTGCTCACCGTCGTCTGCCCGTTTCCGATCACCGGCGCGGCGGTTTCGGAAGACGACAGCCGTGTCGATTTCGACATTCCCGACGCCAGCTTCAGCAAGGAAGACGTGACGGCTGGCCTGATGGGCCTGGTGCGGGCCGATCATCCGATCTTTACCAGGCTGATCAGCGACGAGGAACTGGCCGCCAATCCGGGTCTGGTGAAGTCCAAGAATGTCCGTCCGCCGCTAGGTACCGGCAAAATCCGGCTGGTCTGCATCGGCGAGAATGCTTCGGTGGACAGTCAGCCCTGTGGTGGCACCCATGTCAAAAGCACCGGCGAGATCGGCGAAATCCATATCGGCAAGATTGAGAAGAAGGGGCGTGAAAACCGGCGCTTCCGCATCCGGTTTGGACCGATGCCCCAAACATGATCTCGAAAGCTACGATGTTTTCGGACAAGATCATGCGGCAAGGCAAGACAACGTCTGGTCAATGGCGGCAGGAGAACCACAATGGCTGAAGACAGTCCTTTCACCGTCGACGCTGACTGGTTGCAGGAGCGTTTGGGCCAGCCTGGCCTGACGATTGTCGATGCATCCTGGTATCTTCCGGCGCAAAACCGCGACGCGCGCGCCGAGTATGACGCTGGGCACATTCCGGGCGCCCGCTTCCTGGATCAGGACGCGGTCTCCGATCCGGACGCCGCGCTGCCGCATACGCTGCCGTCGCCGCAGCATTTCGCGCAGTATGTCGGCGCGATGGGCGTTTCGGCAGATGACACGATCATCGTCTATGACGGCCCGGGCTTTTTCTCGGCACCTCGGGCTTGGTGGATGTTCCGGGTGATGGGCGTCTTCCAGACCTATATCCTTGACGGCGGTTTCGATGGCTGGAAAGCGGCAGGTCGGCCGGTGACGGCCGAACCGACCAAAATCGCGCCAAGCGTGTTCCACGCCGATTTCGACGCCGGCCGGGTCGCCAGCCTTGCCGAGATGCGCCGCATCGTCGAAACCCGGGAAAGCCAGATTGCCGATGCACGCGGGGCAGGACGCTTCACCGGCGCGGAGCCGGAGCCGCGTGCGGGCGTCCGTTCCGGCCATATGCCGGGCGCGCGCAACTTGCCTTATTCGGCGCTGTCGGAAAACGGCGTGCTTCTGCCGAAGGAGCGGTTGCGCAAGGTGGTCGAGGACGCCGGCCTCGATCTGTCGAAGCCTATCGTCACTTCCTGCGGCTCCGGCGTTACGGCGGCGGTGATCACGCTTGCGTTGGAAACGCTTGGCCATGCCGACAACAGGCTTTACGACGGCTCATGGACCGAATGGGGCGGTCTCTCCGACACACCAGTCGTGACAGGCAAGGAATGACGATGGAAAACGGCGAGCTGAAGGACATCGAAGTCACGGTGACGTTCCTCGAGATGCATGCGCCACCGGCCGTGTCGCCGCCCATGCCCTACAACCGCCAGGTCGCACTCCTGAAAACTAAGGACATTCCGCTGCATTTCTACCGGTACCTGATGGATCGGGTGGGGCGTAAATGGCACTGGGTCAATGTGCTGAGGCTGGATGACGACGAGCTTTCGGCCGGCATCCACCGCGAGGATCGCGACATCAGGGTGCTCTATCTCGATGGCGCGCCCGCCGGTTTTTTCGACCTCAAGCCGCATCTGCCGGAAGAAGTCGAGCTTGCCTATTTCGGCATGATGGAACACGCCACCGGGCAAGGCATCGGCCGCTGGTTCCTGGGATCGGCGATCGCCGCGGCTTGGTCGTATGGACCGAAGCGGGTGACGGTGCAGACCTGCACGCTCGACCATCCTGCTGCCTTGCCGCTCTACCAGAAGCTCGGCTTCGCGCCGGTGGCGCAGAAGAAGGAGACCGTTCACCCTCTGCCCTTCGCCGAGCGCTCGGCCAGCGTCATGCGGCCATAGCGACGCCCTCACAAAAGCTGAACCTCTCGTTCATCCGCGCTTCAGCCTGTCTCTGCCATCTTGCCCGCACATAATACGGGCCGAAGGAGAAAAGACATGCTGACCCGCCGTACCCTTGCCGCCGCGCTGATCGCGGCAATCGCAATGCCCGGTCTCGCCGCCGCGCAGGCGACAACGCCTTCGGCCGCAACCATCGAACGAAAGCTCGAGGCGGCACCCCGCGTGAAGCTGCGCCCGAACGAGCGCGTCACCATCCGTGAGTTCAAGCGCCGGCCGGACCTGCGCCGCATGGCCCGGTCGATCGATATCCAGTCGATCAATTTCGCTTTCGGCTCGGCCGCGATCTCCAGCTCGCAATACGACAAGATCGACACTATCGCCGATGCGTTGCAGCGTATCCTGCGCCGCAACCCCGGGGCGCGCGTCCTCATCGAGGGCCATACCGACGCCGTCGGCTCCTTCCAATCGAACCGGATCCTGTCGGAACAGCGCGCCGCCTCGCTGAAGCGCACGCTGGTGCGCGAGTTCGGCGTGCCGGCCTATGCTTTGGAGACGGTCGGTTATGGCGAGGAATTCCTGCTGGTGCAGACGCAGAACGAAAACTGGCGGAACCGGCGGGTCACCCTCCGTCGCTTTGACGACTTCATTCGCTGAGGGAGTTCCGACAATCCGGTGAAGTTCGCCTTGCCTTGGTCGGCTGGAACAAGCCGACCAAGGGCCAATGATTGTCAGGAATCGGGTGGGAGGCGGGGGCTGATGCGCATAATTTCCGATCAACGACATCGGAGATTTTCGCCATGACCATCCAGTTCAAAGCCTTGCCGACACAAGATATACGAGCGCTTCAGCGCGGCGGGCCCGATGCCTATGGAAACACGCCCGAGCGTAAGGTCTCCGACGGCGACGGCATGCCATGCCGGCATTGCCTGAAGAACATCGCCGACGGAGACGACTATCTCATCCTGGCCTACCGGCCATTCCCCAAACTTCAGCCCTATGCCGAGACCGGACCGATCTTCCTTCACGCGCAGGAATGCGAGCGCGCCGCGGAATCTCAGGCACTTCCCGAAATTCTCGAAGGCCCGGACTATATAGTGCGCGGCTACGGCAGGGATGACCGCATCGTCTATGGCAGCGGTGGCGTCATTGCGACCGATGCGATCGCCGCGCGCGCCGAGGCTCTCTTGGAACGCGACGAGATTGCCTACGTGCATGTCCGCTCGGCGCGCAACAATTGCTTCCAGTGCCGGATCGAACGTGTCTGACGGGCGCATGTGGCGGTGCGATAGCGGAGCGCTGTCGTACTCCTGTCATACCATTGCGGTACACGGGTAGCCGTCGATCGATTTGTCGACCGCGGATGAACCGGCGGCAAATCTCGACATCGAGGAAGCGGGGCCTTGGCTCCGCTTTTTTGTTTGCCTGAACCTTCCACAGAAATTTTCTGCGCAAAGAAGCATATGGGCTTCGACTATTTGCCTGGAGGGCTCAGTTAAACTTGCAATTGGCGCCGAGACGCAGGTTGCAGCGCATGTTTCAGGCCCGAGCCTGGTGCAGGCCTGACAGCCGCCAATCTGGAAAGAAAAAACCCGCCGGGAATGACCGGCGGGCTGACGGGAGGCAGGTATCCTCTCAGGAGAATCAGGCCGCGAGAACCGCCTTCGGCTCGACCAGTTCGTAGCCGAGCGCTTCGGCGACCGCACGGTTGGTGATCTTGCCTCTGTGGACGTTGAGTCCATTACGCAGATGATGGTCGTCGACCAGCGCCTTCAGGCCCTTGTCGGCGAGCTGAAGGCCATAGTGCAGCGTCGCGTTGTTGAGTGCATGTGCTGAGGTGACCGGCACGGCGCCCGGCATGTTGGCGACGCAATAGTGGATGACGCCGTCGACCTCGTAGGTCGGCTCGGCATGTGTGGTCGCGTGCGAGGTCTCGAAGCAGCCGCCCTGGTCGATGGCAACGTCGACCAGCACCGACCCCTTCTTCATGCCCGAAAGCATTTCGCGCGAGACCAGCTTCGGCGCCGCAGCACCCGGGATCAGCACGGCGCCGACAACGATGTCGGCGGAAAAGCACTCTTCTTCCAGAGCCTCCACGGTCGAGTAGCGGGTATGGACGCGGCCGGCAAAGAGGTCATCGAGCTGGCGCAGGCGCGGGATCGAGCGGTCGATGATGGTGACGTCGGCGCCCAGGCCAGCCGCCATCCTGGCTGCGTGCAGGCCGACGACGCCGCCGCCGAGCACGGTGACCTTGCCGGGCAGCACGCCGGGCACGCCGCCGAGCAGCACGCCGCGGCCGCCATTGGCCTTCTGCAGCGCCGTGGCGCCGGCCTGGATCGACAGGCGGCCGGCGACTTCCGACATCGGCGCCAGCAACGGCAGGCCGCCCCGGTCATCGGTCACCGTTTCATAGGCGATGGCGGTAACGCCCGAAGCGAGCAGGCCCTTGGTCTGTTCCGGATCCGGAGCGAGGTGAAGATAGGTGTAGAGGATCTGGCCATCGCGCAATTGGGCCCATTCGTTAGGCTGCGGCTCCTTCACCTTGACGATCATATCCGACTTGGCGAACACATCGGCCGCCGTCTTGGCGATGGTGGCGCCGGCGGCGCGATAGGCGTTGTCGTCGGCGCCAATGCCAGCCCCGGCGCCGGTCTCGACCAGCACCTCATGTCCGTGGGCGACATATTCGCGGACCGAGCCGGGCGTAAGTCCGACGCGATATTCATGGTTCTTGATTTCCCGGGGGCAGCCGACGCGCATTTTCTTTTCTCCTGACACGGCCCTTCGGGGCTCGTTCCCTGTATTGACGTAGTCAACCACGAATCGTTGCGTAAGTGTTTGCGAATGCACTTGCAGGAGGGCTCACTATTCGATAATTGTTGCGTAAAATGCATAAACATTCGCAGGAATCACGAAGAATGCCGCTCGACAGGATTGATATCGCCATTCTGGAGACATTGCAGAAGGATGGCCGGATGCCGAACGCCGCCCTTGCCGAAAGGGTCGGCCTGTCCCAGTCGGCCTGTTCGCGCCGGCTCGACAATCTGGAGAAATCCGGAACCATCCGCGGCTATCATGCCCGGCTTTCCAATGCAGCACTTGGTCACCAGATGACGGCGATCGTGCACATATCGCTGTCGGGCCAGTTCGAGAAGACGCTGTCGGATTTCGAGGCTGCGATCAAGCGCTGCCCGAACGTGCTGTCCTGCCACCTGATGTCGGGCGAGTACGACTACATCCTCAGGATCGCGGCCAAGGACCTTGCCGACTACGAACGCATCCACAAGGAGTGGCTGTCGGCGATGCCGCATGTGACGAAGATCAATTCGTCTTTTGCCCTGCGCGAAATCATCGACCGGACGGCGATGGGCCTGAAGCCCGAAATGGCCTGAGCATTCTCAGCCTTCCACGCCTTCAGCCGTCTACGCCTTGGCAGCCTCCGTCACGATCCGGTCCATCGGGATATCGTGCGGCTGCGGGTAGATGGTGGCGATTCGCTGCAATTCGTAGCCGACGCCGATGACCAGCGGCTTGAACGGCATCGCCGCCAGCGTTCGGTCGTAGAACCCGCCGCCATAGCCCAGGCGATAATTGCCGGAATCGATGCCGACGATCGGCGAGATGACGATGTCGGGCAAGACCGGTTCGCCCTCGGCCGGAATCGGAATGTTCCACACGCCCTTCTCCAGCCGGTCGCCCGGAACATAGGCCCGGAAGATCAGCGGCTGTGCCTTTTCGATGACGACGGGCAGCGCGGTGCGCCCGCCTCGTTCATTGATGGCGGCCATCCATGGCCGCAGGTCCGGCTCGCCGCGAAACGGCCAATAGAGGCTGACCATGCGGCCGTCGATATCGCCGATCGCCGCGTCGAGGGCTCCGGCGATGCTCTGCGACATCGCCGTTCGCGCATCGGCGGAAACCGCGAGACGCGCCGCGATCAGGCGTTCCCGTTCGGCCTTGCGCCATCGTCTGACGTCGGTCCAATCGGATATCGGCGCGTGAAACGCGGGATCGAGTTCGTGCATGAAGCATGGCGGCGAGGAATATTGCGCCGGACCCTGGTCGTCGTGATCGTTGGCCATGCTTCACCTCATCGCTGTTTTCCATAACGCTATACCCGGCGGGGGGATGCGACATGTGCATTCACGACATGGAACGACGAGTCTCGGGCACGGCCTTCGTGTTGTTGCATTGCACAAAAGCTCCTACATCAAAGGCATGCGATATTGCTGGTCAGGGTGAATGCGATGGATCAAGCCAATCACCATGTCGTCGTCGTAGGGGCGGGGTTCGGCGGCCTCGAATTCACCCGCGCTCTCGCCGGTGCGTCCGTGCGCATCACCATGATCGACAAACGCAATCACCATCTTTTCCAGCCGCTGCTCTACCAGGTCGCAACGACAGCGCTGGCGACCTCGGAGGTCGCCTGGCCGATCCGCCACCTGCTGCGCAAGCGCAAGGACGTGACGACGCTGCTCGCCAATGTCACCGGCATCGACCGAGCCGGAAAACGCGTGCTGCTCGATGACGGCAGCACCGTCGCCTACGACACGCTGGTGCTCGCCACCGGCGCCCGACACGCCTATTTCGGCCACGACGAATGGGAGCCGTTCGCGCCAGGGCTGAAGACGCTGGAGGACGCCACCACCATCCGACGGCGCATTCTGCTCGCCTTCGAGCAGGCCGAACGGGAAACCGATCCTGCCAGGCGCCAGGCGCTGCTGACGATCGCGATCGTCGGCGGCGGTCCGACCGGTGTCGAACTTGCCGGCACCATTGCCGAACTGGCGCACGACACACTGCGCGGCGAATTCCGCAACATCGACACGCGCGAGACGCGTGTGGTGCTGATCGAGGCTGGCGACCGCATATTGGCCAATTTCGCACCGAAACTGTCCGATTATGCCGGAAAGGCGTTGAAGCGGCTCGGCGTGACGATCGAACTCGGCCGGGCGGTCACGCGCTGCGACGCCGAGGGCGTCGTCTTCGGCGACACGCATCTGCCGGCGAGGACCATATTGTGGGCGGCGGGCGTTGCCGCTTCGCCGGCAGCCGAATGGCTGGGCGCCGCCGCCGACCGGGCGGGAAGGGTGCTGGTTGAACCCGATCTCACCGTGCCGGGCAGCCCCGAGATTTTCGTCATCGGCGACGCCGCTCTCGTGCTGCGGCCCGATGGACGGCCAGTTCCCGGCGTGGCGCCTTCCGCCAAGCAGGAGGGCCGCCATGTTGCCGCGACCATCAAGGCCAGGCTTGCCGGCGATACGAGCGTACGGCCGTTCCACTACAAGCATGGCGGTGACCTGGCCACGATCGGCAAGCGCGCCGCGGCGATCGATTTCGGCTGGATCAGGCTGACCGGCTGGCCGGCCTGGTGGCTGTGGGGACTGGCGCACATCTATTTCCTGATCGGCTTCCGCAACCGGCTCGCGGTGTCGCTGAGCTGGCTATGGATCTACGTCACGGGCCAACGCAGCGCCCGCCTGATCACGCAGGGCGACGACGACAAGGGCTGATCTTCCGCGCTTGCGCCCGTTCATCCGCGCGTCATCTGTTGCTGATCTGACAGCTCCGACGCGCGCAACTTCTTGAATGGACTCGAATAGGTTTCAGCGCGAAGTTCGCTTCGGGCAGGGTCTTTCGTGTCGTCGAAAAGGAGAAAACATGTCGCAGCCGCTCCATTCCGTCTCCCGCCGCGGTCTCCTCGCGGGCGCCGCCGCCACGGGCGCGCTAATTGCGCTTCACCCTTTCTCCGCCCGCGCCCAGGCCAACCAGGCGCATCTCCGGATCATGGAGACCACCGACATCCATGTGAATGTGCTGCCCTATGACTATTACGCCGACAAAGCGAATGACACGATGGGACTGTCGCGCACGGCCTCCCTGATCGACGCGGTGCGCAAGCAAGCCGTTAATTCGATGCTGATCGACAATGGCGACCTGCTGCAGGGCAATCCGATGGGCGACTACATCGCCTATGAGAAGGGCATGAAGGACGGTGACCTGCATCCGATCATGAAAGGCATGAACCTGCTCGGCTACGAGTGCTCGACGTTGGGCAACCACGAATTCAACTACGGCCTGTCCTTCATGGACAAGGTTCTGGCCGGCGCCAATTTCCCCTTCGTCTGCGCCAACCTGATCCGCGGCACCGAGCTTGCCGCGAACCCGCGCGACGACAAGCTCTACCTCAAGCCCTACGTCATCCTCGACAAGAAGATCAGCGACGGTTCAGGCACCGAGCAACCGATCAGGATTGGCATCATCGGCTTCGTGCCGCCGCAGATCATGGTCTGGGATCTCAAGAACCTCGAAGGTAATGTCAGAACGCGCGACATTGTCGAGGCCGCCAAGGCCTGGGTGCCGCAGATGAAGGAAGAGGGCGCCGACATTATCATCGCGCTCTCGCATTCTGGCATCGACGTCAAGCAGGGCGATATGATGGAGAACGCATCGTTCTTTGTCGCCGGCGTCGAAGGCATCGACGCGGTGTTCACGGGTCACCAGCATCTGGTGTTCCCTGGCAAGAAGGATTTTCAGGCGCTCGAAGGCGTCGATGCGCAAAAGGGTACGCTGCAGGGCAAGCCGGCCGTCATGGGCGGCTTCTGGGGCTCGCATATGGGCCTGATCGACCTGATGCTGGAGCGCGACGGCTCGAAATGGAAGATCGTGTCCGCCACCTCGGAAGCGCGGCCGATCTTCGAACGTGTCGACAACAAGAACAAGCCGACTGTCGCGGACGACAACCGCATCATCGCCGCGCTCGAGCAGGACCACCAGGCAACGCTCGCCTATGTGCGTCGTCCCGTCGGCAAGACCGCAGCGCCGCTCTATTCCTATTTCGCGCTGGTCGCCGACGATCCGTCGGTTCAGGTCGTCAGCCAGGCGCAGACCTGGTACCTTCAGGACATCCTGAAAAACACACAATGGAAGGACGTGCCGCTGCTGTCGGCGGCAGCCCCCTTCAAGGCCGGCGGGCGCAACGGCGCCGACTACTACACCGATGTGCCGGCAGGCGACATCGCCATCAAGAACGTCGCCGACCTCTACCTTTATCCCAACACCGTGCGGGCCGTTGAGATCACCGGAGCGCAGGTCAAGGAATGGCTGGAAATGTCGGCCGGCATCTTCAACCGGATCGAACCTGGCAAGGCCGACCAGGCGCTCATCAACACCGACTTTCCGTCCTACAATTTCGATGTTATCGACGGCGTCACCTACAGAATAGATCTGTCGCAGCCGCCGAAATACGATGCCAAGGGCGGGCTGGCGAATGCTAGTGCCAATCGCATCGTCGGCCTGATGTTCGACGGCAAACCGATTGATCCCAATCAGAAATTTGTCGTTGCAACGAACAATTACCGGGCCGGCGGCGGCGGCAATTTTCCTGACATCGACGCTTCCAAAATTATCTACGAAGCGCCAGACACCAACCGCGACGTCATCGTCCGCTACATCGTCAAGCAGGGCACCATCAACCCGTCGGCGGACGGCAACTGGTCGTTCGCGCCGCTGCCCGGAACCAGCGTCGTGTTCGAGACAGGGCCCCAGGCGAAGGACCTCATCGCCGAAGTGAAGTCATTGAAGATCGAGCCGGCGGGCGCCGGCGAGGCAGGATTTGCGAAATACCGCATCCTTCTCTGACCGCCATTCGCAATTGGGACGCGGGCCATTTCTGGATCATGTCCGGCCAGTCGCCGGCGACGAGATCGAAGGCGCGCCGGCATAGATTTGGCAGTTCCAGGTGCCGAGAGCTCACATACCGGACGAGGGTCGACACGGATCCCATCTTTGCCTGGCGGAAACGTCTATGAGCACAGCCGGGCTTATGCGATAGATTAGCCATGCGTTATGTCATCGTCATCGCCGCCGTTGCGTTCTTCCTGATCTGGGACGGTCTCTACAACCAGGGCCGGTACCTCGATATGACGGTGAGGAATGTCTCTCACGTGGTGCGTTACGTCACCGGCAAGGTCTAGTCCCGTTCAGGTCTCATGCATCCCGGGCGCGTCGCAAGGACGCGCGGCACCCTGAACGGTTGACCTGACGGTTTCGTCGTCACAAAAGACCCCGGATTTTTGATCGAGGAGGCGGGGTTGATCCGGCATATCGTTTTCTTCAGCGCGCGGCGTGGCGAGGATGTGGAGGCAGTGCGCTCTGGGCTGCTGGCGCTCGGCGGCATTCCCCATTCCAGCCTGTTCGAGGTGACGCTGAACACCAAGGTCGATCCGCTGTCGGATGAGATCGACGTGGTCGTCTATGCCGAATTCACGGATGCCGCCGCATTGGCCGCCTACAAGGCGCATCCGCTCTATGCGCAGACCACCAGCAGGGTCAAGCCATTGCGCGAACTGCGTTATTCCGCCGATGTGGTGGCCGGAAGCTGATTCGAGCGCCCTTGAACCCTTTTGCGCAATGATGCACACCGCGCTGGCATGATCCAAACACCACCCACAGGCACTCATCCGCTCGATCACCTCGTGCTGCCGACCTCGAGCCTGGATGTGGCGCGGGCGCGGCTAACGGCCCTCGGCTTCATCGTCGCGCCGACAGGCATCCATCCATTCGGCACGGAAAATTGCTGCGTCTTCCTCGCGGACGGCACCTATCTGGAACCGCTGGCTGTAGGCGATGATCAGGCCGCGATGAAGGCCGCCGGCCAGGGCAATGTCTTCGTCGCGCGCGACCGGCTCTATCGTGACCGCAATGGCAATGAAGGTTTTTCCGCCGTGGTCCTGACCACGGACGACGCCGATGCGGACCATGCACGCTTTGTCGATGCGAGCCTGTCGGGCGGGGACATGCTGGGCTTTTCGCGGGCGTTCACCGGCGCTGCCGGCAAAAGCGACATGGCGTCATTCAAACTGGCCTTCGCGTCGACCGGGGGTTCAACCGATGCGTTCCTGTTCGCCTGCCAGCGCGTCAACGCGCCGGAAGTGGACCGCACAGCGCTGCAGGCTCATGCCAACGGTGCCACGGGAATTGTCGAGATCGTGGCGATCAGCGACGAGCCCGCCGAGCAGCGCCGGCTGATTTCCGTGGCAGTAAACGATCCGACGGCTGACGCGCGCGCCTCCATTTTTCGTCTACCTAACGCTATCTTGGCTGTACTCGACCCGGCCTCTTTCACGGCACGCTTTGGCGTGCCCGCCGGTAAGCCGACGCAACTCCGCTTCGCGGCAGTCGTCTTTTCGGTTCGGCGTGCCGCTGTGGCGGCAGGTCTGCTTGCAGCCAATTCCATCAGATACGATATGTCGGGCAGTGATATCGTCGTGCAGCCGACATCCGGGCAGGGCGCGGCCTTCATCTTTCGGGAGATACAATGAGCAACGCCTTGGCGCCCAATTCATCGGTAACCGTCGGCAATGTCGTCTTCGACAACGCAGCACCGCTGTCGCTGATTGCCGGCCCCTGCCAGTTCGAATCACGCCAGCATGCCTTCGACATGGCCGGCGCGCTGAAGGAATTGACAGGCAGGTTGGGCATCGGCCTCGTCTACAAGACCAGCTACGACAAGGCCAACCGCACCTCCCTGTCGGCTACACGCGGTGCCGGCATGGAAGCGGCGCTCCCGGTCTTCGACGAGTTGCGCAAGGAATTCTCCTTGCCGGTACTGACCGACGTCCACACCGAGGAACAGTGCGCCATCGTTGCGCCGCATGTCGACGTGCTGCAGATCCCGGCCTTCCTGTCGCGCCAGACCGACATGCTGGTTGCCGCCGCAAGGACGGGCAAGGTGATCAACGTCAAGAAGGGACAGTTCCTCGCGCCCTGGGACATGAAGAACGTGGTGGCCAAGATCACCGGCTCCGGCAACCCCAATGTCTTGACCACCGAGCGCGGCGCCTCGTTCGGCTACAACACGCTTGTCTCGGACATGCGGGCCCTGCCCATTATGGCCGACATCGGCGCGCCTGTGATTTTCGACGCCACCCATTCGGTCCAGCAGCCGGGCGGGCAGGGTGGTTCCTCCGGCGGCGAACGCCGCTTTGTCGAGACCTTGGCCCGCGCGGCTGTCGCTGTCGGCGTTGCCGGCGTCTTCATCGAGACCCACCAGGATCCGGATAATTCGACCTCGTCCGACGGACCGAACATGGTGCCGCTGAAGGACATGCCGGCACTTCTGGAAAGGTTGATGGCGTTCGATCGGGTAGCGAAGGCCCGCTGACCCGGCGCAGCTGAAGGTCGTCGCCGCGGAGGGCATATATCGGCCTGCCACGTCAGTAAGAAGTCACCTTTATACAGGTGGAAAAAGTCGAACAGACCGGCGGAAAAGTCGGGAACCTTCGATCTCGCCCCTCATTGTGAAAGTCCAGAGCAACGACAATGAGGAGCACATCATGACAACCCAGGCAGGACACACAGAGGCTATCGCTGCTTCGCGGGTCATCGGCACATCCGTCTATAACACCGAAGGCACGAAGATCGGCAGCATCGAGGACGTCATGCTCGACAAGCTGTCCAACGGCATCATGTTCGCTGTGATCGGTTTTGGCGGCTTTCTCGGCATGGGTGAAAAATATCACGCCATCCCGTGGGCGAGTTTGGATTACGATGAGGATAGGGGCGGCTATGTCGTGCCATTCTCGAAGGACCAGCTGAAAGCCGCTCCCGCCTATTCGATCAACGAGCTGACGGGCGCCGATGGCGAGGCCGCACGTGACGCCTCCTACAATTACTACAAGGTCGAGCCTTACTGGCATTGACCGGCCAGCCTGACGTGAAAAGGCCCCCGCAAACCAGCGGGGGCCTTTTACATGATCGCCTGCCGTGCTTACTCCGCGCTGCGGAGGGTCGACAGTTGCACCGCGCCCTGTGGAGGCTGCTGGTTGTCGCAGGACGTCAGGAACGCCGCCGCGATCAGGAACAAACTCACGATACCGCTTAACTCGGACATGGCGAAACTCCTCCTGTTTCGCCCCGCGCAACCGCCATCATAGACCGGCGGCCATCCTATGGCGCATGACTTATGATGACAGGAATTTGCGCTTCGTGAATCGCGCCGGCGGCAATAATTGGCGGTGGCCCGATTGCCTTTTGCGCCGCTTTGGCTAAGACGGGCGCGACGTTTCGTCAGATCAATCGGGGACATCGCAATGACCGCCATCATCGACATTGTCGGGCGTGAAATCCTGGACAGCCGTGGAAATCCGACCGTCGAGGTCGATGTCGTGCTCGAAGACGGTTCGATGGGCCGCGCGGCCGTGCCGTCTGGAGCTTCCACCGGCGCGCATGAAGCCGTCGAACTGCGCGACGGCGGCGCCCGCTATCTCGGCAAGGGCGTGCTGCGGGCCGTCGAGGCGGTCAACGGCGAACTGTTCGAGGCAATCGGCGGCATGGAAGCCGAAAACCAGATCCACATCGACCAGACCATGATCGAACTCGACGGCACGCCCAACAAGAGCCGGCTCGGCGCCAACGCTATTCTCGGCGTGTCGCTGGCGGTGGCCAAGGCCGCGGCCGAAGCCGCCGGCCTGCCGCTCTATCGTTACGTCGGCGGCACCAAGGCGCATCTGCTGCCGGTACCGATGATGAACATCATCAATGGCGGCGCCCATGCCGACAACCCGATCGATTTCCAGGAATTCATGATCCTGCCGGTCGGTGCGCCAACGCTGCGCGAAGGCGTGCGCTGGGGTTCTGAGGTCTTCCACACGCTGAGGAAGAAGCTGAAGGACGCCGGCCACAACACCAATGTCGGCGACGAAGGCGGCTTTGCCCCGAACCTGAAGAGCGCGCCGGTGGCGCTCGATTTCATCATGGAGTCGATCGAGCAGGCCGGCTTCAAGCCGGGCGAGGAGATTGCGCTCGGCCTCGATTGCGCTGCGACGGAATTCTTCAAGGACGGCAACTACGTCTATGAAGGCGAGAAGAAGACACGCGATCCGAAGGCGCAGGCGAAATACCTGGCCAAGCTCGCCGCCGATTATCCGATCATTTCGATCGAGGACGGCCTTGCCGAGGATGACTGGGAAGGCTGGAAATATCTGACCGACCTGATCGGCAAGAAGACGCAGCTCGTCGGCGATGATCTCTTCGTCACCAATACGGCGCGCCTGCGCGATGGCATCCGCATGGGGGTCGCCAATTCGATCCTGGTCAAGGTCAACCAGATCGGATCGCTGACCGAGACGCTCGATGCCGTCGAGACCGCGCACAAGGCCGGCTACACCGCCGTCATGTCGCATCGCTCGGGCGAGACCGAGGATTCGACCATCGCCGACCTCGCCGTCGCCACCAATTGCGGGCAGATCAAGACCGGATCGCTGTCGCGTTCCGACCGCATGGCCAAATACAACCAGCTCATCCGCATCGAGGAAGAACTCGGCAAGCAGGCGCGCTACGCCGGCAAGTCGATGTTGAAGGGCTGAGCCGGAGCATCTGACACAGGGATGGCGGTGAGGGGCGGGAATTCCCGCCCTTTTTCGTTGGAGCGCCTGTGGACGCGTCATCCGTAACCGTCCGTTAAGCACAATGGAGCGAAAAAGACCGTGGTCGCCCGAGTTCGCGACTGCGAGGGAACGGACGATGTGGACGCGTCAGCACAAACAGAGAAACACCGGCCGGCTGATCATCCCCTCGCTCTGCGCGGTGTTCCTGGCCTATTTCGGCTTTCATGCCTATCACGGCGAGTTCGGCATCAATTCGAAATACCAGCTGGAGGCCGAGACTGTTGCCCTGCAGGCCCAGCTCGATGCGATCAAGGCGCGCAGGATGGAGCTGGAACGGCGCGTCAAGCTGATGCACGACGGCACGCTGGAGAAGGACATGCTCGACGAGCAGGCGCGTAAGGCGCTGAATTTGTCCCAGGCCGACGAAATCACCATCATGTTGCCGGTCTCGGCAAAGTAACCAATATCAGGTTAATCACCAATATTTTCAATGATTCTAATTGCTTAGTCGCATGCCAGCTATGCAATTTCGACATGGCGGAACACGTTCTCACGTGTTAGCCTCCCCAAAATCAGTGGGGAGAGCTGATCTCCCCTGAGCAGATTTCATCTTGCTCGAGCAGATTTCATCTTGCTCGAAATGTCCGCGAAGAGACGCCAACAGGGAGTGATGCATGGCAACCGCAGCCAGGAAAGCGCCTGCCAAATCGAAATCCGACGGCAAATCGGGCCTTTCCGCGCCCAAACCAGTGGAATTCACCAAGGACGAGGAGCTTGCCGCCTACCGGCACATGCTGCTTATTCGCCGTTTCGAGGAAAAGGCCGGCCAGCTTTACGGGATGGGCTTCATCGGCGGCTTCTGCCATCTCTACATCGGCCAGGAAGCGGTCGTCACCGGTATGAAGATGGCGCTGATCGACGGTGACCAGATGATCACGGCCTACCGCGACCACGGTCATATGTTGGCGATGGAACTGTCGCCGCGTGGCGTCATGGCCGAACTGACCGGCCGCCGAGGCGGCCTGTCGAAGGGCAAGGGCGGCTCCATGCACATGTTCTCCAAGGAGAAGCATTTCTACGGTGGCCACGGCATCGTCGGCGCCCAGGTGTCGCTCGGCACGGGCCTGGCCTTTGCCAACCGCTATCGCAGCAACAACAATGTCACGCTGACCTATTTCGGCGACGGGGCCGCCAACCAGGGCCAGGTCTACGAAAGCTTCAACATGGCTTCGCTGTGGAAGCTGCCGGTGATCTACATCATCGAGAACAACCGCTATGCCATGGGCACCTCGGTATCGCGCTCCTCGGCGGAGACCGACTTCTCGAATCGCGGCGCCTCGTTCAAGATTCCCGGTATCCAGGTCGACGGCATGGACGTGCGTGCTGTCAAGGCCGCCGGCGATCTCGCCACCGAATGGTGCCGTGCCGGCAATGGGCCGCTGATCCTCGAAATGCAGACCTACCGCTATCGGGGCCATTCGATGTCCGACCCGGCGAAATACCGCTCCAAGGAAGAAGTGCAGAAGATGCGCTCCGAGCATGACCCGATCGAGCAGGTCAAAGCGCGGCTGATCCAGAAGAAGTGGGCAAGCGAGGACGAATTGAAGACCATCGACAAGGAGGTTCGCGACGTCGTCGCCGATGCCGCCGAGTTTGCCCAGCACGACGCCGAGCCGGATCCGTCCGAGCTCTGGACCGACATCGTATTGTAACGGGAGGGCAAGGACATGCCGATCGAAATTCTCATGCCCGCCCTTTCGCCGACCATGGAAGAGGGCAATCTTTCCAAGTGGTTGAAGAACGAGGGCGACAAGGTCGTCGCCGGCGACGTCATCGCCGAGATCGAAACCGACAAGGCGACGATGGAAGTCGAAGCTGTCGATGAGGGCACGCTTGCCAAGATCGTGGTTCCCGCAGGCACCGAAGGCGTCAAGGTCAACGCGGTGATCGCCGTGCTGGCTGTCGATGGCGAAGACGTCGACAAGGCCGGCGAAGGCATCGGTGAAGAGCCCGCCAAGACTGAGGCAAAGGCGCCGACACCGGCACCCGCTGCGGCCAAGAGCGAGGCAGCGGCGCCTGTGGCGGCCGCGCCGAAGACGGAAGTCGCCGCCGATCCTGACATACCCGCCGGGACCGAGATGGTCTCGACCACGGTGCGCGAAGCGCTGCGCGATGCGATGGCGGAGGAAATGCGCCGCGACGGCGATGTCTTCGTCATGGGCGAGGAAGTTGCCGAGTACCAGGGCGCCTACAAGATCACCCAAGGCCTGCTGCAGGAGTTCGGACCGCGTCGCGTCGTCGACACGCCGATCACCGAGCACGGCTTTGCCGGCGTCGGGGTCGGTGCGGCGATGGCTGGGCTGAAGCCGATCGTCGAATTCATGACCTTCAACTTCGCCATGCAGGCGATCGACCAGATCGTCAACTCGGCCGCCAAGACGCTCTACATGTCCGGCGGACAGATGGGCGCGCCGATCGTCTTCCGCGGGCCGAACGGCGCGGCGGCTCGCGTCGCCGCCCAGCATTCTCAGTGCTACGCCGCCTGGTACAGCCACATACCAGGCCTGAAGGTGGTGATGCCTTATACCGCCGCCGACGCCAAGGGACTGCTCAAGGCGGCGATCCGCGATCCGAACCCGGTCATCTTCCTCGAAAACGAAATCCTCTACGGCCAGTCCTTCGACGTGCCGAAGCTGGACGACTTCGTGCTGCCGATCGGCAAGGCGCGCATCCACAAATCAGGCAAGGACGTCACCATCGTCTCCTTCGGCATTGGCATGACCTATGCGGTCAAGGCCGAAGCGGAACTGCGCGGCATGGGCATCGACGCGGAGATCATCGATCTCAGGACCATCCGTCCGCTCGACTTCGACACCATCATCGCCTCGGTGAAGAAGACCAACCGGCTGGTCGTGGTGGAAGAAGGCTTCCCGCAGAACTCGGTCGGCGACCATGTCGCCAACCAGGTGTCGCAGCGAGCCTTCGATTTCCTCGACGCGCCGGTCATCACCATCGCCGGCAAGGACGTGCCGATGCCCTATGCGGCCAATCTCGAAAAGCTGGCTTTGCCGAATGTCGGCGAGGTCATCGAGGCCGTCAAAGCCGTCTCATATCGCTGAACCGGGCGGGAGGACACAATGCCAATCAACATCACCATGCCGGCCCTCTCGCCCACCATGGAAGAGGGCAATCTGTCGAAGTGGCTCGTGAAGGAGGGCGACAAGGTTTCGCCCGGCGATGTCATTGCCGAGATCGAGACCGACAAGGCGACGATGGAAGTCGAAGCCGTCGATGAGGGCACGGTGGCGAAACTGGTCGTTCCCGCCGGCACCGAAGGCGTCAAGGTCAATGCGCTGATCGCCGTGCTTGCCGCCGAGGGTGAGGACGCAAGTGCCGCCGCGAAAAGCGGTGGCGATGCCGCACCGGCGAAAGCGGAGCCTCCCAAGGCTGAGACATCGAAGACCGAGAGTCCCACCTCTCCGTCCGATGGGGGAGGTCGCGCCGCGGGTGAACCCACCGCCGCGCCCCCCCCCCCCGCC
>NZ_VFVV01000028.1:0-1055 GCF_006442695.1 Mesorhizobium sp. B2-3-7 | reverse complement strand
CTAGAGCGGGATGAATTTAGGTTGGGCATATCCGGCCTCAGTGAAGTAATTTCGGCATTCGGTTGAAGTGACCGTGCCGAGGATTTGGCCGATGGCGTCACAGACGGTTTCGACTGTTCGCCTGGCAGCCTTGCGCAGCCGATGCTTGAGCTTGGCGAAGAACTTCTCGATGGGGTTCAGGTCGGGCGAGTATTTGGGCAGCAAGAACAGCCTGGCGCCGGCCGAGCGGATGGCGCGGCGCACAGCCTTGCCCTTGTGCGAGCCGAGATTGTCCATGATGACGATGTCGCCGGACTTGAGGGTTGGGACAAGAACCTCATCGACATAGAGCTGGAAGCGCTCGCCATTGATCGGTCCGTCGATCAGCCATGGTGCTTCGACACGGTCGTGGCGCAGCGCCGCCAGGAAGGTCATGGTCTTCCAATGGCCGTGCGGCACTTTGGCTTTGATCCTCTCGCCGCGCGGCGCCCATCCCCTGAGCGGGGCCATGTTGGTTTTGGTCCAGGTCTCGTCGATGAACACCAGGCGGGAAGGATCGATGCGATCTTGATACTTTGCCCACTGTGCCCGCCGGCGTGCCACATCCGGGCGATCCTGCTCGGCCGCGATCAGCGTCTTTTTTTGTGACTGAGTTTCTCGGCGTGGACGAACTCCCACACCGAGCGGTAATCGACCTTCAGGCCGCGATCGCCAAGTTCGGCTACAAGACCGCGCAGCGTGAAATCAGCGGCCCGGCAGCGCACCAACAGCCACTCCCGATGCGCTCCGGCAATGTTCTTCGGTCTGTGCCCACCCATCTTGCCGGGCGCAAGACTGCTCGTCTCGCGCAAGCGGCTTACCCATCGGATGACGGTACTGATCCCAACCCCAAAGCGCACTGCCGCCTGCCGCCGCGACAGCCCCTCCTGCTCAACCGACGCGACCACCCGTGTGCGAAGATCCATCGAGTAAGGCTTGCCCATCCATGCTGGCCTCCTTGCCCAGCCAGCATGTTGAATCAGATTTGCAAGCCTTAGGGAATCCCACCCGATTCAGCCTCAATTCATTCCGCTCTA
>NZ_VFVV01000027.1:0-1286 GCF_006442695.1 Mesorhizobium sp. B2-3-7 | reverse complement strand
GCGTGGATGTCGCCCGCCGTGCCGATGCCGAAGCTTTCCGGCGCATAGATGGCGGCCGCCGCCACCATCACGGCGGCAAGGCCGACGAGCGAGTGGAAGGCGGCGACCAGTTGCGGCATCGAGGTCATGGCGATGCGCCTGGCCGTGACGGCGCCGACGCCGCCGCCAATGGCAAGGCCGAGCACGATCAGGCCGAAGCGTCCGGCCGATGGCGTGGCCAGCGCCAGCGTGGTGGCGATGGCGATGCCCATGCCGATCATGCCGTAGAGATTGCCTTGCCGGCTGGTGGTCGGGTGCGACAGACCACGCAACGCCAGGATGAACAGAATGCCGGAGACCAGATAGAGGAAGGAGGCGAGATTGACGGTCACGTCACTTGTCCTTCTTCTTGTACATTGCCAGCATGCGCTGGGTGACGAGGAAGCCGCCGAAGATGTTGACCGACACCAGCATCAGCGCGACGAAGCCGAAGCCCGCGGCGACGCCGGAGGCGGCGATGCCGACGGCAAGCAGCGCGCCGACGACGATGACCGAGGAGATGGCGTTGGTGACGGCCATCAGCGGCGTGTGCAGCGCAGGCGTCACCGACCAGACGACGTAATAGCCGACGAAGATCGCCAGCACGAAGATGGCCAGGCGGAAGACGAAGGGATCGATGGCGCCGCCCGACAGCGCGTGCGCGGCGTCACCGGCCGCCTCGGCGCCGCCGGGAGCATTTGCCAGGTTCTGCACCGCCAGCCGGACGGCAGCACTTGCCTGGTCGAGCTGGTCGAGGGCTTTCTGCAAGGTCTGGTCCATCACGCGGTCCCTTTCGGCTTGGGCGAGGGCGACTTTGGCGAGGGCGACTTGGGCGGCGGGGGCGACTTGGGCGGCGAGGGCTTGGATGCGGCAGCTTTCCTGGGCGCGGCTTTCTTGGGCGCCGAAGCATCAGCGACCATTGTGCTGGCCGGGATCGCCGGCGGTTCGATATATTGGCCCTTTGGCGGCTGCTGGTCGGCCTTGGCGAAGGCCGGATGGACGATCTTGCCGCCGTCGGTCAGCATGGTCGCCTTGACCAGGTCGTCATCGCGGTTGATGGCAAGCGTCTTCGTCGCCTTGTCGACCAGGGTCTCGAGGAAAGCAAAAAGGTTCCTGGCGTAGAGCAGCGAAGCGGAGGCCGCGACGCGGCCCGGCACGTTGAGATGGCCGACGATCTTGACGCCGTTGGCCGTCGTCACAATCTTGCCCGCCTCGGCGCCCTCGACATTGCCGCCGCGCTCCACAGCAAGATCGACGATCACCGAACC
>NZ_VFVV01000026.1:0-1348 GCF_006442695.1 Mesorhizobium sp. B2-3-7 | reverse complement strand
GGGCAGTCTTAGAAGCAAACTTCTTCGTCGCCAGCGGCGCACCGCCCTCGTTCGTGAGGCGTATATAGTCGCCACCCTCACAAACTGTCAACACCGATCTCAGATGTTTTTTCGATTTCTCGTGGAGATATCCGCAGGGTCGAGATTCGTGAGTTGGCTAGGCTGAGTTTCCACATCGCTTTTTGCGCTTGGTCGCGCCTGGGATACTCGCTTCGGACCGTATGCCTCGCTTTGAAAACCGCTGTCCGCCCGACGGCTGCGGACCTTGCCCGAGCGGCTTTCAGCGGCGATCTTCCAGCCATTCCGGTGTGATGTTCCGGCCTGCGTAAAAGATGCCCAGGATCAGCACCCGCTCGCCCTCGACCGCAAAGGCAATGCTGACCGCCGTCGGTAGCCGATGATCCGCAGTCCGGGCATGATCTCGCGCCGCTCGGTGCCACGCTGTGGAAAAGTCGATAGACCGAGACAATGGCCTTGAATACCCGCGACGAAATTCCAGGCGATCGCCGGCGATGCGCGCTCGGCTATGTCGTCATAGAGCCGTTCGAGTTCGGCTTGTGCGGCCGGATGAAAGACGATCCGATAGCCCATCCCCTACTTGGCTTTCGCCTGTTTCGCGCGATGACGCGCCTCCAGCCGGGAAAAAACCGCCTCGGCCGGGATTCCTTTAGCTGGATCCTGCTGAAGCTCGGCCAGGCTGCCCGGAATTTCCTCGCGCAGCCACCTTTCCCGCTCCGCCTCGAAATCCTCGAGCATGCGCAGGCCGGCGCGGACAACCTCGCTGGCATTGTTGTAGCGACCTGATTCGAGCTGTTTCCTGATGAAGCGCTCATAGTGGTCGTTCAGAGCGTAGTTGGGCATGACAACCTCCCGGAAAGAGACATGGGATCACGGCACGGATTTAGCAATAGATGTCAGATATTAGCAATTTCGACCGACGTCGACCAACCTGCATTTTGGTCCGATTGTCTCGCAGACAGGTTCGGATCGCTTGATTCGGCATAACCGAGATATCGCCTCAGTCGGGCCGCCGCGATCGAGGATCGCGCCTGCAGCCGATAGGTGGGATCTGCTCCTCGCGATCCAGCCAGGACGGCAGGCGCTGAAGCCGGCTGGGATGGAATCCTGCCGGCTGAATCCATTTCGCATTTTCGTGGCTGGCCTCGGCTCTGGGAAGCCCAATTTCTCCGCCGCGCGAGCTGAGAGCTCGTCTTGGCCCCGAGGCATGGAACGACCGAGGCTTGGCCCTGAACGCTTTGGCTTGGCTTGGCTTGGTTTTGCGGGCTTTGTTTTTGACCTTGGGCGTCGGCTTTGGGTGTTTGCTGGGCTGTGATGAGGGTTCTCAAAT
>NZ_VFVV01000025.1:0-2498 GCF_006442695.1 Mesorhizobium sp. B2-3-7 | reverse complement strand
GGCGCCGGCTCGGTCTCGGTCACCGTGACGGCGACCGATGGCGACGGCGACCACGTCACACAAAGCGCCGACATCTCTCAGACTGTCGTCTTCGAGGACGACGGGCCGAAGGTCCTGAGCGGCCATGCCGCACCGGTGACGATCGACGAGGACGACATATTCAGCCCCTGGTCGCAGGGTACCTCGCCCTATGACGGATCCGGCGACGGTTCGGGCACGGAGTTCCCGCTGGGTGCGGCGATCGCATCCGGCTCGCTGAACGGGCTTGTCGACTTCGGCGCCGACGGCCCGGCCGCCGGCGGCGGTTTCGGCTTCACCGGCACGGCGGCCGCAGACCTGACGGCGATCGGGCTGTCGTCGAAGGGCGCCGAGCTGAGCTGGATGGTCCAGGGCAACACGCTGGTCGGCTTTGCCGACAGCAACCACAACGGCGCTTACAACCCGTTTGGCGACCGCACCGTGATGACGGTGACGCTGAACGCCTCGAGCGGCGCCTTTGTGGTACGCCAGTTCGACCAGCTCGACCATGTCGCGCCGGCGGCCGGAACATCGGACCAGAACACCGCGCTGCAGACGCATCTGGGCGGCGGCAGCGTTTCCGGCATCGACCTCGGTTCGGTGTTCCAGGCCAAGGACGGCGACGGCGATACGGTCACGCTGACCGGCAAGGCGACCGTCACCGTGGTCGACGACGTGCCGCAGGTGTTCATCGCGGCGACCAGCGTGTCGGTCGTGCATGACGAGACGGCGGGCAACCAGAACGACGACACCAGCAGCGCCTCGGTCGCACACCAGTTCGATTCGCTTGGACTGGGTACGGCAAGCCTGGGCTATGCGCATGGCAGCCAGCCGGTGGTGCTGTTCGGGTCGCTGTTCGGCACGGACGAGCCGCGCGTGGCGGTGCTCAGCCTTTCGGTCGCGGCGCCGGGCACGGATTCGGGCCTGAAGACGACCGACGGGCACGAGATCTCGCTGTTCAAGGAAGGCAATCTGATTGTCGGCCGCGTCGACAACAACAATGGCACACCCAACGACAAGGGCGCTGTCGCCTTCGCGGTCTCGGTCGACCAGACCGGCCATATCTCGACGGCACAATATCTGTCGCTGCAGCATCCGCTGGCCGGCAACGGTTCGGCCGGCTCTTATGATGAGCCGGTCAACCTGTCGGACAAGATCAATGCGGTGGTCACTGTCACCGACTTCGACGGCGACACAGTCAGCCAGTCGCTCGCCATCGGCGCCAAGATCATCTTCGAAGACGACGGGCCGAAGGTCCTGAGCGGCCATGCCGCCCCGGTGACGATCGACGAGGACGACATTGCCAGCCTGCTGTCGCAGGGAACCTCGCCCTATGACGGGTCCGGCGACGGTTCGGGCACGGAGTTCCCGCTGGGTGCGGCGATCGCATCCGGCTCGCTGAACGGGCTTGTCGACTTCGGCGCCGACGGCCCGGCCGCCGGCGGCGGTTTCGGCTTCACCGGCACGGCGGCCGCAGACCTGACGGCCATCGGGCTGTCGTCGAAGGGCGTCGAGCTGAGCTGGGCGATCCAGGGCAACACGCTGGTCGGCTTTGTCGACAGCAACCATAGCGGCGCTTACAACGGGCTTAGCGACCGCACCGTGATGACGGTGACGCTGAATGCCTCGAGCGGCGCCTTCGTGGTGCGCCAGTTCGACCAACTCGACCATGTCACACCGCCGACCGGAACATCGGACCAGAACACCGCGCTGCAAACGCATCTGGGCAGCGGCAGCGTGGCCGGCATCGACCTCGGCTCGGTGTTCCAGGCCAAGGACGGCGACGGCGATACGGTCACGCTGACCGGCAAGGCGACGGTCACCGTGGTCGACGACGTGCCGCAGGTGTTCATCACCGCGACAGGCGTGTCGGTCGTGCATGACGAGACGGCGGGCAACCAGAACGACGACACCAGCAGCGCCTCGGTCGCGCACCAGTTCGATTCGCTTGGACTGGGCCCGGCAAGCCTGGGCTATGCGCATGGCAACCTGCCGGTGGTGCTGTTCGGCTCGCTGCCCGGCACGGACGAGCCGCGCGCGGCCGTGCTCAGCCTTGCGGTTGCAGAGCCAGGCACCGATTCGGGCCTGAAGACGACCGACGGGCACGAGATCTCGCTGTTCAAGGAAGGCAATCTGATCGTCGGCCGCGTCGACAACGCGAACGGTACGGCCAATCCCGGCGGCGCCATTGCCTTCGCGGTCTCGGTCGACCAGACCGGCCATATCTCGACGGCACAATATCTGTCGCTGCAGCATCCGCTGGCCGGCAACGGTTCGGGCGGCTCTTATGACGAGCCGGTCAACCTGTCCGGCAAGATCAATGCGGTGGTCACCGTCACCGACTTCGACGGCGACACAGTCAGCCAGTCGCTCGCCATCGGCGCCAAGATCGTCTTCGACGATGACGGGCCGAAGGTGACGGCTGTCGCCGCCACCGGCGTTACGGTAGCGCTTGACGAGACGGCGACCACGAGCACCCC
>NZ_VFVV01000024.1:0-2500 GCF_006442695.1 Mesorhizobium sp. B2-3-7 | reverse complement strand
CTGTTATAGGTAACTTATCCTGAATACATAGGGATAAAGTGGCGAACGCGGGGAACTGAAACATCTAAGTACCCGTAGGAAAGGACATCAACCGAGACTCCGGAAGTAGTGGCGAGCGAACCCGGACCAGGCCAGTGGCGATTGAGAGACAAGCGGAACCTTCTGGAAAGTAGGGCCATAGTGGGTGACAGCCCCGTACGCGTAATGCGATCAATCGTCCTCGAGTAAGGCGGGACACGTGAAATCCTGTCTGAAATTGGGGGGACCACCCTCCAAGCCTAAGTACTCGTGCATGACCGATAGCGAACTAGTACCGTGAGGGAAAGGTGAAAAGCACCCCGACAAGGGGAGTGAAAGAGTACCTGAAACCGATTGCCTACAAACAGTGGGAGCCCGCAAGGGTGACCACGTACCTTTTGTATAATGGGTCAGCGACTTAGTGTGACGAGCAAGCTTAAACCGCTAGGTGTAGGCGCAGCGAAAGCGAGTCTGAACAGGGCGTTCAGTTCGTCGCATTAGACCCGAAACCGAGTGATCTAGCCATGAGCAGG
The DNA here is from genome assembly GCF_006442695.1 of Mesorhizobium sp. B2-3-7. NCBI lineage: Bacteria > Pseudomonadati > Pseudomonadota > Alphaproteobacteria > Hyphomicrobiales > Phyllobacteriaceae > Mesorhizobium > Mesorhizobium sp. B2-3-7. Next base: position 1,949 of record NZ_VFVV01000024.1, on the reverse strand, counting down.
TTGAAGGTAAGGTAACACTTACTGGAGGACCGAACCCATAACTGTTGCAATAGTTCGGGATGACTTGTGGCTAGGGGTGAAAGGCCAATCAAACTCGGAAATAGCTGGTTCTCCGCGAAATCTATTTAGGTAGAGCGTCGACCGAATACCCCAGGGGGTAGAGCACTGGATGGGCTAGGGGTCCTCACCGGATTACCAAACCTAACCAAACTCCGAATACCTGGGAGTACTAGTCGGCAGACACACGGCGGGTGCTAACGTCCGTCGTGAAAAGGGAAACAACCCTGACCTACAGCTAAGGTCCCCAAGTTATGGCTAAGTGGGAAAGGATGTGAGGATCCCAAAACAACCAGGATGTTGGCTTAGAAGCAGCCATCATTTAAAGAAAGCGTAACAGCTCACTGGTCTAAATAAGGGTCTTTGCGCCGAAAATGTACCGGGGCTAAAGCCATACACCGAAGCTTAGGGTTCGTGAGCAATCACGAGCGGTAGCGGAGCGTTCTGTAAGCTGATGAAGCCATACCCGTGAGGGGTGGTGGAGGTATCAGAAGTGCGAATGCTGACATGAGTAACGTAAGGGGAGTGAGAGACTCCCCCGCCGAAAGACCAAGGGTTCCTGCTTAAAGCTAATCTGAGCAGGGTTAGCCGGCCCCTAAGACGAGGCGGAAACGCGTAGTCGATGGGAACCACGTTAATATTCGTGGGCCTGGAGGTAGTGACGGATCACACAAGTTGTCCAATCTTATCGGATTGAACGGGCAGCGGAGTGGTTCCAGGAAATAGCTCCTCCTTATAGACCGTACCCGAAACCGACACTGGTGGTCTGGTAGAGTATACCAAGGCGCTTGAGAGAACTATGCTGAAGGAACTCGGCAAATTGCACGCGTAACTTCGGAAGAAGCGTGACCCTTTTCTGCGCAAGCAGAGGAGGGTGGCACAGACCAGGGGGTAGCGACTGTTTATCAAAAACACAGGGCTCTGCGAAGCCGCAAGGCGACGTATAGGGTCTGACGCCTGCCCGGTGCTGGAAGGTTAAGAGGAGGGGTGCAAGCTCTGAATCGAAGCCCCAGTAAACGGCGGCCGTAACTATAACGGTCCTAAGGTAGCGAAATTCCTTGTCGGGTAAGTTCCGACCTGCACGAATGGCGTAACGACTTCCCCGCTGTCTCCAGCATAGACTCAGTGAAATTGAATTCCCCGTGAAGATGCGGGGTTCCTGCGGTTAGACGGAAAGACCCCGTGCACCTTTACTATAGCTTTACATTGGCATTCGTAGTGGCATGTGTAGGATAGGTGGTAGGCTTTGAAGCCTGGGCGCCAGCTCAGGTGGAGCCACCCTTGAAATACCACCCTTATCACTATGGATGTCTAACCGCGGCCCGTTATCCGGGTCCGGGACAATGTATGGTGGGTAGTTTGACTGGGGCGGTCGCCTCCTAAAGAGTAACGGAGGCGCGCGATGGTGGGCTCAGAACGGTCGGAAATCGTTCGCTGAGTGCAATGGCATAAGCCTGCCTGACTGCGAGACTGACAAGTCGAGCAGAGACGAAAGTCGGTCATAGTGATCCGGTGGTCCCGCGTGGAAGGGCCATCGCTCAACGGATAAAAGGTACGCCGGGGATAACAGGCTGATGACCCCCAAGAGTCCATATCGACGGGGTTGTTTGGCACCTCGATGTCGACTCATCGCATCCTGGGGCTGGAGCAGGTCCCAAGGGTATGGCTGTTCGCCATTTAAAGCGGTACGTGAGTTGGGTTCAGAACGTCGTGAGACAGTTCGGTCCCTATCTGCCGTGGGTGTAGGAATATTGAAAGGATCTGTCCCTAGTACGAGAGGACCGGGATGGACGGATCTCTGGTGGACCTGTTGTGGCGCCAGCCGCATAGCAGGGTAGCTATATCCGGACGGGATAACCGCTGAAGGCATCTAAGCGGGAAACCCACCTTAA
>NZ_VFVV01000023.1:0-33376 GCF_006442695.1 Mesorhizobium sp. B2-3-7 | reverse complement strand
GTAGGGGAATAGGGGAATAGGGGAATAGGGGAATAGGGGAATAGGGGAAGTATTTCCGGGCGATCTCTTTCCTACTGCCTTACTGCCTTACTGCCCTATTCCCCTACTGCCTTAAATATCAAATGCCTTCGCCGGCGAGTTCTTCCGAAAGCGTACCGACTTGATCCTGGGCGCTGCGCAGCATCGGATAGATGGCAAGGACCTTCTGCCAGGCCTCGAGCGCCGATTGCTTGCGTCCGGTCACGGTCATGATCTGCGCCAGGCCCGACAGCGCGCCGAAATGGCGGGGTTCGAGTTGCAGCGTATGGTCGATGTCGGACATCGACTTGCCGTAGTTCTTCATCATGAAATGCACCGTGGCGCGCCGGTTCCAGCCCTCGGCATAGGCCGGCTGCAAGGTGACCACCTGGTCGAGGAAATCGAGCGCGACGTCGAACTTCTGGTTCTCGATCGCCTTCTGCGACCATTGCATCATCAGGTCGATCGAGGCGCTGCCCGACTGGGACCATTCGCTCCAGATGATGCCGGCGATACGCTCTGCCGCCTTTTCGTTGCGCTCGCGCTTGAGATCGGCAAACAGCTTGTCGAGCCGGGCCTCCCTGTTCATTGCGGGAGGCGGGGCTTGCGGCACTGGCTGGGCATCCGGAGGCGCCGGCTCCGGGGCCGCTTGCACAGCGGCCCGGTCATCGGCCCGAGCCGGCAACGAGACGGCGCTGCAAAAAAGAAGGACCGTCAAAAATGCAAAAAGAATCCGCATCGCCCGAATCTAGTCCCGGGCGGCGGAACGTCAAACTGATTTTAGCGTGAACGGCCGGCGGACCCGACGATAAACACCAACTGCGGAGGCAAAAGCCTCGCGACGAAGCTCAGCCCTGGCGCGCCTTATAGCGGGGGGCGGTCTTGTTGATGATGTAGACGCGGCCCTTGCGGCGAACCAGACGGTTGTCGCGATGACGCGCCTTCAGCGCCTTGAGCGAATTCTTGATCTTCATGGTCTTGCCTGTCGGTGTGGACCCGGTCCGGGTCGAAATTTTAAGGCGCGCCAGAAGACGCGCCTTTGAACTGTGGGTGGCTCATAAACGAGGAGCCTTGTCCGTGTCAACCGCAAGCATGCCCGGTAGCGGAGATGAATGCCCGGTGTCGTCAAATATCCGCAATCGGCCAATGGCTCGGCTCCGGCTGGTATGATGTGGTGGTCGCCACGTGACTTGGGAACGACATGCGCCGAGTTTTCCTGCCCAGTAGCTCGCGGCGTCGAGATTGCTGTCAGGCGCGGCGGCTGATCCGGGTGAAATGGCCCATCTTGCGGCCGGGCCGCGCCTCGGCCTTGCCGTAGAGATGCAACATCAGGTCTGGCTCCGCCAGCAATTCCGGAACGCGCAAGATATCGTCGCCGATCAGGTTCTCCATCACGCAGTCGGAATGGCGTCGCGGGTCGCCGAGCGGCAGGCCGGCCACGGCGCGGATATGCTGCTCGAACTGCGAAACGGTGCAGGCGGCTTCCGTCCAGTGGCCTGAATTGTGGACGCGGGGTGCGATCTCGTTGGCCAGCAGCGAGCCATCGGCCAGCACGAAGAACTCGACGCCGATGACGCCGACATAGTCGAGCGCCGACAGGATCTTCACCGCCGCCGTCCGGGCCGCCTCGGCTGTCCGGGGCGCGATCGCGGCCGGCACGGTCGATGTGTGGAGAATGCCGTTGCGGTGGACGTTCTCGGCCGGATCGTAAGCGGCGACGACGCCATCGATGCCGCGCGCGGCGATGACGGAGACTTCGCGCTCAAAGGAAACGAAGGCCTCGAGGACCAGCGGCACGTTGCCCATGGCCTCGCAGGTGCCGGCGAAGCTGCCGGCTTGCATGTCGCGGAAGACGCGCTGGCCCTTGCCGTCATAGCCCATGCGCCGCGTCTTCAATATGCCGCTGCCGCCAAAGGATTTCAGCGCTGCGGTCAGCTCGCCGTCATTGTCGACCGCGCGGAAATCCGCCGTGGCAATGCCGATGCCGTTGAGAAATGTCTTCTCGGTCACCCGGTCCTGCGCCACATCAAGCGCGCGCGCAGGCGGATAGACCGGCACCTTTGCGGCGAGCGCCTCGGCGGAGGCAACCGGAACGTTCTCGAATTCATAGGTGACGACGGCGCTTGCCTCAGCCAATTCGGCAAGCGCGGCGGGGTCGTCGTAGGCGGCCGTGACCTGACGGTTGGCGACCTGCGCGGCAGGGCAATCCGGCTGCGGCTCCAGCACCACGGTGCGGTAGCCGAGGCGAGCGGCCGCCATTGCCAGCATGCGGCCGAGCTGGCCGCCGCCGATGATGCCGATGGTCGATCCGGCGGGCAGGCTCACGGCGTGTCCGTGGGTTCGGCCGCGACCTTGGCGGTCTGCGAGGCGCGCCAGGCATCGAGCCGCCCGGCAAGCTTGTCGTCGTGGAGCGCCAGAACGGCGGCAGCCAACAGGGCTGCATTGGCAGCACCGGCCTTGCCGATGGCCAGCGTCCCCACCGGGATGCCGGCCGGCATCTGGACGATGGACAGCAGTGAATCCTGTCCCGACAGGGCTTTGGATTCCATCGGCACGCCGAACACCGGCAGCGGTGTCATCGCCGCCGTCATGCCGGGCAGGTGCGCCGCACCGCCCGCACCGGCGATGATGACCTTGTAGCCGGCGGCCTTGGCGCCCTTGGCGAAGTCATAGAGCCGGTCGGGGGTGCGGTGCGCCGAGACGATCAGCCGTTTGTGCGGGATGCCAAGCGCCTCCAGTGTCTCGGCGGCATGGCGCATGGTCGCCCAGTCGGACTGGCTGCCCATGATAATGGCGACGTCGGCGCGTTGATCGTCCAAGCTTCTGCTCCCGGCGACAAAGGCGCGCCTTAGCGGAATTCGGCGGCGGCGGCAAGGATGCGGGGCATTGCCGGTGTTCGGCCGGGAAATCGGCCTATGCCGCAGCCTTGCGGAAGCGGGCGACGAAATCGTCGAGTTCGGGCCGCTCCATGTCGGAGATCGCCCAGTAGGAGAAGGCGCCGTCGCTCCACTGCACCAGCGAAAAGCCGCCCGAGGAAAGATCGTCAGGCTCGCTGACCTTGCCGCCCTGCTGCGGTTCGGCGACCAGCGTGATCAGATGCTCGCGGTGGCGGTAGACAAGTGCCGGCACCGGGCGGCCGGAAATCACCTCGACCCGGCCGCCGATCAGCGCAAAACCGTCCTTGGCAAGATCCGGTGCCGGCGGCGACACGCCGATCCGGGCGTCGAGCCAGGGTTTTACCGTATGGCGATCCGACGAGACGATGTCGATCGGGCTGGCGGCAAGCAGGCTGCGGCGATGGCCGCTGGCGACCGCCGCGGCGAAGCTGTCGGACGCGCCGTTGACCATCACCCATTGCGTTGCCCCGCTGGCCAGCACCGCGCTGATCATGATCGAGGCGGCAAGAGCGCGCCAGTCGAACGAGCCGAAGCGGCGCGCTCGACCTGGTGACAGCCGCGTATCGGCGTTTCGCCTCTGGCCTCCCCCGCCCGGGGCAAGCACCCCCGGGAGCACCGGCGAGCCCTGCTGCGGCTTGGCCGTTCCGCCTGCCGGCTGTGCGGTAGGCGCGGCGCCAATGGCCGCGATGCGCGCGCGAAAGGCGCCGCCGACATCTGGGTGCGGCAGGCGGCTGACCGCGCCCCGCAAGGCCACGATGCGGGCATGCTCTGAGGCAAGCCGCGGATCGGCCGCAATGCGCCGCTCCACCGCAAGCGCGGCCGCTGCATCAAGTTCGCCATCGACGAGGGCGTGGATCATCAGCCTGATGCCTTCCGGATCATTGGGCAGTCCATCGTCATGCATGGTCATGGCGCTCTCCCAGGTCAGACATAAGCAGGCTCCGCGCGCGAGCCAGCCTGGACATCACCGTGCCCATCGGCACGCCGAGCATGGCCGCTATCTCGCGATAGCTGAGGCCGCTGATGTCGCGCAGCACAAGCGTCTCGCGAAACGGCTGCGGCAGGGCTGCTATCGCCGTTTCAAGCGCCACCGTGTCGGCCTTGGCGATCAGGCTTGCCTCCGGACCATATTCGTCCGGCACGCTGATGCCGTGTGCCGCCGCCATCTCGTCGAGATCGCCGAGATCACCGACGGCCAACATGCCGCGCGGCCGGTTGCGCGACATCCAAGTATAGGCGGTGTTGCGCACGATGGTCAGCAGCCAGGCGCGGGCATTGCCGCCGGCATAGCCGGATATGCCCGCATGCGCCTTTATGCAGGCGTCCTGCACGACGTCCTCGGCATCGGCGCCATTGCCGGTCAACCAGCGGGCAAGCGCCAGCGCGTCACCGAGATGAGGCAGCACCACTTCGCTGAAGCGCTCGGCTCCGGCCTTCTCGCTCAAAGCAGCACCATCCGATACTCCACGAGGAACAGGCCGTGCGCTTTCAAGCAATACCGGCGGTCTCGCCCCGCCCGTGCGGGCGAAACCCTCGGCAACAGGCAAAGCCGCCTGCCGGGGCGAAAGTGAATTCATCTGCGTCACCAGTGTCAAGCGCAATGGGAAAGCCGTGCATCATGGGAGAGAGGCCGGTTGAGGTCATGCGCTCCAGCACATGGCGGCCGCCGACGCCGCGGCCATGTTCGCTGTCGTGTTCATGATGACGGACATGCGGATCTCCTCAACGCCTGTAGCGGCCTATGTCGAGGAGACCCGTTGCGGCCGAGATTTATTCCCGCCGCGTACGCATCCGGCTGTTCACAGTCACGTGATCAGCCGGTGCTTTGGGTTCGTTGGTCCGCTTGGCGCTCAATCCGGCCAGCGCAAGGCGCCGGAAGAGACCTTGCGAGCAATCTTCATGGCGTCGGCGGGCCGGTCCTTCGCGGTTAACAGGGCGCGCAGCCGTTCGGCGACGCTCTCCGCCTCTCCGGGATGAAGATTGCAGGGGTCGAGGAAGAAATGGCCGCGTTCGACCTCGTGATTGCGCACGATGATGGGCGGCGATCCACCGGCAAGCGCCGAGGCTAGGCCGGCAGCGGTGAAGCGGCTTTCCGGCAGCACGAAGACCTGCAGGCGGTCGAGCGGGTTGGAGGTCGGGTCGGGAATGATCTCCGCGCCAATGCCCGGGATACCCTGCAGAGCATCCTTCCAAAGGTTGAGGGCGGCCTCTTCGCGCCGGCGGATGCCGGCGTGGTCGCGCTTCTCCCAGGCTTCGAGCGCTGCCATGGTGCCGGCGATACTTTCCTTCCCGACCTTCATGGCGCGGGCGACGCCGCGGTTCTGCAGATAGGCGGCGCGCACCAGATCCTTGCGTCCGGTGACGATGCCGCTGGTCGGGCCGCTCAGGAATTTGTGGCCGCTGTAGATGACGATGTCGGCACCGCGCGCCAGGAAGCCGCGCAGGTCATATTCGGAAGCCGCGTCGACGATCACCGGCACGCCCCTGGCGTGGCAGATTTCACAGAACTCCTCCAGCGACAGCATGCCGTACTGCACGGTGTGATGCGCGACGACATAGAGCCCTGCCGCCGTGCGGTCGTTGATCGCGTCGCGCACATGATAGTCCTGCGTGACGCTGACCGTGCCGGCGGGCACCACCTTGGCGCCGGCAACGCGGACCGACTGGTCGATCGGGGCACCGTAGTTGACGATGTGGCCAAGCTGGATGATCACCTCCGACTTGAGGTCGCCGGTGTCGTCCGGCAGGCGTTCGATGGCGAGCAGGTTGGTTTCCGTCATCGCGCCGGCGATCGCCATGGTGATGCCGCTGGCACAGCAGGCGGTGATGAAGCCGGCCTCGCCACCGGTGAGGCGCGCGACGACGGCGCTTGCGGCGCGCTGCAGATCGTCCATTTCCACCCATTGCGATGCCATTTCAGACATGGCGCTGATCGCTTCAGGCACGATGATCGACGCGCCGAGCGCCGTCATCGTGCCGGAGACGTTGATGATCGGGCGAAGGCCGAGCCGTTCGCGGATCGTGGTGTTGGAGCCGGTGTCTGAATATGTTTTCATGTGAGCAATCCCGTGGATGACAGATCAGGCAGCGATCTCGACGACCGCTTCGATTTCGACGGTGATGTTTCCCGGCAAGGAGCCGACGCCGATCGCCGAGCGGGCATGCCCGCCGATCGTGGCGAAAACGTCGGCGAAAAGATCGGAGCAGCCATTCACCACTTTGGGGTGGTCGCTGAAGGTCGGCGTGGCGTTGACGAAGCCGAGCAGCTTGACGACGCGCACGATGCGGCCGAGATCGCCGGCGGCAGCATGCATGACGGCAAGCAGGTTGAGGCCGGTGAGGCGGGCATGCTGATAAGCCTCCTCCACCGTCACATCCTCGCCCACCTTCCCGGTGCAGAGCGAGCCGTCGGCCCGAAGCGGTCCCTGGCCGGACAGGAAGATCAGCCGGCCGCTCTCGGCATGGGTAACGAAGTTGGCGATGGGCGTCGGCGGCTCGGGCAATGTGAGGCCGAGTTCGGTGAGCCTGGTGTAAGGCGTCATGGAAGAAGGCTCCTTGGGATGGTGTCAACCCTCCAATGTCAGAAATGCGAGGCGCGGAAGCGCGCCAGGAAATTGCGCAGACGCTCATTCTCGGCGTCTGCTGCGAGAATCTCCTTCGGCGGGCCGACCGCGCCGACGCCGCCATCGGCCATGAAGACGATGCGGCTCGAGGCGTCGCGGGCAAAGGCCATCTCATGCGTGACCATCACCATCGTCATGCCGTCCTCGGCGAGGCTGCGCACCACTTCAAGCACCTCGCCGACGAGTTCCGGATCGAGGGCGGAGGTTATCTCGTCGAGCAGCAGGATTTTCGGCCCCATGGCCACGGCGCGCGCAATTCCGACGCGCTGCTGCTGGCCGCCGGAGAGCTCCGCCGGCAGGCTGTCGGCCTTATGGGCAAGACCGACGCGGCCGAGCCAGTGTTCGGCAATCGTGCGCGCCTCCACGGTGCTTTTGCCGCGCACCTTGGTGAGGCCGAGCATGATGTTGCCGGCGGCGGTGAGATGCGGAAACAGGTTGAAGCTCTGGAACACCATGCCGGTCTCGGCGCGCATCGCGGCAAGGTCGCGTTCGCTGCGGCGCTGGCGGGCTCCGGTTTCTCGGAAGCCGACCTCCTTGCCGTCGATGCGGATGGACCCGCTGTCATAGCTCTCCAGGAAGTTGACGCAGCGCAGCAGCGTGGTCTTGCCGCTGCCCGAGGGCCCGATGACCGTCACCACCTCGCCGCGCGCCACGCGCAGGCTGACCGAGCGCAGGACCTGGACGGCGCCAAAGGATTTGGACACATCGCGGATGTCGAGAAGGGCCGGGGCATCGTTCGAGCTTGTGGACATTGCTATTCCCGGATGAAGGAGAAACGCCGCTCCAGCCGCCTGCTGGCAAGCGAAAGCGCATAGTTGACGGCGAAGTAGATGAGGGCGCCAAGGATGTAGAGCGGCATGGCCTCATAGGTGCGGCCGATGACCTGGTTGATGGCCTGCATGAGATCGGTGATGCCGAGCAGCGAGACCAGCGCGCTGCCCTTGACCGCGTCGGTGACGCCATTGATCCAGGGCGGCAGGAAACGCCTGAACGCTTGCGGAAAGATGACATGGGCCAGCCGCTGGCGGAAGGTCAGGCCGATCGCCATTGCCGCCTCCGATTGTCCCTTCGGGATGGAGCCGACGGCGCCCCGGAGATATTCGACGACCTGGGCTGTCTTGAACAAGGTCAGCGCCAGCACGGCAGCCCAGAAGGACGGCAGGTGAAGCCCGACGGCCGGCATCCCGTAGTAGACGAAGAAGATGAGCACCAGGATCGGTATGCCGCGAATAGTGTCGCTGAAGATGCGCACCGCCCAGCGCGCCGGCGCCGGGCCATAGACCAGGCCGACGCCAAGGACGACACCGGCGACGAGCGAGAACGTCACGACCAGCAGCGACACCCAAAGCGTCAGCGCAAAACCCTGAGCCAGGAAAGGCAAGGCGTAGGCGATCTGGCCAAGCATGCTAGTGCACCACCTTGAACCATCGTTCGACGAGCCGGAGCGCGTAAAGCAGGGCGTAGCCGGTCAGCAGATACATCGCCGTCACGACGAGATAGACCTCGACGATGCGGAAGGTGTTGAAGTTGATCCATTGCGCGCCGAAGGTCAGTTCGGGCACCGAGATGACCGAAGCGACGGAGGTGTCCTTGAACAGCGATATGAAAGTGTTGGAAAGCGCCGGCAGCGTGATGCGCAGCATGGTCGGCAGGCGCACATGGAGCAGCCTTTGCCAGGGCGTCAGGCCGATCGCCTTGCCGGCGTCTAGCTGGCCGCGCGGCACCGCTTCGAGACCGGAGCGGAACACCTCGACCAGATAGGCGCCGCTGTAGAGCGCCAGCGTGGCGACGAACGAGGTTTGCGCGCTGTAGGCGATGTCGACCACGGTCGGCAGACCGTAGAAGACGAGATAGACGAGCAGGATCAGCGGCACGTTTCGGATGAATTCGACATAGGCGGCAATGATGCCGCGCACCATGCGTCCGGCCGACACGTACCAGACCGCCAGGACCAGGCCGATGACGATGCCGATGGCGATCGAGATGACGGCGAGCTCCAGGCTGAGCAGCAGACCGCCCCACAGCTTGTCGAAATGCCGCCAGATCAGGTTGAAATTGAGCGCATAACCCATGCGTCGGCCTCAGTGCTCCCGATGTGACGCAAAGCTGGCCGCGTCGCCAGGAAAAAAGGCGGAAGGGTCGGCGCCCTTCCGCCGATGACGTCAGATAACCGGGAAGCCGGGGTGGCGCGCCGGCGGCTCCTGCCCGAAATAGTCCTTGAACGCGGCGTCATAGAGCGCCGTTTCATGGCCGAACATGGCGATGGTGAAGGTCTGGTTGACGAAGGTCAGCCAATCGAGATCGCCTTGCCGGAGCGCCGCGCCATAAAGCATCGAGTACCAGCTCTTGCCGGCATCGAAGTATTTGTCCGGATTGCGCGAGGCGAGCCAGCGCACGGTGGAGAGGTCGACGGCAGCGGCATCGGCACGCTTGGATTCCAATGCCTGCAGCACGTTGGCCTGTGTATCGATCTGCATCACCTGCGCCTCCGGCAAGGCAAAATGCACCGAAGATTCGGCGTCGACATTCTGCAGGATGGAAACGCGCGTCGCGGAGCCTGCGGCAAGCAGCTTGTCGAAGGTCTTGTTCTCGGCGCCGGGCAAAGTCAGCAAGGCGACGCCCTCGACGTAGTAAGGCCTGGAGAAGTTGATCAGCTGCGAGCGCTGCGCGGTCATGGTCATGAACTGGATGGTGATGTCGACCTTGTTCGTCGTCACGTTCGGAATGCGCTGCGCCGGGTCCTGCATGACAAACTCGACCTTGGCCGGGTCATCGAACAAGCCCTTTGCCAGGATGCGCCCCATGGTGATGTCCATGCCGACGAGTTCGCCGGCATCGTTCTCGAAATGCCATGGCGCATTGGTGCTTCCGGTGCCGACAATCAATTTGCCGCGCTCCAGCACGGTGCGTAGCAAGCTATCGGGCGCAGCCTGCGCCGCCGCCTTCTGGACGTCGACCGTTGCCGCCGCGCTCATGACGCCGGCCGTTGCCAGTCCGGCCATGCCCAGTTTCAGAAAATCACGCCTTTTGGATGTGTCGTCCACAGCGACCTCCTTTCGTGTTGTGTTCCCCTACGCACAGGCAATACGCGCACCCGGATCGTTACAGAAATTGTCTCTTACAAGGGACGGGTGTATCCTGTACAAGACAGATACTAACATCAGGAATCGACAATGCAAGATGGCAGCGCCTTGGCGGTCTCAGCGGACGCAAAGATTTCGGTCTCTCGGGAGAAGGGCCTCAACCGGGTGCTCCAGATTCTGGAGTTCCTTCATTCGACGCAGCGCGCCATCGGTATCGGCGACCTCGCCAAGGGGGTCAACGCGCCGCGTTCGACCACCTACACACTGGTGCGATCGCTGGTCGATGCGGGCCTCCTGGAGATGGCCGGCGACGGCAACCGCGTCTATTTCGGTAAGAAGCTCTATCTCTATGGAATGGATTATGTGCGCGGCAACGACCTCTTGAGGCGAGGACGCCAGGAGGTCGACAACCTGTCGCGCGAGACCGGTGAGACCTCCGAACTGTGCATGCTGCAGAGCGGCCGCTACACGATCGTCCACTCGAGCCCGGGCACCCGGCCCTTCCGCATCAGCTCCGCCACCGGATTGCAGATTCCGCTGCCCTGGACCGCGTCAGGCAGGCTGCTGCTCGCCGGCCTCGAACAGGCCCGGATCGAAGCCATGATATCGGAAGACGACCTTATGCTGCCCGATGGCCGCAGATTGCGGCTGGACGATTTCATCGCCGACATAGCGACGGCGCGAGCCACCGGCTATTGCATCACTTCGGGGCTCGTCGACGCCTATACGAAATGCCTCGCCGCGCCGGTGTTTTCAGCACCCGGCACCGTCGAGGCGACGATGTGCCTAGTGGTGCCCATCGACACATCGCAGGAGAAGACAGGCGAACTCCTGGCCCTGTTGCGCGAACGCGCGGCGCGGCTTTCGATCGCGGCCTGGACCTGAAGTCAGGCGATGATGTCCGGGATGATCCTGTCTTCCAGCTTCATCAGCCGATCCTTCAGCGCAAGCTTCTTCTTCTTCATGCGCTGGATCTGCAGCGGGTCGCAGTTCATGGCGATCATCGCATTGATCGCGGCGTCGAAATCGGCGTGTTCCTGCTTCAGCCGGGAAAATTCGAGGCGAATATCGGCCTGTTCCTGATCGGACATTCTCTACCGTCTGCACGTCTGCGGCGCCCAAAGCTGGGCCTGATTGGGCGGGGGGTGGCACTCTCTGCCACCGGCGCGCAGCCCATATCACATTTCACGTTGTCGTGGAATGCTACCACGGATCATTCGACATCGCTGCGCGAAGGTGGCACACTGTCATTGTGCCGTCACAGAGCGAGCCTGCGGTGGACGCGCCTTTGGCGGCTGCAATCGAGGAAATCATGAAAGGGAGAACCAATCATGTCTCTTGCATCCCATCTTGATGAGTTGCAGCGGAAACACGGCGACATCGAACGCGAGCTCGATGACGCGATGAATCACCCGTCGGTGGACGACCTGGAAATCGTGAATCTCAAGCGACGCAAGCTGGCAATCAAGGACGAGATTGAAAAACTGAGGGCCAAACCCACGACGCATTGATGCCCCACTGACATAACCGCTCACCATTCGGGTCTTTCCTGCCGGCGGCAATTGCCGCCGGACTGGTGGTTTTGATCTTCGATTTCAGGTCGACCATCACAGATATTCGTACCAGGCAGAGGCCTTCCGACTTCCTAGTCCCAGGACGAGTAGGGGCGAAGCTCGTCGCGGCTCCCCTTTACCATAACTGACCGAAGAGTGCAGCGGAGCAGAATTCCGCCTTGCCGCGGCGCTCTGAGGTCAGGGCTTGGATTCTGGGACTGCGCTGCGTCGCTCTTCTCCTTGCTCCTCCCCGAAATGACGGACTCGTTCCGGGAAAGACAAAGCGATGGGGCCTGCCAATCGCCAGGTAGCCGATTGGCCGACGCAAGCGAGCGATAAAAGTCGGGCGCCGAGCAACCGGCGGCGGCATCGATTGCGGCCAGTGGCGACCTGTCGCCATTGACAAGCCATCTTTGCTCCTCCACCTCATGCCCGGACTTCAGCGCATCGGCCCGGAGCGCGCTTTTGTGCGTCCAAGTGGACGCGCGGCGCTCCAGAGATTAAAGGCTGCCGGCATGACCGGATATTATTCCTTTCCCTTCCCGCGCCGCACCTCGGTTGGCGTCGATGTGGGCGGCGTGGTGGTTGGCGGCGGTGCTCCCGTCGTCGTGCAGTCGATGACCAATACGGATACCGCCGATGTCGGCCAGACGGTCGCCCAGGTCGCGGCGCTGCATCGCGCCGGCTCCGAGATCGTGCGCATCACCGTAGACCGCGATGAAAGCGCCGCCGCCGTGCCGCGCATCCGGGAGCGGCTGGCGCGGCTCGGTATCAACGTGCCCATCGTCGGCGACTTCCACTATATTGGTCACAAGCTCCTGGCCGATCATCCGGCCTGCGCCGAGGCGCTGGCCAAATACCGCATCAATCCCGGCAATGTCGGCTTCAAGGACAAGAAGGACCGGCAGTTCGCGGCAATCGTCGAGATGGCGATCAAACATGACAAGCCGGTGCGCATCGGCGTCAACTGGGGCTCGCTCGACCAGGAACTCCTGACCCGGCTGATGGACGACAACCAGGCCCGCGGCTTTCCGTTGACCGCACAGCAAGTGACGCGCGAGGCGATCGTGCAGTCGGCGATCCTCTCGGCCGAGATGGCCGAGGAGATCGGCCTTGGCCGCGACAAGATCATCCTCTCGGCCAAGGTCAGCGGCGTGCAGGACCTGATAGCCGTTTACACCGAGCTCGCCAGCCGTTCCGACCATGCGCTGCATCTCGGCCTCACCGAAGCCGGCATGGGCTCGAAAGGCATCGTCGCCTCATCCGCCGCCATGGGCATCCTGTTGCAGCAAGGCATCGGCGACACCATCCGCATATCGCTGACGCCGGAGCCGAACGGCGATCGCACGCGCGAGGTGCAGGTGTCGCAGGAATTGCTGCAGACCATGGGCTTCAGGCAATTCGTGCCGATCGTCGCCGCTTGCCCCGGCTGCGGCCGCACAACCTCGACCGTGTTCCAGGAACTGGCCCAGAACATCCAGGCCGATCTCAGGAAGAACATGCCGGCGTGGCGTGAGAAATACCCAGGGGTCGAGAACCTCAAGGTCGCCGTGATGGGCTGCATCGTCAACGGCCCGGGCGAGTCCAAACATGCCGATATCGGCATTTCGCTGCCAGGCACCGGCGAGACGCCGACGGCGCCCGTTTTCGTCGACGGCAAGAAGGCGGCGACGCTGCGCGGACCGTCGATCGCGCAGGATTTCGAAAAGATGGTCGCCGACTATATCGAACAACGATTTGGTCGCGGCAAGGCCGCGGCAGAGTAGGTCGAATGCTGCGCTTCCTCCCGGTGGCGCTGATCCTGCTGTGCGGGTGGCCCACCTTGGCCCAGGCCGATCCGCCGCAATCGGCCAAGCAGCGGCTGATCGACAAGGTCTGCAACCTGATCCAGGCCCATGCCGACCAGAACGGCCTGCCCAGGGATTTCTTCGCCCGGCTGATCTGGAAGGAAAGTCGGTTCGATCCCAACGCCGTCAGTCCGGTCGGCGCCGAAGGAATCGCCCAGTTCATGCCGGGGACCGCCAAGATGCGCGGGCTCGCCAATTCCTTCGACATCAACCAGGCGATCCCGGCCTCGGCGAAATACCTCGCCGAGATGAAGACCAGCTATGGCAATCTCGGCCTGGCGGCCGCCGCCTACAATGCCGGCGAAAACCGGGTCTCGCGCTGGCTGGGCTCGGGCGGCTTCCTGCCGATGGAAACCGAAAGCTATGTCTTCGACATTATGGGCGAGCCGGTCGATAAGTTCGCCGACCGCGCCTATGCCGGAAGCGTGCGACCGCTCGACGCGAAATCCGATTTCGTCGCGGCCTGCCGTAAGCTCCCGGTGATCATGTCGCGGACGGTGGCGATGGCTTCCATCAACATAAAGCCCTGGGGAATCCAGGTGGCCGGCAATTTCCGCCGCAGCGCCGCGATCAACCAGTGGCTCA
The DNA here is from genome assembly GCF_006442695.1 of Mesorhizobium sp. B2-3-7. Lineage (NCBI taxonomy): Bacteria > Pseudomonadati > Pseudomonadota > Alphaproteobacteria > Hyphomicrobiales > Phyllobacteriaceae > Mesorhizobium > Mesorhizobium sp. B2-3-7. The sequence continues at coordinate 19,770 of NZ_VFVV01000023.1, read as the reverse complement.
GGGTGAGAGGCCGCTTCCCGGCCCTGCTAGGCGGGCATGATCCGGTGGTCAGCCGGGTGCGCACGCCGATCGGCCGGCGCGGCATCTACGCGGTCAGGATCGGGGTCGACGACCGTGCCGTCGCCGGCGCTATCTGCCAGAAGTTGCAAAGTGTCGGCGGGGCATGCGTGGTGGTGCGCAACCGATAGCGGGTGTGTCGTTGCGGGTGAAGGGGCGATAAAAATGACGGCCGCGGCTATAGGCCCTGGATTGGCCGGCATTGCCCTGCCTTCAACGAGCAATGAGGGCCGCAGGATGGTCGACGCATATATTATCTGCGGCACGCCCAGGACCGGAAGCACTTTGCTGTGCAAACTCCTGGCCTCCACGAAGGCCGCGGGCGATCCTCATTCGTTCTATCGGCGGCAGGACGTGCCCGAATGGGCCGAAGAGTGGGGGCTGCCCGGCCGCGACACGATGGGCGAACTCGAATTCAATGCCGCCTATCTCAATGCGGCCATCGCCGCCGGCAAGGATGGGACCGGTATTTTCGGCCTGCGCCTGATGCGAGAGAACCTGGATGAGCTTTCAGCGATACTCGACCGGATTTTCCCGGGGCTTGTCTCGGATAAAGCTCGTTTCGAGAGGGCGTTTGGCCGTGTTCTCTACATACATCTGTCACGCGAGGACAAGCTTGCGCAGGCCGTATCGCTGGTCAAGGCGCAGCAAACCGGCCTTTGGCATGTCGCTCCTGATGGAACCGAGCTGGAAAGGGTGGGGCCTCCCCGGGAACCTCAATATGATTTCGGGCGGATCAAGGATGAGGTTGCCGAGCTCGGAGCTTATGACGCTGCCTGGAACATGTGGTTCGCGGAGCAAGAGGTAATCCCGCTGCGGATCGGCTATGAGCGCCTGTCGAGCGATCCGGTTGCAACGTTGGCGTCCGTTTGCGACGCCTTGGGGGTTCAGGCACCGGATGCTGGGGATATAAGACCCGGCGTCGCAAGGCTTGCCGACGAGACAAGCCTCGACTGGATGCGCCGTTATCATCTGGATGCGGCGTCCGAGGCGTCGACGGTATAGCTATGCCGTCTTCGCCACCACCGTTTCGCTGAGCCAGGTGCCGATCTTGGCGCCGAGGCGGTCGGGTGAAACCGGCTTCGGCAGATAGTCGTCCATGCCGGCTTCGATGCACTTGTCGCGGTCGCCCTTCAGCGCATGCGCGGTGACGCCGATGATCGGAATGTGGCTGCCATCCGAGGCCTCCGTCGCCCGGATGGCGCGGGTCGCCTCGTAACCGTTCATCTCCGGCATGGAGACGTCCATCAGGATCAGCCTCGGGCGCAACGAGCGGTACATCTCGACCGCCGTGCGGCCGTTGCCGGCTATACGATAGCTCAAGCCCAACCCGTTGAGAATCTGGCCGAACACCAACTGGTTCACCTCGTTGTCCTCGGCGATGAGGATGTCGATCGGACCATTCGGCGCGACCGCCGGTTCCGGCACGGGGACGGCCGGCATTGCCGGGCCGCGGATGACGGTAAAGGCGGGCGGCGCCGCCTGCGGCAGCGCCGGTACGGGTTCGCGAACGAACTGCGCCCTGCCGACCTGCGAGCGGGCTTTCTGGACGACCGAGATGACGGTGCCGAGCAGGACCGCGGAGCGCGCCGGCTTGGTCAGGTGCGCGGCAATGCCGAAATCAATGATCATCTTGCCGAAATCGACCTGGTCGACCGAGGTCAGGAGCACGACCGGTATGGCCGACAGCCGGCTGTCGGCGGCGATGGCTTTCGCGACATCGGCGCCGTTCATACCGGGCATCTGGTAATCGAGGATGATGCAATCGACGGCGGCCCCCAGCTGGCAGGCGCGGTCGAGGAAAGCCAGGCCGACCGCACCGCTTTCGGCGGCGGCGCAGTCGAAGCTCCAGCTCCTGAGCTGTTCGAGCAGGATCTCGCGGTTGACCGGATTGTCGTCGATGACCAGAACGCGGGCGCCGGTGACGTCGACCGGCACGATCTCGTCGCGAGCCTCGGCACGATGCACGGGCAGGGGCACCGCGAACCAGAATACGGAGCCGCGGCCGATCTCGCTCTCGACGCCAATCTTGCCGGCCATCAGGTCGACGAGGCGGGCGGCGATGGCGAGACCAAGGCCGGTGCCCTCGTGACGGCGGGTCGAGGAGCCGTCGACCTGGGCGAATTTTTCGAACACGTTCTGCAACTTTTCGGCCGGGATGCCGATGCCGGTGTCCTCGACGCGCAACTTGAGCTGGACGACGTCATTGACGGTTTCGCCGCCGACGTCGATCAGCACATGGCCCTTCTCGGTGAACTTCACCGCGTTGCCGAGCAGGTTGGTGACAATCTGGCGGAACCGCCCGGCGTCGCCGACGACGTAGGCCGGCAGGCGCGGGTCGACGCGCACGATCAGTTCGAGGTTCTTTTCGGCGACATGGGCGGAGACGAGCGTGGCCACATCCTCGACCGCCTCGGCAAGGCGGAACGGCGCCGGGTCGAGCGTGAGCTGGCCGGCATTGATCTTGGAGAAATCGAGGATGTCGTTGATGATGGTGAGCAGCGCGTTGCCGGATTTGACGATGACGTCGGTGAAGGTCTTCTGGCGCGCGGTCAGTTCGGTCTTGGCCAGCAGCTCGGCCATGCCGAGCACGCCATTCATCGGCGTGCGGATTTCGTGGCTCATATTGGCGAGGAATTCCGATTTGGCGCGGTCGGCCGCCTCGGCCTTGAACAGCGACTCGGCGGATTCGGCGAAGGCGCGGCGGATGGCTTGCTCCATCGGCCGGAAGATCCAGAAAGCGGCGATGGAGAGCACCGCGAACAGCAATCCGCTCGCCCACAGCAGCAGCCGGTCACTGGAGGCATCGGCCAAATGGCGCTCGTCGTCCATGGCGGTGCGGACGCGGACCAGCATCGGCTGGGCAAACAGGTCGTTCTGGTTGCGGATTTCGCGATAGCTCCACTCATCGACCTTCTGCGCCACCGACATCAGGTTGAAGTTTCGAATCATGTCGCGCGGAGACCAGAACAGGTCGCCATTGACCGAAGCGGATTCGAGCTCGTTGATCGTCTTTGTCGACAGGCGTGGACGCAATGCGGCGATCTGGGCCGCAAGCGTCCCAATCTCGCTGGTCAGGCGTTCCGAATGGCCGCGCGCCGACGCGGTCAGCGCATCGCGCGTCTCCGCTCGCCAGGCGGTTCCCGTCGTCTCGGCGAAGCTGGTCGCGTTGCGCAGATCGCGGGTAAAGATGACAAGGTTGCTGCTCAGTGTATCGATCTGGTGGCGGAAGGAATTGACGCGATCAAGTGCGAGCATGATCGCCAGCGAAGCCAACGCGAAGATCAGCAATCCTGAGAGATAACGGCTCCGGATGGACCGTATGAAGGAAGAATATTCCGGCATGCGCAACCCCAACACATACGCATTATTTTAACGGTCGGGATTACGCTTGATTTACATTAAGATTTCGTTCTGGCGACCGAGAATTTCGGATTCCCGCCGAGCCTCCCATGTAGCCTGCCGGCTGCGCCGAGATGAAGGGCCGCGGCCACTTCAAGGGACGGTCAAGCTTCGGATATTATTTCAATCCGCGGGCCGTTTGTGATGCCGGGATTCCTGGTTCGAGCCGCGAAGCATTTCACGGTCATCGGCATCGACCAGATCGACGTCGCCGCCCCGGAGCGACTGGCCCTGCTGGCGAGCCGTTCTTTCCCGCTTCGACCGCTTCAGTTCGTCCTCGGCGTTGAAATTCTTGTCCGCATTCTTGGTGTTCACCCGCTCCTCGATGATTTGCACCTGCTGTTCGTGGGTCTTCTTGCCGGTCATGGGATATCTCCCTCTATTTGTTCGTCCGGCCGGTCTGGTCGGGGTTCACACCGCCTTGCGGGGTGGTGTCGTTCTCGACATCGCCCCGAAAAGTATTTTCGCCATCGAGTTCCTCGTCGTCGTCAAGAATGTCGCCACCCTTGATGGTGCCTTTGGATGCGCCGATGCCGGGATCGTTGCGCAAGTCGCGATCGCTTGGCCTCGGCTGTTTGCGATGCTTGTTGTCGTTCATGGGTTGCCTCCTGCTTCTGGTCCCGAACGTCGCGACGGGTGCAATTGTTCCCGAAACGCAAGGTCCCCAAACGCTCTGGCCGGGAGTGAGACCACCGCAGCCGCGTATCTTCGAACAGCGGAATGCTGCCACGAGTGATGTCAGCTCCGCGTCAACCGGTTATCGATCGGGCAGCATTTGGCGCGCCTGCCTGTTCGGCGCGGCGGATCAGATCGACGCTGTGATGCCGCCGTCCACATAGAGAATATGGCCGTTTACGAAAGAGGAGGCCTCGCTGGCCAGGAAGACGCAGGCGCCGACCAGTTCCTCGACCTTTCCCCAGCGGCCGGCTGGCGTGCGCTTTTCCAGCCAGGTGCTGAACGCAGGGTCGGCGACAAGGGCAGCGTTGAGCGGCGTATCGAAATAGCCGGGTGCAACGGCATTGCATTGCAGGCCATGTTTGGCCCAATCCGTAGCCATGCCCTTGGTCAGGTTGCCGACCGCGCCTTTCGTCGCCGTGTAGGGCGCGATGCCCGGACGGGCGAGCGCGGTCTGCACGCTGGCGATGTTGATGATCTTGCCGCGGCCGCGCCTGATCATATGGCGCGCCACGGCCTGGCCGACATGGAAGACGCTGGCGACGTTGGTCTGCAGCAGGCGCTCGAACGCATCGGCGGGAAACTCCTCGAGCGGCGCGCGGAATTGCATGCCGGCATTGTTCACCAAAATGTCGATCGCTCCGCCGTCCAGTTCGAAACCGTCGACCGCCGAGCGAGCCGCTTCATGATCGGTAGCATCGAAGGCCAGCTTTTCCGCTCCGGGAATCTGCCTGATCGCGGTGGCGAGCCTTGCCTCGTCACGGCCGTTGAGGATCACCCTGGCGCCGGCTTCGGCCAAACCCTTGGCCAAGGCGAAGCCTATGCCTTGCGAGGAGCCGGTTACGAGGGCGGTGCGCCCGCTGAGATCGAACAATTTGGTCGACATCGAACCTGATCCTCCCGATTGGCCCGTTAAACAGAAACCTTCACGCCAAGCCTCGGGGTCTGCCCCGATCTCAATTGTTGCGCGTCGCCACGAAGGTCGCGGCTGCCTTCAGCAGGCCGGCCTGCTCGCCATAGGGTTCGAGCAGCGCATGCGCCTGATGGACAAGGCCATGCAACTGGGCGCGTGCCCATGCCTCCCCGTGCAGCGCCACCAGCGTTGCCTTGCCGGCGGCGGCGTCCTTGCCCGTCGCCTTGCCCATCTGTGCGGCATCCGCGGTCAAATCGAGAAGATCGTCGGCAAGCTGGAAGGCAAGCCCGATCGCCGAGCCGAACTCGGCCAGTCTTTCGCGATCCCCGGCAGGCACGCCGGCGACGACCGCGCCCGCCTCGCAGGCAAAGCGGATCAGCGCACCGGTCTTCATCGCCTGCAGCCGGATGATCCCGGCCTCGTCCGGCGCGATGCGCTCGGCCTCGAGGTCCAGCGTCTGGCCGCCGACCATGCCGCCGGCCCCGGCGGCGCGGGCGAGCGCCAGCACAAGGGCGGCCCGCCGCTCCGCCGGCAGCGCCGTAGTCTCGTCGGCGAGGATGTCGAAGGCAAGCGTCAGCAGGGCGTCGCCGGCGAGGATGGCGGTCGCCTCGTCGAAGGCCCTGTGCACGGTAGGCTGGCCGCGGCGCAGATCGTCGTCGTCCATCGCCGGCAGGTCGTCATGGATCAGCGAATAGCAGTGCACGCATTCCAGTGCGGCCGCCACGCGCAGTGCCGCTTCGCCGTCGGCGGAAAACAGGGCCGCGCTTTCCATCACCAGAAAGGGGCGCAGGCGCTTGCCGCCGTTGAGCACGCCGTGCCGCATCGCCGCCATAAGGCGCCCGGGCCGCGCGATCTCGCCCGTGAGCGCGCGGTCGTCGAGCAATCGCCGCAGCAACGTCTCGACGGCGGCGGCCCGTGCAACGAGCGCCGTTTCGAACGCCATTTCATCGTCATTCGTCATGGCCCGGACCGGTAGCCGACACTCAGACGTTGCGCAAGAAGACAAGCGCCATTATGCCGGGGGAGGGAGAGACACGGGTTGGGCGACTTGGCGGAACCGATCGTCGATCATGAAACCGAAAAGCTGGACATGGCGACGAGATCCCGTGGCGTGAACCGTCGTGCTCTCAAACGCTGGGTCCGGCGCGGTGTCGTCGTGGCTGCCGTGCTGGCGCTTATCCCTACGGTGCTGACCTTTCTCTATCTGCCGTCTTTCGTGCATCCGGTGTCGACGCTGATGCTGAAGGATCTTGCCACCTTCTCCGGCTATGACCGCCGCTGGGTGTCGATCGACGACGTGGCACCGGTGCTGGCCAATTCGGTGATCATGTCGGAGGACGGACAGTTCTGTTTCCATCGCGGCGTCGACCTCGGCGAATTGCGGGGTGTCGTCGACGACGCGCTGGCCGGCGAGGGGACGCGCGGCGCTTCGACCATCACCATGCAGACGGTGAAAAACCTGTTCTTGTGGTCCCGTCCGCTCGGCACGGTTCGTAAAGTCGTCGAGTTGCCGCTGGCCGTGTATCTCGACGCGGTGATGTCGAAGCGGCGCATCATGGAAATCTACCTCAACATCGCCGAGTGGGGGCCTGGCATATACGGCATCGAGGCGGCGGCGCGGCACCATTTCGGTATTTCGGCAAAACAGCTGTCGCGCCGTCAGGCCGCGCTGCTTGCCGTCAGCTTGCCAAATCCGATCGCCCGCAACCCGGCCAAGCCCGGGCCGGGGCTGAGGAGGCTGGCCAACCTGATCGAGCGGCGCGCCGGCCGATCCGGCGCTTATGTCGGCTGCCTCCAGTAGCCGACATAAAAAAATTCGCGGGCAGCGCTGGCCAAAACGGCACCGGGCGTGTATAGGCACCCGACTTTCTCAGATTCCGGCCCCTGACACGGCCCTTTCACGAGGGCGGGCGGGGCTTTTGACCATGTAGTGGAGCATATCCATGGCCGTTCCGAAACGAAAAACCTCTCCGTCCAAGCGCGGCATGCGCCGCTCGGCAGACGCCCTCAAGGCCCCGACCTATGTCGAGGACAAGAACTCCGGCGAAATGCGCCGCCCGCACCATATCGACCTGAAGACCGGCATGTATCGCGGCCGCCAGGTGCTGACGCCCAAGGAAAGCTGAGACCAGCTTTCCTGATGTTTGAGCTAAAAAGACCGGCCGCTGGCCGGTCTTTTTGCGTCTGGCGGGACCGACGACCGACAGCGTAGCTGCGTCTCCAGGCCTTGATCTCCGATCGGCCCGGACGCCGCCTCATCGTGCATCCTCGAGGCATGGCCGATTGCATACCGCACATCGCCTTCGACTCGGTCGACACGACTTTTCCCAATGATCGAACCGTGAGCCCGATGCGCGGCAATCGCCGGAGGCAGCGTCGCTGGTGTTTTTCGCAATCTGTGGGATTGCCATAGACGGTTTCTTATGCGATTTTTGAATTTATAGTCGGAAATCGACACAGATTGGGAATTCGATGTGGGATTTCGTCAGCACAAGTGATCTCGACGACACCGAGCAGGCCGTCCTTTCCCAACTCAAAGTCGATGGGCGGATGTCGAGTGTGGATATCGCCAAGCGCATCGGCGTCACCGAAGCGACGGTGCGGCGGAAAATGGCCCGTGTGCTCGAGGACCCGGATATCTGCATCCAGGCGGTCGTGCGCCCTTTGCGCAGCGATGTCGGCATTGCGGCCATTGTCGGGCTCGACGTCGACCGCGAGCACATCATCAGCGTTGCTCGAAAACTGTCGGAATACTCGTTCGTCGACAGCGTTTACGCCATGACCGGGCCGTTCGACATCATCATCCAGCTCACTTTGCCATCCACGACCAGCCTGCACGATTTCCTCGTCAGTGAACTGGCCAACGTTCCCGGGATCAAGGATTCCGAGAGCTACATGATCGGTCGCGTCTTCAAGCATAGCGGCCGGGCTTACCAGCACAGCAAAACCGAAGAAAAAAGAGGGTAACAATGGGTGAGTTTCTTTCCGCTTCGCGCCGCCGCGTCCTGACCCTTCTTGCCGCCGCGCCGCTCCTCCTGCCGTTCGCTGCCACCGCCCATGCCGATGGGCTGGTCGACCAAATCAAGCAGCGCGGCACCATCCTTGTCGGAACCGAGGCCGCGTTCGAGCCGTTCGAATTCGTCCGCGACGGCCAGATCGTCGGCTACAACAAGGACATTCTCGACTATGTGGTCAGCCAGCTCGGCGTGAAGCTCGACCAGCTCAACCTGCCTTTCCAGGGCTTGCTGCCAGGGCTGCTGGCCAAGAAGTTCGACCTGATGGCGACCTCGACCGGCATCAACGCCGAGCGGGCGGCGAAATACGCCTACACGCGGCCAACCGGTTCGTTCGAGAACGTCGTCGTCGTGCGCGTCGACGAGGAGCGCATCAAGAAGCCGGAGGACATCAACGGCATGGTGGTGGCCACGCAACTCGCCTCCTCCGTGCAGCCCATCATCGAGGCCTATGACAAGGAGCTCAGGGATAAGGGCGGCAAGGGTGTCGGCGAGTTGAAGCTTTTCACCTCCTTCCCCGAGACCCATGTCGCTCTGGCCTCCGGCCAGGTCGACGCCATCGTCATCGCCTCGCCTTCGGCGGCCGTTCTGATGAAGAACGTTCCCGACACCTACAAGGTCGTCGGCTCGATCGGCGAATTCTCCTATCTCTCCTGGGTGGTGCGGCCGGAGGACAAGGACCTGCGCGCCTTCATCAACGCCAAAATCGGCGACTTGAAGGACAGCGGCAAGCTGAAGGAGCTTCAGCTCAAATGGTTCGGGTTCGAGATGAAGACGCCCGACGAGGGTTATCTGCCGCCTGGCGCGCTCTAAGCCCCCAACCAGGCGCCCGGCGCTGCAGGACCGGTGGTTCCAGTCATTGAACGCGCCGGTCTCGGATGGCCCGGACGTCCAGGGATCATTCGAGCTGAAAAATGTTCCATTTTTCAAAGACGCTGACCTTCCTGCCGGAATTCCTGGCCGGCGCCGGCATCACGCTGAGCGTCTCGGCGCTGGGGTTTCTGGTGGGCACATTGATCGGCTTCGGCCTGCTCGCATGTGGCAGGTCGCGCTGGCGCGTGATCCGCTGGATCGGCGCGGTCTACACCAGCTTCATCCGAGGCACGCCGCTGATCGTGCAGATCTTCATGGTCTACTACGTGCTGCCGGGTCTCGTCGGTATCGACCTGCCGCCGCTCCTGGCCGGCGTGCTGGCGCTCAGCTTCAACAGCGCGGCCTTCGTCGCCGAAATCCTGCGCGCCGGACTGACGCGCATTCCCGCCGGCCAGTACGAGGCGGCCAAGGCGCTCGGGCTGAAGCCTGCCGTGACCTGGTTCAAGGTCATCCTGCCGCAGCTCTTCCGCGCCATTGTCCCGCCGATGGTCAACGAGTTCACCATGCTGGTGAAGGCATCCTCGATCCTGTCGGTGATCGCGGTGGTGGAACTGACCCGCACCGCGCAGAACATCATGAACGTCACCTACCGGCCGATCGAGGCGTTCTGCATCGCGGCGGTGCTGTATTTCGTCGTGCTGCTATCATGCAGCCTGCTGACTAGGCATCTGGAACTCAAGGCGCGAGGCGCACGCGCATGAGCTTCGATTTTTCCGTCATAGCGGACAACTGGCAGATCCTCGCCAAGGGCTTCGGCAACACGGTGCTGATGTGCGCTGTCGCATTGCCGTTCGGCTTCGCGCTCGGCACCGTGCTGGCGCTTATCCGGCTGCGCGGCGGACGGGTGCCGACGGCGATCGTCTCGGCCTATGTCGAAATATTCCGCAATATCCCGTTCCTGATCCAGATATTCCTTTTGTTCTACGCCTTGCCGATGTTCGGTGTCAGGCTCTCGCCCGTGGTCGTTTCGATCGGCGCGCTGTCAGCCTATGCCAGCGCCTATTCGGCCGAGATCATCAGGGGCGCGATCCAGTCGATTTCGTACGGCCAGGTCGAGGCCGGCTACGCGCTGGGGCTGCGCTACCTGACTATCTTCCGTAAGATCCTGGTTCCGCAGGTGCTCGGCTACATCCTGCCCGCGGCCACCAATCTCACCATTACGCTGATCAAGGAATCGGCGATCCTGTCGGCGATCACCGTACCGGAACTCACCTACATGGCCCAGAACATCATTGGCCGCACATTCTCGCCGGTGGAGATCTTCACCGCCATCGCATTGCTGTACTGGGGGCTGACGGCCTTCGTGGCAGCGATCTCGCGCAGCCTGGAGCACAGGCTGCAGCCTCATCTCGCAGCCCGCCGTGGCGCCTGATCCAAAAAAGCTTCAACGCAGAGGAGACCCCATGTCCAAACTCACCACCGCGCCGCGCGATGTCTTCCAGACATTCATGAACTTTCCGCTGGTCGAGGATCTCGACACGCTGAAGGCCGATGTCGCCATCATCGGCATGCCCTATGGCGATCCCTACACGATCGACGAGTTGATCAACGACCAGACCAATGCGCCGACCGCGGTGCGGCGCGCCTCGCAGCGGATCAGCCAGGCGCTCGACCGCTATGATTTCGACATTGGTGGGCCAGTCTTCGACGGCAAGGACATCAAGGTGGTAGACGTCGGCGACGTTCCCGGCGCGGCGGCCGATCATGTCGGGCACTATGGCAGAGCCGAAGCGGCGATCCGCAAGATCCGCGCCGCGGGCGCACTGCCGATCACAATCGGCGGCGACCACGGCATTCCGATCCCGATCTTCCGGGCGCTTGACGGCGAGGGTCCGATCACGCTGGTCCAGCTCGATGCCCATCTCGACTGGCGTGACAACGTCAACGGGGTCAAGGAGGGCTATTCCAGCACTATCCGGCGGGCCTCGGAAATGGCGCATATCAAGGATATTTTTCAGGTCGGCGTTCGCGGCCAAGGCAGCGCGCGCACCGAGGAGGTCGAGGCCGCCCGCGCCTATGGCGCCAACATCATCACCACCAATGAATGGCAGGACATCGGCACCGCCGCGCTCCTGAAGCGAATTCCCGACGGCGGTCGCTACTATCTCACCATCGATGCCGACGGCCTCGATCCGGCGGTGATGCCGGCGGTCGAGGGGCCACAGCCGGGCGGCGTCAGCTACCGGCAGACGATTGAGCTCATCAAGGGGCTGGTCGGCAAAGGAAGGCTGGTCGGCATGGATATCGTCGAGATCGCGCCGGCGCGCGACGTCAACGAGATCACCTCGATGACGGCCGGCCATATCATCCTCAACGTCATCGGCGCGGCCGTGCGCGCCGGCTACTTCAAGCGCTGATCGCGAGCGGGGTGCGCGTTCACGCATCCCGCGGCTCGATTTCAAAGATGTCGGCCGGACAACCGGCTGACATCGTTGTTGCATTCGGTTTTCTAGCGTGTTTGGGGCGTGCTGCGAAAATTCTTGACGGCGTGCCGGTGGCGCACTCTACAAAGGGGTGCCCCCAAATGGAGACGCCAGATGTTCGGTGCCGTCCCGCTGCTGATCGTGCCCTTTGTCCTCTACAATCTCGGGCTGCTCGGAATATTCGGCAGCGGTGACGATCCCTGGGCAAGCGAGGTCTTTTCCGTCGGCATGATGTCCGGCGGGGTGTTCTCGATGACGCTCGGCGACCTTATGGTGCTGATCGGGCTCATCTTCCTCTTCGTCGAGATCGTGAAATCGGCGCGCACTACGAACGCCTCGATCATGGACCATCTGTTGTCGACGCTGGTCTTCGTGGCCTTCCTGGTCGAGTTCCTACTGGTCAAGGGCGCCGCGCATTCGGTCTTCTTCACGCTGATGATCATCGCGCTGTTCGACGTGCTCGCCGGCTTCTCGGTGTCGATGCGGTCGGCGAGCAGGGATATCAACCTGAATTAGCCTCAGCCCGGATCGGCGGTGAAGCCGGCGGCCTCGATGCCGGCGATGGCGGCGGCTTCGTCATTGTCCGAGCTGTCGCCCGAAATACCGACCGCGCCTATGATGCTGCCTGCCTTGTCGCGGATCAGCACGCCGCCCACGACCGGCAACACGCGTCCGCCCGAGACGTCGGAGATGCCGGTCATGAGATGCGGGCGCTCCTTGGCGAAGGCCTCGACGCGGCGCGAGCCCATGCCGATGGCGAGCGCGCCATAGGCCTTGCCGGCCGACATTTGCGGGCGCAGGAACGAGGCGCCGTCCTGGCGCTGGAAGGCGACGAGATGGCCGCCGGCGTCGAGCACCGAGACGCCGAGCGGCCTGAGCTTGAGCTCCGCGCCCTTGGTGAAGGCGGCATCGATGATCTCGAGGGCTTTGTCGAGCGGCAGTGCGGTCATGGCGATCTCCTGTTTGAACGGATAATCATCGGCAGCCAGCCGGACGAGGCAATCCAGGTTCCGGTTGAAATTGCTTCGTGGAAAGCGGGGTGAACGCGCCGATCCGGATCGCGCCTATGCCGCGATCCACCAAATGCGATCAACGGCCACCGGCTCAGGGCCGGCAACGAAGCAACCGGGAGCGGCGTGCTACTTCTTCTTGGCGCGGGCGGGCTTCTTGGCGGGCACTGCCGGCGCGTTGGCAAGGTCTTCGGCTTCCTTGGCCAGCCGCAGCGCCCGCAGCTTGTCGGTCTTGACCTTGCGGGCATCGCTCTCGGCGACATACTCGGCCATCGCCTTCTGTCGGACCGTGGTCGCTTCCTCCTGCTTCTTGAAGCGCAGATCGGCGCGCGCGCGGGCAGTATCCCTAGAGTTCTCAACCAAGAGTCTGTTCCAATCTCGTGACGTGATTTTCGGCCTCTTGTAGCAGAGCCGGCCATTCAACGGGGAAAATAGTTGGTCACGCGGCCGGGTTGGCGCCGAGAGCCTTGCTGGCGAGCACGGCCTCATAGGCGGCCTGCAGGGTCGCGCGTACAGAGGGGCCGGACGCTGCATCGAGGGGCGTGCCGAGATGCTCGTGGCGCAACTCATCCATGAATTTCTCCCATAGCGGCGGCCCGCCCTTTTCCAGAAGCTCGGCCCGGATCGACAATTCCTCGCTGACCGGCAGCCAGACGCGGCCCCAGGCGCCGAGATGGGCCAGGATCGGCACCAGGGTGATCGCCATTTCGGTCAGGCTGTAGATCGCCTTCTGCTTGTGCGAAGGATCGTCGGCCTTGGTCAGCATGCCCAGATCCATCAGCCGCTTCAGCCGGTCGGCCAGTATGTTGGAAGCAATGCCTTCCATCGACCCGTTGAGCAACTCGCGAAAATGGCGCCTGCCGCCAAAAATCATGTCGCGAAGGATGATCAGGCTCCAGCGGTCGCCGAATACTTCCAGCGAAAGATTGATCGGGCAACCCGAGCGGCGATCGATGTTCATTCGATTTCTCCAAAACCGGTTGCATTATTGTATCGGTTTTATTATGGTGCAACCGATTGCAAAGTGCAAGCAGATGAGGAGGCCACGCGATGACGAAGACTGGACGCCCCACTATCATATCCGAAGCCTTTGGCGACCCCGCCGACCCCGCTCTGCTGCTGATCATGGGAGCGATGGCCTCAATGCTGTGGTGGCCGGAGGCGTTTTGCCGGAAACTCGCCGCCGCGGGACTGTTCGTAATCCGCTATGATAATCGAGATACCGGCCGCTCGACCAAATACCCGCCGGGAGAGCCGCCCTACACGTTCGACGACATGGCCGACGATGCGATCGGCGTTCTCGACAGCCACGGCCTCGACAAGGCGCATATCGCCGGCATGTCGATGGGCGGCATGATCGCGCAGCTCGTGGCGCTCAAGCACCCGTCCCGTGTCGCGTCGCTGACCGTGATCAGCAGCTCGCCGATGGGGGTGGACACCTCGTACCTGCCGCAGACCAGCGATGCCTATATCAAACATTCGGCTGAAGGCGCGCACATTGACTGGTCGGATCGCCGCCAGGTCATCGACTTCATGATCAAAGATGCCAAGGCGATCGCCAGCACAGCACATCCCTTCGACGAGGGCCGCATGAAAGCCTTCATCGAGCGGGACTACGATCGCTCCGCCGGCCTGCTCAGCGCGACCAATCATTTCCTGCTCAAGGGCGATAGTGACCGATGGAGGGGCCGACTGCACGAGATGAACGCGCCGCTGCTGGTCATCCATGGTACGGCCGATCCCATCTTTCCGGTCGAGCATGGCGAAGCGCTGGCCGGGGCGGTCGCCGGCGCGAAACTTCTCCGGGTTGAAGGCGGTGGCCACGAACTGCATCCGGACGATTGGGATGTGATCGTCGCCGGCATCGTTGCTCATATCCGGGCCGATTGGCACTCAAAGCGCGGTCCTGACGCCACAAGTTTGGGCAATAGTTAAGTAAACATTTCGGTACTAGACGACGTGAACCCCGAGACAGGTGAGCAAAAATGTCCCTGACGCTTCACTATCATCCGCTGGCCTCGTTTTGCTGGAAGCCGCTGATCGCGCTCTACGAGAACGGCACGCCGTTCGCGTCCGTCATCGTCGATCTCGGCGACGAGCAGTCGCGAGCGGCCTTCCTGAAGATAGCGCCCTGGGGCAAGATGCCCGCTTTGCGTGACGATGCGCGCGACCGCACCGTGCTGGAGTCGACCCTCGTCATCGAGTATCTGGCCGCGCACTATCCCGGACCGGTCGACCTCGTCCCCGCCGATATCGACCTCGCAATCGCGGTTCGCCAGGCCGATCGCTTTTACGATCTCTATGTGCAGGAACCGATGCAGAAGATCGTCGGGGACCGGCTGCGCCCGGAACGTAGGACCGATCCGTTCGGCGTCGAACAGGCGCGCGACCAGTTGCGCAATTCCTACGCGATCATCGAGCAGGAGATGGCGTCGAGGAACTGGGCTGTGGGCGACGCCTTCACCATGGCCGATTGCGCGGCCTCGCCGGCCCTGTTCTACGCCAACAAGGTCGAGCCATTCGGCGACAGATATCCTGCCGTGAGTCGCTACCATGACCGGCTGTTGCAGCGGCCGGCCTTCGCCCAGGTGATTGAGGAGGCGCAGCCCTATTTCAAGCTCTTCCCCTATAATGATGGCTGATCGTGGTGCGTGACCGGTCGTTTGAACAGGAACGATCAAGTCTCCCAAAATTGGTCGAGCCAGATGTTGAGTTTCAGGAAGCCGGCATTGCTCACCGTATAGACGCGCCGCGTGCCTTCTGCCTTGGCGTGGACAAGGCCGGCATCGAGCAACACCTTCAGATGCTGCGATACGGCCGGACGTGAGACCGGCAGCCCGGCTGCCAGTTGATTAACGGTTTTGGGACCGCGTCGAAGTTCTTCCAGGAGATGGCGCCGGTTGGGATCGGCGATCGCCATGAAGGCGTCGGAAAGCATCATGCCTCATTTGTGGGGCAAAGTTCTTCGAATCTCAACCGTTTGCTTCTGCTTTTCTTCGTGGGTCAAGCCGCAATGCTTCCGGCGTCACCGAACGGTCGGCGGGCTGCGTCTTGAAGGCGTCGCGGTCCTCGATCGGCACCGGCGCGCGGCGGCTGATGCGCAGCAGCGTGTAGCCTGCCAGGGAAAGATGCGCGAAGGCGGTCGCCAGAAACAGGCCCTCCGGACGCATCCAGCCCATCAGGGCGGCCGCCAGCAAGGGTCCGATCATGGTGCCGAAGCCATAGAGCAGCAGCAGGCCGCCCGAAACCTTGACGAAGTCCTCGGCACTGGCGTGGTCGTTGGCATGCGCCACGGCGATCGAATAGAGCGTATAGGCGAAAGCACCGTAGGCGGCGGTGAAGACGATGACGAAGACGCCGGAGCGCGGCTCGAACAGGAAGATCAAGAGCGCGAACAGCGCAGCGCCGAAAGCGGCACCCGCCAGCACGAAGCGCCGGTCGGTCTTGTCGGAGAAACGCCCGGCCGGAAGCTGCATGGCGGCACCCGCCACCACCACCAGGCTCATCATCAAGGCGATCTCAGCGGTGGAGATGCCGATGCGGGCGCCATAGACGGCGCCAAGCGTGCCCCATGCGCCGTTGGCGATGCCGATGAGGACGCAAGCGATGGCCGAGACCGGCGAGTTGGCGTAGAGCCCCTTGACGTCGAGCTTGACGTCCTGGAGCGGCTTGGGGTGCGAGGCGGTCGAAACCGCGGTCGGGATCAGCGAAAGGCAGAACAGGATGCCGGTGATCATGAAGAGTGAGGCCGATTTCACGTCGCCGCCGGCGACGATCATCTGCCCGCCCATGATCGAGGCATAGGTAACCATCATATAGAGGCCGAAGACGGTGCCGCGATTCTCGTTGGTGGCCTTTTCGTTCAGCCAGCTTTCGATGACCATGAAGGCGCCGGCCATGGTGAAGCCGGTGAAGGCGCGCAACAGGATCCAGACATATTCGTCGATGACCAATCCGGTGAGCAGCGCAACGATGGCGCCGGACGCGGCGAAGGCGCCGAAGGCGCGCACGTGGCCGGCACGGCGCACAATACGTGGTGCAAAGAAGCAGCCGGTGACGAAGCCGCCGGCCCAGGCTGTGCCCATCAGGCCAAGCGATGCGGTGGAGAAGCCTTCCACCTGGCCGCGTAGCGGCAACAGCAAGCCGTGCAATCCCGACGCCGCCAAGAGGAATGCGGTGCCGCGAAGCAGCGAAAGGATCGGTCTGTAGGCTGCGAGCATTTTTGATCCGGCTGGAATCGAGGAGAGACGCAGAGTCTGAAGACAGTCGCATTCGGGCTTTTCGGAGGCGGGTCTTTTCGGCCTTATCCGCGGCGGAACAGCGCCTCGGCCGCGGATTTGGTGCTGTCCTTCGACTTGAGTTCAGCCTCCAACCGGGCGATCTCGTCACGCAGGATGCCGATCCGTTCCGACAACTCGCCGACGGAGAGCAGCGACAGGTCCTGCCCGATCTCGTGCGGACGCGCCTTCTTCTTGGGTTCGTCGTCGAAGATCGCCATTTGTGCTCCTCCTCCGCCATACCGATTGGCCATTTGCCTGATTTGCCAATGAGCATACATAGGGCAGGGGCGTCGATGCAAACAGCCGGCAAGAATGCGGCGAGGAAAGACGGGAGATTTCATGGCGAGCGGATCTAAAATTCCGGCAAGGATGACGGCCATCGCGATCTCCGAGCCGGGTGGGCCCAGGGTGCTGAAACCGGAGACGCGCGATGTGCCTGTGCCCGGTCCCGGCGAGATATTGATCAAGGTGCGCGCCGCCGGCGTCAACAGGCCCGACGTGCAGCAGCGGAAGGGCGCCTATCCGCCGCCGCCCGGTGCGTCGGACCTGCCGGGCCTGGAGGCGTCGGGCGAAGTGGCCGCGCTCGGCGACGAAATCTCTCGCTGGCGCCTTGGCGAGCGCGTCTGCGCGCTCACCCCCGGCGGCGGCTATGCCGAATATGTCAAGGTTCATGCCGGCAGCGTGCTGCCGCTGCCGGCCGGTTTCACCCACACGGAAGCGGCGGCCGTGCCGGAAAACTATTTCACCGTCTGGCACAATGTGTTCGAGCGCGGCGGCTTGAAGAAAGGCGAAACGCTGCTGGTTCATGGCGGCTCTTCGGGTATCGGCACAACGGCGATCCAGCTTGCATCGGCCTTCGGTGCCCATGTCATCACTACGGCCGGCAACAAGGAGAAATGCGATGCCTGCCTGAAGCTCGGAGCCGACCGGGCGATCAACTACCGCGAGGAGGATTTCGTCGCAGCGGTCAAGGAAGCGACGGGCGGCAAGGGTGCCGACGTCATCCTCGACATGGTCGGCGGCGACTATGTGGCGCGCAACTACGAGGCCGCGGCGGTCGAGGGCCGGATCGTCCAGATCGCCCTGCAAGGCGGCGCGGTGGCGAGCGCCGATTTCTCGAAAATCATGGTCAAGCGGCTTGTTCATACCGGTTCGACACTGAGGCCGCGCACCGTCGAGTTCAAGGCGGCGCTGGCAGCCGCGCTCGAAGCGCAGGTGTGGCCGTTGCTCGGCACGCGCCGGATCGCGCCCGTCATGGACATGATCTTCCCGCTTGCCGATGCCTGGCGGGCGCATGAGCGTATGGAGGAAGGCGATCATATCGGCAAGATCGTGCTCGACGTCGGCTGACGGGAACATTGCCGATGCCCGGCTGGCCGAGGCGGGCTCATACCCGCGACCCGGCCCCTGCCTGCAAGCTGAACAAAAGCTTAATGGTGCAATGCAGCATTTGCATCATTGCTATGCAAAATCAGCCATTCAAGTGCCGCTCGATGATGACTATTTGAGCATCATCGAAACGAACACCCCATTTGGAGGACTGACATGAACCCGATCCGCGCTTTCCGTAACTGGCGTATGTACAACGAGACCGTGCGCGAACTGAACCGCCTCAACGCGCGCCAGCTCAGCGATCTCGGCATCAACCGCGCCGACATCGAAAAGATCGCCCGCCAGGCGATCTGACTTCAAGAACCGCCCCGCCGCAAGGCGGGGTCGCAAAGCAGAGCCGCCGCAGACGCTTGCTCGTCGCCGGTTCCGAACCCGCCGGACCTGTCCGGCGGGTTTTGTCTTTCTGGACCCCAAACATATTCGCGGCACCATTTTCATGCCGCCCGTGATTGATCTGCCCCGGTGTGGTTGCCAGATCGACGGGCGTTCCCAAAAACGCCTTCCCAAAAACATTGCGGAACCGCCGGAGAGCGGTTATATAACCTGCGAATTTCCCATTTTGGTGGCTCTAAACCACCGCCCGCGCGGGAACGCGGGCGAACGAGAAGGATTTTTAAAATGGCCAATACGCTGCTGATGCCAAAGGCGACCGCTGTCTGGCTGGTCGACAACACCGCGCTTTCCTTCGAGCAGATAGCACAGTTCTGCGGGCTGCATCCGCTCGAGGTCAAGGCGATCGCCGACGGCGAATCGGCGCAAGGCATCAAGGGCATGGATCCGATCATGACCGGCCAGTTGACCCGCGACGAGATCGCGCGTGCCGAGAAGGATCCGAACCAGCGGTTGAAGCTTTCGGACCCCAAGGTGCGGGTGCCGGAATCCAAGCGCAAGGGGCCGCGCTACACCCCGCTGTCGAAGCGTCAGGACCGACCGAACGCCATTCTCTGGTTAGTGCGCAACCATCCCGAATTGAAGGACGCGCAGATCTCGCGCCTCGTCGGCACCACCAAGTCCACGATCGAGCAGATCCGCGAGCGCAAGCACTGGAACTCTGCCAACCTGCAGCCGATGGACCCGGTGACGCTCGGTCTCGCCTCGCAGATCGATCTTGACATGGAAGTCAACCGCGCATCGCGCGGCCGCGAGCAGGCACAGCCGGTCGGCGACACATTGCTGCCGGCGGCGCTGACCGAGCGCCTGGTTCCGGCTCCCGAAAAGCCGAAGGACGAGGATGCCGAACTCGACGCCAACGCCGTGTTCGCCAAGCTCTCGGCTCTGAAGTCGAAGGACAGGGATAACGACGAGGAGTAGAATTCTCGCGAACTCGACCGAAAAGCCCGCTTCGAGCGGGCTTTTTTACGGGTTGGGAGACCTCAGCTTCGCGCCGCACGGTCCGGCGCCATGCCGTAATCCTCGCTGCGTTCCACCGCCCGGTAAAAATCGGCGAGCTGCTTGCCGCGCTCCGGCTTGAAGACGCGGCCTGCGATGACCACCGAGGCGATGCGATCGATGCGGAAGGCGCGGAAATCGTCGCGCATCTCGCACCAGGCGACCAGCGTCCACACCTTGCCCCAGAACCAAAGGCCCAAGGGCCTGATGTCGCGGGCGGTGCCGCGGCCGGCTTCGTCCGAATAGTCGATGGTCAGCACCTGGCGCTTCTCGATGGCGCGCTCGATCAGGTCGATCGCCTCGCGCGCGGCATCGCTCACCACCCACATCGGCGTGTGGATC
>NZ_VFVV01000022.1:0-37649 GCF_006442695.1 Mesorhizobium sp. B2-3-7 | reverse complement strand
AGCCAGCATGTTGAATCAGATTTGCAAGCCTTAGGGAATCCCACCCGATTCAGCCTCAATTCATTCCGCTCTAGAGCGTTTCATATCTTGACGGAAGCGTAGCCTGCGTTTTCGAAGTAGTTCCTGCATTCGGCTGCCTCGATTGTTTCGACGAGGTGGCCGATGTGGCGCCAAGTGTCCTCGATTGTACGTTTCTGAGCTTGGCGCATCCAGTGTTTGATCTTGGCGAAGGCCTGCTCGATCGGATTGAGGTCCGGGGAATAGGGCGGCAGGTACCAAAGCCTGGCGCCGGCAGCTTTGATCATCTGCCTGATGGCCGCCGACTTATGACTTCCCAGATTATCCATGACGACAATATCGCCGGGCTTCAGCACCGTGATGAGCTGCTGCTCGACATAGGCCCGGAAGCATTGGCCGTTGATCGGGCCGTCGAAGACGCAAGGCGCTGTGAGCCGATCCCAGCGCAGCGCGCCGAGGAAGGTCAGCGTGCGCCAGTGGCCGTGCGGAGCCAGGCCGCGCAGCCGCTTGCCCTTCGGCCCCCAACCGCGCAGCGGAGCCATGTTGGTCTTGATCCAGGTCTCATCGATGAAGACCAGGCACTGCGGATCGAGGCCGGTCTGCCAGGATCGCCATCGCTGACGCCTGCGGGCAATATCGGCGTGTGCCTGCTCAAGGGCGAACAGCGTTTTTTTTGAAGCTCAGGCCCTCGCGCCTCAAGAACAGCCACACCGTATTGTGCGAGACCTTGATCCCGCGCGCATCCAACTCGTCCTTCAGCCGATGCAGCGTCAGTTCAGAGGTCTGATTGATCCGCTCCACAATGAAAGCCCGATGGGGCTCCAGAACGCGCTTACGGTGTCCGCCCATCTTGCCCGGCGCCACCGAGCCGGTGGCACGGTAACGCTGCGACCACTTCACCACAGAGGAAACCGCAACGCCAAAGCGCGAGGCAACCGCACGGCAGGTCTCCCCGTCGACAACTGCCGCTACTGCACGCTCACGAAGATCATTTGAAAGCGCTCGCGTCATCAGATGCTGGCCTCCAATCCAGCCAGCATCTTGAATCACAAACATCCGGTTTTGGGAATCCTACGATTCTCCCAAAATAGGAAATGCTCTAATTGACGATCAAGCCGTCACGAAATCAGCGTGACGGTGGATGCGATCAGCATCAGGGCCGCGATGCCGACGAACAGTGCGTAGATGCGCGGCCGGTCGAGCAGAAGCGCGTTTCCCGATATCCAGGCCGATGTGGCGCCGCCGAGCGCGAACAGGAAACCGTTGCGGTGGCCGAAGGTCATCGACGCGGCCATCAGCCCGCCTATGATCAGGGCGCCGAACACGATTATGACGGCGACCGCGTATCTCTCGAAGTCGTTGCCGCTGCCCATCGCCGGACCGATTGCATTCAAATTCGGCAGGTCATCCGGATCGAAGGGGCTGGTCGACCCGTATTCGTCTTGACCGATGGATTCTCGCATCACTCGTTCTCCGCTGACCGGCAACAAACCATCAACACATGCCGAGCGCAACCCGATCGCGTGTTTCTCCCTACGTGTTGACCGCGATATCAAACCGTTCCGGCAGGGCGCGCCATCCGTTTTGGCGGGTTCGGACCACCGCCGCAACGCCAGCGGTGTCGGCCCGAATGGCAACGGCCCGCCAACCTGTTTTTATATGGGCGTTTCTTCTGGAGAAAACATGATGGCGGAGTTGATTCGAGCTTCGACAGAAGCATTTTTACGCGACCGGAGCCGCGGCGCCAGGCGCGGCCGCGTAAAATTTTCAGCTCCGGGCGTCCGCTTGATGTTGAGCCAGGTGCGTTCCGCACTTGGGGCGAGCGTCATGCTGGCGCTCGCGGGCTCATGATGAAGCAGCTCGACCAAAGCGGCCGGGCTGATCGCATGGACAAAGCTCGGCCGGGGATCGATTTTCGGCGACGGCCTGCGATATCCTAAGCTGGTATCAGGGCGGCGATACGGTGGATGCTGATCTCCTTGCGTGCCTTGGACGCCTCGTTGGTCAGCCTCATGTCGAACCTCTGTACTGGACAGCCTCAATCCATAGTGCGAGCGCGGTGGCAGGCGACCGTCCCTTTACTTTCAAATCGCGGCCTCGATAGCCGCCGGCCGCGATCCATACCGTTTTTGAACGCTGATAGATTGTTACGCCTCGTGCATTCGCCCAAGCGCATGATTCCGCGAACTTTGGAGCCATTGCCGAGCCCGTTCCCGAGAATGCTGTCTCTATGTGACAAAGCTGCGTGGCCATATCAGGTCCCCTAATTTTGACGGTCCCGGCCGACGATCCCCGACCCTCGCCCAAAATCACCGAATGAATGATAGGACCGCTTCCGTTACGGTAATGTGTCGCCACCAGCGCGGTCAGGTATCTCCCGATGCAAAAGCCGCCAGCTTTCGGCAGGGACAGGTCTGGAGTGGCCAGGGATTAAACCCAGCTTAGGTCAACGAGCGGGCGGAGAGCCGGGATCGGCCGCCATTCAAACCTGATCAGGAGATCGGGCTGGAGACGATGATGCGCAAGGCGCACCTGTTCGACGCACAGCGCGGCGCCAGGATAAATTAGGGGGAATGGCTGACGCGCGCTGGCGACTGTCAGCTCATCCTGTCTATCAAGGTTTGGCGTTGGCTTTCCGCCAAGCCTCGTACTCGTCGTTCGCGCTTGGGTGCAGTGGATAGTAGCGTTGCAACGGCGCGCCCCCCATGAGTTTCATTCGTGAGAATTCCTCCCAATCGTGATGTTTCTGGGATTCTTCGATGACCTTCGGGGCCATTGCGACGGGAAGCACCACCACCCCGTCGTCATCGGCGACGATGATGTCGCCGGGGATCACCGTCACACCGCCGCAGGCAATCGGAACGTTGACCGCATTGGGATAGATGCTGGTCTGCACATGATAATTTGGCGTCCAGCCGCGCAGCCAAAGAGGCAGGTCGAGCTTTTCGACATTGGGCCGGTCGCGCATGCACCCATCGATGACGATGCCCGCACCGCCTCTGCCCTTGAAATAGGTCGACATCATATCGCCGAAGACACCGGAGCTCATGTCGCCGCGCGCGTCGACGACGACCACGTCGCCCTCCTGCGCATGGTAGAGCACATGTCTGTGAAGTTGCGTCTCCGGATCGGCATATTCTCCCTCGGTGAAGAGGTCCGGTCTCTGCGGCATGAACTGCAATGTCAGTGCCGGCCCGACGATCGACTTCCCATGGTTCTGCGGCACCGGGCCGACCATGTGCGGATTGCGAAAGCCCATGTGGCCAAGTGTGCCCGCGACCGTGGCGGCGCCGATCTCCCTTAGCGCGTCGATCAGGTCCTTGGGCGGCCGCGTGATATCGGGAGTATGCGTCATTTTCGGACTCCGGTTGAAATTGAATTACCAGTTGGTGACAGAGCCGTCGCGGCGCTTGAGATGTGGCGCTTCCCAGAAACGGAAACTCTGCGCCTGGACCGCCGCTTCATTGACCTCGACGCCGAGCCCCGGCAGGTCGCTGACCGGATAATCGGTCCCGTCGAGCCTTGGCTGTACGGGGAAAAAGTCGGAATTGTCGAAACCCAGCTTCCTTTCGGGGATCCTGGTCTCGAGCCACGCGAAGTTGGGCACCGCGGCGGCGAGATGCACGGTTGCGGCCGTGCACACGGGGCCAAGGGGATTGTGTGGCATCAGGTCCACATAGTGCGCCTCGCTCCAGCCAGCGACTTTCATCGCCTCGGTGAGCCCGCCGACATTGCAGACATCGAGCCGGTTGAACTGGTGGATGCCGCGCTCGATGTAAGGCAGGAACTGCCACTTGCTGGCAAATTCCTCGCCGATGGCAAAGGGGATGTCGGTCATCGTACGAAGGGACTCGTACGCCTCCGGGGTCTCAGCCCGTATCGGCTCCTCGAGGAAATCAAGCACGCCGCGGCCGAGCTTGCTGCAGAAGCTCGCCGCCTCGGCCACCGACAGCCGATGATGATAATCGACGCCGAGCACCACCTCATCGCCCAGCGCCTCGCGCGCTTTGTTCAGCATGCTCGCGGTAGGGCCGATCGATTCACGCGGCTCGAAGACGTCCTTGCTGCTTTGTCCGATGGGGAAGAAGCGGATCGCCTGCCAGCCCTGCGCGCGCAGTTCGCGGGCGCGTTCGATCGCAACATCGCCCTCGGCCTCGTCTCCGGTCGAGGCGAAGGTGGGCACGCGGTCGCGCTGCTTGCCGCCAAGCAACTCGTAGACCGGCACCCCCAGCGCCTTGCCTTTGATGTCATGAAGGGCGATGTCGATGGCGGAAATCGCCGCCTGCAGGACCCGGCCCCCTTCGAAGTACTGACTGCGGTAAACTTCCTGCCAGATACGCCCGATCTGCATCGGGTCGCAGCCGATGAGAAACTCGCGGTAGTGCTCGACCGCGCCGGCCACGGCTTTCTCGCGACCGCTCAAGCCGCTTTCGCCCCAGCCGAAGATACCCTGGTCGGTCTCGACCTTGACGAGCATCTGGTTGCGCGTTCCCACCCATACCGGGTAGGGCTTGATCGCGGTGATCTTCAGGTTCTTGGTCATACACGCCCGCGTTCCACGCGCATCCCCTGTCTCAGTCGGCCTTGAGGGCCATTTCAGTTTCGCCGTCGAACAGATGCATCCGCTCCTGGTCGAACTCGAGCCAGATCCGCTCATCAGGTTTGACGGCGACGTTGGGCGACACGCTGATGTTGACGATGGCGCCCGACAGGAATGCTTGCACGAAGGTGACGTCTCCGGTCGGCTCCACCGTATAGGCCTTGGCCGGAATGGCGCCCGGGACCGCGCTTTTGTGCAGCTTGATCGTCGAGTGCCGCGCGCCGAGCACGACCTTCTTGGTGGTCGCTCCCTGGACCTTGCGCGCGTTGAGTTGCGACAGTCCAAGGGTCCAGCCTTCCGCGCTGGTCAGCGCGGTGCTGCCGTTTGCCGTCGAAGCCTCCAGCGGAATAAGGCTCATCGCCGGGCTGCCGATGAAGCTGGCGACGAACATGTTGACCGGATGGGCAAAGACCTGCGCTGGTGAATCGTATTGCTGCAGATAGCCGCCATTCATCACCGCCATCTTGTCGGCCATGGTCACGGCTTCGAGCTGGTCGTGCGTCACATAGATGATCGTTGCCTTGAGGTCCTGGTGGAAGCGCTTGATCTCGGATCGCATCTGCACGCGCAGTTTGGCGTCGAGGTTGGAGAGCGGCTCGTCCATGAGGAACACAGCGGGGTCGCGGACGAGGGCACGGCCAAGGGCGACGCGCTGCTGCTGCCCGCCCGAAAGTTCCCGCGGTTTGCGCTCGAGCAGGTGCGTCATGTCGAGAACGCGCGCCGCTTCCCTGACCTTCTTGTCGATCTCGTCCCTGGAGAGTTTGCGCATCTGCAGCGGGAACGCCAGGTTCTTGTAGACCGATTTCTGCGGGTACAGCGCGTAGTTCTGGAACACCATTGCGATGTCCCGGTCCTTGGGGTCGAGATCATTGACCACCTGGTCTCCGATGACGATGTCGCCCGATGTGATCGAGGTCAGCCCCGCGACGAGATTGAGCGTGGTTGTCTTGCCGCAGCCTGAAGGGCCGACCAGCGCAACGAATTCGCCGTCATTGACCGTCAGCGAAACATCGTTGACAGCTTTGAAGCCGCCATAGGTCTTGACGAGATCTTTGAGGACCACGTGGGCCATCGGCAACTCCCTAATGCTTGACCGCGCCTTCTGTAAGGGCGCGTACGAAGTATCGTTGCAGGACGAGGAACAGCACCACGACGGGCACGCTCATCATGAAGCTGGCCGCCATCAGGCCCGGAAAGTCCGTCGTGTTTTCCGAGAAGAAGCGC
Source organism: Mesorhizobium sp. B2-3-7 (assembly GCF_006442695.1). Classification (NCBI taxonomy): domain Bacteria; kingdom Pseudomonadati; phylum Pseudomonadota; class Alphaproteobacteria; order Hyphomicrobiales; family Phyllobacteriaceae; genus Mesorhizobium; species Mesorhizobium sp. B2-3-7. Next base: position 31,807 of record NZ_VFVV01000022.1, on the reverse strand, counting down.
TGGATGCCGACCGGCAGCGTCAATTGCTCGTTCTTGGAAAGGAAGGTGTAGGCGTAGATGTATTCGTTCCACGCGCCGATGAAGGAATAGATCGCGGTGGCGATGATCCCAGGCGTCGAGAGCGGCATCACGATCAGGATGAAGGCCTGGAACCGCGTTGCGCCGTCGATGCGCGCCGCCTGCTCGAGTTGCACCGGGATGTTGTCGTAGAAGCCCTTGAGCAGCCAGATCGCCAGCGGCAGCCCGAAGGTCAGATAGGTGAGAATGAGCGAGCCGTGCGTGTTCACCAGGCCGATCGCGCGCATCAGGATGAAGAGCGGCACGAGAAAGATCACTGCCGGGAACATGTTGCGCAGCAAAACGGCGAAGAACAGGAAGTTCCGTCCGGGGAAACTGAAGCGCGAAAAAGCGTAGGCCGCGGGGACAGCCACGATCACGGAAAGGATTGTCGTGACGGTCGACACGAACAGGCTGTTCCAGAAGAAGCGGAGGAAGTCCTGGCCGACGCTGTTCTGCGGATCGAGCAATTTCTGATAGCTGGCGAGGGTCGGCTCGTCCGGCCACCATTGCGGCGGGAATTGCGTCGCCGCGAACCCCGATTTGATCGAGGTGATCAGCATCCAGATCATCGGCAACGCCGTATAAAGCAGCATGAAAACGAGGAAGATGCGCCCGGCCCACCGCCATCCGTCGACGCGCATACGGCGACGGGTCTGGCCTCGGGAGACCGTCTCGGCAATCGCGCTCATACGCCGCCCTCCTTCCGCTCGTTGCCGCTCAGCGCACGGACGTAGAAGTAGCCCAGCGTCATCAGGATGATGAACAGGAGCACCGAATAGGCCGATGCCACGCCCCAGCGCTGCCGGCCGAAGGCGAGTTCGTAAATATGGGTGATCCAGATATGCGATGCGTTCGACGGCCCGCCGCCGGTCATGATCCAGGGGATGATGAAGGAATTGAAGTTGGCCACTGCCAGCAGCAGGATCGTCACCACCGAGACGTTGCGCAGATGCGGGAAGGTGACGTGCCAGAAGCGCTGCCAGGCATTGGCTCCGTCAACTTTCGCGGCAAGCAGCAACTGCTCGGGGACTGTCTGCAGGCCCGCCATCATCATGATCATGGCGAACGGAAACTCGCGCCAGATATTGACGACGATCAGCGAGGGGAGAACCGTGCTGACGTTGTCGATGAAATTCGGCGGTCGGTCGGCCAATCCGAGGCCGACCAGCACTGCGCCGATGATGCCGAAATCCGAATGGTAGATCCACTTCCAGATATAGGAGGCGGCGACCGCGCTGATGACCCAGGGAATGATCAGGATAGCGCGCAGCACACCGCGTCCGATAAAGTCGCGGTGGAGCGCCAGCGCAGTGGCAAACCCCAGGACAAAGGAGATGAAGGTGGACCCGAATGTCCAGATCAGCGTGTTCCAGGTGACTTTCCAGAACACCTCGCTGGTGAGGATGGCCGTGTAGTTGTCGAAGCCGATGAAGGTCTTGTCACGAAGCTGCAAGCCGGGCGGCGTCTTATAGAACGACAGCTCGATCGTGTAGTAGATCGGATAGGCGATGACGATGAGCATCACGGCGATCGCGGGCAGCACGTACGCGTAGTCGGCGCGATGCTCCCAGATATTCCGCAGCGCACCGGACCTGCCGGGTTGCAATTTTCGGCGCGCCTCGGCCTTGCCGGTCACGATCGTCACGATGGTATGCCCTTGTTTCTTCGGAACGAACCGACTGCGCTGTCAGCGCAGCCGGTCAGGTCGTGGGTCAGGCGCAGGCTAGAGCCCGCCCATCAGGTCTTTCACCTTCTGGGCCGCGTCGTCCGCCGCCTGGTCGACGGTCATCGCTCCGGTCAGAGCATTCTGCAGCATGTCCGGGACGATGATGTTCATGATCTCCGGGGCCTGCGGCAGCGCCGGGAACGGGATGCCGTATGGCAGCATCGAGGTCGTGACATCGAGGAATTTGATGTTGTCCAGACGTTCCTTCATCCATTTGGTCTTGAAGCCGTTCAGGTTGCCGGGATTCGATCCGGCATAGGCCATCTTCAGCGACCATTCAGGGCTCGTCCACATGCAGATGATAGCCTTCGCCGCCGGCTCGTCTACCTTGCCGCCTTCGACATATTCGGGCTTCAGGATGTGGATGTTCGAGCCGCCGAACACGACCGCGCGCTTGCCGTCGGGCCCGGCCGGGATCAGGCCGTAGCGCATGTTGTCTATGACGGTCTGCGCCTTGTCCTTGTCGGTGCCCGTCGCCTTCTTCTGCAGGTCGAGCATGACATTGTAGTCGGACGGGTGCGAGATCATCATGCCGAGTTGGCCGGCGACGAACAGGGGCTGGTTATCGGCCTGCTGGTTGGTGAGTGCCGAAACCGGAACCGACTTGTCGCGAACATACATGTCGTAGGAAGCCTGCAGCGCCGCCTTGCTCTGCGGGCTGTTCAGCTCGACCTGCTCATAGGTCGGGTTTGCCGCCGCTTCGTCGAAGACGCCGCCACCATAGGCCCATAGCTGCGGCATGAAGCGATACGGCGTATTGCCGGCATTCTTGCGAGCCACGAGGCCATACCCGGCAATGCCGAGCTTGTCGTGGATCTGCTTGGAGTACTTGATGACGTCGTCCCAGGTTGCCGGTGGCTTGTCCGGATCGAGGCCGGCGCGTTTGAAGATGTCGGCGTTCCAGATGAACGCCATCGTTTCGTTGTTGGTTGGAATGCCGTAGGTCACCCCGTCCCAGGTCACGGCCTTCATGGCGCCGGGCCAGAAGTCCTCGGTCGAATAGCCCACATCCTCGGGCTTCAGCGGCTGCAGATAGCCTTTTGAAGCGAATTCGGTACCACCCAGGATTTGCAAGCGGACCGCCATCGGCGCGGCATTGCCGAGGAGCGCGGTGCGGAACTTGTCGAGAAGGTCGTTATAGGTGAGGGCTTGCTCCTCGAGCTGGATGTTTGGATAGGTCTTGCGGAAGGTTTCGAAGAATTCCTTGTAGTACTGGCGCAGGAGGTCGGGGTCGCCCTCGAACACGCCCTGATACCAGAAGGTCAGTCGCCCCTTGTAGTCCAGCGGGGTGACCTTGGCACAATCGGCCGCCGTGTCGAAATCCTGTGTTCCCGCAATGGCGCGGACATATTCCGGCGACCACTTGCTGAGGTCGACCGGTGGCGCGCCCAGCGCCGATGTGGACATCAGCGATGCCGCCAAAACGCTGGCGACAGTGCCGCGCAGGACCGCACTGCCGAGTATAATCCTCGTCATAGGTATCCTCCCTGGTTCTCCCATGCCGCTTTGCGGCGAGGCAAAGCGGTCTTGCTCGTTTGATCGCAGGACGTCTTTGTATCTGTGTACCCGTTCGGGAGCCTTGTACGTTTTCAGATCATGAATTGCCTGTCAACGCGTTAGATCGTACATTGTTTATCGAAACTTTGCGTGTTAATCGGAAAGGGTGTGTATTAATCCAGGGGAGCCGGCCTTGGCCGAACCAAACGATTTCAAAGCCAAGCCACCGGTGGGGATTGACCCCATAGGAGCGTCCAGCGAGGGCGCCTCGCTTTATGAGCTGATCAGGGAAGACATCATCGAGGGACGGCTTGCCGCCAACGAACGGCTCGTGGTCACTGATCTCGCCCGGCGCCACGGCACCTCGACCAACCCCGTGCGCGAAGCCTTGCAGCTGTTGCGCGGCGAAGGCTTTGTCACCTTTCTCCCCAACCGCGGAGCGCGCGTCCGGCCTATCGATCAGGAGTTTGTCCGCGACATTTATGAGATCGGCGTTCTGATCGAGCCGGCCCTGACGCGATGGTTTGTGAATATGGCCACCGGCGAGGACATCGCCGAACTCCAACGTCTCCAGGACCTGATTGAAGAGAACAACTTCGCCGATACGTTCAGGCACAGCGAGCTGGATACCGCCTTCCACACCGTGATGTACCAGCGGCATTACAACCGCCATGCCGCCGAGCTTTGGTGGAAGCATCGTGAAGTGCTGCGAGCCGTGAGCCGGCGTTTCAATTTCACGCTTGCCCGGCGTGCCGCGATCATTCGCGAGCACCGCGAGCTCATCGCGTTCGTAAAAGCCGGAGACGCCGACAAGGCGGCCGAACTCGTTGCTCGCCATGTCGAGGGCTCCGGCCGGCACATCCTCGAACATATGCGTGCGCGCAACGCCGCTCGGGCCGGATAGAATGCCCGTTCCAGAACATCGCTAGCCCGACGATCAGACAGAGGTAGCTGACATGAAAATTACGAGCATTCGGCCGTGGCTGATCAAGTCCGATGCGTCCTATTGGGGAGAGTACCTGTTCGTCGAAGTGACGACCGACGAGGGGGTGAGCGGCTGGGGAGAGATCACGACCACCACCAAGCTCGCCAACCGCGCGCTCTGCACGATCCTGCGGCAGATCGGCGCCGCCGTGACCGGCGAGGACCCGGCCCGGATCGAGCATCTCTGGCACAAGATTTTCCGCAGCTTCACCTATATGGGCAGCCGCGGCGCCGCGGTCGAATGCGTGAGCGCCATCGACATAGCTCTCTGGGACATCCGGGGCAAAGTTTTGGGCAAGCCGATCTACGAGCTGCTGGGCGGGCCGGTGCGCGATGAAATCGCGCTCTACACCCATCCCAACCAGTCCAAATTTACCAGCAAGGAGGCGGTGGTCCGCGAAATTCGGGACATCGTCGAGTCCGGACACACCGCGCTCAAGTTTGATCCTTTCCCGCATCAGCGACGTGGCGCCGATGGCGTGTCGCGCGAACAGCGGGACGGCTACCTCGATGGCAGCATGACCCGCAAGGACGAGCGCGAAGCGGCCGAACTCACGGCTCTGATCCGCGAAACGGCGGGCCCTGATGTCGATATCCTCATCGATGCGCACGGCCGTTTCGACGTTCCGACCGCCATTCGCCTCTGCCGAAGCCTCGAGGAAGCCGGCCAGATCGACTGGTTCGAGGAGCCTTGCCCGCCCGAGAGCCTCAATGCCCTCAAGCAGGTGCGTGACAAGGTCAGCGTCGCCATCTCGTGGGGCGAACGCGGCCACACGAAGTGGGACTTCGTGCCGGTGCTCGAAAACAAGCTCGCTGACTACATCATGCCTGACGTCACCTGGACCGGCGGCATTACCGAACTCAAGAAGATCTCTGCCCTGTGCGAAGCCTACTACGTCCCGGTCTCGCCGCATGACGCCGCGGGGCCGATCAACGTGGTGGCGGGCGCGCAGGTGATGATGACAGTTCCTAACTTCTACAAGCTCGAGACGTCGGAGTGGAACCTGGGTAAATACGATCATCTCATCGACACACCGCTCGACGTTTCGAACGGCAGCCTCAAACTGACGTCGAGGCCCGGTCTCGGCATCGAGATGGACCGTGAGTACCTGCAAGCCCACGAGATTGAGCTGGGCTGACGCATGTCGCCTGATGTCGGGCTGCATGCCGCCGAAAAGCCCGCCTACCAAAACGAGGATAAGTGATGCCCAAGACCGGTGGAGCCGACGAAGCCCTTGATCGGGTGAACATGAACTCCAAGCCGTCCGATCTTCGCATCACCGACATGCGGGTGGCTGAAATCGTCGGCGCACCGTTCACAACGGCGCTGCTCAAGATCTACACCAACCAGGGCATCGTCGGCCTTGGCGAGGTGCGCGACGGGGCCAGCGCCACCTACGCGCTGATGCTGAAGAGCCGGTTGCTTGGCGAGAATCCCTGCAACATCGATCGCCTGTTTCGCCGGATCAAGCAGTTCGGCGGGCACGGCCGGCAAGGCGGCGGCGTCTCGGCGGTCGAAATCGCGCTATGGGATCTCGCCGGCAAGGCCTATGGCGTTCCGATCTACCAGATGCTCGGCGGCCGGTTTCGGGAGAAGGTGCGCCTCTATTGCGATACCGATGCAACCGTGCCGAGCGGCACAGAGACCGGCAAACGTCTCAAGCAGCGCATGGAGCTCGGCTTCACCTTCCTCAAGATGGATCTGGGGCTGATGCAGATCGCGGATGTGCCCGGCGCGGTCGTGTCTCCTGCCGGCTCACTCGAAGGCTATCGCGTTCATCCTGCCCGCGGCCCGCTCAAGACCGTTGATGAGCGGCGCGCCCGCAACGCGGCCTACGACCTGCATAATGTCGCCCACCCGTTTACCGGCCTCCATTTTTCCGACAAGGGCCTCGACCTGCTCGAGCAGTACATTGCCGAAGTTCGCGAGGTCATCGGCATGGAGATCCCGCTCGCTATCGACCACGTCGGCCACATCTCACTCCAGAACGGCATTCGGCTCGCCAGGCGAATTGAAAAATACGTGCCGGCCTGGCTCGAGGATGTAATCCCCTGGCAGTACACCGAGCAGTACCGGCAGTTGCAGGACGCCACCACGGTGCCCATCTGCACCGGCGAGGACATTTACCTCAAGGAGGGGTTCGAACCGCTGCTCAAGAGCGGTGGCCTCTCCATTATCCACCCGGACCTGCTCACCAGCGGGGGCATCCTGGAGACCAAGAAGATCGGCGACATGGCGCAGGATCACGGCGTTGCCATGGCCATCCACATGGCCGAAAGTCCAATCGCCGCGATGGCCGCGGCCCATGTCGCCACCGCGACCGAGAACTTCATGGCGCTCGAATACCACTCCGCCGATGTCGACTGGTGGGACGATATCGTCACCGGCCTTCCCAAGCCGCTCGTGCAGGACGGGTTCATCACTGTTCCGGACAAGCCGGGTCTGGGGATCGACGACGTCGTAGACGAGGTGATCTCGCAGCATCTGCAGCCGGGTGTCACCGGCATCTGGCAATCCACCGAGCATTGGGACAATGAATATAGCTGGGACCGGACCTGGAGTTAGCCCAGACGCCCAGCCCTCATTCCTCAAGCTCACAGGGCCAACGACCGACCATTCGTGTCGCCCTCTCCGAGGGGAGAGGCGAAGAAAGAAACGGACGAAACCATGATCTACGAACTGCGTATCTATGACTGCCTGCCGGGCAGGCTGCCGGCTTTGCTCAAGCGCTTTTCCGACCAGACGCTGGCCATCTGGGAGAGGCATGGCATCCGCCAAGCCGGGTTTTTCACCACGGCGATCGGCGAAAACAGCAATCGCCTTACCTATTTCCTCGCCTGGGAATCGCTGGCCGAGCGTGAGGCGAAATGGGCGGCTTTCGTCACCGATCCGGCATGGCACAGGGCCCGGGACGAGTCTGAGCGTGACGGGCAGATCGTTGCCAATATCGCCAGCCAGCTGCTCACACCGACAGCTTTCTCGTCTGTGAAATAGGACTGTGCCATGAAGATCACCGACCTGCGCTGCGCCGTCATCGGGCGGCATCCCATCGTTCGCGTCGTCACTGACGAGGGCCTCCATGGCCTTGGCGAGGTCGAGTTCACAAAGACCTATCTCAAGCCCTTTGTGCTGCATTTCCGCGAGGCGCTGATCGGCGAGGATCCGACCGACGTCGAGCGGGTGATGCTGAAGATCCGCCAGCGAGGTTCGTTCAAGCCCTATGGCGCCGCCGTCTCCGCGATCGAGCATGCGCTGTGGGACATTGCCGGCAAGGCCGCTGGCGTGCCGGCCTACAAACTGCTCGGCGGCAAGGTGCGCGACAAGGTGCGCGTCTATAACGGCTCGATCCGCCGGAAACGCGCGGGCGACCGGCCGGAGGATTATGCGGCCGACGTCAAATGGATGATGGAGCAGCCGCAGAACTTCTTCATGGTCAAGCAAGGAATCTCGTTCCACTCGAACATGAAGGACAGCATCGAGGACTTCCATTATGGCGTGACGCAGAAGAAGGCCGGCTATCACGGTGCCATGGATCAGGGCGTGATCAGCGAGCGCGGTTTCAACCACATGCTCGACTGCGTGATCGCCATGAAGGAAGTGCTGGGCGACAAGGTCAGCCTGGCGCTCGACTGCGGCCCGGGCTGGATGCTGCCCGATGCGATCAAGTTCGCTCGCGCGGTGGAGAAGTACAATTTGATGTGGCTCGAGGACATGCTGACCGGCGACTATGTGCCGTGGGTCAATCCGCAGGCCTATCGGGAGCTGACAACCTCCACCTCGACGCCGATCCATACCGGCGAGCAGATCTACTTGCGGCACAATTTCAAGGAGCTGATCGAGACGCAGGCCGTGCGCGTCATCGGCCCCGATCCTGCCGATATCGGCGGTATTGCCGAACTCAAATGGGTCGCCGAGCATGCCTACATGCACTCGATCCTGATGGCGCCGCACGGCACCGCGAATGGCCTGCTGGGCCTCGGCGCGCTGATCAATGTTTGCGCCACCTTGCCCGCCAACTACATCGCCTTCGAATATCCGAGCGCCTCTGACCCCTGGTGGGAGGATCTCGTGATCGGCCTGCCGTCGCAGATCGTGAAGGACAGCATGGTGGACCTGCTGGAAGCGCCGGGACTGGGCCTCGATATCGACGCCGAAGCAGCCAGGAAGTATCTCAGGGAAGAGGATACGGGCTTCTTTGATTGAACCCCTCTTCTTTCGTCACCGGAACCACGCCGACCGCGCCGCTACATTCTCATCGGTATCCGTCGTCAGACGCCTGTTGATGTGATCCACAGCTTGGGTCAAAGTTGGTTGGTCTGAACTGGACCGTCAGAGGCGGTGGCGTTGAAGCGGACTGGCAAAAACATCGTTGTCTGCTGCGATGGAACGGGAAACCAGATCGAGCGCAATCTCTCGAATGTCTTGAAGTTGTTCCGCATCCTGAAGAAGAATGAGGAGCAACGCGTCTATTACGAGGCCGGTATAGGAACAATCGGTGCCAGCGATGCCTGGGCGCGATGGCGTCAGAACACGAAATCCGTGTTCGAGCTCGCAACTGGATATGGTCTCGACGCTGAAATCGCCGGCGCCTACGCCTTCATCTGCAGGCACTACGTCGAAGGGGACGTAATCTTCCTCTTTGGCTTCAGCCGCGGAGCCTATACAGCCCGCGCCGTTGCGGGCTTGATCCACATGATCGGCCTGCTGCATCCGGACCAACTCAACATCGTCGAGTATGCCGTAAGCTCTTACAAGCAAGCCAGCGATGAGCACGACCTTAGCGTTGCCTGGCACTTTTCCAAGGTTTCAGGAGCCCGGGACGCGCGCATCAGATTTCTTGGTGTTTGGGACACCGTGGCGTCGATCATCGTGCCGCGAAGCGACCGGCTTCTGCCACAGCTCCTCACACTGCCGCATACGAGGACCAACCCGAGCGTCGAAGTCTTTCGACATGCAATTGCGATCGATGAGCATCGTCGCATGTTCCGGCTGAACCGGTGGGTCGAGCCGCAGCCATTCGTCGAAAATCCTTTCGACAAGATTTCGCCGGCAAAAGAGCAGGATATCAAACAAGTCTGGTTCGCCGGATCTCATTCCGATGTCGGCGGTGGCTATCCTGAAGAGGAAAGCGCCATATCCAAATTTCCGCTCGACTGGATGGTTGATCAGGCCAAAGCATTTGGATTGCAGACCAATTCCCGCATGCTGGAGCGGCTTGTCTTCGGGGAAGGGAAGGGCGAGGGGACGATGACGTTCGTCAGCCCCGATCCGTTGGGGATCGTGCATGATTCAATGACCGTGGGCTGGAAGCCGCTCGAGTGGATCCCAAAGTCCGTCAAATGGCGTGAATGGAAGCGAAAATCGGTCCTCGGCTTCTACCTACCGCAAGCCGAGCCGCGCACGATCGAGCGACAGGAACGGCGGCCGCTGGTCCATCAGTCGGTTCTGGATCGGAAGGCGGCGATCCCGGCCTATAAGCCCGAGAATTTTCCAACGGCATTCAATGTTGAACCCTATGGTGACCTCATGAAGGATCACCTGGCCAACGAAGCCGCTACCTAGCGCAGACACCGAGCGGGCCAGCAGGTCTGTGACGGCAGAGAATTTCGGGTGGGTCGGTCCTACTTCGGCAGTCAACGCGTGGAACGCGCGCGTTTCGTCGGGTCATGGAACTCTGCTGCTTTCAACGCCGGTTCAACGAGACGGCAATGATGATGATAGCGCCCTTGATCACCTCCTGGATGCTGGTCGAAAGACCGAGCACGAGAAGACCGAATCCGAGAATTCCTATGAAGATTGCGCCGACGACAGAACCGACGATCGATCCATAGCCGCCGAAGAGACTTGTCCCGCCTATGATCACGGCCGCGATGACGTCGAGTTCGAGACCCGCCCCCAGGCTGGGATTGCCGGCGGTGGAGCGGGCCGCGAGCATCATCCCTGCAAGGGATGCCATCATGCCGGACAGCACAAAGGCGAAAATTTTGACGCTGTCCGTCCGCACCCCGGAAAAGCGGGCGGCTACAGGGTTTCCACCAGTCGCATAAACACGCCTGCCGAAGGGCATCTGGTGCAGAAGATAATAGCCGACGGAAGTTAGGACGATTGTCCACCAGATTGGCGCCTGCACGCCCAGAAAACTACCGTTCCAGAACAGGTTCGAGAAATCATCGTCGACGATCGACACTGGCCGGGTGCCGGTGATCGTCAGCGCCAGTCCGGAAAAGATCGACAGCATGCCAAGGGTCACAAGAAACGATGGAATGCGTATTTTTGTAACAAGGATGCCGGAGGTGGCCCCGATCGCTGCGCCGGCTGCCAGCACCAGAAGAGCTGCGACGTAGGTGGGAACATCCTGGCCGAGCAGCAGCGCTCCGATCATCCCCGAAAAACTTGCAACCGATCCTACCGACAGGTCGATTTCGCCGCAGATGATGACGAATGTCATGCCGATCGCCATTGCCGAAACGATGGCCGTGATGCGCAGAACCGCGCTTGCGGTCGACACAGACGCGAAGTGTGGAGCAAACAGGACGAAGTAGAGGGTTATCGCCAGGAAGATCACATAGGTGATGTGATCGCGGAAAAAATTTATCGCATTTGCGTGCGAGGGCATAGGGGACGGTTTCATGCTGCAACTCCCTGGGCGCGCGCACTGGCTTGTCTGGCCGCCTCGGCCTGCAGCAACGCGCGAAGTTTTGTCTCGTCGTCCGCGCGATCGATGCTGCGCGTGATCCGCCCTTGCGCCATCACCAGAATGCGATCGGACAAATCCAGGAGTTCTTCGAGTTCCGAAGAAATGAGCAGCACGGCGACGCCTTCGCCGGCCGTGCGGCGCACAAGTTCGCGCATATCGCGCTTGGCATTGATGTCGACGCCGGAGGTTGGTTCGTCGAGGATCAACAGCTTCGGCTTCATGGCCAGCCATTTGGCGAAGACGATCTTCTGCTGATTGCCGCCCGAAAGCTCCTGGGCTTTCTGTAAGGGACCGCGGCACAGGATACTGAGATCGTCCCGGTATTGTCTGAACAGAGCCGTTATCCGGGCCTTCGCCATCGGCCCGAACGGACCCGCCAGCGAGAACTCGGAAAGGCGGGGAAGTGCGAGGTTCTCCTCGATCGAACGTCCACCCACAAGACCTTCGAGCCGACGGTCTTCGGGGACAAGCGCGATACCGGCAGCGATGGCCCTGCTGACACTGCCCGGCTGGACGGGGTCGCTCCCGACGGCGATGTGGCCGGTTACATCCGGAAGGATGCCGAACAAGGCCTTGCCCAGGGTCGAGCGGCCACTGCCGACAAGCCCGGCAAGGCCGACGATCTCGCCCGGGCCGATCGAGAACGACACGCCGGACAGTTTGCGCGAGGTGGCAAGGTCACGGACCTCAAGAGCCGGCGTCCCGGCGGGCGTTGCAGGCTGCCGATTTGCTGGCGCGGCTGCGGCGGGGGAAGGCGTTTGGACCTTGGGCCGGGACATCAACGCCGCGATATCCTCGATGGACGTCTTCTCCGGATCGAGCGGACCGACCAGACGTCCATCCTTGATGATCGAGATGCGATCCGAAAGCTGCAGCACATCGGCCATGCGATGGCTGATGTAGACGATACCGATTCCGTTCTGCTTGAGCTGACCGATTGTCCGAAAAAGCGTTTCCTCCTCATGGATGGTCAGGGACGAAGTCGGCTCGTCCATTACGAGCAGCTTGGCGCCCCGCGAGATCGCTTTGAGAATCTCGACCATCTGGCGCTGAGCGAACGCCAGGTCGCCCACACGTGCCGAAGCATCGAGCGAGAAGGCAAATCGCTCGATCAGAGCCCGGGCCTCGCGCAGCATTTTTCTGGCATCGACACGTCGGCCGAAGGCGAGCGGCTCGCGAAGGATAAACAGGTTTTCGGCAACCGAACGGTTCGGCAAGACGCTCAGCTCCTGGAAGATCATTGCGATTCCGCGATCGATCCTCTCTCGAAGCGACAGGGCGGTGACGTCCTCGCCGTCGAACAGAATCCGGCCTTCGTCCGTCCGATACGCGCCCATGAGGATCTTCATGAGCGTCGACTTGCCCGCACCGTTTTCGCCGAGCAGTGCATGCGTTTCGCCGGCCTTGACCTCGAACGAAATGTCCGACAGCACGCGGTTCGCGCCAAACGACTTGCCGATGCGTTGCATCGTTACGATAGGGCGCTGGGACGTTGAAGTTTTCGCTTCGGCCATGACGATTTCTCGATCGCTCGGGGAGCGCCGGCGGACTGCTGCGGCCCGCCGGCGAAAGAAGGAGCCAGAGCAATTCCAGGAAAAGTGTGTACGGTTTTCCGTCTGGAATTGCGCAAAAACAAAGAGATAGAGCGGTTCGCCGTTTCCGTGAAACGGTGAACTGCTCTAGAAGCACTCGCCGTTGCAGATTTTCACCACCGAAGCCGGCGCATCTTCCTTGGTGACCTGCTTAAGGGCACTGAGAAGGTCGAGCTTCTTGACGCGCAACGTCGGTACCGAAATGTACGGCGGGACGTCATGTCCAAGCAGAGCAAGCGCGGCCGCCTTGGCCTCCGCGACACCCTGGTCATAGGGGCGTTGCGCACCCACGGCCAGAAACTCGCCACGTGCAACGTTCAGCGCGCTGTCTGCGGCAATGTCATTCGTGGTGATGACGATGTCGCGGCCGAGTGTCTTGGCCGCGGCCACGACCTGCTGCGCGGGCGTGTCCCAGGCAACGAAGATGCCCTTCATGTCGGGATGCGCCGTCAACATGGCGGTGGCGACCTCGTAGGCCTTCTCAGGCGCGGTGAAGGTACCGACGTCCGCGACCTTGATGTCGGGGTGTTCGCCGAATGCCTTGAGTGCGCCGACCTTGCGGGCCGCGACCGAGTAGTAATAGTCATAGACCAGCGTGATGATGCCGACCTCGCCCTTGCCGCCAATGGCCCCGACAAGTTCCTGCGCGGCGAAATAGGCGTTCTTCTCATTGTCGGAAGCGACAACGGACACATAATCCTTGCCCGGCGCCATATCGACCGGAACGTTGTCCATGAAAACCAGCTTGATGCCGGCTGCCGCCGCCTTCTTGTAGGCTTCGGATTCGGACTTCGGATCGATCGGGATCGAGAAGATCACATCCGGCTTGCGTGCGATCATCTGCTCGAGATCGCTGATCTGCTGGCCGGGCTGGAACTTGGCGTCGGTGGTTCCGACAACCTCGATGCCAAGGTCCTTGAGCGTGTTCGAGATCCCGGCCACCTGCAACTGAGGCCAGCCGGCATCCATGGTGTGCATCACCAGCCCGGCGGTAAACTTTCCGGCCTTCAGCTTTGCAAGGTCGGCATCGGAGAATTTCAGCACGTCTGGCGACACCGCCGGCGGACCGTCCGGGAAACCCGGAACGGGTTGGCCTCTCGGCGATAAGGGCAACGGCTCGAGCAGCGCCTTTGCTTCCGGTGGAATGGTGTCGTCGGCGATCGCCGAAGATGCGGCCAACCCCGACAATGCCACGGCCAAAGCCGCCGCCATGAATCCACGATAATGCATTTTATTCCTCCCGATGAGATGAAACGGCCATTTTGGCCGGGTAGCGACCTGGCTGGTCGTACTGGCTGGGCGCTGTTCAGCGCCCGTAAGGCATCAATGCCGCCGTGGCGGCACCCGAGTAATTCACGTAGACCGTCTTCTTGCGCATGTAGCTCTCGAGCCCGTGTACGCCGTCGTCACCGCCCAATCCGCTCTCGCGGAAGCCGACATGGAAGCCCTGCAGCATTTCTGGCCCGATCCGGTTCACATAGATTTCGCCAAACGAAACCTCGTTGACGGCGTTCATGATGCGACCCAGATCGTTGGTGAAAAGATAGGCCGACAGGCCATAGCGACTGGCATTGGTGATGCTGACTGCCTCCTCGAAGGTGTCGAAGGGCATGATAGGCACGACCGGGCCGAAGATTTCCCGCGTCATGATCGGCATGTCGGGCGTCACGTCGGTCAATACGGTCGGATTGAGCCAGTAGCCACCATCGATCGGCGCCTTGGCCGGGCGTCCGCCGGCCAGAGCCAGCTTCGCGCCGCCCGCGACGGCTTCCGCCAGGACCACCTCGACCTTTTCCAATTCCTCACGGCTGACTTTGGGACCGATATCGGTATTCGCCTGCATCGGATCACCGACGACCAGCGTCTTTGAGAACTCCACGAAGCGCGTGACGAACTGATCGTAAATCGAACGGTGGACGAGCGTGCGTTCGTTGCATATGCAGACCTGCCCGCAATTCATGTAGCGCGAGGTGGCCGCCGACCGCACCGCCAGGTCGAGATCGGCATCGGCCAGGACGATGAAGGGCGCCTTGCCGCCAAGCTCCAGCGAAACGGGCGTCAGGTTGCGCGAGGCATTCGCCATGATGCGCTTGCCGGTCGGCACGCTTCCGGTCATGGTGATGAGGTCGACGCCGGGTTCCGTGCAAAGCACCTCGCCTATGGTTTCGCCTCGTCCTGTTATGATGTTGACCACGCCGTCCGGCACGCCCGCTTCCACAAAGATGCGAGCCATTTCGAGCGCCGAAAGCGGCGTGTCTTCATGCGGTTTGAGGACGATGGTGTCGCCAGCGATCATGGCGGGCGCCACCTTTCGGCTGACCAGGGCGCTCGGATAATTCCAGGGAATGATGGCGGCGACGACGCCTACGGGTACGCGCTGGATCCAGACCTGCTCTCCCGCGTAGTCGGATGGCAGGATCTCACCTTGAATGCGGCGGGCAAACTCGGCGTAGTAGTCGAAGAACTCGGCCGCACCGCCGACTTCACCCATGGCCTCATTGATCGGCTTGCCTTGTTCCCTGACGACCACCTCGGCCAGATGTCGGGCGTACTGTCGGATCAAGACCGCGATCCGCTTCATGATCGCCGCACGAGCGAGGGGTGATTTGAGCCCCCAGGCTTTCTGCGCCTTACGGGCTGCCTCTATCGCCTGGCGAGCCTGATCCGGACTTGCCTCGGGCACGTCGACAAAAGCCTTGCCGTTGGCCGGGTTGATCACCGGGCGCGTGCCGGCTTCGCCGGTGACAAATCTGCCGTCGATCAGCATGAGATGGGACTTCTCTACAGCCATGGTTCGATCCGCTTCTTCGTGCGTTGCAGGCGTGCCGGCGCCTAAGGTTTGGATTTTGCCGCGGCCATCTGGACGGCGAACTCGATCGCCTCGACCAGGCTGTCCTCGTTGGCGATGCCCTTGCCGGCGATGTCGAAGGCCGTGCCGTGGTCGACGGAGGTACGAATGATCGGAAGGCCGAGCGTCACATTGACACCGGAGAGCGCTTTCCATTCACCGGTCGCGGGATCGACATTGAAGCCGAGCAGCTTCACCGGAACATGGCCCTGATCGTGATACATCGCGACCACCGCATCATACTGACGGGCACGTAGCTTGACGAAGACCGTGTCGCCCGGAACAGGTCCAACCACGGTGAAATCGGGCGATGTGTAAGAGGCGACGACCGGGGTCGTGATGTCGATATCCTCACGACCGAAAATGCCGCCTTCGCCAGCGTGCGGGTTGAGCGCGGCAATCGCAATGCGCGGATGCGCAATGCCGAGGCCCTGCAATGCCTCGACAGTCAACTTGATAACCCGGCGCAAACGAGGTCCGGTCAGTTTCGAGGGAACTTGAGCCAGCGCCACATGGGTCGAGACATGGCTGACGCGAAAATCGCCATGGGCAAGCATCATCACGGAATCGCGTGCGCCTGTCAGCTCCGCCAGCATGTCGGTATGGCCGGCATAGTGATAGCCGGCCAGGTTGAGCGCTTCCTTGTTGAGAGGAGCCGTAACGATGCCTGCAATCGAGCCGGCCTGAGCCAGGCGAACAGCCTTTTCGATGGCCAGGTAGGCAAGGCGCCCGCCTTCGGCCGACATGACGCCTGTCTCTATGGGTATCCGCTCTGGTCCGGCCTCAAGAATGGCCACGGGCGGAAAATGTCCGTTGGGCGAAGCCGACGGTTCTTCCCGCTCGATACGTCCTGAAATGGACTCCATCGCGCGCATCGCGGTGACGCTGCCGATGATGAGAAGCGACAGTGACCCCTCGGCAAGGCGCGGTTTCAGCCGTGCGCATGCCTTCGCGATGATCTCGGGGCCGATGCCCGCGGGATCACCCATTGTGATGCCGAGCCTTGGACCAGACATAAACACCCCATATCGGTCAATTGTGATCATCTTCTAATCCTTCTGGCCAGATATGCGCAATAGTTTTCTTTCGCGATCATTCGCAATCAAATTTCACGGCTGATCGGACTGCGCCTCTCCCTCTGCGGGCTGAAATCTCGACCGCGCTCGGCTTCGCAGTGTTTTTTGACGCTATTTGACCGGCAAGGCGGATGTGCCGCGTCTTCGCCGGCGATCGTCCTGATCAGGAACGCGCGAGAGCGGCAAGCCTGCAGAGCAGGGCGCTGTCGCCGAACGCGCCCGATTTCGAAATCGTGGCCAGCCCCTCGAAAACGCCGCCTTTGATGACGGAAACCGGCAGCCCCGGCTCGATCTCGCTTTCGACCGTGAGTTCGACGGCGCCTAGGCTGTCGCACACCGACCGCAATGTTTCGCCGCCAGTGACGAGCAACGTGCCGGGCCTTGGCAAACCTTCGAGAAGCGAGGCAAACACCTTGCCGATATGATCCGCCACCGCGTGGCGATCACCCGATGCAGCGACGCTGACAATTGATGGCGCGCCTTGCATCATACGCTCCGCCAAGCGCTTTTTCGCTTTGTCGATGTCGCGTTCGACGACGATATGCGCATCCGCATGCCCGGCGGCAAAGACGGCCACCTGTCCCGCCGTGATCTCGTGATTTGTGCCGACAAGGCCAAGGAACGGCCCGGATAACGCAAGAGCAGGCTTCTGCGGTGCTTTCATGTGCCGGGCGAGTGCCGCCGCCAAGCCGCCTGTACCGACCCACAAGATCCGTGCCTCCGGCATTCCGGCCGTTGCGACGATCTTGTCCAGGTCCGTGTCCGTTTCGGCGTCGTAGAGGGTGATGAAATGAGCCGACCGTGCCCCCGGTGTTGAACGCCCGACCGAAAAGCGCTGGCCGAGGTCGGCGAGGAGGTCGGGACCTACCATTTCGGGGCGATCGAGCCGCCATTGGCGTCCGACGCGCGTAACGCGCCCCTGAAACGGGAAAGCAGGCGCCAGCACAACGCGCTGGTACGTCCCCTCGACGATGCAGGCTTCTATTTCGGCGATGACGTGACCGCGCAAAAGGCTGTCGATCTTCTTGAAACTCAGCTGTCCGGCGGCGAGCCATGGCGCGAGCGCCCGGTGCCTGGCGACGGCCGTCGCCTCGGCGCCCTCTCGTGTGGCGACATCGACAGCCATGCGCTCCGAAAACGGACCGTCCAGTCGCCAGCTCACCCCAATGCCGTGGCCGGGCGATGCGAAGGAAACCGCGCTGTCCAGGGCGCCGGTCAGGTCATCGGCTACGACCCGGATATCCACGCCCTCAAGAGCGCTCAACTGAAGAACCTGGACGGCTGACGCGCACGACGCGGACGTTCACATCGAGCGTCCGAAGATTGGTGAGGTGAGCCTGATCGATGCCCTCGTCGGTAATGATCTGGTGGATATCGGCCAGACGGCAGATGGTGCAGAAATTGGGGGCAGTGAACTTCGAATTGTCCGCAAGCACGACGACACGGCGCGCCGCCGCGATCATCGCCTGCTTCATCGCCGCAACCTCTAGCGAGGTCTCCGTGAGCATGTCTCCGGTGATGGCATGGGTCCCAAGAATGGCCACATCGGCGTGGATGGTTCGCAGGAAATTCTCGCCGGGCTGGCCGACCAGGGTCAGGGAGCCCGGCTTGCAGGTGCCTCCAAGCATGACGAGGCGTACTTCCGGCACGGCTGCCAGTATCTGCGCGATCGCAAGACTGTTGGTAACGGCGGTAAGCGGGATAGGCGCCGCGGCGATGGCGCGGGCGACTTCCAGCACGGTCGTGCTTGCGTCGAAAATGACGCTTTGGCCGGCGCGGAGTTCCGACATCATGGCGGCACCTATGGCCTCTTTCTCAGCCCTGGCGAAATGCGCTGCGGTGGCGAGATCCGGCTCGAAGGTGGCGAGTTCCGTGCGCTGAAGCATCGCACCGCCATGCGTTCGCTCCAGTGCTCCCTGCCGTTCAAGCATCTCGAGGTCGCGCCGGATCGTCGAAGGCGATGCGCCGATGAGATCGATAAGCTCCTGAACGCCTACGGCTCCTTGCCGTTTAAGGCATTCGAGGATGAAGGCATGACGCTTGGCCGGAATCAAATCGACCCGTCCGCGCCCGCCATCGTCTTCCCGTGACCCGGCGGACGCCGAGGGCGCCATGTCCTCCACCGCTGATTTTCGGACATTCCTAGCCACGTTTGTATCTCCGCACGGCGTCGCAAACGCGCTCGCCTGAATCACGGCGAGCGATCTGCCGCAAATATCATGAATCCATCCAGCAAGCCCAATCGTTTGTCATCTTGGTGGGCGAATTCCCACCGTTTTGGCTTCGTTAGAATTATTTTGACTGATTTTTGACCGAATATACTAATCAAATGTGGTCAACCTTGGTCGGGAGAGATTGAAAAACGAGCAGTTTTCGTCAAAAAACTTTCTGCGGCGGCGGTAACGGCGCGGCAGATGGGGGGTGTAGACGATGAAGCGGCACTTCGTGATGCCGTTCTGCTGACGCGACCTGGAGACGACGTCGGTCCCGCCGGCCGAATTGGCTTGGCGCTGGCTGGCAACTCGGCCCGCGGAGGATCTTCTGACGAGGCGAGCGTCGTCGGAGTTCTCGATGCCCTGGGGCTTGCCCAGGATGACGAGACGGCGGCCGACTTGGCAGACGAGCTTACGCATCTTGCTGCGACCCACGGCACTGTCGGAACGACGATCGGCACCTTCGCGGCCGTCGAGCGCCGAGGCCTTCCACGCACTGGCGGGTCCTGGTTCGCCGACGCGCTGTTGGTACAGCGGCTGGGTTGGCCCCACGCGGGTCCCGCTGTTCGGTGGCGAAACCGCCAATGATCTTCATTTGAAATCCTTGCGGTCGATGTGATCTCGATATAACATTTACGCAATCCAGGCATGACCCCACCGCTCCACTCGATCATTTCCAGGCTCCACCTGAAACAGCTGCGGCTCCTAGTCGCGCTGGGCGAGCACGGCTCGCTTTTGAAGGCATCGCAGCAGGTCGCGTTGACGCAACCGGGCGCGAGCAAGGCATTGCAGGAAATCGAGACGACCTTCGGCACGCCGCTGTTCGTTCGCACCAACCGGGGCCTGGAGCCCAATGCCGTCGGCCATTGCGTGATCCGCTATGCGCGCCTGATCCAGACGGATCTCGCGCACCTGCGCGACGAGATCGTCGGAATCATGCGTGGCCAGGGCGGGCGGGTGGCGGCCGGCGTCATCATGGGCGCGGTGCCGCTGCTCACCGATGCCATCTCCGCGCTCGTTGCGCGGCAGGCCGACTTGTCCGTCGAGATCGTCGAGGACACCAGCGCCGCCCTGCTGGCCCAGCTCGAAGCCGGCCGGCTCGACCTGGCGATCTGCCGCACGACCATCAGCCAGGCGCCGCAGGTCTACGACAGCGTGAAGCTCCAGGATGAAACGCTCGCGGTGATCGCGAACGTCGGCCATCCGCTCCGGCACGCGAAGAAGCTCACCCTGCAGGAGCTGGCGCCATACCGATGGGTGGTATACCGCGCGAACATGCCGATGCGGCTCTTGCTCGAACGCGAATACCGCGATTGCGGGATCCGGTTCCCGCAGCACCTGCTCGAGACGACCTCCGCTTTTGCGACGCTGGCGCTGCTGCAGGCCAACCCGTCCTTCGTGGCCCTGGTGTCGATCGAAGTCGCGCAGTTCTTCGCGCACCGGCAGATGACGCGCATCCTGCCGCTGGCCCTGGCGTCGCGAAGCGAGGCCTATGAGCTCGTCACCCGCAAGGGGGCGTGGGTTCCGCCCGCCGCCAAACTGCTGATCGACGAATTGGTCCATCGCCAGTCCTGAGCATCAGGTCGGCGCGACCGCGCCGGTCAGCGCTGTATCCGCCAGGGTGCCGCATGGGCAAGGCGATGGACCTGGCCAGCGGGGCCGAGGGGGGCCGTCCGTGCGCGCCATGACCGAGCGGCTCGGCTTGCCGACGGGCTTGGCCCAACTGGGCGTGGCGCGCGATGTTCCCCGACATCGTCCGGGCGCCTTGAAGGACCACAGTCACCTGACCAACCCGCGCGTGGCATCCGACACCGGTTACGAAGCGATGCTCGAAGCCAGCCTTTAGGAAGCAAGCACACTATGTTCAACAACCTGATCGGCGGCGAGTGGGTCGAAGGCCCTCGCGTCTCGCGCAACATCAACCCCTCGGACACGCGCGACGTCATTGGCGAGTTCGCGCAAGCCGAGGCGGCCCAAGCCAGGCAGGCCATCGCCGCAGCCACCCAGGCCCAGTCCGCCTGGGGCCTGTCCACCCCGCAGCAGCGCTTCGACATCCTCGACGCCGCCGGCGCCGGGATCCTGGCGCGCAAGGCCGAACTGGGCGACCTGCTCGCCCGCGAGGGAGGCAAGACCCTGCCCGAGGCCATCGGCGAGGTGGCACGGGCCGGCAACATCTTCAAGTTCTTTGCCGGCGAAGCGCTGCGTGTCGGCGGCGACGTGGTGCCTTCCGTACGCCCGGCGTCGGCGTGGAAGTCACCCGCGAGCCCGTAGGCGTCGTGGGCCTGATCACGCCCTGGAACTTCCCCATCGCGATCCCCGCCTGGAAGATCGCCCCGGCCTTGGCCTGCGGCAACGCCGTGGTGCTCAAGCCCGCCGATCTCGTATACGGCAGCGCCTGGGCCATCGCCGACATCCTGCACCGCGCGGGCCTGCCAGCGGGGTGTTCAACCTGGTGATGGGCCGCGGCTCCGAAGTGGGCCAGGTGCTGCTGGACGACAAACGCGTCAACGCGATCAGCTTCACCGGCCCGGTGGCCACCGGCCAGCGCATCGCGCAGGCCTGTGTCGCGCGCATGGCCAAGTTCTTCATGCCGCCGGTGCTGGAATCACTGGCCTCGGGTCCGAGGAACAGGTAGTCCCGCCGGACCGAGAGGCCTGGCGGGACTATTGTTGAGAGCTGTAGTCCTGCTAATACGAACTGGAGGCTGCGTGCCTTCCTGCGATGATGCCCTGAGAGAGAGCTCGACCGTTCCCGTGCTGACTGAATCCGCCAGCAGCTTCGCCGGCGGCGTAGAGGCCGGGAATCACCTGAGAGGCATAGTCGAGGACCTGGCTTGAGCCGTTGATGCGCAGGCCGGACCGGGCGTCGTGGATCACCGGCGTCGACCAGGCGGCATAGAAGGGGCCCCGTTGGATCTTGTATTGGGGTGTCGGTTTGCCGAAGTCGGCGTCGGCACCCGCGTCAACAAAGCTGTTGTACCGCGTCACCGTTTCGACCAGGTTGCTTGCCGGCATCGGAACCCGCTGATGCGGCATGACGATCTTCTGTGCGAGTTCCTCCAGCGTGTTTGCCTGGAAGAAGAATCCATCGGGATCGACGAAGGGCGGCGCCACATTCCATCTCTGGCGGGCCACGGCATCTGCATCGAAGATGGCCCAGATCGGGCCACCGCCGTTGTGGCCGTCGCCGATTCCAGCCAGAGCGGCGTTGATCCAGTTTTGCGGGTTGTATGTGATGTTCTTGGCGTTCAGGTAGCTGCCCTGAGTGTACGGGTTGACCGAGCCAGCGCTGTTCGTCCCGAATTGACCTCCCGTTTCGTCGTAGAACCGCCTCCCGATCATGTTTACATGGATAACGTTCTGGTTGTTGACGTTGGCTAGTCCCGAAGCTTTCGCAAGGTGGAAGACAGGGCTATTGGGCCCCCACTGCAGGAACGAGTAGTTGTACCGCGTTCCGATGGCGGTTGGCTTGGTGATGTTAGTGCCGAACTCTCCAGTCTGGTTGTACGTGCCCGCGAGCGACGCGCCGACATTCAGCCCTGCGAGTATGCCGCTGGCGTCCTGGAAGGAATAGGGCTCGCCAGCGACGCCGCAGTACTCCGCGGTGAGCCGTGGGTCGAACTGTCGGCGGTATTCCACATTGCCGTTTCCGCCGCCACTCGCAATCACTACGCCCTTGCGTGCCTGAATGTTAACGAGGCGGCCCTGATTGGAGGCTACGACCCCGACCACGCCCGCTTTCGTCCGCAGCAGTGACTCCAAACGGTAATTCAGCAGGATCTTCACGCCACGCGCCTTTGCCGCGGCCTCCAGCGGATATATGAAGCCGGGCCCTTGAGACGTCGTCCGCTGTTGGCTCGCGGCTACCGGCAAGCCGGTCCGGACCGAGACGTAGTTCATGATCGCCGTATGCATCATACGGTTCACCGAGTTGCCGACCTCATTGCCGCCGACATTGTCGGGCCTGGATGTCGTCCACACGACGCCATGGCGGACCAGAAAGTTGTAAAGGTCGACGTTGACGTCGGCAAATGCCCGGATCAGCTCGCGATCGTTATAGCGGTAGCTCGGAAAGCCGTTCGCCTGGACGATGGACCAGTCGGTAAGGTCGCGATACAGGAGGTCTGGCGAGTCCGCGATGCCGGCCGCCATCTGGGCAGGGGTTCCGCCTCCCAGGGGAATGTTGCCTGAGCTGACGATGCCACGTCCCCCGATGTGCGGTTGCGCCTCGAGGACAATAACCGACGCGCCCGCCTCTGCGGCGGCGACTGCGGCCCCGAGGCCCGCCGAGCCGCAACCCACAACGACGATATCGGCTACGCGCGGGTCCGCGGCATTGGCAATGCTCGGCTGCAATATGCTGCTGGCCACCCCTGCGGCGGCGATTCCGGCGCCGGCCTTCAACAATGAGCGTCGGCTGACTGTCATTACGTTCTCCTCCTGATATTTTTAGACCAGCGCATTCGGGCCAGCGCATTCGGGATTGTTTGGATCTGGGCCTGAACAGCGAAACTCATTAATCGTGATCGCCGCAGAGACTTGGCCGGCCGGAGTATTGCAGCATTCGCTCGCGCGACAACTGAGAAGATGTGATCTCGGTATAACGTTTACTCAACCCAGGCATGGCCCCACCGCTCCACTCGATCGTTTCCAGGATCCACCTGAAACAGTTGCGGCTCCTACTCGCGCTGGGCGAGCATGGCTCGCTCCTCAAAGCCTCGCAGCAGGTCGCGTTGACGCAACCGGGCGAGCAAGGCATTGCAGGAAATCGAGACGACCTTCGGTCGCCGCTGGGTTACGGCAGGCCGGAACGCATTGTCATCGACGGCAGCCAAACCAACCGCGAGGCGGTCATTTCCTGCGATGCTGAAAGCCGTCTGCGGGACCGCCCGCGACGTTCACCGAAGCCGATTCACATCCGCAACAGCAAGTACCTCAATAATTGGATCGAACAGAACCATCGACGCGTCAAGCGCCGCATCCATGCTCGGCTTCAAGTGAATGGCGACCGCCGAGGTTATTCTCACTGGCATCGAGATGGTTCACATGATGCGCAGACAGCAGGCGAGGTTTGCCTACAATCCATCTCCCTCGATCGCCGAGCAGTTCGAGATTCTGGCAGCCTGATCAGCGACGCGAAAACAAAAGAACGATTTGCGACAGAGCCCGCGCGAATGTCGATAGCCAGCGGCAGCCTTGCGCCGTCTGCATGCCACGCTGTTTTGCAAGCCTGTTATCGGCGCCAATCGTACAGCCCTGCGGAGTTCAGAAGCCGATGCCGTAGCGCTGCAGACACGGCGCGAGCGCTTCGGCCGCGCCGCAACGCGCGGGCAGCTCGACGCGTAACCGCGCATAGGCCCATTGCCGCCAGGGACGCGGAGAACTGCCGGATATCTCGATACGGACGAGTGACGGCATGCGGTTGGTGCTTGTCCATTCGGGGCTGAGCGCGCCGTCCGGCCCGGCATAGCTGAACGAAAGCTTCAGATCGCCTCGCACCAGCGGAAGATCCTCCCCGCCCTCGCCCATCCTGTGATCGCGGCGGGCACGAATGAGGGCCTCGTCGGCTCCGGCCCGACCCATCGAATAGGTGATGTCATCAAGTCCCGCACGCGGCTCGTAGCCGAGCGCTGGGCGCTCGAAGGTGATCTCGTCGGCATGGCCGGTGAAGCGGATCGCAGCGGCTCCCTCCGGGTTGGAATAGCCGGGCTGCGCCGCCTCCAGATCCTCGACCATCCGGTCGAGAATCACCGCCACCGTGTCCTCCTGCCCGCCTCTGGCGATTATCCCCTGCCATTGGCGCAGCCAGGTTCCGGTGTAGAGTGCCAGCCCGCCAAACAGCATCGTCGCAAGCACCAGCGAAGCCAATGCCTCGATCAGCGTGAAGCCGGCCCGAGCGCTGCGTTTCCTTGTCATTGCCGCTTGCCGAGGCGCACGGTCTGCATCGCGTCGTCATCCGATCCGTCGGTGCTGCGAACGGTGACGGAGTAAAGCTGCCATCCGGCGCGAGCCAGGGCAGTGCCGCGTTCGAAGCGGTACGGTTCCACGATGACCGTGAAGCCTCCGATCACGCGCCGGCCCGTTCGCAACGGGTTAAGGGTCATCGCCGCCGCCATGGCAGCCTGCATGCCGACACGGCGTTCGGTCGATCGTTCCAGACCCGCGAACGCACCTGCGGTGCCCGTGATCATGCGCGCGATCGGAACGATCAGCAGCACGGCGACGGCAAGCGAGGCCAGAACCTCGATCAGCGTGAAGCCGCGTCTGCGCCGTCCTGTCATTTCGGGCTCATTTCCACGCGGCCGGTCAACCAGTCGACGCGCAGTTCGATCTCCCGGCCGCTGGCGGACAGTGTCATGACGCCCCCACACGACCGTCCGTCGGCAAGGAAGCGCAAGGCTCTGCTTCCGCCTCGTATGGGACACCGGTCCGACGTGACCCAGTTCATGGCCACCCCATCCCTGATCGAGATCGGATTGGCGCCATCCACCTGGATGCGTTTGTTTCCCGGATCGACCCTCACGTCGGCGACGCTGCCCGTGGTCAGCGCCTTCGCTCTGCCCTTGCGGAACTCCCCGCTGACACGAACCGCCTCGCCAGAAAGCTCGGCAGCCCCGATGCTGGAACGCGGGCGCGGCATCAGCACGAAGGCCGCGAGAGCGACGATCGCAAGCGCCGCGACCACGTCGAGCAGCACGACACCGCGTTGCGTCCTTTTGCGGTTGCTGTTGCCCTTAGGGCTGGGCGGACACATTGGAGCCGCGCCCACCGGGCCCGTCGGTGGTGATGTTGAACGTCTTTCCGTCGCTTGCGTATCTGTATTCATGGCCCCACGGATCGAGCGGAACGGTCTCGCCGCGAACGTATGGCCCGTTCCAGACCTGGATGGTCGAGGGCTTGCGCACCAGCGCTCCCAGCCCCTCTGCCTGCACCGGATAACGGCCGACATCGATGTAGAAGATGTCGAGCGCGCTGGAAAACGCCTCGATCTGAAGCTTCGCCGCACGCACGCGCGAGTCGGACAACTGCGCGAGAACACGAGGACCGACGAGCGCCGAGATCAGGCCGATGATGGCCAGCACGACCAGCATCTCGATCAGCGTAAAGCCTGCCTCGCGGCGCCGGGCACGCTTGCGCTGCATGAGATTGGGACCAACTGCGAAATGAACGCTCATGCAAACAGCCTCCTAGCGGACCATGTCGTTGAATGACATGAGGGTGGACATGATCGACACGATCATACCACCGATCAAGATACTGATGGTTGCCACTGCCGCAGGGCCGACAAGCCCGACGATACGGGACAGCGAACGCTCCAGCCGCACTTCATAGAAGTCGGCGACACGATAGGCCAGCCCTGCGAGTTCGCCACTTTGCTCGCCGAGCCTCAACATGCGCACCGCCAGCGGGGGAAGCTGAAGAATCTCAAGCGCATGGCCAAGCCTATTCCCCTGCCTCAGCGCGTCGGACGCCTGCTGCGCGCGTGCCCGCGCGGCCTCGCCGTGGTCGACGGTATCGCTGATGAGCTTGAAAGCCACAGGAACCGCCACGCCAGTCTCGACCATGATGCCCAGGAGACGGGCGAAGCGCCCCGTCCGATAGCTCCCCGGTATCTCCGACAAAAGCGGAAGTTTCTTGGCGAAACCCCAAAGCCATGCCCAGAGAAGGCCCCGCCGCGCCGCCACGAACCCCAGCAATACGAGTATCGAAGCCGCAAGCAAAAGGACCAGCCCATAAGCGCGCAGGAAATTCGAGACCGCGAACATCACCACCATCAGCGTGTCCTTCTTGCCGCTCTGCATGAGCATCGGTTCGAACTGAGGAACGACCCCCACCAGGAAGAAGACCAGTACGCAGATCGTGCCGGCAAACAGGACTGCCGGATACCGCAGCGCCTCGCTGACTTTGGCCCGCAATGCCTCGAAATGCTGGCGCTCCTGCACGATGCGCGACAGGAGGGTGGGTAACTTGCCGGAGGTCTCCGCGACACGAACCATGGCGACCTGGAACGCCGGGAACAGAGCGGGCCAGGCTTCCAGCGCTCTGGAGAACGAGGTGCCCGACGCCAGGTCGGTGCGAATGCCGGCAACCACGGGCTGAAGCCTGCCGCTGTCGAATTCCTTTTCCATGATCGCCAGCGCTTCGTCGATCCGGATCCCCGCATTCAGCATGATCGACAGGTCGGAGAGCAGCCGCGTGACCTGCGACGCCGGTATTCGGGTCGAAAACAGCGGTGCGCGCGATGCAGACTGCCTCGGTTCGACACTTACCGGGATCAGCCCGCGCGCCCCGAGCTTCTGGACGGCATCGTCGGAATCGGACGCATCGATCCGCCCGAGTTCGAGACGACCCTCGCCATTCAAAGCCTTGTATGCGAATGCCGTGGAGACCATGGAGGCCAAATTTCCTAACTGTACGCCTCTACTGGAGACGTTCGTTCCTGATAGCTGTCTGTGAAAGAAACTCGCTCCATTAATCCCTGCCGGAGGCTCGGAATGTGCAACCACTCCATTTGGATCAACCCCCTGAAGGCGTGGGCACCGGCTCCTCCGGTGGCAACATTTGTTCACCGCTTGCCTCATCCGAAAACCGCAGCGAGGCGCGTCCTCCCGCTCCATCGAGCTTGACTTCGAACTGGCCGACTTCCTTCAGGGTCCAACCTTCCCGGCTTTCCCCCGTGCGCAGCGTGAAGGCCGCCATTTCGGCCGGGGTGGTGAAGGTCGCGCTGTTGAGCCTTTCCGACCGCACGATGCCAACCAATTGCCACTCGGGCGCCGCGGCAGGCGGGGGCTCGGGTTCCGGCTCGGGCTGCACGACAATAAGTTCCGGCTCGGGGGCACCGAACGCGATCGGGGCAGTCCGGTCCGGCGAGAACAGGGGCCGATCCCGAAGCGCCGCATAGTCGCTCACCTGGCGTTCCCTGACCGATAGCTTTTCTGCGCCGAAGGACAGGCTCGAAGAGGCCGCGATGGCGGCGAGCATCATTGTCGCGCCCAGCATGGTCATCATGACTGGGGTCCCTTCTCCCGGAAGGCCGACAGCGTGACGTTCAGCGACAGCGGCCGATCCATGGAACCCGAGGTCTGATTCCCCCCCAGATCGACGTTTCGGTTCAACCGAAGCCTGAAGCTATCAACGACCATGACGGGCGAGCTTGCCTCGATGGCGTACATGAGATCGGGCAGCGATTGCTCCATAACCTCGATATCGGCAGTTAAACGAATGCGTTCCAAAGACTCCAACTGAGGATCGCTTATATCGGCGACCTCACCGTCTGTGGGAACATCGACGCGCCGGATAACGGCACCCACGCGTTCAACGCGGTTGGAGAGCAGACTCTGGAATTCGGCCGAGACGAGCCCACTGGTTTGGGCATCGAGAAGAATCTTGCCCTCGCCGGGATCCAGAGCCTGGTTCGCGCCTTGGGGAACCGGGGAAGTGGACGCCTTGCTTTCGAGCAAGGCGGTACGTTCCTCATAGAGCGCCAGCGCGCCCGCCTCCGCGCGCCAGGACAGCAGCGTATCGGCGACGAGTACAAGAGCTCCGACGACCAGCAGGGCCATGACGACCAGGGATTGAAGCCGCGTGTCGCGCCACAGGGGTGTCGTCCTCATCGCAGCGAACCTCCCGTGCGGATGAGCGGGCGGGTATCGACCTCGAACTCCGAGGTAACGCCATCCTCGCCGCGCAGGGCCGATCCGACCAGCTTGCTGTCTTCGAAGCGACCCGACGATTCCAGCGCGGTCAGTACTTCGGGCACGTCCTTGGTCCGGCCCGAGAGACGCATGCGGCCATTGGCGAAGGACACCTCAATGGCATAGGAATGCGTCGGCAAAACCTGAGCCAGGTCGTCCAATGCTCCCAGCGCGCTTATCGCGTCGTCCTTGATATTCAGCGCCTCCTGCTCAGGCGCTGTTTCAGCCTTGTCCGGAGTCGCCGCCAGCGCGATTGCCTGGCGCGCCTTCTCGGCCCGGATCTCGACGGCGGCGCGGCGCTCGGCATAGTTGTTCTGGATCATCGGCCGCACCGCCGGAGCCGTGACTGCAGCGACTAGGCTTACGCCCAGAACTCCGGCAAGGACAAACTTTATCCGGCCACGCGTGCCGGTGACCCGTTGCCGCTGTGTCAATACTTCCACGGCATCGCCTTCCGGAAACGGCGCCGAGATCACGACCTGGCGGGCCTCGGCCACGTTCAGGCAGGCCAAGGCAGCAGCGACACGCGACCTCGGAACGATTGCGACGGCGACGGTGATCTGCCGCGCCTCACGGCTGATCCCGAGGACCCGGTGGCCGAAATAGATATCGGAAGCAGGCAATGGCGAAAGCGCGCCCATCCGCGACGTAACGATGCCTTCGACGTGGCTGGCAGCCTCCATCGGCAGTTCGATCCGGCGCGCGATCACCCAGCTCGCCGGGATGCCGAGATGGACCGCCTTTCCATTCACCGCGGTGCGCAATGCGGCCGGCGCCTGCGTGTCTGGAGAAATCGGTATCAACAGGGGTGCTGACGGCTTTCGGCTGGTCGCCGGCTCGATTTCAAGCGCGCTCCCATCGTCCGCGACCCGCGCGACCACGCGGCTGCCGGATTTGACGCGCGCAAGTTCATCCAGCAGGGAGGCCGGTCCCGCGATCCAGTCATCCAAGCCGCGGATCGCCGCGGTGAAAGGATAAGCCATTCCGGTCAAACCCCAGAGCAGAAGCCGGCACCGGATCCGGAGTTCCGTCGCCCGCGTGAATACAAATCATAGCGCATCTTCAGGCCCTAATTCCAGATCAGTCACAGTTCTTCGCCAATCGAGCACCGATCTTGAACGCAGAGTAGGAACTGTTCTAATGATTGTCGCGCGGCAGGCCGCTGGTGACGGCGATGTTCTGGTACTTCACCGCCGGCTTCAGAACCATTCCCTCGGACAACTGGTCAACCATTGACCGCTGGATCTCCTGCCAGGGTGTCTGATGCTTCGGATATGCATAGCCGCCCTTGTTTTGCAGGTCGACGCGACGGCGCTTGATCTCGTCGTCCGACACGAGGATGTCGGCGGTCCCCTTGCGCAGGTCGATGCGTACCCGGTCACCCGTACGCAGCAGCGCAAGGCCACCACCGACGGCCGCCTCGGGCGAGGCGTTGAGGATCGATGGAGAGCCGGAAGTGCCGGACTGACGGCCATCGCCGATGCAGGGCAGCGAGTGGATGCCCGCCTTCAGCAGGTAGGCCGGCGGCTGCATGTTCACGACTTCGGCGCCGCCCGGATAACCGACAGGGCCGGCTCCGCGCATGAACAGGATGGTATTCTCGTTCAGGCCGAGTGACGGATCCTCAATGCGACGGTGGTAGTCTTCCGGACCGTCGAAGACGACGGCGACGCCCTCGAAGGCATCGGGGTCTCGCGGATTTGACAGATAGCGGTCGCGAAACTCCGGCGAGATGACCGACGTCTTCATGATTGCGGAATCGAACAGATTGCCTTTCAGGTTGATGAAGCCGGCTTCCTTCCTGAGCGGATTGGCCACGGTACGGATGACCTTGCCGTCGAGATTCTCCGCCGCGGCGCAATTGTCGCCGATCGTGCGGCCGTTGACGGTCATGGCTCCAGGATGCGGCAGCAAGCCGGCCTTCATCAGCTCTGCCACCACGGCCGGCACACCGCCCGCATGATGATAGTCCTCGCCGAGATATTCACCGGCCGGCTGGAGATTTACGATCAGCGGAACGTGGTGACCGACCTTCTGCCAGTCATCGACGGTCAGCGACACGCCGAGATGCCGCGCGATGGCGTTGAGGTGGATCGGCGCATTGGTCGAGCCGCCGATGGCAGAATTGACGACGATGGCGTTCTCGAAGGCTTCCCGCGTCATGATGTCGGAGGGTTTCAAGTCCTCGCGCACCATGTCGACGATGCGCTTGCCGGTTTGGTAGGCGATCTGGCCGCGCTCGCGATAGGGTGCTGGAATGGCGGCGGAGCCCGGCAACTGCATGCCGAGCGCCTCGGCCAGCGAGTTCATCGTCGTCGCCGTGCCCATCGTGTTGCAGTAGCCGACGGACGGCGCCGATGAAGCGACGATGTCCATGAACTGGTCGTAGTCGATCTCTCCTGCCGCCAGCCTTTCGCGTGACTTCCACACGACCGTGCCGGAGCCGGTGCGTTCGCCCTTGTGCCAGCCGTTCAGCATCGGGCCGACGGACAGCGCTATGGCTGGAATGTTGACGGTGGCCGCGGCCATCAGCAGCGCCGGGGTGGTCTTGTCGCAGCCGATGGTCAGCACGACGCCATCCAGCGGATAGCCATAAAGCAACTCGACGAGAGCGAGATAGGCGAGGTTGCGGTCGAGCGCGGCGGTGGGCCGCTTGCCTGTCTCCTGGATCGGGTGGACCGGGAATTCCAACGGCACCCCGCCGGCGGCCACAATGCCGTCGCGCACGCGCTTGGCGAGCTCGATATGATGCCGGTTGCAAGGTGACAGGTCCGAGCCCGTCTGGGCGATGCCGATAAGCGGCTTTCCGGACTGCAGTTCTTCGCGGGTCAGCCCATAGTTCAGATAGCGTTCGAGGTAGAGCGCCGTCATGCCGGGATTGTCCGGATTGTCGAACCACTCGCGCGAGCGTAGCCGCTTCGCACCATTGATCTTGGACATTTACACCTCCAGAACCGCCGTTTGGCCATCGATATGGCATCGGCAACTGGCGGACAAGTACCCTCAATCAGATATGTGGACAAATTGCCCATTTTGTGGATTGTAGTAAGATGTGAACGATACGGCAGGCGCGCAGATGCGCCGCGTGCCGGGGAGGGGTAGCCAAGCGTGAGCCAGATCATCTTCATTCCCGCCGAGGGCGGCTCGGGCGAACCCCGTGTCGCGGCGTCGCCCGATACGGTGAAGCGCATAGCCGCCCTTGGCTTCGACGTGGTGGTTGAGAGCGGAGCGGGCACACTGTCCCGCATCGCCGACGAAGACTACGCGAAGGCCGGTGCCACCATTGGTTCCGCATCCGATGCGGCCCGTGCGGATGTGATTCTGAAGGTGCGCCGGCCGACTGATGCGGAGCTGAAAAGCTACAAGTCAGGCGCTGCGGTCATCGCCATCATGGATCCGTATGGCAACGATGCCGCCGT
>NZ_VFVV01000021.1:0-66254 GCF_006442695.1 Mesorhizobium sp. B2-3-7 | reverse complement strand
GATCTGGACCGAACTGCAGAAGTGATCGCTGCGTGATCGACCCGGTGGCACATGCCGCCGGGTCTTTTCCGTTTCCGGGAATGGCTTTCATGGACTCCTATCGCAACAGCGATCCGCGGCCGCCGATCATGCAGGGCTCGCCGCCCGCCATGGTGCCACCAAGGCTCGACTGGGACAGGCCGCCCTGGAACCGCTGGGCTTTCCAGCACATCAGGGAAATTCTGCCGACCGTCGAAGTCTGGCGCGGCAATGGCCACCGTCACCGCCTCGAACGCGCAGAGGTCGATCTCGACGGGCTGCCGGTCGAGGGCAGCGATGGCAAGGCCTCGACGCTCGCGGGCCTGCTCGACGAGACCTACACGGATGGTTTCCTGGTGCTCAAGGACGGCAAGATAGCCTATGAGCGTTACTTCAACGGCATGGACGAGCGCACGCTGCATCTGTCGCAGTCGATGGCCAAATCGGTCACCGGCTCGGTGTTCGGCATACTGGCCGGGCGCGGGCTGGTCGATCCGACAAAACCGCTTACCGACTACCTGCCGGAGCTGAAGGCAACCGGGTGGGCCGGCGCCAGCGTCCAGCACGTGCTCGACATGACGAGCGGAGTGCGCTTTTCCGAGGAATATACCGATCGCTATTCCGATATCGGCCAGGTCGATGTCGCCACCGGCTGGAAGCCGGTGCCGCCGGGCAGCGACCCGGACTTTCGCTGGCCCGCGCACATGTTCGAGCTGATCCTAGGCTTGAAGGACATTGTTCGGCCACATGGGGCGGCATTCGAGTACCGCTCGGTCGAAACCGATGTGCTCGCGTTCATCATGGAGGGGGTGACAGGCAAGCGGCTGGCACAGCTGGTTTCGGAAGAACTCTGGCAAAAGCTCGGCGCCGATGAAAGCGCCTGCTTCACCGTCGACAGCGCGGGCTACGCACTGGCCGATGGCGGCTTCAACGCGACGCTGCGCGATTATGCCCGCTTCGGCCAGCTGATCCTCGACAATGGCGGTGGCATCGTGCCTGCCGATTGGATCGAGGCGACGCGCAGCGGCAGCCACGGGCCGGGCTTTAGTCCGAACCTGCCAGAGGGCAGCTATCGCAACCAGTTCTGGATCGAGAATCCGCATTCGCGGGCGCTGATGTGCCGGGGCGTGTTCGGGCAGATGATCCACATCGACTGGAATACGCGGATGGTCGTGGTCAAGCTTTCGAGCTGGCCGGATTTCAGCAACGTCGCCTATTCCATGGCGACGCTGAAGGCCGTGCATGCCATCGCCGCCGCGCTGAGCTGAACCCCCACAAGACACGACCTGGAAGGAAATGCCATGACCGGCAAGACCGCGTTCGAGACCCGTTACGGCTTCCGCCGCAACCAGGTGCTGCTCGCCAACTGGCGGGAAAATCCGTTCAACCGATGGTCATTCCAGAACGTCGGCGAGCTGGTGCCGAGCGCGCGTGTCGCCGCCCTGCCGGTCAACGAGGCGCCGGCCGAGGATTTCGGCGGATTGCTCGACGAAAAGGTCGCGCTGGCGAGCACGCCGGAAACCGTCGCGGCTTTTCTCAGCCGCTCGCACACGGATGCGCTGACCGTCATGAGAGGCGGCAGGATCGTCGGCGACTGGTTTGCGCCGCATATGGATTTCGGCGCCCGCCACATCATCTTTTCGATCAGCAAGTCGGTGACCGCGATCATGGCCGGCATATTGGAAGGCGAGGGCGTGTTCGATCCGGAAGCGCCGGTGACGGCCTACATACCGGAAGCCGGCGATTCGGCCTATGGCGAGGCTACCGTGCGGCATGTGCTCGATATGAGTGTCAGCCTCGATTTCGAAGAAGCCTATCTCGATCCCGAAAGCGCCTTTGCCCGCTACCGGCGCGCCACCTTGTGGAACCCCGGCGGCGGCACGGAAAGCCTGCGTGAATTCCTCCTGACGCTGCAGCGTCTCGCCGAGCCGCACGGCCAGACCTTCCGTTACCGGTCGCCCAATTCCGACCTGCTTGGCCTGCTGCTCGAACGGGCGTCTGGCCAGCGCTTCGCCGACCTGATGCGCGAGAAACTGTGGCAGCCGCTCGGCGCCGCCAGCGAAGCTTCGGTGGCGGTAGATATGGAGGGCACGGCGCGCACTGCCGGCGGCATCTCGGTGACGCCGCGCGATCTGGCGCGCGTCGGCGAGATGATGCGGCAAGGGGGCACTGCGAATGGCCGCCGCATCGTGCCCGAGGCCTGGGTGCGCGACACCACGGTAACCGGCGGCAGTTCTGAAGCCTGGCAGCGTGGCGCCATGCTGCCGCTGTTTCCCAAGGGCCGCTACCGCAACAAATGGTACCAGACAGGACATGAGAACGGGGCCTATTGCGGCATCGGGATCCATGGCCAGTGGCTCTATGTCGACCCCCGGACGGAAGTGGTGATCGCCAAGATGTCGTCGCAGCCCGAGCCGGTTGACGATCCGCTCGATCTCGAGATCGTCGCATTCTTCGAAGCGCTGAGCCGGATGGTCTGAGCGGCCGCAACATTAGGGCGCGCTTTCCTGTGGACCTCTGTCGCCGGTGAAACCGCGAAGGTTGGCGGGCAGGATAACTGCGCCTATGGTCGCCGCTCTTTTCGAGAAGAGCAGGAACGGCATGGCATCCGACATCAAGCGCATCGCAGCCATTATCGCGACCGAGATCACAGCGCGGCCCGAACAGGCCGCCGCTGCCATCGGGCTGCTCGACGAAGGCGCGACCGTGCCGTTCGTGGCGCGCTACCGCAAGGAGGTGACGGGCGGGCTCGACGACACGCAATTGCGCCTGCTGTCGGAGCGTCTTGCCTATCTGCGTGAGCTCGACGCGCGGCGTGACACCATCCTTGGCTCGATCCGGGAGCAAGGCAAGCTGACCGACGAGCTTGAAACCAAGCTCGCCTCCGCCGTCACCAAGGCCGAGCTCGAAGACATCTACCTGCCCTACAAGCCCAAGCGCCGCACCAGGGCGGAGATCGCCCGGGAGCGTGGGCTGGGGCCGCTGGCAGAAGCCATCCTGGCCGACCGCTCGCTGGTGCCGGCGGAACTCGCACTGGCCTATCTGACCGAGGACGTGGCCGACGCCAAGGCGGCACTTGAGGGCGCGCGCGACATAGTGTCGGAGCAGTTCGCCGAGAATGCCGACCTGGTCGGCAAGCTGCGAAGCTACATGAAGGAACGCGCCTTCATGCGCGCCAGGGTGGTCGACGGCAAGCAGGAGGCGGGTGCGAAATTCTCCGATTATTTCGACCATGTCGAGCGCTGGGCCACCGTTCCGAGTCACCGCGCGCTGGCGATGCTGCGCGGCCGCAACGAGGAGGTGCTGTCGCTCGACATCGAGGTCGATGCCGACGACTCTTCACCGGTGAAGCCGGTAGAGCGGATGATCGCCAATGCCTACGCCATCGGCGGCAGCCTGCCGGGCGATCGCTGGCTGATGGAGGTCGCAGGCTGGACCTGGCGCATAAAACTATCCCTGCACCTGACGCTCGATCTGATGCGCGACCTGCGCGAACGGGCCGAGGAAGAGGCGATCCACGTCTTTGCCCGCAATTTGAAGGATCTGCTGCTCGCCGCCCCCGCCGGATCGCGGCCGACGATGGGGCTCGACCCTGGCATCCGCACCGGCGTCAAGGTCGCGGTGGTCGACGGCACCGGCAAGCTGGTGGCGACGACAACGGTCTATCCGTTCCCGCCCAGGAACGATGTGCGTGGCACGCAGGCGGAGCTCGCCAAGCTCGTTCGCCTGCACAAGGTCGAGCTGATCTCGATCGGCAATGGCACCGGCAGCCGCGAAACCGAGAAGCTGGTGGCCGACATGCTGTCCGACATGCCTTCCGACGGCGGGCCGAAGCCGCTCAAGGTGATCGTCAGCGAGGCCGGCGCTTCGGTCTATTCGGCTTCGGCGACGGCGGCGGCGGAATTCCCCGGTCTCGACGTGTCATTGCGCGGTGCGGTGTCGATCGCGCGCCGCTTGCAGGATCCGCTGGCCGAACTGGTCAAGATCGAGCCGAAATCGATCGGCGTCGGCCAGTATCAGCACGATGTCGACCAGTACCGGCTTGGCCGCTCGCTGGAGGCGGTGGTCGAGGACGCCGTCAACGCGGTTGGCGTCGATCTCAACACGGCTTCGGCGCCGCTTCTGGCGCGGGTTTCAGGGCTCGGGGCGTCGCTCGCAGACGCCATCGTCGCGCATCGCGATGCCACCGGCCCGTTCGCCAGCCGCAAGGATTTGCTCAAGGTCTCCCGCCTCGGGCCGCGTGCGTTCGAGCAATGCGCCGGCTTCCTGCGCATCCCGAACGGCTCCGAGCCGCTCGACGCCTCGGCCGTGCATCCGGAAGCCTACGGCGTGGCCAAAAAGATCGTCGCCGCCTGCGGGCGCGATGTGCGTTCGCTGATGGGCGACAGTGCGGCGCTGAAGGCGCTCGATCCGCGCGTTTTCGTCGACGAGCGGTTCGGCCTGCCGACGGTGCGCGACATTTTGACCGAACTGGAAAAGCCCGGCCGCGATCCGCGCCCCGGCTTCAAGACGGCAACCTTCGCCGATGGCATCGATGACATCAAGGATCTGAAGCCCGGCATGCTGCTGGAAGGCACCGTCACCAATGTCGCCGCCTTCGGCGCCTTCGTCGACATCGGCGTCCACCAGGACGGGCTGGTGCACGTTTCGCAACTGGCCGACCGTTTCATCAAGGACGCGCATGAGGTGGTCAAGGCCGGCGACGTGGTCAAGGTGCGGGTCGTCGACGTCGACATCAAGCGCAAGCGAATCGCGCTTTCCATGCGCAGGGATGGTGGCGAGGGCAGCGCATCGCGCGGCCCGCGCGACAATGGCGGCGGCAGGCCGGCGCCACGCTCGCCCGCGCCGCAGCGCCAGCCGGAGCGACCGGCGCAGCAAGGTGCGTTCGGCGCGGCGTTGGCGGATGCGTTGAAGCGGAAGTAGCTACCACGCCAGAACAGCCGGGTCCTTTTCAACCTGGCTCGTCAGCCAATCTCGAAAACTCGCGACCGGCGGATGGCCGCGCTTGTCGTGCGGGACGACTAGATAATAGGCGCTGCGGCTGTGCATAGGCTGGCCGGGCGCGGGCACCAGCTGGCCGCGCTGCAACTCGCCTGAGATGAGGATTTGCGGCAGCAGAGCCACGCCCAGACCCGCCATGCAGGCCTGGGCGGCGGTGCCGAACTGTTCGAACTGCATACCCGGTCCGGTCGGCGCGCTCAGGCCCTGATGCTCAAACCATTCTGTCCAGGCGCCAGGCCGCGTCGCCATGTGCAGCAGCGGCAGACGGCCGATGTCGGCCGGCGTGGCGATGGAGCGCTCGGCGAGAAATTCGGGCGACACCACCGGGGCCACCACCTCCCGCACCAGCAGCGTCGAGTCTGCCTCGGGCCAGTCCGGCAGGCCATAATGGATGGCGGCGTCCAGCCGCTCTCTGGCGAAGTCGAAGCGGCCGACGCGGGTGACGAAGTTGATGGTGATGTCGGGATTGTTGTCGACGA
Organism: Mesorhizobium sp. B2-3-7; assembly: GCF_006442695.1. NCBI lineage: Bacteria > Pseudomonadati > Pseudomonadota > Alphaproteobacteria > Hyphomicrobiales > Phyllobacteriaceae > Mesorhizobium > Mesorhizobium sp. B2-3-7. The sequence goes on along the minus strand of NZ_VFVV01000021.1, from coordinate 60,756 downwards.
AGTCTGGGATCATCGGCATCAGCCAGCGCGTGCCGAAGGTCGGCAGGATTGCGAGGTTCAGGATGCCGCTATGCCGATTACTCATCAATCCAAGCGCTGCGTCGCGCAATTGGCCAAGTGCCGAACGGACCACTTCGGCGTAGGTTTCGCCCGCCGCCGACAGCCGGACATTGCGGCTGTCGCGCTCGAACAGCCGGCGGCCAAACTGGTCCTCGATCAGCCTGATCTGCCGACTGACGGCGCCCTGGGTTAAATCCAGCTCCTGGGCTGCAGCGGTGAAACTGCCAAGCCGGGCCACCGCTTCGAAGGCGGCAAGCGCGTTGATGTTAGGCAAAAGACGACGTTGGACGCTCATGATCTATTCCTAACGCTCATTGATCGGTGAAGCAATTTCGTTTGATTTTTTCAGGCCGTGGGCCGATAAGCCGGGCTTCACCCGTTTTTAAGGATCGAGACGCCATGGCCGCCGACAAGAATGCATTCGTCTGGGAAGACCCGTTCCTGATCGAGGACCAGCTTTCGGAAGACGAGCGCATGGTGCGGGACGGGGCGGCGGCCTTCGCCGCCGACAAGCTCGCGCCGCGCATCGAGGAGGCCTATCTCAACGAAACCTTCGACACGGCGATTTTTCGCGAGATGGGCGAGGCCGGCCTGCTCGGCATCAACATTCCGGAAGAATTCGGCGGCCTCGGCGCCAACTATGTCACCTACGGCCTGGTCGCCCGCGAAGTGGAGCGCGTCGATTCCGGCTATCGTTCGATGATGTCGGTGCAGTCGTCGCTGGTGATGTATCCCATTTATGCCTATGGCTCGGACGAACAGCGCAGGAAGTATCTACCCAAGCTCGCCAGCGGCGAGTGGATAGGCTGTTTCGGCCTGACCGAACCGGATGCCGGCTCCGACCCCGGCGGCATGAAGACGCGCGCCGAGAAGACCGCCAATGGTTACAAGCTTACCGGCTCCAAGATGTGGATCTCCAATGCGCCCGTCGCCGACGTGTTCGTCGTCTGGGCGAAGCTGAAGGGCGAGAACGGCAAGGATGAGATCCGTGGCTTCGTCCTGGAAAAGGGCATGAAGGGGCTTTCGGCGCCGAAGATCGGCGGCAAGCTGTCGCTGCGGGCGTCGATCACCGGCGAGGTGGTTATGGAAGGCGTCGAGGTCGGCGAGGATGCTCTGCTGCCCAACGTGTCGGGGCTGAAGGGGCCGTTCGGCTGCCTCAACCGGGCTCGCTACGGCATTTCCTGGGGCTCGATGGGCGCGGCCGAAGATTGCTGGCATCGCGCGCGCCAGTATGGCCTCGACCGCAAGCAGTTCGGCAAGCCGCTGGCCAGCACGCAGCTCTACCAGAAGAAGCTCGCCGACATGCAGACCGAGATCGCGCTCGGGCTGCTGGCCTCGTTGCGCGTCGGGCGGCTGCTCGACGAAGGCAAGATGGCGCCGGAGATGATCTCGATCGTCAAGCGCAACAATTGCGGCAAGGCGCTCGACATCGCCCGCCAGGCGCGCGACATGCATGGCGGCAACGGCATCCAGATCGGCTATCACGTGATGCGCCATGCGCAGAATCTGGAGACGGTCAACACCTATGAGGGCACGCATGACGTGCACGCGCTGATCCTGGGACGGGCGCAGACGGGGATCCAAGCGTTTTTCTGAGGTTCGGTAGCCGTTTAAGTTAGGTGCAGCGCAACATCCGCTTGGAGAATGACGGCCAGATGTGTCAGGGTTCGGCCAGCTAAACGCCGATCTTCCGGGGCTCCATGGCAATTCTGGCCGCCGTCTATCACCTGACCCATTACAAATACGACCGGCCGGTGGTTCTTGGTCCCCAGGTGATCAGGCTCCAGCCGGCGCCACATTCGCGCACCAAAGTGCTCAGCCATTCGTTGAAGGTCGAGCCGGCGAACCACTTCGTCAATCTCCAGCAGGACCCCTACGGCAATTTCCTCGCCCGTTTCGTCTTTCCCGACCCGGTGAGCGAACTCAAGATCGAGGTCGACCTCGTCGCCGACATGACGGTCTACAACCCGTTCGATTTCTTCGTCGAGGAGACGGCGGAAAATTTCCCGTTCGAGTATCCGGAAGAGACACGCAACGACCTCGCCATCTATCGCACACCGGAACCGGCAGGCCCGCTGCTGTCGGCGTTCCTGAAAACCATCGATACCAGCCCGAAAAACACGGTCAATTTTCTCGTCGACCTCAATGCCCGGCTGCAGCGCGAAATCGCCTATATCGTGCGCATGGAGACCGGCGTGTTCTCGCCGGAGGAAACGCTGGCGGCCGCCAAAGGGTCGTGCCGCGATTCGAGCTGGCTGCTGGTGCAGATCCTGCGCAATCTAGGCATCGCCGCGCGCTTTGTCTCGGGCTATCTGATCCAGCTCAAGCCCGACCTCGTCACGCTCGATGGGCCGGCCGGTACATCAGTGGATTTCACTGACCTGCACGCCTGGTGCGAGGTCTATCTTCCCGGCGCTGGCTGGATCGGTTTCGACCCGACTTCGGGCCTGCTTACCGGCGAGAGCCATGTACCGCTTGCCGCCACCCCGCATTTTCGCAATGCAGCGCCCATTTCCGGCATGGCGGGCTTTGCCAATGTCGAGTTCGGCTTCGACATGCGGGTCGACCGCATCGCGGAGCATCCGCGCATCACCAAGCCGTTCTCGGATGAAAGCTGGCATGCGCTTGATGCGCTCGGCAACAAGGTCGATGCGGCGCTGGCGGACGGGGATGTACGGCTGACCATGGGCGGCGAGCCGACCTTCGTGTCGATCGACGATTTCGAGTCCGCCGAGTGGAACACCGCCGCCGTCGGCCCGACAAAACGCGAAAAGGCCGATGCGCTGATCCGGAGGCTGCGCGAGCGCTTCGCGCCTGGCGGCTTCCTCCATTATGGCCAAGGCAAATGGTACCCCGGCGAAAGCTTACCGCGCTGGACCTTTTCGCTCTACTGGCGCACCGACGGCCAGCCGGTGTGGAGCGACCCGTCGCTGATCGCGCGGGAGAAAAGCGAAGCCGATATCGGTCCGAAGCAGGCCGAGAGCCTGCTGACCGCGATCGCCGGCGAGCTCGGCATCGAAACGTCCATGGTCAGCGAAGCCTATGAGGATCCGGCCGAGTGGCTGCTCAAGGAAGGCAAGCTGCCGGAGAATGTCGATCCGTCCAATTCGAAGCTGGAGGATCCCGAAGAGCGCAGCCGCATGGCGACGGTGTTCGAACGCGGGCTAACCAAGCCGTCGGGCTATGTGCTGCCGGTGCAGCGCTGGAACAGCCAGGCGTCGGGCCAGCGCTGGCGCTCGGAAAAATGGACGACGCGGCGCGGGCGGCTGTTCCTGGTGCCGGGCGATTCACCGGTCGGCTACCGCCTGCCGCTCGGCACGCTGCCTCACGTGCCGCCGGAGCAGTTTCCCTATATCGTTCCGGTCGATCCGTCGCAGTCGCGCGGTGCGCTGCCCGTGCGGGAGGCGATCTTGCCCATGGCGGCTCCGGCCGATCCTCAGGGCGCCGATGAAATGGCACGCCGCCAGCAGGCGGCATCGTTCACGGCCGCGACCGCCCAGCAGGACCGGGTCGAGCAGGAGATCACCGAGATCGGCGGCGCGGTGCGTACCGCGCTTTCGGTCGAGCCGCGCGAGGGACGGCTCTGCGTGTTCATGCCGCCGGTCGAGGCGCTGGAAGATTATCTTGAGCTGGTGGCAGCAGCCGAGAACGCGGCCAAGGCGATCAGGTTGCCAGTGCACATCGAGGGCTACGGCCCGCCGCATGATCCGCGCCTCAACGTCATCCGCGTCGCGCCGGACCCTGGCGTCATCGAGGTCAACATCCACCCGGCTGCCAACTGGCAGGATTGCGTGGCGACGACCACGGCGATCTACGAGGAGGCGCGGCAAACGCGGCTTGGCGCGGATAAATTCATGATCGACGGCCGCCACACCGGCACCGGCGGCGGCAACCATGTTGTGGTCGGCGGCGCGACCCCCAATGACAGCCCGTTTCTGCGCCGCCCCGATCTTTTGAAGAGCCTGGTGCTGCAATGGCAGCGGCATCCCTCGCTGTCTTATCTCTTCTCCGGCCTGTTCATCGGCCCGACCAGCCAGGCGCCGCGCTTCGACGAGGCGCGCCACGATTCGCTCTACGAGCTTGAAATCGCCATGGCGCAGGTGCCGCGTCCGGACCAGGGCAGCGTGCCTTCGCCATGGCTGGTCGACCGGCTGTTCCGCAACCTTTTGACCGACGTCACAGGGAACACGCATCGCTCGGAAATCTGCATCGACAAGCTGTTTTCGCCTGATGGACCGACCGGACGGCTGGGCCTGGTGGAATTCCGCGGCTTCGAGATGCCGCCCAATGCGCGCATGAGCCTGGCGCAGCAACTGCTGGTCAGGGCGATCATCGCCCGTGCCTGGAAGAACCCGCTCGACGGCCGTTTCGTGCGCTGGGGCACGTCGCTGCACGACCGCTTCATGCTGCCGCATCATGTCTGGGCGGATTTTCTCGACGTTCTCGACGACCTCAAGCTCAACGGTTTCACGTTCCGCCCCGACTGGTTCGACGCGCAGCTCGAGTTCCGCTTTCCCTTCTGCGGCGAGGTCCAATATGCGGGCGTCAAGCTGGAACTGCGGCAGGCCCTGGAGCCGTGGCATGTCATGGGCGAGCAGGGGGCCATCGGCGGCACCGTGCGCTTCGTCGATTCCTCGGTCGAAAGGTTGCAGGTCAAGACCGAAGGGCTCAATCCGGAGCGCCATGCCGTCGTCTGCAACGGCCGCATCGTGCCGATGAAGGTTACCGACAACAGGGAAGTCGCGGTGGCGGGCGTGCGCTTCAAGGCGTGGCAACCCGCTTCGGGCCTGCATCCGGCACTGCCGATCAATACGCCGCTGGTGTTCGATATCTACGACCGTTGGTCGGGTCGGGCGGTTGGCGGCTGCGTCTATCATGTCGCGCATCCGGGCGGGCGCAGCTACGACACTTTTCCGGTCAACGGCAATGAGGCGGAAGCGCGCCGGCTCGCCCGCTTCGAGGCGCGCGGCCACACGCCGTCGGCCTATGTGCTGCGCGAAGAACAACCCACGGAAGATTTCCCCATGACGCTTGACCTTCGGCGTCCACCAAGACTCTGATCTGACATGGCAAAGGGGAATCACAAGCGGGTACGCGGCAAGGCGCAGATCCATCGCCTGCTGGAGCACTACCAGCCGATCGACGGCGTCGTCGACGAGATGGTCGACGCTTCGGGCAATCCCCGTCCGGCCTGGAAGCGTTTCATCGAGGCGCTCGACGATCTCGGCGCCGAAGAACTCGCCCAGCGTTTTGCCCGTGCCGACCAGTATCTGCGCGACGCCGGCGTCTACTATCGCGTCTACGACAAGGCCGGCGCCAACGAGCGCGAATGGCCGCTGGCGCATGTTCCGGTGCTCATCGAGGATGCCGAGTGGGCAGCGATCAGCGCCGGCCTGGTGCAGCGCGCCGAGCTGTTCGAGGAGATCATCGCCGATATATACGGGCCGAACCGGCTGGTCGAGAAGGGCATCCTGCCGGCCGGACTGATCGCGGCAAGCGCCGAATATTTGCGGCCCGTGGCCGGAACCAGGCCGGCAGAGGGGCATTTCCTTCACTTCTGCGCTTTCGAACTTGGCCGCGGGCCGGACGGCCGCTGGTGGGTGTTGGGCGATCGCACTCAGGCACCATCCGGCGCCGGTTTCGCTCTGGAGAACCGCGTCGCCACGACCCGCGCGCTGTCGGACATCTATGGCGAGATGCATGTGCATCGCCTCGCCGGCTTCTTCCGGCGCTTTCGCGATGCGCTGATCGGCATGGCCAGGGAAGCTGACGGCCGCGTCGCCATATTGACGCCTGGGCCGCTCAACGAAACCTATTACGAACACGCCTATATCGCCCGCTATCTCGGCATCATGCTGCTCGAAGGCGAGGACCTGACCGTTTCCGGGGGCAGGCTGATGGTGCGCACCGTTTCCGGGCTGATGCCGATCAGCGTGCTGTGGCGACGGCTGGACGCGGCGTTCGCCGATCCGTTGGAACTGCGCTCGGAGTCGCAAATCGGTACGCCGGGCCTGGTCGAGGCGATCCGGCAAGGCAGCGTCTCCACCGTCAATGCGCTCGGCTCGGGCCTGATGGAAACGCGCGCGCTGCTTGCCTTCCTGCCCAAGATCGCGCGCGAATTGCGGGGCGAGGAACTCGAGCTGCCCACCGTCGCGACATGGTGGTGCGGTCAGGCATCCGACCGAGCGCATGTGCTCGCCAATATCGACCGCATGGTGATCGGGCCGGCGCTGTCGACGAGGCTGGCCTTCGAGGACGACGACCAGACTAGGCTTGGCTCCGCGCTGTCGGCCGGGGAGCGGGCGGACCTGGTGGCGCGCATCGAACGCGACGGCGACGCTTTCGTCGGCCAGGAAGCGGTGACGCTTTCGACGACGCCCGTCTATGTCGGCGGCTGGCTGGAGCCGCGGCCGGCAAGCCTGCGTGTCTACCTGGCGCGCACGCCCGAGGGCTGGACGGTGATGCCGGGCGGGTTCGCCCGCGTCGGCCTGTCGCTCGATCCGACCGCGATCGCCATGCAGCGCGGCGGCCAGGCGGCCGATGTCTGGGTGGTCAGCGACCGGCCGGTGGAGCGCGAGACGCTGCTGCCACAAGAGGGCGACAGCTTCAGCCGCACCAGGCCGGGCAGCCTGCCCAGCCGCGCAGCGGAAAACCTGACCTGGCTCGGCCGCTACATCGAACGCTCGGAAGACACGGTGCGCATCCTGCGCGCCTATCATGTGCGGCTCGCCGAAACTTCCGATCCGGATATGCCGCTGCTGGCCGACATCAGGGATCATCTCGAACCGTTCGGCATCGATGTCGGAACAGCGATCCCATCGGGGCTGATCGGTACGCTGGACAGCGCGGTCTACAGCGCCGGCCAGATCCGCGACCGTTTCTCGCCGGACGGCTGGCTGGCGCTCAAGGACTTGTCGAAGACCATCCATCAGTTCGCGACGACGGTGGCGCCGGGGGATGACGCGACGCGGGCGATGACCGTCATCCTGCGCAAGCTCGCCGGTTTTTCCGGCCTGCTGCACGAGAACATGTACCGCTTCGCGGGCTGGCGGTTCCTGGAGATCGGCCGGCGGCTGGAACGCGGCATACAGATCGCCAGCACGCTCGCCCGGCTGACCAGCGACAAGGCGCCGGACGGCGCGCTCGACATGATGCTAGAGATCGGCGACAGCGTCATGACGCACCGGCGGCAGTACCCTGTGCAAGCCGGCCGCCGCACGGTGATCGACCTTCTGGCGCTCGATCCGCTCAATCCGCGTTCCATCCTGTTCCAGCTCGAACGGCTGAAGGCCGAGATCGGGCTGCTGCCGGCGATCGGCGGCGAGGGGCACATGTCGCCTGCGGCCAAGGAAATCCTGCAGCTCAACACAGCCATCGCCATCAAGGAGCCAGCGGACATGACTGTGAAGGCGCTGAACGATCTCGCCGGCGAGATAGGCGGGCTCTACAGCAGCCTCGCCAAGGCCTATTTCGGTTAAGGCGGCGCTCCGGCATGCTCTACGACATCAGGCTTCACCTTCACTACGACTACGCCGCCGTCGCCGGCGGCGGCCGTCACCAGGTCCGCGTGTTGCCGCCGACCATCGACGGCGTGCAGCGCGTCGTCGCAGCGTCGCTATCCTTCGCGCCGGCGCCAAACGAACGCTCGGATTTTTCCGATTTCTTCGGCAACAACGTCACCTCGATCGCCTTCCGCGACGCGCATGACGCGCTCGACATCAGGATGAGCGCGCGCGTGGCGGTGTCGCGACCGGAACTCGGGCTCGACGTGTCGCCCGATCTTAGCCGGCTGCGTCAGGAGCTCGCCGCCATGCGCTCCCTGGCGCCGGATACACCGCACCATTTCCTGGCCGCCAGCGGTCACGCCGGCATCGATGCGGCGATCACCGCCTATGCGCGCGATAGCGTCGGCGGCTCGGCCGCCGGTACGGCGATGAACCTCTGCAATCGCATCCACCGCGATTTCACCTATGATGGCGAGGCGACAACCGTGCGGACCCTGGCTGGCGACGCATTCCGGCTGAAGCGCGGGGTGTGCCAGGATTTCTCGCATATCATGATCGCCGGCCTGCGCGGGCTTGGCATACCGGCCGGCTATGTCAGCGGCTTCCTGCGCACCATTCCGCCCAAGGGCAAGGCCAGGCTGGAGGGCGCCGACGCCATGCATGCATGGGTCAAGGTGTGGTGCGGGCGCGATGCCGGCTGGCAGGAGTTCGACCCGACCAACGGCATGCGGGCCTCCAACGATCACATCACCGTCGGCTATGGCCGTGACTATTCGGATGTCGCGCCGATCGTCGGCGTTCTCAAGACCACCGGCGGACAGGTCGGAGAGCAAGCCGTCGACGTTATTCCGGTGGTGCTGGAGAAGACCTGACGTCAGGCCTGCTTGCGCAAAGCGCCTTGCAGGGTTCCGCCCGACGTGGGTGGCCGCCGACTTTTCGGACAGGAATGGAACCAGTGCTCGGCCCAGAGGCTTATCTACGGGTGTTTCCGTGGGGCCAGCATGCTGCAGAAATCCGGATTGACTATCGACGGCGAGGCCGCACCAAAGAACGGCGCTCAGATCTCTGCCGAGGATGCCGCACTGATCTATGTCAGCGATACCGAGCCCGGTATCCGCCGACTGAAAGCGGGCAAGGGATTTTCCTACAGGGGAGCTGACGGAAGGCCGGTCTCGGATGCCACCCGAGCGCGCATCGAGGCGATCGTTATCCCGCCGGCCTGGACGGATGTGTGGATCTCGCCCGAGGCGGACGGCCATATCCAGGCAACCGGCAGGGATCAGCGCGGGCGCAAGCAATATCGCTACCATCCGCGTTGGGCCGAGGAACGCGACAGCGCCAAATATTCGAGCCTTGTCGCTTTCGCCGAAAGCCTGCCGGAGCTTCGGCGCAGGATCGACAGCGACCTGCGCCGCCATGGCCTGCCGCTCGAACGCGTCGTCGCCGCGATCGTCTGGCTGCTCGACAACACCATGATCCGAGTCGGCAACGCCGCTTACGCCCGCGACAACAAGAGCTTCGGCCTGACGACGCTGCGGGACCGCCATGTCGACATCAAGGGATCGAGCCTGCGGTTCGCCTTCAAGGGCAAATCGGGCAAGGAATGGAAATTGAAGCTGGTCGATCGCCGCATCGCGCGAATCGTGCGGGGCGCGCAGGACCTGCCGGGCCAAAAGCTGTTCCAGTATCTCGATGAGGACGGCAACAGACACCCGGTGCGCTCCGAGGACGTCAACCGCTACATCCGCGAGGCCATCGGCGATGCATTCAGCTCGAAACATTTCCGTACATGGGGCGGCACCATTCACGCCGCGTCGCTGTTCGCGCAAACGGTGCTGCCCGACAGCCAGGCACAGCAGAAACGGGCGATGAACAGCGTCATCGACAGGGTCGCCGAGCGGCTGGGCAACACGCGCGCCGTCTGCCGCCAATGCTATATCCATCCGCAAGTCTTCGAAGCATGGCTGCAGGGACGGCTGCTTGCCGAAATGGCGGAAGCCAACAAGCGCAAACGGTCGATAGACGGTCTCGATGACGAGGAAGCGCTCGTGCTGCGATGGCTGAAGACGCACGAAAGCGGACCCGCGGCAACCACCGGCCGCTGAATCCACGGCGCCTCGATTTTTTTATCGACGCCGTGTCGGGATCGGTCCTAGTGTTTCGTCCTTTGACACAGAAGAGGACAAACCATGCTCTACGCGATCTTGTGCTATGCTTCCGAAGACGTCGTCTGCTCCTGGAGCAAGGAACAGGACGACAAGGTCATGGCCAACATTCTCGATGTCCAGCAGAAATACGCGGACGCCGGCCGGCTTGGCCCGGTGGCGCGGCTTTTGCCGACGACGGCGGCGACGACGCTGAGGAAGGTCAAGGGCGAATCGATCGTCATCGACGGGCCGTTCGCCGAGACCAAGGAACAGTTCCTCGGCTTCTACACGCTCGAATGCGCCGATCTCGACGAGGCGGTGGAGTTCGCGCGCGAACTTTCCGAGGTCAATCCGAGCGGCGGCTCCTACGAAATCCGGCCGGTATCCATCTTCAATCCCACTAGGGTCGCCGTATGACCGAACTTGCCTGGATCAGCTCAGCGATCAGCGCCGCCCGCCCGCAGGCGATGGGTGCGCTGCTGCGCTATTTCCGCGACCTCGATACGGCGGAGGAAGCTTTCCAGGACGCTTGCCTCAGGGCGCTGAAGAACTGGCCGCAGAACGGTCCGCCGCGCGATCCGGCGGCCTGGCTGATCTTCGTCGGACGCAACAGCGGCATCGACGCGGTGCGCAAGCGCGCCAAGCAGGCGCCGATGCCGGAAGAGGACCAGATATCTGATCTCGAGGACGCAGAGAGCGACATCGCCGAGCGGCTCGATGGCGCGCACTACCGCGACGACATATTGCGACTGCTGTTCATCTGCTGCCATCCCGACCTGCCGGCAACGCAGCAGATCGCGGTGGCGCTGCGCATTGTCTCCGGCCTTACGGTCAAGCAGATCGCGCGCGCCTTCCTGGTCGGCGAAAGCGCCATGGAGCAGCGCATCACCCGCGCCAAGGCACGTATCGCCGACGCCGGCGTGCCGTTCGAGACGCCGGGCGCGGTGGAGCGCTCGGAGCGGCTCGCCGCAGTCGCAGCCATGGTCTACCTGATCTTCAACGAGGGCTATTCGATCAACAGCGGCGAGGCGCCAGCCCGCGCGCCGCTGTGCGAGGAGGCGATCCGGCTGGCCCGGCTGCTGCTCAGGCTGTTCCAGACCGAGCCGGAGATCATGGGGCTGACGGCGCTGCTGCTTCTCCAGCATGCGCGCGCACCGGCCCGCTTCGATGCGGACGGAGAGATCGTTCTGCTCGAGGATCAGGACCGCAGCCTGTGGAGCCGCAAGATGATCGATGAGGGGCTGGCGCTGGTCGACAAGGCGCTGCGCCACCGAAAGCCCGGCCCTTACCAGGTGCAGGCGGCGATTGCCGCGCTGCATGCGCGGGCTGAAAAGGCCGAGGACACGGACTGGGTGGAGATCGACCTGCTCTACGGCCTGCTCGAACAAATGCAGCCGTCGCCCGTCGTCACCCTCAACCGTGCGGTTGCGGTCTCCAAGGTGCGTGGCCCGGAGGCCGCGCTCGCCATGATCGAGCCGCTGGAGCAGAGGCTTTCCGGCTATTTCCACTTCTTCGGCCTCAAGGGCGGGCTTTTGATGCAACTCGACCGGGGCGAGGAGGCGCGGGTCGCCTTCGATCGCGCCATCGCGCTTGCCAACACCGCGGCGGAAGCGGCCCATATACGCATGCACATCGACCGGCTGATGAAGGACAGCGCAGCGCGCACCGCAAGCTGACCCTGGTTCAATGGTCTGGCCCGAGCTTGGACCATGCCGGGGTGGCGATTTTTTCCTGAAACCGCTATTGGCACGCCAAGACAGCGCCACCCTGCGCCTGACCGCACAGGGAATGCACGGCGCAATGCTTGACCACGCCACATGAATGGCGGGATCTGAAAGGGACAGACATGACGATAGCGAAGGAAACCGCCGAGCTGCTGGCGAAACTGGGTGTTGCCAAGGAGGCGCTTGCCGGCGGCGACCTGATCGTGCGCAGCCCGGTCACGGGCGAGCAGATCGCGGCATTGAGCACGATCTCACAGGCCGATGCGGCCAGGACCATCGATGCCGCGCACAAGGCGTTCCAGGCCTGGCGGCTGGTACCGGGCCCGAAGCGCGGCGAGCTGGTGCGGCTGCTCGGCGAGGAATTGCGCGCGCACAAGGCCGAACTTGGCCGGCTGGTGTCGATCGAGGTCGGCAAGATCCCCTCGGAAGGGCTCGGCGAAGTGCAGGAGATGATCGACATCTGCGACTTCGCCGTCGGTCTTTCCAGGCAATTGTACGGACTGACCATCGCGACCGAGCGCCCAGGACACCGGATGATGGAAACCTGGCATCCGCTCGGCGTGGTCGGCGTCATCTCCGCCTTCAACTTCCCGGTCGCGGTGTGGTCGTGGAATGCGGCGCTGGCGCTGGTCTGCGGCGATGCGGTGGTATGGAAGCCTTCCGAAAAAACGCCGCTGACGGCGCTGGCCTGCGAGGCGATCTTCAAGCGCGCCGTCAAGCGCTTCGGCACTGATGCGCCGGAAGGGCTCGCGTCGGTGCTGATCGGCGACCGCGCCGTCGGCGAGATTCTGGTCGATCATCCCAAGGTGCCGCTGGTCTCCGCCACCGGCTCGACCCGCATGGGCCGCGACGTCGGCCCGCGCCTGGCCAAGCGCTTTGCACGCGCGGTGCTGGAGCTCGGCGGCAACAATGCCGGCATCGTCTGCCCGACCGCCGATCTCGACATGGCGTTGCGCGCGATTGCCTTTGGCGCGATGGGCACGGCGGGCCAGCGCTGCACGACGCTGAGGCGCCTGTTCGTGCATGACAGCATCTACGACGCCTTGGTACCGCGGCTGAAGAAGGCCTATCAGAGCGTCTCTGTCGGCAATCCGCTGGAGACGTCGGCCCTCGTTGGGCCGCTGATCGACAAGGCAGCCTACGAAGCCATGCAGAAGGCGCTGCAGGAAGCGTCCGCCCACGGCGGCAAGGTGACCGGCGGCACGCGGGTCGAGAATGGCCATCCGGACGCCTACTACGTGCATCCGGCGCTAGTCGAAATGCCCAGCCAAGTGTCGCCGGTGACCGAAGAGACGTTCGCGCCGATCCTCTATGTGATGAAGTATTCCGATTTCGACGCCGTGCTTGACGAGCACAATGCGGTGGGAGCGGGGCTGTCGTCGTCGATCTTCACCCGCGACCTGCAGGAGTCCGAGCGCTTTCTCGGCGTCGACGGCTCGGACTGCGGCATCGCCAATGTCAATATCGGCACGTCGGGCGCCGAGATCGGCGGAGCCTTCGGTGGTGAAAAGGAAACCGGCGGCGGCCGCGAGAGCGGCTCCGATGCGTGGAAAGCCTATATGCGCCGCGCCACCAACACGGTGAACTATTCCAAGGCGCTGCCGCTCGCCCAGGGTGTCTCCTTCGACATCGAGTGACATTGCGGGTTCCGGCTCGGGTGACCTTGCGCACCCGGGCCGTTCTGCGGCCTGAGGTTCACTGCTGAGGGCAGTTATGCTGTCATTCTTCGTATGGTGCTGACGTCCCGCCGCCGAGGCGGTTTTTTTGTTTCAAAGGATACACAGCGGCACGGACCGCCTTCATAGCCTGGGCAGCGGCGAGTCTCTCAGTGGTCGGTGGAAAAGCATGCTGCGAAGGCGGCATCCACGATGGCCAGCTTGGCGGCCTGGACGGTCATGTATTCCTGAAAGAAGCGGTGCGAGACCCACATCACGGAATTGCCGCGCTGGCCCAGCCAGCCGATGCTGCCGAGCGCCTCGGCATCGCGTAGTTTTCGGGCGAGGTGGGTGCGCGACAGTTTGAGCCAACTGGCGAATTCCGCCACCGAGACCACGCTGGTCGGAATCCGATCTAGGCCGGCATGGTCGGGGTCGATGCCGGACATGAGCCGATCCATGACGATGCCGCCATTGTTGAGCCAGATGAACAGGGAAAAGGTCTGGTTGGGTTCGCGCACCGGTTTGGACGAAAGCAGGCCGTCGGCCACGAGGGGCTGCAGGGCGGCGAGCATATCGGGCCGCTCCAGGTATCTCGCCAGCCGGTCCGCGCCGTCGAGTCGGTCAAGGGTCCGTAGATGTGCGTGCACCCATCCGGTGAATGTCCGCACCGTGTCCGCTGTCGGCTGCAACGGGTGGGTGCGCCCGTCTCCGCCCGCGACGTATTCGGCGATGCGGTAATTCAGCATCTCCTTGATGAAAGCGTCGGCGGTGTTGCGGCTGGCGACCTTGTGCTGATGCACGAACTCGATGAAGCGCGACACCGTCAACGCGGTGCGACGGTCGCCCGGGTCGCGCCTGAAATGCATGGCAAGGCCGACATGGCCCATCAGCCAGCGCTGCTGCGTGGCGAATATGGAAGCAAGCCGCGGGCTGGCTTCGTAGATGTGGATCAGCGCCAACGACTGCTCCTGGACGTGGCGGTGCAGATCCGGATGAGCGGCTATGTCCTCGATGTCCAGCATCCGCCTCCTTCTGGTTGGCCAAGCTTACTGCGCTCCAAGAGCGGGTCGCGTCGAAGCGGATTCATGCGACGCGCTTTTGGCTTTTTTCGTGCATGTCGTCCTCCCAAAACCGAGGTTACTTTTGGGCGACATGCATTAAGACATTTTCAGCCTTGCGCTTTTGTGTCCAGATGAGACAGCTCGGACTAAAGTCCAGTTCTGTAGCCAATGATGGCGGCGAGACGTCGGCGGCAACCCACACGGCGGCAAGTACGGCGCGCTTAGCGATCTGGACAACCGCAGCTACGCCCCGGGTGTCGTCCTGCCGCCCGGCCATGATGGGCTGACGCGGGGTCCGCCGGCGCATACGCATCGGGAGGCCGCCGATGGCGGGTTCTGCCGCCTACTCGGCCGCCTGAACGCGATGTGCCTGGATGATGGCGCGGATCTCAGAGCGGCAGGAGCCGCAATTGGTGCCTGCCTTCAGCGCGGCGCCGATGGCTTCCACGTTCGTGCAGCCGGAAGCCACCGCCGCCGTGATCTGCTTGATCCCGACGTTGAAACAGGAGCAGACGGTCGCGCCGGCATCGGGCCGTTCGGCGCCGGCGCGGCCGGCGACGATGCGGAAGCGCTCGCGTTGGCTGGCATGGGCCTCTTCGAGCTGCTGCGTTGCCCATCCGCGCGACACGGCGACCGGGCCGGGAGCGACGAACAGGGCGCCCGCGAGCTGTACGCCATCGAAGGCGGCGATGCGATGCTGGCCGGCATCGCGGTCGTGATAGGCGAGTATTTCGGCATCGGTCGAGGCGCCGAACAGGGATTGGGCAAAAGTCGTCCAGTCGATTTTGTCGTCTGCAAAGGCGAGCTCGACCCGCCAGCCATCCCTGCAGCGGGCCACGGCCCAATAGTCGCCGGCGATCGCTTCGGGCCTTTGTCGGGTCACGGCGAAGCCGAACGCCATCGCGGCGAATTTCTCGATGTGCACCGCGACGTGCTTCAGTGCCGGCTGGCCGGAAACTGGGTCGGTGAGTGGCGCGGTGAGCGTGTCGAGCCGGCCCTTGGCGGTGAACTGGTCCGTCCAGTGCATCGGCGCGAAGATGCTGCCCCGGCGCTGGCGGGACGTGATCAGCGCGCGCACGAGCACGGCGCCGCGCGGGCTGGAAACGCGCGCGATGTCGGCGTCGCCGATGCCGTATCGCGCGGCGTCGTCGGGATGAATCTCGACGAAGGGTTCGGCGATGTGCTGCGACAGACGCGGGCTTTTGCCGGTGCGTGTCATGGTGTGCCAATGGTCGCGGACACGGCCGGTGTTGAGGATGAGGGGGAATTTCTCGTCCGTGCGGGTTTCCGTGACAGGGCGGACGGCGATGAAGCGCGCCTTGCGGTCGGGCGTGTAGAAATTGCCGTCGGCGAAGAAGCGGGTGTTCGGTGGCCCTGCTTTATCGTTCTCCGGTTGGGGCTCAGCTTGAACGTTCCCCTCCGAGAGATGTCGAGCCCAGGCGCCCCCCTCTGTCCTGCCGGACATCTCCCCCTCTAGGGGGGAGATCGGCAGTTTTGTCGACGGCGCTCGTCCTGCGGTATCGGCGATTGGCGAAGGCCGTCGTGGCATCCAATCTCCCCCCTTGAGGGGGAGATGGCCGGCAGGCCAGAGGGGGGCGCCTGGGCTCGGCGCCGGCCATTGAAAAGGCGCCAGCGCGTCGTATTCCTCCCCATTGAGGCCGGCATAAATCCCAATATCGAAATCGCGCCCACCGTCGTTTTCAAATCCCGACAGCGCCGCGTGTTCGCCAAAAACCTCCGCCGGGGATGCATGCGCGAACGCTTCGCCAAAACCCATCCGCCGCGCCACTTCCGCAATGATCCACCAATCCGGCCGCGCCTCGCCAGGTGCCGCCAGGAACGGGCACTGGCGTGAGATGCGACGCTCGGAATTGGTGACGGTGCCGTCCTTCTCGCCCCAGGCGGTGGCCGGCAGCCGGACATGGGCATGGCGCACCGTGTCTGTGTCGGCCTGCACGTCCGACACCACCACAAACGGGCAGGCCTTGATCGCTGCTTCGACGGCGTCGGCATCGGGCATCGAATCGACAGGATTGGTGGCGAGGATCCACAGCGCCTTGATCCGCCCGTCGGCGACCGCCCGGAACATGTCGACCGCTTTCAGGCCGGGCTTTTGCGCGATGTCAGGTGCATTCCAGAAGCGCTTCACGCGTTCGCGATGCCCCGAATTTTCAATCTCCATATGCGCGGCCAGCATGTTGGCCATGCCGCCGACCTCGCGTCCGCCCATGGCGTTGGGCTGGCCGGTGACCGAGAACGGCCCGGCGCCGGGCCTGCCGATGCGACCGGTGGCGAGGTGGCAGTTGATGATGGCGTTGACCTTGTCGGTGCCGGACGACGACTGGTTGACGCCTTGGCTATAGACCGTGACGGTCTTGGCGGTCGCGGCGAACAGGCCGTAGAAGCGGGCGAGCTCGTCCTCGCTCAGGCCCGTGGCGGCAGCGATGCCGGCAAGGTCGAGTGCCGAGGCGGCGAAAAGGGCTTGTCCGAAGCCGGTCGTGTGCGCCGTGATGTAGGCGCGGTCGAGCGCATTGTGCTGGCCGAGCCAAGCGAGCAGGCCGGTGAACAGGGCGACGTCGCCATCGGGCGCGATCGCCAGGTGCATGTCGGCGATATCGGATGTCATGGTGCGGCGCGGGTCCACCAGCACGATTTTCATCTCCGAGCGCTTCTCACGCGCGGCAGCTATGCGCTGGTAGAGCACGGGATGGCACCAGGCGAGATTCGAGCCGACCAGCACGATGAGATCGGCAAGCTCCAGATCCTCGTAGGTTCCGGGCACCGTGTCGGAGCCGAAGGCGCGGCGATGGCCGGCGACCGAGGAGGCCATGCAGAGGCGCGAATTGGTGTCGATATTGGCCGAGCCGATGAACCCCTTCATCAATTTGTTGGCGAGATAATAGTCCTCGGTCAGCAACTGGCCGGAGACATATAAGGCGACCGCATTCGGCCCATGTTCGGCAATGGTTTGCGAGAAGGTCGACGCGACAAGATCGAGTGCCTCGTCCCAGGAGGCGCGGCGGCCGTGGATCTCAGGATGGAGCAGCCTGCCGTCAAGACCTATGGTCTCGGCAAGAGCAGAGCCCTTGGAGCAGAGCCGGCCGAAATTCGCGGGATGATCGGGGTCGCCGCGGACCGACACCTGCCCGTCCGCGGCGACCTTCGCCAGCACGCCGCAGCCCACCCCGCAATAGGGGCAAGTGGTCCTCACCTCGCGTGCTTCGCCAATCTGCATGGGTCAGGCCGCGCGGCTGGCCAGCGCTTCGAGCGCGATGAACAGACGCTCGCCCTCGATCTTCACCGGAATGGTGCGCACCGCGCCCTCGTCGGCGCCGAGCGCCTTGCCGGTCTCCAGCGAGATGACCCAATTGTGCAGGGGGCAGGTGACCGCCGCGCCATGGACGATGCCCTGGCTCAGCGGGCCGCCCTTGTGCGGGCAATGGTCGTCGATGGCGAAGACCTGGTCCTCGGCGGTGCGGAAGATGGCGATCTTGCCTTGCGGCGTGGCAACGCAACGCGCGCCCCGGCGGGGGATGTCGGACAGGGTGCCGATCGGTGTCCAGGTCATTGGGTCGCCTTTACTTGATACGAATGCGCCCAGGCGCCCCCCTCTGTCCTGCCGGACATCTCCCCCTCGAGGGGGGAGATCGGCAGTTTTGCTGATGGCGTCCGTTCTGCGAAGTTGGCGATTGGCAAAGGCCGTTGTGGCATCCAATCTCCCCCCTTGAGGGGGAGATGGCCGGCGGGACAGAGGGTGGCTCGCGCGAACATCTCCATCACTCCGCCGCCTCCGCGAACCCGACCGAGGCCATCGGCCGGAACTCGTGCTTGTCCTTGCCTGACACGCGTTCCGACCACGGATCGACCTGGGCGAATTTCTGGGAAAAGACGAAGCGGTCGTAGAAGGCCTTGCGCTTGTCGCCATCGTCCATGATCTGGCGCTTGATCTCGGCGATGCCGACGCGCTTGGCCCATTTGTAGATGCGTTCGAGATAGCGGGCCTGCTCGCGGTACATCTGCGTCAGCGCCACGATATGCTCCAGCGCTTCGTCCTCGGTCTTGACCAGGCCAAGCACTTCGGTGCCCTTGATGTCGAGGCCTGCCGCACCCGCGAAATGGATCTCGTAGCCACTGTCGACGCAGATGACGCCGACGTCTTTGCAGGTCGCCTCGGCGCAGTTCCTCGGACAACCCGACACCGCCATCTTGACCTTGGCCGGCGTCCACGAGCCCCACATGAATTTCTCGATGCGGATGCCGAGGCCGGTGGAATCCTGCGTGCCGAAGCGGCACCAGTCGGAGCCGACACAGGTCTTCACCGTGCGCAGGCCCTTGGCATAGGCATGGCCGGAGACGAAGCCGGCCTGGCCGAGATCGGCCCACACCGCCGGCAGGTCTTCCTTGCGGATGCCCAGCATGTCGATGCGCTGGCCGCCGGTGACCTTCACCATGGGGATCTCGAACTTATCGACGACATCGGCGATGGCGCGCAGTTCGGCGGCATTGGTGACGCCGCCCCACATGCGCGGCACCACCGAATAGGTACCGTCCTTCTGGATGTTGGCGTGGACGCGCTCGTTGATGAAGCGCGACTGGTAGTCGTCGGCGTATTCGTCCGGCCGGTCGCAGACGAGATAATAGTTGAGTGCCGGCCGGCATTTGGCGCAGCCGCAGGAGGTCTTCCATTCCAGCTCCTGCATGACGGCAGGTATGGTCTTCAGCCCCTTGGCCTTGATCAGCCGGCGCACCTCGTCATGGCCGAGCGTGGTGCAGGAGCACATGGGCTGTACGGCGGCCGGGTTGTACTTGTCGCCGATGGTCAGCACCATCAGTTTTTCGACCAGCCCGGTGCAGGAGCCGCAGGAGGCCGACGCCTTGGTGTGCGCGCGCACGTCGTCGAGCGAAGTCAGCCCCTTGGCCGCGATCGCGCCCGTGATCTTGCCCTTGCAGACGCCGTTGCAGCCGCAGATTTCCGCATCATCCGGCAAGGCTGCAACGGCCGCCATAGGGTCCAGTGGGGCACCCCCCTGGTAGGACTGGCCGAAGATCAACGTATCGCGCATTTGCGATATGTCTGTTTGCTTCTTCTTGAGGTCGTTGAACCAGGCGCCGTCCGCGGTCTCGCCGTAGAGCACGGTGCCGATGATGCGGTCGTCCTTGAGCACGAGGCGCTTGTAGACGCCGGCCGCCGCGTCGCGCAGCACGATCTCCTGGCGGTCCTCGCCCTCTGCGAAGTCGCCGAGCGAGAACAGGTCGATGCCGGTGACCTTGAGCTTGGTCGGCGTGTCCATGTGGACAAAACCGGCCGCCTCGTCGCCGGCGAGCTGGCGGGCGGCGACGCGGGCCATCTCGTATAGGGGGGCGACCAGCCCATAGATCTGGCCGTTGACCTCGGCGCATTCGCCGAGCGCGTAGATGTCCGGGTCGTTGCTGCGCATGCCGGCATCGACGACGATGCCTCTGTTGACGGCGATGCCCGCCTCCTTCGCCAGCGCTGCGTTCGGCCGGATACCGACGGCCATCACCACCAGCGTCGCGGGGATGACGGTGCCGTCGACGAGTTCGACCTGCTCGACCTTGCCGTTGCCCGTGATCGCGTTTGTATTGGCCTTGGTGACAACCTTGATCCCGCGCTGCTCGACGGCGCGCTGTAACAGATAGCCTGCCGCCGGATCGAGCTGGCGCTCCATCAGCGTCGGCATGACATGCAGCACGGTGACGTCCATGCCTTGCGCGTTGAGGCCCGCTGCTGCTTCCAGTCCGAGCAGTCCGCCGCCGATGACCACAGCCTTGGCGCGCGACTGGGCCGCGAGCATCATCGCCTGGACGTCGTCGAGGTCGCGATAGGTGAGAACGCCGGGCAGGTTGTGGCCGGGCACCGGGATGATGAACGGCACCGAGCCGGTGGCGATGACAAGCTTATCGTAGGGTTCGGTGACGCCGTGGTCCGACGTGACGGTCTTCGCTGCGCGGTCGATGGCGACGATCTTATGGCCCTTGTAGAGGGTGATGTTGTTGGCGATGTACCAGCCGTCGCCATGGATGATGATTTCTTCGTAGGCCTTCTCGCCCGAGAGGACCGGCGACAGCATGATGCGGTCGTAATTGACGCGCGGTTCGGCGTTGAAGATGGTGACGCTGTAGCGGTCCGGCGCCTGTTCCAGCAGGTGCTCCAGCATGCGCCCGGGGGCCATGCCGTTGCCGATGATGACGAGTTTTTGGGTCATGTTCCTAATCCGCTCCGGTGTCACTCTGCAGCATAGGAAAGGGTCGACGCCTTGGTTGATGCGGCCCGCCCCATCCGCCTGACGCTGACATGCATCCAGGCAAAGCAGGCGACGACGAGGACGAAGAGCAGCATGAAGCAACTCGACCAGACGCCGGTGAGATCGTTCAGCGCGCCAAAGGCGATCGGCAGGATGAAGCCGCCAAGGCCGCCGATCATGCCCACGACGCCGCCAACGGCCCCGACGCTCTGCGGATAGTAAGCCGGGATATGTTTGTAGACGGCGGCCTTGCCGAGGCTCATGAAGAAGCCGAGCACGCAGGCGACGGCGATGAAGGCGAGCGGGCCGATCTCGAAATGGAAGGCGATCGGCCCGCTGATGCCGCGCACCACATAGTCTGCCGAGGGGAGAGACAGCACCAAGGTCGCGACGGCACAAACGGAGAAGGTCCAGTAGAGTACGGTACGAGCGCCGACGCGGTCGGAAAGCACTCCGCCATAGGCGCGGAAGATGCTCGCGGGAATCGAATAAGCCGCGCCGATCATGCCGGCGGTCGCCAGCCCGAAGCCGTAAACGCCGATCAGGTAGCGCGGCAGCCACAGCGACAGCGCCACGAACGCACCGAAGGAGAAGAAGTAATAGAAGGCGAAGCGCCAGACCTGCGGGTTCTTCAGCGGCGCGAATTCCTGCCAGAAGCTCCTCGCAGGCGTGGTCTTGCCGGCGCGGCGCTCGCGAATCACGGGATCGTCGCCGGTCGTGAACCAGAAGATGGCGGCCATGATGACGAGTGCTGCCGCCCAGATCAGCGCGACCGATTGCCAGCCCCAGGCGAGAAGCACGAAAGGCGCCAGGAATTTGGTGACAGCGGCGCCGACATTGCCGACACCGAAGATGCCGAGCGCCGTGCCCTGCCTGCCCGCCGGGAAGAAGCGCGAGACATAGGCGACGCCAACGGCGAAGGAGCCGCCGGCAAGCCCGACGCCGAGTGCAGCGATCAGCATCTGTCCGTAAGTGTGCGCAAAAGCGAGCAGGAAGGTCGCTACCGCCGCAGCGAGCATGGTGGCGGTGTAAACCAGCCGTCCGCCATAGCGGTCGGTCCAGACGCCGAGCACCATGCGCACGAGGGAGCCGGTGAGGATCGGCGTGCCGACGAGCAGGCCGAACTCCGTCTCGTTCAGCCCAAGTTCCTGCTTTATGCGCACGCCGATGATGGAAAAGATCGTCCACACCGCAAAGCAGACTGTGAACGCGATGGTGGACATCACGAGCGCCTGCCGGGGGGCATTGTCCTGGCTGGGCGCGGCTGGGAGGATTGCGGTCATGTCAGGCTCCGGTTTGCGATGGAGAAGCACCGCGCGTGTTTTCTTGATCGATGGTCAGCGGCGCGGCATCAGCGCGGCGAGCTTGGCGCGTTCACTTGGGCACCTTTGCCCTCGGCCACGGCGCCAACCGGGAACAGCATCTTCGCTGCGACGAACAGCGCCGCCGCCAGCGCGCTGCTGGCGACAAAATCGCGGCGCGTGAAATCCTTGAGGGTTGTTCCAGTTCCGATCCGTTTCGTCATCGTCGTCTCCGGTTGGGCGCTGCCTGGGACCAGCACCGTCGATTGCGTGTTCGGCCAAACAAAAAAGCCGCCGGCCAGGTCTTCGCGTCCGGGAATCCGGATCGCGTCTTGACCTGAGCGGCAGCTTTGCCTGTGGGCGCCCGCCATTGGACGCCTGTTCCGTGACCCACTAAGGGTCCGGTTATTTCAATGCAGGAACCGTGCCAGTCTCGCCTTAGAAAGGAATTTCGAATGAATTCAGCTGAATAGCCGATTCACGGGCAGATCCGGCCACCAGGTGACAAGGCCAAACATTGGTCAGCTATGCGATCAGTCCGCATAAATTTTGTGCAATGCACAAGAATGGCGCGGAAATGATCACCCTTGCCGCTGCGCCCCGATATAAGCGTCGATCTGGTCCGGATCGAAGATGCGGCCGTCGAAGAAACCGTCGGGGCCGAGCACCAGGCTTGCCCCGGCCGAGCCGACGGGCGTTGCGATCTTCAACGCCCCCTCGACCTTGGCATTGGCGCCCGGCAGCGCTACGCCGAGTGGCTTCAGCGCCGCCCGATAGAGGTCGGGCCGGTAGCAGTCGCGGGCGACGGCGAGGTTTTCAGGCGTGTGCGCGATATCGCCCCAGCGCACCATCTGGGTGTAGAACCACAGCGCATGGCTCTTCCAGGGAAAGTTCGCCGCCTTGTCGAACGGAACGAAGAAGTCCTCGACGTTCCGCTCGGCGCCGCTGCCGAGGCGGAGATGTCCGGTCAGGACCGGCATCTGGATTTCGGCGGACTGGCCAAGGAGGCCGGGCTGCGCCATCAGCGCCGCCAGTTCGCCTCGATTGGCCGGGTCCTGGCACCAGCGGGCGGAGTGGTGCAGTGCCCTGAGCAGCGCCGCCAGCGCCTCCGGCTGCGCTTCGGCCCAGGCCTTGCGCGCACCGATCACCTTTTCGGGACTGTTGCGCCACAAAAGCGCCTTGACGGTGACGATGTGGCCGGTGCCGGCCGCGACGGACGCACTGTTCCAGGGTTCGCCGACGCAATAGCCGTCGATGCGGCCGGCGGCCAGCGCGTCGGCCATGAAGGGCGGCGGCACGATGACGATCTCGATCTCACCGTCGGGGTCGATGCCGCAGGCGGCGAGCCAATAGCGCAGTTCGTAATTGTGCCCGGAATGCGGATGCACGACGGCGAAGCGTAGCGGGTCGCGGCCGGCCGCCGCGCGTTCGCGGATAAACGCGCCGAGCGCCGCGCCGGCGCGGGCCGGATCGAGATCCGATACGGCGCCGTGCGCCGCCATGCCTTCCCAGACGGCGTTGGAGATGGTGACGCAATTGCCGCCGAGGCCGAGCGAAAAGGGCACGATCGTCTCGGATGCCAGCGGCGTGAGCCCGAGGTTGCAGGCGAGCGGCATCGGCCCAAGCATATGGGCAAGGTCGAAATGGCCAATGGCGATGCGGTCGCGGATGTTGGCCCAGGAGGTTTCGCGGTGGAGGACGAGATCGACGCCTTCGCGCGCGGCAAAGCCCATTTCGCCGGCCGCGACCAGCACGGCGCTGTCGAACAGGGGCATGAAGCCGGCGGTGATCTGATGCGCAGCTGTCATGCTCATTCATCCTCCAGCGGCCCGAGCAGCCCGGCTGTCGTCACCAGGCTATGGGCGATGTCGCTGATCTTGCGGTTCTGGTTCATCGCCGTCTTGCGCAGCAGCGTGTAGGCCGCGTCTTCGCTCAGACCCCGCGATTTCATCAATATTCCCTTGGCGCGGTCGATGACCTTGCGGTTCTCGAGTTCGCTGCGCGCTTCCTCCAGTTCGCGTGCCATGCGAGAAAAGGCGTTGAAGCGGCTGACGGCCATGTCGAGGATCGGCTTCACGCGTTCCTGCCTGAGGCCATCGACGACATAGGCGGACACGCCGGCATCGACCGCGGCCTCGATAGAGGCCTGGTCGGAACGGTCGACGAACATGGCGATCGGGCGCTTCACCGCGCGCGACAGCTGGAACATGTTCTCCAGCATGTCGCGGTTGGGATTTTCGAGGTCGATGACAATCACGTCGGGTTCGATCTCGGCGATGCGGCGCGCAATGCCCGCCACGTCATGGACGACGGTCACCCGCTGATGGCCGGCCTCGCGCAGTCCCGCCTCGATGATCGAGGCGCGGATACGGTTTTCGTCGATCACCAGGACGGCTAGGGAGGATAGGACCATGCCCCGCATTGTGGGCAAGGTCGCGGAATTGTGCAATGCGGCATAGCCAGTGCAGCAGAAGGGGCGTGGCCGCAGCTTACCGCATTGCAATCAGGCCACGCAGATGCACTTCAGCGATCCTCGGGTCAGGTGCAGACACGAACCTCTTCGATCACCCTGTGATGGTGGCGCCAGTGTTTCACCAACTCGATGTGGCAGCGGTGGTGACGATGGTAGCGGCGGTATTCGCGGTCGCTGTAACGAACATCGCTGTCCTCGTCGTCATTATAGCGATTGTCGATATAACGCTGGCGATCGTGATGGCGGCGCACGACGACCTCGCCATTGTCATAGTCGTCGTCGGGCGAATACTGGGGCTCGTCGCCGGACTGGATGGTGACGCTCGCGGCCTGCGTCGGCGCAATGACGGAAGCCGAAGCGGCCAACGCCATCATCGAGGCCAGGAAAAAGCTTCTCATGTCTCGTCCTCCTGTTGTCCAAGCCATATCAACTCGCAAAAGGAGCCGCCGTTCCGATACCGCCCTACACGCTTTCCAACGCGGTCGACATCAAGGCGTTATCGGCGCGTGGCTACAGGCGGACAAAGGCGGTCAGCGGCAGATGGTCGGAGGCGACCCGCGACAGCGGCGTGTCATGCGCTTCGACGGCCGCGATCATTCCGTGCCGGTTGGCCATGATGCGGTCGAGCGCCAGCAGGGGCAGGTTCGAGGGGAAGGTGGGAACAGCCGGAGGCAACGGTCCAAACGTCAGATGCAGCGTGTTCAGCGCGGAGCGGTTTCCGAGGCGCCATTCGTTGAGGTC
This sequence comes from Mesorhizobium sp. B2-3-7, assembly GCF_006442695.1. Lineage (NCBI taxonomy): Bacteria > Pseudomonadati > Pseudomonadota > Alphaproteobacteria > Hyphomicrobiales > Phyllobacteriaceae > Mesorhizobium > Mesorhizobium sp. B2-3-7. The sequence goes on along the minus strand of NZ_VFVV01000021.1, from coordinate 35,820 downwards.
GCCGAGCAGCAGCGTCGGCTTCTCGTCGGGGCTGTTCATGATATCCAGTACGACCTGTGCCTGCTGCGACCGCGAACGGCGCAGCAGGCCCAAATGCGCCGCGATGACGCGCAGGGACTGGCTTCCGTCGAGGTCGATTTCTGCCACCAGAGCGCCACGCGGTTCCAGCCCGGGAAGCCTGATCTGATGCACGTCGCGCACGACGCCCTTTTTGAAAAGCAAGACGTTGCCGTGCCAGCCATGGCCCTTGCCGGTTGCCGAAATCGGCACCGGCACCAGGCCGGTTTCCAGTTCGAGCCGGGACAGGTCGAGAAGTCCGGTCCGGTCGCCGAAACGATTGTCCGCTTCCTGCAGGGCGATGACATCCGGGTCGATCTCGCGGATGACGCGACTGGTGCGCTCGGGATCGAACTTGCGGTCGACGCCGATGCATTTGTGGACATTGTAGGAGGCGACCAGCGTTCCGGTGGCGTCCGCCTTGTTGGTCGACGTGGCATTGGCCTTCCGCATCCGCTTGTCGCGAATGGACAAAAGCATGCTTGCCGGCAGGCTGCGCCCGTTCACCCGCATCGTTTGCCCGCCATTCCTGCTGCTTGCACCATGCACCTCAAAAAATAGAACCTTTCGGCATCTGTTCCATCATCGATTTCAAGCTATCTGGCAAACACGTCCTTTTGTTAAAGATAGGGCGAGCCCAGCCACAGGATGCGATCGAACAGACGGATGACGAATGGCCGCGCCCGCAATGCTTCCAGCGTGACAGGGACGGCCGTCTCGATCGCCGCCGCGATCCGCTTTTCGACCTCGCTGGCGAAGCCGGCGTCGAGTACCTCCAGGTCGATCTCGAAATTGAGCCGTAGCGACCTGGCGTCAAGGTTGGAAGACCCGATATAGGCCCATGCGCCATCGATCGAAAGCAGCTTCGAATGGTCGAAAGGTCCTTCCGTGCGCCAGACGCGGCAATAGTGCTTCAGAACCTGGTCGAATTGCGCCGTCATCGCACGGTCGACAAGGAAAAGATTGTTCACCGCCGGCACCACGATATCGATTTCGACACCGCGTCTTGCCGCGGTCGTCAGGGCGCTGATCAGTTCGCGGTCCGGCAGGAAATAGGGCGACATGAGGCGGATCGATTTGCGCGCGACGGAGAAGGCGCCGATCAGCAGCTTGTGATTGGTCTCGACGCTGGCGTCCGGGCCGGACGCGACCGCCCGCACCAGCATGGGCGTGGCGGGCGCCGGCGACAGCGGGGCAATTCGCCAGGCATCGCCCGTCAGCGCCTCGTTGCTGGCGAAACGCCAATCTTCGGCGGCAACCGAAAAGAGGTCGGCTACCACTGGACCGGTCACGCGAAAATGCGTGTCCCTGGAACTGTTGGAGCCGGCAAACTCGGCGGAAAAGCCCTTGCGAATGTTCATGCCGCCGGTAAAGACAACCGTGCCGTCGACCACCAGGATCTTCCGGTGGGTCCTCAGATTGGCATAGGGCAGGTGCAGGCCCATGACGATGTTGCCGTTGAAGAGCCCGGCGGTGATGTCGGCGCCGCGCAGGTGGCCCAATATGCTGGGCACGGAATAGCGGGCGCCTACGGCGTCGATCAACACGCGCACGCTGACGCCGCGGCGGACCGCCCGGGCAAGGGATTCCACGAAGAGCAGGCCGACGGGGTCATTGTCGAAAATATAGGTTTCGAGCAGGACGCTGCGTTCGGCGCCGTCGATGGCCGCACACATCGCGGTATAGGCTTCGTCGCCTGTTTCCAGGACCGTGATGGCATTTCCCGGATGAAGCGCGCGCCGCGCCACCCTGTCGCCCAGCGTCCTGAGGCCGATGAAGCGCGGCCCGTATCGTTCGACGATCAGGGCCTCCTCGGCGGCAATGTCGCGGTCGTGCCTGGCGGACGCCAGATCGCCGGCAAGCGAGCGCTGTGCGCTGATCGAGGCGCGCCGGATGCGGTTGATGCCGGCCACGGCATAGATCAGCACGCCCAGGATCGGCGACAGCACCATCACGCCGACCCAGCCGGTGGCGGCCCGGACGTCCTCCTTGGTCATGACGGCATGGGCAATGCCAACGCTGGCGATCATCACCGAGATGATCGCCAGGATTTGAGGCCAGTGAGTCGTCAGGCTCTGCAGCATGGCCGGAACTATCCAGCGAGCGGGTACAGAAGGCAATGCGGCGGGTCATTCGCCCGTTCTCATGCTTCCGCGGGTTATCGCGTCCGCACGCCGGCTACGCGCTGGCCATTCCTGATCGCGTCAGACCGCGCGGCCCTCGCCGTCGAAGAAGTGCAGGTTCGTCGGGGCTGCGTCCAGGCCGATCTCGGCGCCGATCTCGGGCGCCGTTCCTTGATTGTGGATGACAAGACAAGTCTGGCCCGCGTCCAATTCAACGTGGATGAGCGTGACGGCGCCAGTGTATTCGGCAAGCTTTACCTTGCCGCGCAGCGTGGCGGACGAAGGCTGGGCCAGCGACAGGTGCTCGGGCCGAACGCCGATCGAGACGGCCGCCGCAGGCACGGACGCCCCGTGGGTGATTGGCCGTCCATCGGCGAGCGGCAGGATGTTCATCTTCGGGCTGCCGATGAACTGGGCGACGAAAATGGTTCGGGGGCTGTCGTAGAGCTCGCGCGGTGAGCCGACCTGTTCGATCTTTCCGTCGCGCAACACCACGATCTTGTCGGCAAGCGTCATGGCCTCGATCTGATCGTGGGTCACGTAGATCATCGTCGTCGACAGGCGCTGGTGGAGCGCGGCGATCTCGGAGCGCATGTGCACACGCAGTTCGGCGTCGAGGTTCGAAAGCGGTTCGTCGAAAAGGAAGACGTCGGGATTGGCGACGATGGCGCGGCCGATGGCCACGCGCTGGCGCTGCCCGCCCGACAGCTGACGCGGGAAACGGTCGAGCAACGGCTCGAGCTTCAGCGTCGCGGCGGCCTCCGAGACGCGCCGGGCGCGCTCGCCGGCCGGCACTTTGCGGACCTTGAGGCCGAAGCCCATATTGTCGCGGACGGTCAGGTGAGGGTAGAGCGCGTAGGACTGGAACACCATGGCCACGCCGCGCCTGGCCGCCGGAACCTCATTGACCAGACGGCCGCCAATGTGGAGTTCGCCCTCGCTGAGATGCTCGAGGCCGGAGATCAGCCGCAACAGCGTCGACTTCCCGCATCCCGACGGGCCGACGAAGACCACGAACTCGCCATCCTCGATCTCGAGATCGACGCCACGGATCACCTCGACCGTTCCGAACCGCTTGCGGATGTCCTTGAGCAGAAGCTTTGTCATGACTCCCCTTATCCCTTGACGCCGGAGAGGGCGAAGCTCTCGATGATCTGGCGCTGGGCGATCAGATAGATGATGAGGATGGGAACCACGGCCAGGCTCGTCGCCGCCAATTGCAGGTTCCACAAGGGCAGGCCGTAACTGTCGTTGAAGTTGGACAGCGCCAGCGGCAGCGTGAATTTTTCAAGCGAACTGAGGAAGATCAGCGGTTCGAGGAACAGGTTCCACGAATGCAGGAAGGTGATGATCGCAACCGCCGCAAGCGCCGGCCGCGCCATGGGCAGGGCGATCTTCAACCAGACGCCGAAGCGCGAGAGGCCGTCCATCTTGCCGGCCTCTTCGAGTTCCCTGGGCAGCGCCAGGAAGAACTGACGCATCAGGAAGGTCGCCACCACGCCCTGCGGGCCGAAGACCGGCAGAAGGATGAGCGGCCAGTGCGTGTCGATCAGGCCCATGGCGCGGATCAGGAAGAAATTAGGGATGATGGTGACCTCTTCCGGCACCATCAGTGCCATCATCAGGAACAGCATCAACAGCCCGGCGCCGGCAAAGCGGATGCGCGCCAGCGCGTAGCCCGCGAGCGAGGCGATGAACAAGGTCAGCACCGTCACCGTCGCGGCGATGTAGAGCGAGTTGAAATACTGCCGCGCGAAGGGCTGATAGGTGAACACTTCCGCGAAGTTCTCGAAGCGCCAGACGCGGGGAATCAAGGTCGGCGCGCCGAAGATTTCGGTGGTGCTCTTGAAGCCGCCGGAAATCATCCACAGGAACGGGAACACGAAGGGCACGGCCAAAAGCAGCAGCGCCATGGTCCAGCAGATACGATAGAGAATCTCGGTCCGGCGCTGGGTCACTCCATCTCCTTCCGCCGCAACATCACCTGCACGAGGGTGAGCGCCATCACGATGACGAACATGATCAGGGCCAGCGCGGCCGCGTAGCCGACGTTGAAGAATTTGAAGCCTTGCTGATAGATGTAGAAGGCCAGCACCAGGGTGCCGTTTTCCGGGCCGCCGCCGGTCATCTGGTAGATGTGGTCGAACACCTTGAACGAGCCGATCGTCGTCAGAACCATGATGACCAGCGTCGTCGGCGCGAGCAGCGGCCAGGTGATCATGCGAAAGACCTGCCAGCGCGAGGCGCCTTCCAGCGCCGCTGCCTCCTCGTAGTCGCGCGGTATCGATTGGAGCGCGGCGATGTAGAGGATCATGTTGAGGCCGACCATCTTGATGACTCGGGTGACGATGACGGCCGCCATCGCCCAGTTGGGCTCGCGCAACCAATTCGGGCCATCGATGCCGATCCAGGCGAGCATCTGGTTCACGGCGCCGCCTTCGCCCTGCAGCATGAATTTCCAGACGATGGCCCAGGCGATTGCCGATGTGACCACCGGCGCGAAGAAGACCGTGCGAAAGAAGACGACACCGAAGAACGGCCGCGAAAGCGCCAGCGCGAGGGAGAGCGCCAGCGCCATGTTCAGGGGAACGAGCCCCAGCGCGAAGATCACGGAATTGCGCACGACATGCCAGAAGTCGGGGTTCTCCAGCAGCGCATTCTGGAAATTGCGAAGCCCGACGAAGGTCGCCTGCTGGCTGAGCAGGTTCCACTCGGTCGTCGAATAATAGAAGATGGCGACCAGCGGCCCAAGGAAGAAGACCAGGAAGCCGATCAAGGTCGGGCTGACGAACAGCCATGCCTCCAGCATCTCCCTGGCCTTCAAGCTCAGCCACGGCGCGCTGGCAGGGCGCGCCGCATTGTCCCGGGATGCCATGCCGGCCATGAACCGAAATCCTGTCAGAGCAATGGCTGAATGGCGGCGCAGACGCCCTTCAGCGCCTCTTCGACATTGGCGTCGGCCCGCCACAGCGCGTCGACGCGCGGCGCCATCGCGGCGAATATCTGCGGCACATGCTCATGCGAAGGGTGAACGCGGCCGTTGACGATCGCTGCGGCGACGCTTTTCATCTGCTCGGGCGGGATCAGCTTGTTGGAGTTGACGAAGGCGTCGCTCTCCAGGACGCTCTTGCGGGCCGGCGGAAAGAACTGGGCCATGGCAGCCACATTGTCCTTGCTGGTCATGTCGGCCACCAGTTGCGCGGCAAGCTCCTTGTTCTTGCCGGACGCAAAGACTGTCAGCGCGGCCTGGCCGATGACCGGAGCTTCGCCGGCGGGTCCCGAAGGCAAGGGGGCGATGCCCCATTTGAAGCCTGCCTCGGGCATCTTCGAGGCTCGCGAGATCTGGTTCACGGTCATCGCCGAATTGCCGGAGAAGTAGTCGCCCTGCTCTCCCGGCGGCACGATCGACCTGTCCTTGAACACCATATCATGGAGCTGCTTGATGGCAGCCACCGCTTCAGGCTTGTCGAGGCCGCACTGGCCGTCGGCCCACAGATCACCGCCGTAAGCGCGCACGGGCGGCAGCAAGGCGTGCGTCATACGCGATGCGTAACCTTCGCCATCCTTGAATTCGAAGCCCCATTTGCCGGGATTGGCCTCGGTGATCTTCTTGGCGACCTCCTGGAATTTCTGCATGTTCCACTCGCCCTTCGCGGCGAGCTGGTTGGGATCTTCGACACCTGCTTTGTCGAACATGTCCTTGTTGTAGTAGATCAGGAAAGGCGAGGTGGAGAAGGGCACGCCGTAGACCTTGCCGTCCTTCTGCCAGAGCGCCATGGCGGGCTGGGAGAAATCGTCGAAATTGTATCCCTCGGTCGCCTTGAGCGTCGGGCCGATGTCCATCAGCAGCCCGGCGTTCTCGAAGGCGGGTGCGGCATCCTCCATCATCCAGGCGATGTCGGGGGCGTTGCCCCCGGCGACCTGGAAAGTGAGCTTCTGCGTGTAGTCGGCGACCGGAACGGTCTCGAATTTCACCGTGACGCCCGGATGCTTGGCGATGAAGCTCTGGGCGATGCCGTTCAGCATCTTGAGGTGGGCCTCGCTGCCCGTCCACACGGTCACTCGGAGTTCCTGGGCCAGCGAGTGCGCCGACAGGGCGCACAGCGCCAAGGTCGATAGTGCAAGTTTGATTGCGGTCTTCATGGTTTCCTCCCGAAACGCCGATGGTCCAATCAACAACTGCGGGCGCGCAACGAACGGGCCGGCAGGCGGCGGCGACTTGTCATGCTGTTGTCCCCGGCAGCGCGCTGGGCGCGTCGCCGATCGTCCAGCCGCCGTCGACGGGCAGGTCAGCCCCGGTGACGTAGCGGGCGGCGTCGCTGCACAGAAAAACGAAGGCGCCGACGAGGTCGTCGGCCTGGCCGTGGCGGCCGGCGGGAATCTTCGCCGCGACCGCTTGGCGGAAGGCTGCGTCCCGGTAGCGCTCGGCGGTTGCCTCCGTCTCGATCGCGCCGGGCGATACCACATTCATGGTGACGCCATGCGGCGCAACCTCGCGTGCCATGGCGCGCACCGCCGTAAGTTGCGCCGCCTTCAGCGAAGCATAGACGATTGTTTCCGCGCGCGGACGCCTCGCCATCACGCTGCCGGTCGCGACCACGCGTCCCCACCCGCGCTTGGCCATGGCGGGAACGAGCCGCGTGGCCAGGGTAAGCAGGGCCGTGAAGTTTGCCGCCACATGGGCCTGGATATGCGCTTCGTCGATCTCGCTCCATGCACGGCGCCGCTCGATCGCGCCGTTCGAGACGAGGATGTCGATGGGCCCGGCGCCGGCGGCTTCATCGGTAAAGGCCGACATTGACTTGCTATCGGTGAAATCGGCCTCGAGAACCGCGGTGCCCGGGCCGATAGCGGCAGCCGTTTCGCGCGCGCCGGCGGCGTCACCGAAGTGATGCAGCGCGACGCTGGCGCCATGCTGCGCCAGGGCGATCGCAACCGCGCGCCCGATGCCGGAGCTGGCGCCGGTCACCAGCGCCCGCCGTCCGGCAAGGGAAAAACGGTCCTTGCTCACGGCGACGGCTCCCCGAGCTTGCCGGCCACCTCGAACGAGGCGATGTCGGCCGCGTCGAAATGCTCGTGAATGCGCCGGTCCGCGAGATCGGTGTCGCCCGCCATGATCGCGTCGTAGATCGCCTGGTGCCGTTCGACGGTGGCCCGCCAATCCGTTTCCGTGCGGTTGGAGCGCTGGGAGAACAGTTCCGAAACCTCGCGTTGGACAGACCGCATCCCTTCCATCTGAATACGGATCATGGAGTTGCCCGTGGCCGTCGCGAGGCCGAGGTGGAACAGAATGTCGGCTTGCGTGAAATCGCCAGGCCTCCCGATGCCGGCGTGCATGTCGAGCACGGCCTGGCGCATCATTTCCAGGCCGCGCGGATCGCGGCGCTCGGCGGCCAGCCTGGCTATGCCAACCTCGATGACGCGGCGCATCTCGTTGGCTTCCTGAAGCCGCGTCAGGCTCGAACGGACCGCATAGGCGTAGATGCGCTCCATCGGCTCGCCGCTAAGTGCCTTGGCGCGGGCAACTTTTCCTTGCTGGGTCGAAACGAGGCCGGCGCTGGTCAACTGGCGCAGCGCCTCGCGTGCGATGGGCTTGGAGACGCCGAATTCCCGGGCGATCTCGCCTTCCGGCGGCAGCGCTTCGCCAGGCGCGATGCGTCCGTCGAACAACGCCGCGGCGATCGCATCCGAGACGCCGTCCGCGAGGCGGGAAGGGCTCGCGAGTTTCGCGGAGAAAATCGGCTTGCGTGCTTCGTCCAGGGGCATTCGGAATCCTTTCCGAGCTCACTAGCACGGTTTTCCCAAACATAGCAACTAAGTTTTTTGGTTGCTAAGTTTACAAGTGAAAGCTATGAAGGCGGTGCGAGAGGACCAAGGGAGAAATCTGGAGCCGATGCACGTGAGCGATCCAATCGCGGCGGGGCCGCTGAAGATTGCCGAGGTGATTGCCCATCCCCTCAGCCAGACATTGCCCCGGCCCACGGTCACGTCCTGGGGCGTCTATGAAAAGGTCTCGCTGGTCCTGGTCGAAGTGCGCACGAGCGAGGGCATTGTCGGCGTAGGCGAAACCCTGGCGCGGTTCTCGCCCAAGGCTTATGTCGAGCTGATCGAAAGCTCGCTCAAGCCGCGCCTGCTCGGCCAGGACGCGCGCAACATCGACGCCCTATGGCAGTCCATGCGCCGCGCGCTTTCGGGCAGGGCGGGCGGCGTGCTGATCGAGGCCATCGCCGGCGTGGACATCGCGCTATGGGATATATTGGGCAAGGCGACCGGACAGCCGATCGCGAAGCTTCTCGGCGGTGTCGGACGCGACCGCATCGACGTCTATGCCGCCGCGGTCAACTGGGTCGACGACGATGCCGCCGACGCTGAACTCGATCGTTATCTCGGCGAGGGCTTTACGCGCATCAAGGTTAAGATGGCGCGGCCAGTGCGCGAAGCCTGCAAACGGATCGAGCGCATCCGCAAGCGCGCCGGCGATGCGATCGGGCTCTGCGTCGATGCGAACTGGGCCTACAATCTGGACGAGGCGGTCGAGGTAGGTCGTGCGCTTTCGGCAAACGGCTATTTCTGGTTCGAGGAGCCGCTGCAACCGGAAAACGAGCAGGGCTACGAGGAACTGCGCCGGCGCTGCGACGTGCCGCTGGCCGCGGGCGAGAGCAATTTCACGTTGGACCAGGCGCAGCGCCTGATCGCCAACCGGACGCTGTCCGTGCTGCAGCCCGACGTGGCGCGCGCGGGCGGCATCTCCGAGACGCGTCGCATGGCCGACTACGCCGCGGCGCATGATGTCCGCTACGCGCCGCATATCGGCATGTCGGGCATCGTCTGCGAGACCGCAAGCGTCCATCTGTCAGCCGCGATGCCGAACTTTGGCGTCATGGAGTGCGAGTGCGACGCCAGCCCGTTCAAGGCCAGCCTGGCCGATCTCGCGCCCGGTTGCGTCAGGCAGAAGAACGGCACGCTCGACGTCCCGCAGAAACCCGGGCTCGGCATCGAGATCGACTGGGACGCCGTCAAGAAACTGAAAGCCGGATGAGGCCGAGATGAAGAACCAGGTTCCAAACCAGGGCGCTGACCTCGCCGAGGCGATGCGGCTGGCGTTGTTGCGCGCGGACCCCGCGCTCAGCCGCTTCGACCCGCTGCCGCGGATATTGTCGTTCGACGATTTCGCGCGCGGCCATTGCGGCTGGTCGCAGCTTGTCGGCAACTATGAGGACGATCTGGACACCATGCTGCCGGGCTACGCGCAGCATACCAGCGCCATGCTGTCGACGCTCGCGCACTGGGACGCCGGCTCACACGGGGGGATGGATTCATCCTATGCGTTGAAGGTTGCGACACGTCCCCTGCCGGGAGCCCGCAACGTCGCCATCAAACGCCACACATTCAGGAAGCGCGGACCGATCCGCTTCGAAATGTATTTCACCTTCAAGCCCGAAGCCAATGCGCTGAAGCTTTCCGAAACCGATGTGCGCTCCGTCGGCTTCCTGTTCGACCTGCAGGGCGGAGATCAGGATGGCAACAGCGATCGGGTCATGCCGCATCTGCGCTTTTTGAACGCGCTCGACGGCCAGCACTTGCAAAAATGGCAATACAAGCGCGAGACCGAGAAGATCATCCCGATCGGCAGCGACGACAAGACGATCAGCCACTATCACCTGTCGCCGGAGGGATGGCTCGACCTTCCCGGCGGATCGCAGCGCCTGTGCTACAACGAGATCCCCACCAAGGTGAACTGGACTTATCTGTGCTTCGATTTCGATCTGGAATCGATGACGGCGCTCGGGCTGCGCTGCAACGATCGCAGCTTCGATCTCTCGGGATTCGATTCGATCCGCATTCCGGCGATGAAGAACCTGTGGTGCATGCTCAATTTCGGCCTCTTCGCTGAAACCGACGTTGCCAAACGGGCCTTCCTCTATGTCGATTCCATCTGCATTTCCGGAGACTTCTGATGCTGCCCGAGAACATCACCGCGGTCGTCTCGCGCAACGAGCGCTGGCGCGGCGAGGCCGCCAGCGAGCCTTACGAGGCAGGATGGGCGCGCGAGGCGATCTTCTTCGTGCGCGCGTTGAAGCAACCTGTCGGCCCTGCGGCAACGGCGTGGATCGAGATCTCGCCGGATGGAATGCACTGGCTGCGCGAAGGCACCGAGTTTGTCATGCCGGCCGAGCGCGACGGCATGGCAATGGCGCGGCTTAGCCATTTTGGCAACTGGCTGCGCGTCGCGGCGCGTTTCGACAGCGGCGCGGAGTGCAGCGTGCTCGTGACGCTGCACCTGAAGGCCTGAACACGCCGTGCCAAACCTTGCCGTCGGCCAACCCTTACTGTTCACGGAGACATCATGATCGATCCCTATCCGACGTTTGCCCAGGACAGTTTTGCCGGCAAGACCGTGCTGGTGACCGGTGCCGCGAGCGGCATGGGTTTCGAGACCGCCCGTGCCTTTCTCTCCAAGGGCGCCGAGGTCGTGATGTGCGACCGCGATACCGAGGGGTTGGCGAAGCGCCATGACGAATTGAGCGGAACGGCCGGGACACCACCGCACAAGGTGGTGGCCGACATGGGCGACCCCGACAGCATCGCGCGCATGTTCGACTATTGCGACGCCAAGCTGGCGCGGCTCGACAACGTCGTGACCTGCGCGGCGATCATCACTGCCAAGAGAATCGCGGAGCAGGATTGGGCGCACTGGCGGCGCGTCCTCGGCGTCAATCTGCTGGGCACCTTCTTCACCGTCCAGGGGGCGGTGCAGCGCATGCAAGGCAATGCCGGCGGGGGGAATATCGTGTGCGTGGCCTCCGACGCCGGTGTGCATGGCGGCGGCGGGCTCATCGCCGACACCGCCTATGCGGCGTCCAAGGCCGGCACGCTGTCGCTGGTGAAGTCGGTTGCGCGCGAATTGGCGGGAAAGAAGGTGCGCATCAACGCCCTCAATCCGGGGCCGACCGATTCGCCGATGCATTCCCATATCGACCAGGCTCTCAAGGACCGCATCGCGGCCAATTTGCCGATGCGCCGCATGGGCCGGCCCGACGACATGGCCGCCGCGATCCTATTCCTTTGCTCGGACGCCGCGAGCTTCGTCTATGGCGCGGCGCTCGACGTTGATGGCGGCTCGATGTTCCGCTGACCGGCACCGCCAAGCATGGTGACCGGCGTTAGCACCGGTCACCGCGCCCTGCCGGCGGCACGACCTACGGAATTAGGCGCTCTCCATGACTTTGCTCGGAACCTGACATACTTGAAACCGAAGGTTCGGCGAACGTTCTCCTCAGGCGGAAATGCCGCCTCTGCCCGTCTTGATCCCCGCCATCCAGGGTATGGAGGTCGAGACGTCTTCAAGGATCCTGGCCGAGCGCGCAAAGCCGGCAAAAGCATCGCGTGCCAGCGAGGCTGGGACATGGCCGTCATAGGCGCGTTGACACGCGCGCAGGGCGGTTTCGAAAATCGGGCCTCTGCGGTTCCGGGGCCAATTCTGCAGAAACTCGAATGCATCTTCGAGGCACGCTACTTCCTCGATGATGAAATCCCCGTTCTTCACCAGAACAGGCTGCTCGAACATTTTGTCATTCATGAACTTCCTCCATTGGCTGGATGCTTTTGAGGGGTTGGACCCAACCCCTTCATTGGGGCAGTTCATCGTTTCACGAGACGCCGAACTGCTCTAACCGTCTGTTTCCACGTAATTTCCAGGGAAAAAGCGGTATGCGCTTTTCTCGGGATTGCTCTAGGCTGCTTCAGGTTCCGGCAGGGAAAATGCCCCGCCACCACCTGCCCTCGGCGGGATCGCCGCGCAGACCGGGCTCGGAGGTGGATCGTCATCATCGTCTTCACCTCGGATGCCCGCGATCCAGCGGAACCAACTCCCTCGACGGAAGCGGCCGAAAGAACGCCGCTGGGACCGAGACGCCGCCCTGTGCGGCGGATGCCCTTGCTCGCGCTCATCCAGTGCCTTCAGCGCGCGAAGGATCTCATCCACATTCATGACCGAGCCGTCATCCAGCCTGCGCAGCGACGGAGCGTCGTCAACCGCATGCGCGTCCGAGGCCCATGAGGCAAGCAAGGCACGCTTCGCCTCAAGGCTCATGGTTGAGCAGTTGAGAACGTCGCCGGGGTTTTTCGGCACCGGCGAGACGTCGATGCGGGTCGGTTTTCTTGTGCCGGCTTGAAGAAAGATATCAGCTTCGCTTCTCATCTCCGTTCTCCGCAATCTTGGCTTCCCGGCGTTGCCGGGAGGCGGACCGCAGGTTGTTGCGACATTCTAGGCCGCCTTGCGCGACACATCCTGGCTTATCGACTTCGTTGTATTTTCAGGGTCGCGGACGCCAATCTCGATGCGACGCGGCTTGAGTTCCTCGGGCACCTCACGCACGAGCTCGATGGCGAGCAAACCGCAGTTCAGCGTCGCAGCCTTCACCCTTACGTGGTCGGCCAGCCTGAAGGCCTGTCTGAAATTACCTATCGCAAGGCCTTGGTGGAGAACTTGCCGCTGCTCTGGATCGGGCTTCTTGCGTCCGGTAACGCACAGTTCGGCGCCGTTCTGCACGAGTTCGAGCTCGTCCAGGTCGTAGCCTGCTACCGCCATGGTGATGCGGTAATTGTTCTCATTCTTCTTTTCAATGTTGTAGGGAGGCCAGTCCGAGCGAATGCTGCTGTCGAGCATGTCGAAAAGACGGTCGAAGCCGACCGTCGTGCGGTAAAGGGGTGCAAAATCCACGCTTCTCATATCCATATCCTCCGAAAAGCAACATGGGACGCCGCAGGTGTCGCGACGCCTTTTTCATCGAGCCGAAGCCTCGACGCGAAACGATCTGGGAACGGCCAGAAATCTCTTCAAGAGGGGTCCCAAAAATTTTTTGATGCTAAGTTGCCATGCAAGAACAGTGGCTTGCGGTAGTTCTGCCGCACGACCCTTTCACTCTTGCAACAGCAGGATCTGCCCCGAAGCGGTACATGGCCCGAGACTTCCGCGATGGTCGGGGCGCCGATACCGATCCCACGGACTCGGCAGAAGTATCCCTATGCAGTGTCGCCGCGCACGTCGCCATCCGTCGCGGACGTGGGGCGAGATCGGCTGTGCCTACGCTTCCTCGGAAACTTCGTTCATCATGGACTTCAGCGGCTCCTCGCCGACATTGTCCTCGATCTGGTCGTGTCCAGGCGTGTCCGGCAGCGCCTTGCGGAAATTCCTCGCATAATCCGGCGGCATCCTGGGCGGCATCATTGGCTCATAGGCGTCCACGACGGCCTCGATGATCACCGGTCCCTGCGTGGCGAAGGCCGCCTCAAGCACGCCCTCGACCTCTTCCGGCCGCGAGACGCTGTAGCCGATGCCGCCCATGGCCTCGGCGGCCATGGCGAAATCGATGGGCTGCAGCTCGCAGCCGAATTGCGGATTGCCAAGGAACATCATCTGCTCCCAGGCGATCTGGTTCAGCATGCCGTTCTTGAGCACGAGGACCTTGAGGGGAATGCCGTGCCGTACCGCAGTCGAGAATTCGCCGAGTTGCATGGCAAGCCCACCATCCCCAACCACTGCGAAGATAGGGCGCCCCGGAAAGGCAATGCCGGCGGCAATCGCATAGGGAAGGCCGCAGGCCATAGAGGCGAGCGCTCCAGAAACCCCGAATGCCTGTCCGGCCTTCATGTCGATGTGCCTGGCAGCCATCTCGGTATTCTGTCCTGAATCGGCTGCCAGGATCGCGTTCTCAGGCATACGCCTGCCGAATGCCTTGACCACGAGTTGCGGCTTCAGCGGCACATCCGGCTTGGCTTCGGATAATGCCATTGCATCGCGCCAGCGGGTCATTTCCTGCCGCGCCTTTCCCAGGAAGGAGCGGTCGCTCTTGCGCTCGAGGCGTTCGTTGAGAAGACGCAAGGTTTCGGCGGCATCGCCTACGAGCCCTGCCTCGACGGGATACCGCAGGCCGATCCTCTGCGCGTCACGGTCGATCTGGACGCCGCGCGCCTTGCCAGGTTCGGGATAGTATTCGATGTAGGGGAACGTCGATCCGACAATCAGCAGGGCGTCGCATTCGCTCAGCGCATCCTGCGAGGCGCGGGTGCCGAGAATGCCGATGCCGCCGGTCGTATTCGGATGGTCGTCGGGCAGCACGGCTTTGCCGAGCAGCGCCTTGGCGACGGGCGCCGCCAGCAGGTCCGACGCGCGCTCAAGTTCTTCGCGCGCGCCGAGTGCGCCGCGTCCGGCCAGGATAGCGACTTTTTTCGCCGCATTGAGAATCTTAACCGCCTGGTCGAGCTGGTCGGCAGCCGGAAGCCGGCTGCCTTCGAACCATCGATCGGGGGTGTGCGAGGGCCGGTTTCGCTTCGAGCGGTCTGCCTCGGGCAACTCGTTTTCCTGTACATCGCTGGCAATCGACAGATGGGCGACGCCGCGCCGGGCAAGAGCCGAGCGGCAGGCGAGACTGGCCAGGTTTTCCATATGGGCGGCATCGGAGACCTGCGCGTTGAAGATCGCGACGTCGTTGAAGGCGCGGGTCAGGTCGACGTCCTGCTGCGTAAAAGTCTCGATAAGGTCGTGGAACTGCATGCCGGTGATGGCAAGCACGGGAGCCTGGTCGAGCTTGGCGTCATAGAGGCCGGTAAGGAGGTGTGTGCCCCCCGGTCCCGAGGTGGCCAGGCAGACGCCCAACCTGCCGGTCCATTTGGCATAGGCGCACGCCATGAAGGCGGCAGATTCTTCGTGCCTGACCTGGACGAACCGGATGCGGTCCTGACGGGTGCGCAACGCCTCCATGATGCCGTTTATGCCGTCGCCCGGCAGGCCGAAGACGACCTCCACTTTCCAGTTGATCAGCGTGTCGACGAGGATTTCGGCGGCATTGGGCATGGCGGATTTCCTTTATTGAGCACGCCGCCCTCTCGAACCGAGAGGAGGTTCAGTGTTTCGTATCGGGATCGGGACAGAGCTGCCGTACGTCCTCAGGCAGCGAGGCGCGGACCTTTCTGATCTGACCAGGGTCGATATGATGAAAGAGGACCTTGAAGACCGATTGAACCGCGGCTTTCGGGTCGACGGGACGCGTATCGTTCATGCCCTGCTCAACGGGGCCGAGAAACTCTTCAAGAGAACGGCTCTTTTGCGGCAGGCGTGACGGCTCGAACTGCTCATAGTAGGTGCCGCGCACGAGCAGCGGCAACTGCGCTCCAAGATGCGAAGCCATGTCGACCGGCAGCCGGTCCCTGACGGTGCGCAGGACGACGCCGAGCAGGTGCCAAGCGAACTGGCGATCCTGTCCGTGGTCGGCCATGATCTCGTCCAGCCAGACGTTGGTGGTGTGGGTGGTCTTGTCGAAAATCTCGAGTCCGGTAGCGCTCATCGCCGCCTCCTCAATCGAATCGCTCACCCGCAAAACCCGTCGGCAAAACCATCGGTGGCAGGGAAAGTTTCATGCCGGGCCGAAATTTCTTCGCTTCGGCAGTTCACGCGAGATGCTGCACCGGCTGTCGCAGTCGCTGTCCGACGATCACAACGGCCGGAGCGTCCGCAACGTGATCGAATAGCGATGCTCTTTCACCGGCGGTATGCTGTGCTCCCACTCGGTCCGGGCGGCCCCAGCCATCAGATATGCGGACCTCGGCTCGACCGTGACGGTTTCGCGGTCCCATTTCGCACCGTTCCTGCGGCGCAGGCGGAAACTGCAAGCAGCCAACAGCGACACTCCGGCGACAATGCCGAAGTGCGGCTTGTCGCTATGCCATCCGATGCCGGCGCCCGGTCGATATTCGTTGATCAGGACCTGCACGAAATCGGTGGCAGGCAGGCCGGCAAAGCCGGCTACCTTGTCCCTCAAGGGCAGCAAGAAACCTGGTATGGGCGGCGCCTCCATCACCTGGCGCCGCTCATAGTCGTAGCGCAGGCCGAAGCCTGCCACGCGCCTGTTCGCGAGATAGCCGTGGAAATCGAATGGCTGGAAGGACAGGCTCTCGAGCTCCCGCACCAGTTCAGCTTCCTGCGCCGGCGTGATCAGTTCGGGCAGGTAACGAAATCCTTCCGGCAAGCTGTCGGGCGCACCAAAGAGGTCGTCCTGGCGAGGGTCCGTGGGATTGCTGGATCGGGGCGATGGCATCGCCTTTAGATGGTGAAATCCGCGGCTGAGGCAAGATTTCCCCGGCCGGCTGTGTGGGGCGGCTCGCATTTGATGGGAACCTCGACTTCGCTGTCGGATTATTCAATGCGGGCGGCACGCATCGTATTTCAACCAGCTTTGCCAAGGAGAAACTCGTGCGGGCAATGCGTAGCCGGCCTGAACAAGGAGAGCTCGATCTCATCGACCGTTATTGGCGGGCGGCGAATTTTCTGTCGGTCGGACAGATCTATCTGATCGACAATCCGCTGCTGAAGGAGCCGTTGCGGCCGGAGCACATCAAACCTCGCCTGCTTGGCCACTGGGGGACCACGCCCGGGCTGAATTTCATCTACGTCCATCTCAATCGCATCATCAGGCAGCGTGATGCCGACGTGATCTACATTTGCGGCCCAGGCCATGGTGGACCGGGGATGGTCGCCAATACCTATCTCGAAGGGACCTACAGCGAAATCTATCCCGAGGTCAGTCGCGACGAGGATGGGCTGCGCAAGCTCTTTCGCCAATTCTCCTTTCCGGGCGGCATCCCGAGCCATGCCGCCGCGGAAACGCCGGGGTCGATCCATGAGGGCGGCGAACTCGGCTATGCGATGGCTCACGCCTATGGCGCCGCGTTTGACAACCCGGACCTCGTCGTGGCCTGCGTGATCGGCGACGGCGAGGCGGAAACGGGGGCGCTGGCAGCCTCCTGGCATTCGAACAAATTCCTCAATCCGGTCCATGACGGCGCTGTCCTGCCGATCCTTCATCTCAACGGCTACAAGATCGCGAATCCGACGGTGCTCGCCCGGATCGACGCGCAGGAGTTGCGAAGCTTGCTGGCTGGATATGGCTATGAACCTTTTTTCGTCGAAGGCGACGAACCGCGGGCGATGCACCGGCTGATGGCCGAAACGCTCGATACTGTCTTCGATCGGATCGATGAAATCCAGAAGGAAGCGCGCGAGACCGGCAGAGTGGATCATCGGCCCCGCTGGCCGATGATCGTGCTGAGAAGCCCGAAGGGCTGGACCGGCCCGAAGGAGCTGGATGGCAAGAAGGTCGAGGGTTTCTGGCGCGCGCACCAGGTGCCGATCACCGACCCGCGAAACGATGCAGGCCATCTCGCAGCTCTGGAAAATTGGATGCGCGGCTATCGGCCCGAGACGCTTTTCGATGAAGCGGGCAGGTTTCGAAACGAGCTACAGGCCCTGGCGCCGGACGGCGAGCGGCGCATGGGCAGCAATCCACATGCCAATGGAGGGATGCTCAAGCAGGAGTTGCGATTGCCGGATTTCCGCCACTTCCGGGTCGCGGTCCCGAAACCCGGCGGCGCAAGGGCCGAGGCGACGAAGCTCATGGGAGCGTTCATCGAGGAGGTCATACGGCTGAATGCCGATGCCCGCAATTTCAGGCTCATGGGACCGGACGAGACATCGTCAAACAGGCTGGATGCGGTCTTCGACGCGACCGAGCGCGTCTGGATGGAAAAGATCGAGCCTTATGACGAGCATCTGGGGCGCGACGGCCGCGTCATGGAGGTGCTGAGCGAACATCTTTGCCAAGGCTGGCTGGAAGGATACCTGCTGACCGGCCGGCACGGCCTCTTCTCATGCTACGAGGCGTTCATCCACATAGTCGATTCCATGTTCAACCAGCACGCCAAATGGCTGAAGGTCTCGCGTGAACTTGTCTGGCGGCGGCCGATCGCGTCGCTCAACTATCTGTTGACCTCCCATGTGTGGAGGCAGGACCACAATGGTTTCAGCCACCAGGATCCCGGCTTCGTCGATCTCGTCGCCAACAAGAAGGCGGACATCGTGCGCATCTACTTCCCGCCGGATGCCAATACGCTGCTCTGGGTCACGGATCACTGCCTGCGAACCTACAATCGGGTCAACGTGATCGTTGCCGGCAAGCAGCCGGCTTCCCAGTGGCTGCCGATGGACGACGCCATACGTCATTGCGAGGCCGGCATCGGGATCTGGGATTGGGCGGGAACCGAGCGTGGAGGGGAGGATCCCGACGTGGTGATGGCCTGCGCGGGAGACGTGCCGACGCTGGAGACGCTCGCGGCTGTCGACCTTCTTCGCCAGGCGATACCGGATCTCGCCATACGCGTCGTCAACGTAATGGACCTGATGGCGCTGCAACCCAAGGAGCAGCACCCCCACGGCCTGGCGGACGCGGAATTCGACAGGCTGTTCACGACCGGCAGACCGGTGGTCTTCGCCTACCACGGCTATCCCTATCTCATTCACCGGCTGACCTACAAACGGGCCAATCACGACAACTTCCACGTTCGCGGCTACAAAGAAGAGGGCACGACGACCACGCCCTTCGACATGGCGGTGCTCAACGAACTGGACCGTTTTCACCTAGCCATCGAGGCGATCGACCGGGTGCCGGGGCTGAGCGCCAGGGCAGCCGATGCGAGGGCCCGATTTGCCGACGGCCTGAACGAGCACACGCGCTATGTTCGCGAACATGGCGAGGACATGCCCGAGATCCGGAACTGGGCCTGGCGCGACAAAGCGGGCGCGGCGGATGGTTAAGGCTGTGCCCGCCGGGGAGTGCCGCTCGTGACCAGCGCAATACTCGCCCTCAATGCAGGCTCGTCCAGCCTGAAGTTCGGCCTGTTCGAAGCCGGATCACAGGAGGGGCCGGTGCTCACGGTGAGCGGTGCGTGCGAAGACTTGGATGACGAGCCAAGCCTCGTCGCCAAGGACGCGTCGGGCAAATCCATCTTCAAACGCGCCGTCAAGCCCGCAAGCCCGCCCGTAGAGGTTCTCCTGCGGGACTTGTTCGATGTCCTCGATCCGTATCTTGCGCAGGCTCCGCTGAGCGCGGTCGGCCATCGCATCGTCCATGGTGGCAAGCGGTTTTCGACTCCGGTCCTGCTGACCGGCGAGATCGTCGAGGCGCTCGACGCGCTGACGCCGATGGCACCGCTCCACCAGCCGGCCGGCCTGGCGCCGGTTCGTGCGATCTCCAAACTGCTGCCCGGCCTACCCCAGATCGGTTGCTTCGACACCGCCTTTCACCGCACGCTGGAGCCGCCCGTCAACCGCTATGCGCTGCCGCGCGAGTTCGAGGAAAGCGGGATCCGCCGTTACGGCTTCCACGGCCTTTCCTACGAATTCGTCGCAGGCCAGCTGCAGGCGCTTTCGCCCGGACTCCGGGGCAAGCGTTGCGTGGTCGCGCATCTCGGCAGCGGATGCAGCCTGTGCGCCATGCGCGAAGGCAGAAGTCTCGACACCACCATGGGGTTCACCGCGCTTGACGGGTTGATGATGGCCACGCGGCCGGGCGCCATCGACCCCGGCGTGCTTCTCTACCTTCAGCAGGCGCGCGGCATGTCCGTGAAAGAGTTGGAGACCTTGCTCTATCACAAGTCCGGCCTGCTCGGCGTTTCGGGAGTGTCGGCAGATGTGCGGACATTGCTTGGCAGCAAGGATCCTCGTGCGGCGGAGGCGATCGATCTCTTCACGTTTCGGATCGCCCGCGAGATCGCGGCGATGGGAGCCACGCTCCAGGGTATCGAGGCGCTGGTGTTCACGGGAGGGATCGGAGAGCATTCCTGGCAGATCCGTGACGCGGTTTGCGAGCGCCTGCGATGGCTGGACGTGTTGCTCGACGCGAATGCAAACCGGTCGGGAAAAGGGCGGATCACCGGCGAGGGCAGCGCAGTCGATGTTTACGCAATCGCCACTAACGAAGAATTGATCATCGCCCGCCAGGTGCTGGCGACCGTGCCGATCTGACCGCTGAACTCGGTCCGCGGCGACCCGCCGGGACCATCAGGCAGGAACCTCCGGCCTTGGGGATTGTTTATGGGCCAACCGAGAGTTGATATGGAAGGACTTCCTCATGGCAAGGGAGAATCCCGCTTCCACGGCCAGCATCGCCGGCCATCCCATCCATCCGATGCTCGTGCCCATTCCCATCGCCTGCTTCGTCGGCGCATTGCTGACGGACCTGAACTACTGGCGGACGGCGGAGATGATGTGGGCGAATTTCTCCGCCTGGCTGCTGACGGTCGGGGTGATCGTCGGCGTCCTAGCCGCCATTGCCGGCTTCACCGACTTCCTGGGCGATCGCCGGGTGCGCGCACATAAAACCGCGTGGCTGCACATGCTGGGCAATGCGCTGGCGGTCATACTCTCCTTCTTCAACATGCTCATACATACCCGTGATGCCTGGACCTCGGTCCTGCCCACAGGCCTGATCCTGTCGGCGCTGGTGGTACTCATCCTGATATTTACCGGCTGGCTGGGCTGGGCCCTTGTCTACCGCCACCACGTGGGAGTGGCCGATGAAACCGTTTGATCGATCCGGCAAGCGACGCGCTTATGGTACAGGGCTTGCGTTCCTTTGCTTTGCCACGCTCGGCGCCGCGGGCTGCAGCGACGACGCCGCCGACCCAAGCACTCAGATCGGCCCCAACCCGAATTTGCCGGAGATAAAGCAATATCTGTTCCCGCCGATGCATCTTGCATCCGTCGTCGGTTGGAAGAAGGACGAAACGCCGACGGTAGCGCAGGGCCTGCAGATCCATGCGCTGGCGACCGGGCTTCAGCATCCGCGCTCGCTCTACATCCTGCCGAACGGCGATGTGCTGGTCGTCGAATCGAAGGCCCCGCCGGAACCGCCAGCCAAACGGCCGAAGGATATCGTGATGGGCCTGATCGAATCGCTCGTCACCTCGGGCGGCGATACGGGACCGAGCAACCGCATCACCTTGCTGCGTGACAGCAATGGCGACGGCGTGCCTGACGTCCGGGATGTGTTCCTCGATCACCTGAATTCGCCCTTCGGCGTCGCCCTGGTGGGAAACGACCTCTATGTTGCCAACACCGACGCGATCATGCGCTACCCCTACAAACCAGGCGACACCAAGATCACCGCGCCGGGTGTCAGGTTGACGGAATTGCCGGGCGGTCCGATCGATCATCATTGGACCAAAAGCCTCGTCGCCAGCCCGGACGGTTCGTTGCTCTATGTCGGCGTCGGTTCGAACAGCAACATCACCGAAAACGGCATCGGCGCGGAAAAGGATCGTGCCGCGATCTGGCAGGTGGACAGGGCCACCGGACGATCGCGCATTTTTGCCAGCGGATTGCGCAATCCGAACGGCTTGAGCTTCGAGCCGCAGACCGGAGCACTCTGGACTGTCGTCAACGAGCGCGATGAACTTGGGCCAAATCTGGTTCCAGACTATATGACTTCGGTGAAGGATGGCGGCTTCTACGGCTGGCCGTACAGCTATTACGGCCAGCATGTCGATCCCCGGGTAATGCCGCAGCGCCCCGATCTGGTCGCCAAGGCGATCGTTCCCGACTATGCGCTGAGCTCGCATGTGGCACCGTTGGGCATGGCCTTCTACACCGGAACCAGCCTGCCGCAGACATATCGAGGCGGCGCCTTTGTCGGCGAGCACGGCAGCTGGGACCGTCCCGGGCTGAATGGCTACAAAGTCGTCTTCGTGCCATTCAGCGGTGGCCGTCCGAGTGGCATGGCTCAAGACGTCGTCACAGGTTTCCTCAACGACCAGGAGGAGGCGCGTGGTCGGCCGGTCGGCGTTGCCATCGACAAAACCGGAGCGCTGCTGATCGCGGACGATGTCGGAAACACAGTGTGGCGCGTCACACCCTCGGGGTGATGATCGCTGCTTCAGGCATGTCGCTCTCCCGCGGGTCGGCATCAAGCTCGGTCCGCCTTTGTCCCTTTGGCAGGATGTCACGAAATATTACGTGAGGGAACGTCGGCGCCGAAATCTGCATTCTCCGGGGGAGACGACCGTCGTCTCGAAGTTGGATTGAAAGGAGAATTACCATGCCCAATCAAGGTGGTAGCCACGAGCAACATGTGAAGGCGGGCCAGCAGAGCCACAAGAACACGGAAAACAAGAACCGCCAGCAGCAACAGGCCGCAGGCAACAATGAGCGGCAACAGGGCGACGGCTCCAACATGCGGGGCGGCTCGCACGAACAACATGTAAGAGCGGGCCAACAGAGCCACAAAAACCGCTAGGCATTTCAGCCAGGCGCGCTGACGCTCGCTCCGTATCATGACATGAGAAAGGTCCATCCCGAGGAATCGGGATGGGCTTGTGTCTACCCCGGCTCAAGGTCAGTCCGCGGGAGCAGTGTAACGGCGGCCAATGGCCTCGGCAATGGCCGCGCGGCTCTCCTGCATGTCCGTGCCGGTATCCGTTTCTATGTCCGCCACCTCGTCGGCGAGGTTCTTGTCCTTGATCTTGCTGCGGAACCATTTCGAATAGTCGCCGGCGCGCAGGTGATGTTCCCAGGTGCGATCGTCGATGCCTTCTGCGATGTGAAGGAACATCATCAGGTTCTGCGCTTTCAGGTTAAGCGCTCCGTCCGGCCCCCGGAAATAGAAGCTGTTGTCGCCAAGGTCGCCCTCGGCATATTTGCGCATGTGCCGCTTGCGAACCTGGCGGGGCCGTTCGACCTTGACCGTCCTGATCGGCTCGCCCGATGATCGTTTCCAAAACAGGACTTCGTCCTTTGGCGGCGGCACGGCGCCGTCGGGGACGTCGATGCCGGTGGCGGCACAGAAGCTTGCGACGATCTTGTCGGCTTCCGGTCCAAGCGCCAGGACGGTTTCGACGCCAGCCAGGACGTCGCGCGAAACCAGATCGGGGTGCACGGTGATCAGGATGGTCGCGGGGAGGCTCTTGGGCAGCGCGAAAGACGCGCCGTCACGGGCCTGGGGCAAGAGATGATGCGCCTCATCGATGATCAGCCAATGCGGTCGGCCGGTGCGCGCGCGAATGCTGGCCATGTCCGGCAGCAGCTTGGCAAAATTGCCGGGCCGTTCGGCGGTCTTCAGCCCCAGCATGTTGACAGCGACATTGTTGGTTGGCTTGGACAGAAGATCGAAGACCTCACGCGAGATCGGCGGGGTCTTGGCGTCGCCAACCACCACCACATTCTCGAGTTCCTGATAGTCGCCTTCGGGGTCGAGAACGCAAAACTGAAAACCCTTCTCGACAAAGCGCTCGGTCAACGCGGTGGCAAGCGTGGATTTGCCGATACCGGATGTGCCGGCCAGCAGCACGCCGCCGCCATGCGGTGAAAGGTGCACCTGCGCGCCCGATATGTCGGTTCCCACTTCCACATGTTGGCGAGCCGTCTCCACGAAGCCGGCATCGCGCGATATGAGCTGTTCGATCAGTTCCACCACGCCGGCACCTCGAGGGCTGGCTGTGACGAAATCCGCCGTCTCCTTAACGGTCGGCAATGCGTTGGCTACGGCGACGCCGAAGCCGACGGCGCGCAGGAATGCATGGTCGTTCTCGGCATCGCCGACACCGACGACGTTGTGGGCGGAAAACCCCAATTCCTCGAGTGCGCAGGCAAGGCCGGTGGCCTTGTTGACCCCGCTTGGCAGCACCATCACCGCGCCCTTGTTGAAGATGATCTCGAGCTCAAGTCCAAGCTCCTTGATCTCCGACAGCACGGCGGTTTCCTGTGGTTCCCAGGTGGCCACGACGCAGCGTCCGACCGACAGGGGCGCGACCCCGCGACGCTTCAGCCGGTCGACGAATTCAGCCGGGGGCGCCGGCGCCAAAAGCCGCTCCTTCTTCGAAGCGGGCGTATAGATCAACGCGCCGTTTTCGGCGACCACCCTGTCGAAGATGTCGAGTGCCGGAAAGACCCGCTCGAGATCGGCAAGCTCGCGGCCGGTCACCATGATCAGCTTGCGGCCCGTCTGCTTCAGCCGTTCGAGCGCAGCATAGGTCGCATCGGAGACGACCCCGTCTTCGGCGAGCGTGCCGTCATAGTCTGTCGCTAGGGCAAGAACATACATCCTGGATATCGTCTGCGCTTGAAACCAGACACCCCGATCGCCCGAAGGCAGCTTCGGCTGTCCGGGCTAACGATGCCGAATGGCGATGGTTCCATGCAGGGAAACGGCCCATGCAACCATATTGGAACCCAGGACTCTGCGGGTAATTTTGCCCGTCGCGCCCGATTTCCTTCAGGCCGCAACGCGACCATGGCGGAACCAGGCAGGGTTCCCGCTGTTAACAACGCGGGCGATCAATCGGTTGCCGATGTGTGGGAGCCATGCGTGCCATGATCAACGATCCGTTGCCGGGAACTGTTCCGGCATCCCTTCCCGCGATCGACGCAAAGGCCGCCCCGACGCTCAAGAACGCCGAGGCGGAGGTGTTCTATACCGAAGCCATTCGCGAACTCGCCGCCACCGACATTCCTTTCCTTGTCGCCGGAACCTACGCGGTAAGCGCCTACACCGGCGTCATCCGTCAGACCAAGGATCTCGATATCTTCTGCAAGGCAGGCGACTTCTCGCGCATCCTGGCCCATTTCAAGCAGCTCGGCTACGCGGTCGAAATCGAGGACGACCGGTGGCTTGGAAAGGTCTTCAAGGGCACGCATTTCTTCGACATCATATTCGCCTCGGCGAATGGAACGATGCCGGTAAGCGACCAGTGGATGGAGCATGCCCGCCAAACCGAACTGCTGGGAAGCCGGGTGAGGATCGTCGGCCCGACCGAGCTCATATGGTCCAAATGCTTCATCCAGGACCGAGGGCGTCATGACGGGGCGGACATCGCCCATACGATCCTCAAGGCGCAGGACCAGATCGACTGGCACAGGCTGCTCTCCTACCTGGAAGTCCACTGGGAAGTGCTGCTGATGCAGATTCTCAGTTTCAGATGGATCTATCCGAGCGAGCGCGACCGCATCCCCACATGGCTGCTTGACGAACTGCTCGACCGCCTTGCCAAGCAGCGCCAATTGCCTTCCCCCAGAATGAAGATCTGCCGCGGGCGCCTGCTTTCGCAGACCGACTACGAAATCGACGTCAAGGAATGGGGCTTCGCCGGCGTCGGCGGTACAGGAGAATTTCGTGATGGCTGAACGGACCGAAGACGCTCCGGCGATGGAGGGCACCGCCACGATCAAGGTGGCGGCCGTTGGCGACCTGCATGTGAAGGAGGACGCCCAGACATCGTATCGCGATCTCTTCGGCGAAATGTCGCGCGAGGCCGATATCCTCGTTCTTCCAGGCGATCTGACCAATCTGGGCAAGCCCCGCGAAGCCGAGATCCTCGCCGAAGACCTGCGCGCCTGCTCTATCCCGGTGGTCGGCGTGCTCGGCAACCATGATTATGAATCCGGCGCGGTCGAGGACGTCGCGGAAATCCTGCGTCAAGCGGGCGTCCATCTCCTCGACGGGCAGACGACCGAAATAGAGGAGGTCGGTTTTGTCGGCGTGAAAGGGTTCGTCGGGGGGTTCGGTTCACGCATGCTCGGCTCCTTCGGCGAGCCGGCCATCAAGTCGATGGTCGCCGAGAGCGTCAGCGAGGCCATGCGGCTTGAGAACGCGATGCGCCAGGTTCGCGCAAAACGCACGCTTGTCATTTTGCACTACGCTCCGATCGTCGAGACCATCGCCGGCGAACCCCTGGAGATATTTCCGTTTCTGGGCTCGTCGCGGCTGGCGGAAACGATCGACCGGTTCCAGGTCAGTGCTGTCGTGCACGGCCATGCGCATCGGGGAAGCTATGAGGGCCGCACGCCCGGCGGGGCGAGGGTCTACAACGTCGCCATGCACGTTTCCAAACCGACCGGCCGACCCTATGCCTTGCTTGAAATCTGACGGAGTCGGACGCCGTCCCGACGGTCAGCTTACCGCTTTGATAGATTTTGCCAGTTCTTCGAGCTTGTGCGGATCGTTGCCGTGACGGCGCACGAGCTCGCGTGCCTGATTGGACGGCAGATCGGCTGTCGCCACCAGTTGCCGGACCTGTTCACTGTCGACCGCGACTTGGGGCAAGTTGCTGCCGGAAATTCTCTCGTCACCAGCCATCGTCTTTCTCCTCGATCGATGCCGAGACAACGGATTGGAAAACCGTCCGGTTCCGAAAGACGGGGCTGAAGTCGACCGGCGGATCCGATCGGCAGCGCGCCGTCTCGATCCGTGGCGGCAAGGCCGGAGGCGACCGCGAATTGGCGATGGAACAAATGACGCCGGCCAGGAGTTGCGTCCCGAATGAAGGGAGGTGATCCCGATGCCAAACCCAGGAAAACCAGATCCCAATCGCGACGTGCCGATGCCGGCGCCGACCTGGAAGCCCGAACCGATCGAGGAGCCTGATCCGGAACAACTCCCGGACGAGACGCCTCTGCCCAATCCCGACGAGAACGAAGAATCGCCGATGCATGCCGGCAGCCGCGTCGTCTGAACGTGCGACGCATGAGATCCCGATCCCGTGGCAATGGAACGTCTTGGGCCGGCGCCATTGTCCCCCCATCGTGTTTCCATCGCAGCAACGGCAAGGGGCGCTTCAACCAAAGGAGAACATCATGAAAGTTGGCAACTGCATGACGCAAGGCGTTCAGGTCGCCAGTCCGGACCAGACCCTGCGGGAGGCCGCCGCCGCCATGGCCAGCCTCGATGCCGGCGCTCTGCCCGTAGGCGAGGACGACCGGCTGGTCGGAATGATCACTGATCGCGACATCGCCGTCCGTGGCGTCGCCCAGGGTAGGGGCCCGGATACGCGGATACGCGAAGTGATGAGTGCCGAGATCAGGTACTGTTACGACGACGAGGAGATCGAGGACGTGCTCCAGCAGATGGGGGACCTTCAGGTTAGACGGCTGCCGGTGATCAGCCGTGAAAAACGGCTGGTTGGCATCATCTCGCTTGGCGATCTCACGAAAAACGGCGAGGCAGCACGAGCCGGCGAAGCGCTGAACGGCATCTCACAGGCAGGCGGCGCGCATTCGCAGACGGCACACTGACCATCGATGACATTGCGAGAGCGCTGCCCGCGTCCCGCGGGCGGCGACGGCGGTTCAGCGATCGATCTCTCCAAAGACGATGTCGAGGGAGCCGATGATCGCCGAGACGTCGGCGATCATGTGCCCCCGGGACAGATAGTCCATCGCCTGCAGATGTGCGAAGGACGGCGCGCGAATCTTGCACCGGTAAGGAACATTGCCCCCATCCGAAACCAGATAGACGCCGAACTCGCCTTTCGGCGCCTCGACGGCGGCATAGACCTCGCCCTCGGGCACGTGATGGCCTTCCGTGTAAAGCTTGAAATGGTGAATGGTCGCTTCCATGGAGCGTTTCATCTCCGCGCGGCGTGGCGGCGTGATCTTCCGGTTGGGAATTGCGACCGGTCCTTGGCCTTGCGGCGACCGTAGCTTGTCAAGACATTGCCTCATGATCCGGACCGACTGGCGCATCTCCTCCATTCGTACGAGGTAGCGGTCATAGCAGTCGCCGTTCTTGCCGATGGGAATATCGAAATCCATCTGCGGGTAGCATTCGTAAGGCTGCGCCTTGCGCAAATCCCATGCCGCGCCCGACCCACGCACCATTACGCCCGAAAATCCCCAAGCCCAGGCATCGTCGAGACCGATGACGCCGACGTCGACATTGCGCTGCTTGAATATGCGGTTTTCGGTGAGCAGTTCTTCGAGATTGTCGCAGACCTTGAGGAACGGATCGCAGAAATCCCAGATATCGTCCAACAGGTCCGGGGGAAGATCCTGATGTACGCCGCCGATCCTGAAATAGTTGGCATGCATGCGGGCGCCCGATGCCCGTTCATAAAACACCATCAGTTTCTCGCGTTCGGCGAAACCCCAGAGCGGCGGCGTGAGGGCGCCGATATCCATCGCCTGCGTGGTGACATTGAGCAGATGGGACAGCAGCCGGCCGATCTCGCAATACAGCACGCGGATGAGCTGGCCGCGCTGTGGAACCGAGATCCCGAGCAGCTTCTCCGCCGCCAGGCAGAAGGCGTGCTCCTGATTCATCGGCGCCACATAGTCGAGCCTGTCGAAATAGGGCAGGGCCTGCAGGTAGTTCTTGTACTCGATCAACTTCTCCGTGCCTCGATGCAGCAGCCCGATATGCGGATCGACGCGTTCGACGACTTCGCCGTCGAGTTCGAGCACCAGCCGCAGGACGCCATGCGCCGCAGGGTGCTGCGGCCCGAAGTTTATCGTGAAATTGCGGACCGTCGCGTCAGTCATGACGCCCTCCTTCGACTTTGCCGCCTGGCACCGGGAATGGGACATCCGCCGAAGCACCGGGTTCTGCCCCCACGCCGTCAGGTCGTGGTCTGGATGATCAGCGTCAGCGTGCCGTCGCCGTCGATGTTGGCGGCCACCACTTCGGAGGCGTCAAGCCCATTCGCGGCCAGGGCCGAGGAGGCTTCCGGCGATGCGCTGACCGAACGCTGCAGGACGTGAAGGTCTTCCTGACTGGTCTGGGCAACCACGGTCTCGACCTTGGCCTTGAGGTCGGGTGGCAAGTCCGCCAATGCGACGATGGCTATGTTGGTGAATGTCTGTCCGGTGATGCCCTGGTCGGGGCCGGTCTGACCTGGCACGGCTTCCGGTGCCGGTGCGTCCGGGGGAAGGGGTGCGTTTTGGGACTGAGCATGGGCAGGCAAAGCCAGAGTGAGTGCCGCCAGGATGATGATTGCCTTGTTCATGATATCTTCCTTCCTTGTTCGAGGAGGGTCGATCGGGATGACGCGCGACAGGGACAGCAAGCCATCGCCTCGAACAGTGTTGCGTGTTCAAAGCGCGAAGTCCGGATTTGTTCCGGCTCCGGTCGAATCCAAGGCAGGGACGAGGACGCATCGCTGCCCTGCCTATGGTCGGGGACCTTTATCGCTGATCGCGTCAAACCGTTCGATGTCGTAGCGCGGACTGATCCGCGCCAGTATCTCGACGGAGGGTTTGGCCGCGTCGGGCTGTTTCCAGCTCAGCTCGAAGGAGAATACGAACCGGCCGCGCTCGATGTCGTGCTGCATTCCGAGAAAGCGCCAGCGATAGCCCAGCGGTTGAACCAGCGCGTCGAGGTCAGGCGGAACGCCGTTCGCCGACGAGATCGCCAGGATCGCATGATGGGTTCGTGGGACCCACAGATCGACCTGCTTCAGCACCTGAAGCGTTATCAACGTCAAAACCGTCCCCGCTGTGCCAAGTGCCAGTTGCCCGCCGCCGAAGGCGAGGCCGATTGCGGTCATGACCCACAAGGTGGCGGCCGTGGTGACACCCGTCACGAAATCGCCGCGGCGGAGAATGGCTCCGCCGCCAATGAAACCGACACCCGTCAGCACGCCCAGCGGAAAACGGAGCACGTCCATCACACTGAACGAATCGGGGCCCTTGCCGCCCACCTCGAGCAGGATATTGGCCTGCATCATCGCGATCGCGGCCGCCAGGCCGACTAGGATGGTTGTTCTGAGCCCGGCGGTGTGGCCGCGGGCTTCCCTGTTCATTCCGATGATCACGCCGGCAACAAAAGCAAGAGCCAGGCGCAGGGCTAGGTCGGTCAAGGTTGGATGAAGCGGCATGGTCATAGCGGGGACGACTCACGCAACGGGCTCGTTCTCCAACACCGCGGAGCGTTCGATGGTTCCCTAGGTGGAAGGTGAAGCTTCTTGTCGGGTTCAGGCAACCCACGACGTCCCGCTGCGTTTGGCACAGAACGCACTCGGGAGATCTTTCCATGCCGCTCACCGCCTTTGCGCTCAATTGCACCTTGAAGGCCTCCGACGACGCCGAGAAATCGTCCACGGACCGCCTGCTGGCGGATCTGCTGGCGGCAATGGTGCCGCATGGGGTCCGCGGCGAGATTGTTCGCGCCCTCGACCATGACGTCAAACCCGGCGTGCTGTCGGACATGGGCGAGGGAGACGGTTGGCCGCAGCTCCGCAGGAAGATCCTCGACGCCGACATCTTCGTGCTGGGCCTGCCCATCTGGCTCGGCCAGCCGTCGAGTGTCGCCAAGCGCATCCTGGAGCGCATGGATGCGTTTCTATCGGAGACCGACAAACAAGGCCGGATGCCGGCCGCCGGCAAGGTCGCGATCGTGGCGATCGTCGGCAATGAAGACGGCGCTCACGCCTGTCACGCGGCGTGCTTTCAGGCGCTAAACGACGTCGGCTTCACGATTCCTGCCAATGGCGGCGTGTATTGGGTTGGGCAGGCTATGGGCGACGTCAACTATGTCGACCTGCCCGGAACGCCGGAAGCCGTGGTCGAGATGATCGAAATGACGGCTTCGAATGCGGCCCATCTGGCCAGCGTGCTGAAGGAAAGGCAGTATCGCGGCGTCGGAAAGTGAAGAGATTTTCGTGGCGGCACAGAGTGCCCGTTGCCCTGACACCATCGGCCACTCGATGGTTGCCGGGCGCCAGCAAGATCAGTGTCGGCGCCCTTGGGGTCAGGGCTCGTCAAAAGGCCCGGCTCGCCTGGCCAGATCGCGCGATATGGCACCTTCCTCTTCGTCATCGGGCAATGCCTCGTCGCTGTTCTGGTAGGCGTTGTCATCGTCCTCCTCCGGCAGGTCGCCTTCCTTCTCGACGTCGACGACGGCGTCGACATTGTCGGACACCTTGTCTGGAAGAACCCTGCCGCCCTTGATTGCATCCCAGTCCGCCTGCTGGATTGCCGGGACTTCAGTTTCGTCCCGTTGTTCGGATCGTTGCTTCTTGCGCGGTTCCATCTCATGTCTCCGATATGAACGGGTGCCTCATGTGGCCCCTTTGTCGCCAGTTGCGTCGCTTTCCGCCGTCAGAACTCGGCTATCCTGATGGGTCGTGGAATCGGAAAGGCTAACGGATAACCGCCGACCCGGCCCGTTGTTCCTCTCAGTGGGATCGGTTGGTGTTCCGCCTTGGGCCTGGGATGCAGCATCGCGGGGTAGCCGCCGCATTCGCGCAACCAATCCCGCATTACCTCGTTTTGCCTTTGAGACCGGCCCTTGAACTTTACCAATTGGAAATCTCAGAGACACTCAAATGAACCCTTCAGCCGAGCCCCGATCACCGTCGGGAAACAATCTCCATATTCAGCCTTTCCATGGAACGGTGACTGTCAGATTCTCCGACGCCATCATCGCCTCCACCGAACATGCGCTGCAGGTCCAGGAAACGGGGAGGGATCCTGTGTTCTACATCCCGTTCCAGGACATCTATTTCGACCTGCTCGAGAAAACCGATACCACCTCGATATCGCCAAAAGGCACTGCGAGCTATTGGCGCGTGCATGCCGTTGGCGGATCGGCGGATGATTTCATGTGGGCGTATGAAGAGCCCGAGGCGCCTGTCCGGGTGCTTGCTCGCCACGCCGCCTTCGATCCCGGCAAGGCTCGCATAGACGCCGATCCCGCTGAAGACGAGCGCCACACGCCTCACATAGTGGAATAGCAGGACAGCGGCAGGATTTATCCAAGGGAACCGATTCCATTGGGTTGTCGTGCGATGACACCGGGCCCAGGTCGCCTTCACGCTGCGCGGTCTTCGTCGAGAATGCGCAGGCCCTCTTCAAATTTCGCGAGGGGAATCCCGGCCCGCCGCGCTTGCCACAGGTTGTCGGCCAGATCCGCACGCTTGACCGGCCGCGCCAGGGGATTTGACGCAGCCCGGCGCACGAAAGCGATTTCATTCTCGCCAGGCCTCTTCGTCAGCGCATCGACCGCAGCGACAATCGAGGGACCAAACCCCGCCGATTTCAGCCTTGTCCTTGTCCAGCCTTCCCCTTTTTCGAGGACGTCATGCAGATAAGCCACGATCTTCTGGTCAAGGGTTTCGACCGTGTCGACCACGCGCCTGCAGTGTTCGATATAGGGTTGCCCGGTCTTGTCGGTCTGCGATCGATGCGCGTCCTCGGCAATCTTGGCCGCGCGGTAGAGCATGCTCATTGCCAGCCTCCCTTCATTCAATCTGTTCGAACCCGCATTGCCGGGGCGCCTTGTCCGGCCGCCATCGCAGCAGTTTCGTTCCATGGCGAAACCGATTGCCGGTGACGTGATCGAAAC
This sequence comes from Mesorhizobium sp. B2-3-7, assembly GCF_006442695.1. Classification (NCBI taxonomy): domain Bacteria; kingdom Pseudomonadati; phylum Pseudomonadota; class Alphaproteobacteria; order Hyphomicrobiales; family Phyllobacteriaceae; genus Mesorhizobium; species Mesorhizobium sp. B2-3-7. The sequence continues at coordinate 3,698 of NZ_VFVV01000021.1, read as the reverse complement.
GGACTTCGACCACCAACTCCGGCCGCACGGGCTCCCACTCCCCGCTGCGTTCGGTGCTCCAGCGGCTCGGCCCGCCGGGAGCCTTGCCGGTAAAGCCGGGTCCGCCTCTCAGGTTCTCGAGCTTCGCGGTAATTTCTGCCCTGTCGTCCTTGCCGATCGTCGACGTAAACCCGACATGGTCGAGTTTGCCGTGGTCGTCATAGAGACCGAGCAGCAGGGATCCGACCTGGCTGCTGCCCGTCAGGTAGCGGAACCCGCCGACGACACAGTCCGCGGTGCGCAGCCGCTTCACCTTGATCATGGTGCGCTCGCCCGGCCGATAAGGGTCCATCAGCAGTTTGGCGACAACTCCATCGGTGGAGCCGTGGCCGGCCTCGCCCAGCCAGCGCCTGGCGGTGGTCACGTCGGTGGTGCGCGGCGACAACCGCAACGAGGAAACGCCCGACCTCATGACGAAGCGCTCAATCGCGGCCCGTCGTTCCGTCAAGCTCTTGTCGAGCATGATCCCCCCGTCCGGATCGGCGAGAATATCGAACAGGACGAGACGGGCCGGGGTTTGCGCGCTCAGCATGCGAATCCTGCTTTCGGCAGGGTGAAGCCGCATCTGCAAGGCCTCGAAGGAAGGATCGCCATTCACTTCGATGACTATCTCGCCGTCAAGAACGAAAGACTGGGTATCGAGATCGCGCAACAGTGTCGTTATTTCCGGAAAATACCGGCCGAGCGGCTTGCCGGACTTGGCCCTGAGATCGACGCTTGCGGTGCCTTTGAAGGCCAGGCAGCGGAATCCGTCCCACTTCGGCTCATACTGCCAGAGACCGTCGTCGCCCGGCAGTGCGTCGGCCGCCTTGGCCTCCATGGGGCGGGTATCCAAAGGCAGCGGAAAAGCAGCGGCCACGGCTTCTACCACCGCTCTTCGGCGTCGTGGTGCGGCAGGTCCACACCGCAGCATGTCCATCCGAGCCGTTGCGCGGATCCGTAATTGTAGCGTGGCTCGAGATCGGCGGGATCGTCGAAGGTTCCGACATGCAGGGCGATCTCATCCGGCGATGCATCGTAGGCCAACGCGATGGGCGATCCGCAGTCGCGGCAGAAGCTTCTTTGTGCGATGGGTGATGACCTGCGGCAGAAAGGCTTGTTGGAAAGCCATTCCAAGCTGGCTGATGGTACCCACGCCAGGACTGCGAACGCACTGCCGGTCGAGCGTCGGCACATGTCGCAGTGGCAATAGTGAGTGCGCGGCCTGGAGATGGTGCGATAGCGGACGTTGCCGCACAGGCATCCCCCGGTTCGTTCTCTCATTTCTTGCTGCGCGACCATTGGCCGATCTCTCGAACCTCGATGCTGGTCAACGTTCCACCGATGATGTGGTTTCCGAGAGCCCGAGGGGAACGAGTTTCGCTGCCTCGCGTTTGGTCGGCACTCGAGAAACTGGGGACTAGCGCAAGGATGTCGACTTGAACGGAACCCCTATGCGGCTGGCATGTGCGTTCAGGTATCCGTCCCTGGCCGCCTTGTGCCGGCTCGACGCCGAAGACGACAAAGCGGGTCGCTGCTGATGTCGGCTCCGGGTCTGGCATATGGACCTCTGGGCGATCATTGTGCCCATCTGTGTGTCGACATGCAGCGGCTGTTCGCCGAGCCGTCGGAGTGGGCGACACCCTGGATCACCCGTGTCCTTCCCCGGATCGTCAGCCTTGCCGAAAGATATCCTTCACAAACGATCTTCACTCGCTTCCTTCCGGCGCGACGCCCGGGGCAGGGCACCGGCACCTGGAAGCGGTACTATGAACGCTGGGCATCGATGACCATCGACAGGATCGGCGAGGAGATGATCGAACTCCTGCCGCCGCTGGCGGCATGCTGCCCGCCGGCGATCGTTGTCGACAAGCACATCTACTCACCGTGGCCCGAAGGGCATCTGCACACGCTGCTTTCATCCCGCCGGATCGACACTCTCGTCATCACCGGCGGCGAGACCGACGTCTGCGTTCTGGCGACAGTGCTTGGCGCGATCGATATCGGCTACCGCGTCGTTCTGGTGACGGATGCCCTGTGCAGCTCTTCGGATGCAACACACGACGCGCTGATGACCGTCTATCATCAGCGGTTCGCGCAGCAGGTCGAAACGGTCGAGATGGAGACGGTTCTTTCCAACTGGACCTGATCTCGAAGCAATGTCCAGGTCAGGCGCTCAGGTCGATCAAGGCGATGCCGAGATCGGCGTGTTTCGTGCGGCGCAGATGAGCGGGGGACTCGACCAGTGTGACCTCCAGGGTCGGTCGCACCACGCCGCCCAGCAGATGTCCGCCCCGCGTCGCTCCGTCGCTCAGTCCGAGCACGGCATGCAGGTGGAGGCTGGGCTTGCCGTCATCGCCCAAGGCAATGTCGCCGATCGCGCTGAGAACCTCGCACTGCTCGTTGACCGGTATCTTGCGATAGTCCTTTGCCTCGAAATCGAACCAACCGACCGCTGCTCGCTCGAACGCGCCGAGCGCGGTCAGCGATGCGCCGTCGATCTGTTCTTCGCTGGCAAAGGCAGTGAGCACGCCAATCGCCTCTTCGCCAGGCTCGAGCACCACCACGAAGGTCCTCTGTCCCGCGACTTTCGAAACCAGTTTCGATTTCATTGCCGTTGTCCTGTGGCCAAGGTGCAGAAACCTTGGCGGTGAATTTTCAGGCCGGCCCACTTATTCGAACGAACCGTTCGCGTCCCGGTTCCATATTGCGGCAGGCGCGCGGCGTCGAAGCGGCCGGCAGTATCCGCCCGAACGCCTACCCCTCAGCCTTGAAGTTCTTGGCTTCCTTTTTCACCTCTTTCCTGTCGTTGTCGTGCTTGCGGATAAGATCTTTCGCCTGCTTGGGCGAGACGTCGGTCGTTTCGGCCAGATGCACGGCTTCGCGATCTTCGTCTTGTGGCCGGATCTTTTCCTTGGCCATCGGTCTGTCTCCTTTTTTCCGTGTCATGGGACGTAACCAGACAAGCGCCGCCCGGTTCCATGAAACTGCCTTGCTCGAAGGAGCGCCTGCCTCGGTAGAAGCTATTTCGCGGAGGAACTCGACTTGGGAGAGCGCAGCAAAAGTGCGAGCGGCACGAGCAGGGCGGTCGCGATCGCGGAGTAGCGAAACAAGTCCACGTAAGCCAGAAGCGTCGCCTGCCGGCCTATCGTCTGGCCAATCCAGCCGACCGCCTGGACTTTCGCCTCGACCGCGGGCGAGCCCTGAGCGACGAAATAGTCAGTCATGCGCCGAAGCATCTGCTGATAGACAGGCGAGGACTGCGCCGTGTTGCCGATCAGATGGGTCTGATGCAGTTGTGCGTTCTGCGCCACGACGGTGTTGGAGAGCGATACGCCGACGCTGCCGCCGATATTGCGGGCGACATTGATCAGCGCCGAGGCCTGGTTGGTCTTTTGCGGCGGCAGGCCGACATAGGCGGCCGTCGAAATGGGGATGAACAGGAAGGGAAGCCCTACCGTGATGAAAATGCGGGCATAGGTGAAATAGCTGAAACCGGCATTCGGCGACAGTGAAGTCAGGTGCCACAATCCCACGGCAACCGCCGACATGCCGATCATGATCAGGTATTTCGGCTGCACGAAGCCGGAGGCGAAGCCGGAAATCGGCATCAGCATCAGCATGGCGATGCCGCCAGGCATCATCGAAAGTCCCGAAAGCGTCGCGGTGTAGTCGAAGGT
>NZ_VFVV01000020.1:0-79612 GCF_006442695.1 Mesorhizobium sp. B2-3-7 | reverse complement strand
CCGCCGCCCCCGCCCGTCCCGACTGCGGTGCCCGATCTTCCGACGCCCGCGGCAGGGGAGGAGATCCTGCTCTACCGTGTCGAGGTCCCGGTCTATTCGGCGGTTCCGCCGGTGGCCGAGCATCTGGCGATGACGACACTTGGTACTTTCCATGAACGGCGAGGCGAACAGAGCCTGTTGTCAAACACCGAACTCTCTCCGGTCTGGGGCCGTATCTTCGGCCAGGACGCGAAGATGGGCTGGTCGGGAACGGTTTCGCCGTCGTTCGACGGCACCTTGTTCGGGTTCCAGGGCGGCTTCGACGTGTTTGGCCAGGAAACCGCTTCAGGTGGCGTCGATCGTGCCGGCCTGTTCATCGCCTATGCCACCATGAACGGCGATGTGCGCGGCCAGGCGCTGGGGCAGAACGATCTGGGCGTCGGCGACATCGATCTCGGCGGCACCAGCGTCGGCGGCTACTGGACCCGTATCGGTCCCGGGGGCTGGTACCTGGACGGGGTCGTCATGGCCACTTTTTTCAGCGGCGATGCGACCTCGACCCGCGACATCGGCATCGATGTCAAGGGAACCGGCGTCACCGCTTCGCTGGAAGGGGGCTACCCGATCGCGCTGGCGCAAGGCTGGACGCTCGAACCGCAGGCGCAACTGATTTGGCAGCATCTATCGCTCGACGATGCCGAGGATCGCTTCGCGTCGGTTTCCTTCGATCTCGACGACAACGTCACCGGACGCCTCGGCCTGCGCCTGCAGGGCGAGACGACATTGAACGGCACCGTGCTGCAACCTTACCTCAAGGCCAATCTCTGGCACGGTTCCGGTGGCACGGATCACGTCAACTTCGACACCACCGACATCTCGACCGAAAGCCGCTCGACCTCGTTCGAATTCGGCGGCGGCGTGACCGCCAAGGTGACGGACAAGGTCAGCCTCTTCGCCACCGGCGACTACACCACCAATCTCGGCGGTGACAAGCGGCGCATCCTTGAGGGCAATCTCGGCGTCAGCATCAAGTGGTGAGACGGCGAAGCTGGCGCTGTTTTCGTGCGTAAAGTCGACGCCGCCCCTCATCCGCCGGCAGGCAGGTGAGGGGCAGCGCTAACGCTGTGCGTTGAGCGAATCCCCCTTGTTCAATTCCCTGAACGCATCGCCACTGTGGCGATGCCGGCGCCAACCAGCAGCGTGCCGCCGGTGCGGTTGAAGACGCGGATCGCCCTAGGGTTGCGCACAAGGTTGCGCGCTCGCGACGCGATCAGCGCGTAGCCGAAGGCATTGGCGAAGGCGAGCGCCAGGAAGGTCGTCTCGAAGATCAGCATCTGCGTCCAGAAATCGGCGTGCCGGTCGAGGAACTGCGGCAGGAAGGCGACGAAGAAGGTGATGCTTTTCGGGTTGAGCGCGGTGACCAGCCAGGCATGCCCCATCATCCTGGCGGAGGACACGGCATCGGTGCGCGGCTCGGCCTTGAGCGCGCCGCCGGCCCGGAACAGTTTTACGCCGAGATAGACCAGATAGGCAGCGCCGATCAGCTTCAGGATCGTGAAGACGGTGGCCGAAGCTGCCAGCAGGGCGCCGATGCCCAGCATGGACAAGGTCATCGCCGTGAAGTCGCCCAGCGCCACGCCGACGGCCATCGGCAGTGCGGTGCGCCATCCCTGGCCGAGGGCATAGGACACGACCAGAAGGATGGTCGGTCCCGGAATGACTAGGAGGATGGTCGACGCGGCAGCGAAGGCGGCCCAGTTTTCGAAGGACATGCTCGTCTCCTTTGAGCTCAAAGAAGAGGATAAATCCTTCGGTCCAGGAGAATGTAAAGCGGTTTGTTTCTACCCCCCCCCAACGGCAGTTCGGCGTCAGTCGAGCCGCCCGACAGGTTCACGATCTCGGCGAGAAGCTCGAGGTTGATCTTTCAGGTCTTGCACATGGGGGCCCCCGCTTTTGACACGCTGGCGCCGGGACTATGACCCGCCCGAGGTGATTTCGTGCAGGGCACGCTGGTTGGCGATACCGGAGAGGGCGCAATGGCGCCCAGCCTGTTCGCAAATGCAGGCAGCGCAAGGCCTTCACGCTTTATCAACCATGAATGATGAAAATGCTCGTCATCCGGCCGGACCGTGCTTCCCGCCGACAGCGTAGGGTTTGGGTACATGCGTGAGTTGCCGCAAGGTCTGAGGCCGCCGCGAAACGGCGACGCAATCGAAACCGATAGTCTTGTCTCCCGCCGCGCCGTTTTATCCGGGGCAGGGGCGTTGGCCTTGCTTGGCGCCGCCGGCTGCTCGACTTCGGGCGGCGGCCTGCCGGCGCTTGAGCTCGACGACACGGTCACCGGCTCTGTGCGGCCGATCCGGCCGAGCATCAGCGTCGACAAGAACGTCACCAGCCCCGACCTGATGTACGCGTCCCTGAGCGACGGCGGCTTCAACGTGCCCGAGGTGCCCTACCTCAAGATCAAGCCGGAATTCCGCCGCCAGATCGTCGTCGACCAGACGGGCGAAGCGCCCGGCACCATCGTCGTTCATCTCAATGAGCGCATGCTCTACCTCGTCCAGCCGGGGGGCGACGCCATCCGCTACGGGGTCGGCATCGGCAAGGACGGCTTCCGCTGGTCCGGCCGCGCCAACATCCAGTACGGACGGGAATGGCCGACCTGGACCCCGCCGCCGGAAATGATCGCCCGCAAGCCGGAATTGGTAAAATGGCAGGGCGGCCAGCCCGGCGGCCTCACCAACCCGCTCGGGGCGCGCGCTCTCTACATCTATCAGGACGGCAAGGACACCGGCTACCGCATCCATGGCTCGCCCGAATGGTGGAGCATCGGCCAGGCCATGTCGTCGGGCTGTGTGCGCCTGATCAACCAGGACATCATCGACCTCTACAGCCGCGTTTCCAAGAAGAACCCGGTCGTCGTCGTCTAGCTCAAGCCTCACCTCGCGGCCGCTGGCGCGGCCGGTCGTTTCTGCCGTTGCGCGATGGCCAAAGACAGGCGAAGGTGCCTGAAATCCAATCGCCCGGGAGAATTTCACCAATGGCCGGAACTTTCGTCATCGCGCAGGGCGGCGGCCCGACGGCCGTCATCAACCAGACCGTGGTCGGGGCGACGCTGGAGATCCGCAAGCGGCATCCCGGCGCCAAGGTCCTGGGCTCCATCCACGGCGTGCGCGGTATCCGCGACGGCAATTATATCGACCTCTCCGCCGTCCCGGAAGACCGCCTGCGGCTGATCGCCGGAACGCCGAGCGCGGCCCTTGGCTCGACGCGCGACAAACCGGATGCAGCCTATTGCGAGGTCGTCCTCGACGGCCTGAAGAAGGCCGGCGCGGATGCCTTCATCTACATCGGCGGCAATGACACGTCGGGCACGCAGCAGATCCTGACCGATGCCGCCGGGGGCAAGATCGCGTTCGTGCATGCGCCCAAAACCATCGACAATGATCTCGAGGAGAACGACCACACGCCGGGTTTCATCTCGGCGGCCGAGTTCGTCGCCGGCGCTTTCCTGTCCGTCGATCTCGATTTCCGCGCTCTGCCCGGCATCTATGTCGGCATCGTCATGGGCCGGCACGCCGGCTTCCTCACGGCCGCGGCCGCGGCTTGGCAGCTCGATCCCGACAGTGGTCCGCATCTCGTCTACGTGCCGGAGCGGCCGTTCTCGGCCACAGCCTTCATCGAGGACGTGCGCGCCACGCTCGACCGCCACAAGCGCTGCATCGTCGCCGTTTCGGAAGGGGTGAGCACCGCCGACGGCAAGGCGCTGGTTGAAAGCCTGGTGCCGCCCGAGAAGCTGGAGCGCGACCAGCATGGCAATGTCAAGCTATCGGGCAGCGACCTGCCGGCGGCACTCGAGCGGGCGCTCGCCGAAGGGCTGCCGGGCAAGCGCGCCCGCGTCGATGCGCTGGGCTACATGCCGCGCGGCTATGTCGGCGCCATCAGCGCCGTCGACGCGCAGGAGGCGTTCGACGCGGGAGCTTTCGCGGTCACCGTGGCCGAACAGGGCGGCGGCTCCGTGGCGCTGCAATATGACGGCACCAAAACCGTGCTGAAGAAGGTGCCGCTGAAGAACGTGGCCGGCAAGACCCGTCACATGCCCGAGAACTTCATGAAGCCGGACGCCAACCATCTGTCCGACGCCGGCATGGCTTACCTGAAGCGGCTGGTGCCGGAAAAATACAAGGTCGGAAAGCCCTTCGTCTGATGTCGGGACCATACTTGATTCCAGGCTCACACCTGATGCGAGGCTCACACCTGATGCCGGGCTCACGCTTGATGCCGGGCCGCTTCTGATGGAGAACTGGTTCAGCAGGAGCATCGTCGACGAGAAGACGACGATGCTGACCGAGCCGTTCGTGCATGACTATGTGCGCGCCAACATCTGGCATCTCACCGGCCGCGACGCCGACCTTTTGGTCGATACCGGCATGGGCATCTGCCCGCTGGCGCCGGAGATCGAAACCCGGGCCGGCAAACCGCTCATCGTCGTCGCCACCCACATCCATCTCGATCATGTCGGCTCGCTGCATGAATTCGCGCTGCGCGCGGGACCCAGGGTGAGTGCCGCGCAGTTCGAGAACATGGATGAGGCGGCGACCTACGCCTACATGTTCCACGACCTCGACGGCGCCGTCTCGCGACTGCCGGCACCGGGCTGGAAGGCTGCGGATTACAAGATCCCGCCAGCGCCGCTGACGCGCACCCTCGACGAGGGTGATGTCGTCGATCTCGGCGACCGCCGCTTCCGCGTGCTGCATCTGCCCGGGCATTCGCCGGATTCGATCGCGCTGTTCGACGAAGCAGACGGCCTGTTCTTCAGCGGCGACGCCATCTATGACGACCGGCTGATCGACGACCTGCCAGACTCCGACAAGTCGGCCTATTGCCTCACCATGCGGCGTCTGCTCGACCTGCCGATCCGCATCGGCCATGGCGGTCACGGCCCGAGTTTCGACGGCGAGCGCATGCGCGAGATCGCCTCGGCCTATCTCAGCCGAGCGGCTGGTCCATAAGCCGGCTCTAAAATTAAATCTTCGTAAGGTCGCCCGAAAACCCTAAATCGGGCCAATCCGCGCCCTAGATGCTGGTTTGTCGATCCGGCCGGCTGCCATGCGCGGCGAGACAGGCAATCCGGCTGTCGACAGCCGACGGGTGTTTTCCCCCGAACCATCCGCGGCCCAGGTTCAACTCTCGCCCGGACAGAACGACCATGTCACCCATAAGCATTCTTCGTAGACATCGCGTCGCGGCCCTGCTGGGCGCTGCGCTGATCATCTCTCCCATCGTGGCCTCCTTCGCCGAAAGCCCGAACGAGGTCCACAACGCCGTCGGTACGACACAGACCCCCGTAGCCGGCGTAGCGGCCCCGAACGGCTCCTTTGCCCCCATCGTGGCAGCCGACAAGCCGGCCGTGGTGACGGTTACGACCGTCATGAAGGGGCAACCGGACGCCATGAGCGATGCCTCGCCCCTGGACGGCGGCGGCTCGCCTTTCGACGATTATTTCCGCCAGTTCTTCGGCGACCAGGGCATGCCCGGGCCGAAAGCGCCGCCGCAGCAGTCGCAGCGCGCCGAAGCGCTCGGATCCGGCTTTATCGTCGGCGCCGACGGCACCATCGTCACCAACAACCATGTCATCGACGGCGCGAGCTCGATCAAGGTGACGCTTGACGACGGTTCAGAGCTTCCCGCCAAGCTGGTCGGCCGCGACGCCAAGAACGACCTTGCGGTGATCAAGATCAAGGCCGACAAGCCCCTGCCGACGGTAAAATGGGGAGATTCTGATAAGTTGATGCCGGGCGATCAAGTGCTGGCCTTCGGCAATCCGTTCGGCATCGGCACCACGGTCACCTCAGGTATCGTCTCGGCGCGCGGCCGCGATCTCCACAGCGGGCCGTTCGACGATTTCATCCAGATCGATGCGCCGATCAACCACGGCAACTCTGGCGGTCCGCTGGTCGATGTGAGCGGCAACGTCGTGGGCATCAACACCGCGATCTATTCGCCCAATGGCGGCAGCGTCGGCGTTGGCTTCGCCATTCCGTCCGACCAGGCGCAAAAGGTGGTCGCCAAGCTGATGAAGGGCGGCGAAATCGAATACGGCTATCTTGGCGTCCAGATCCAGCCGGTGACCCCGGACGTTGCCAGTGCCATAGGTCTCGATCACCCCGGCGGCGCATTGGTCTCCTCGGTCACCGAGGGCTCGCCGGCGGCCGCGGCCGGCATCCAGACGGGGGACCTCATCACCGGCTTCGCCGGCCAGGAGATAAAGGACCCCAAGGACCTGTCGCGTGCCGTCGCCGATGTCTCGCCCGGCAAGAAGGAAACGCTCGACGTCTGGCGCAATGGCAAAACCATGCAGCTTTCCGTCGACGTCGGCCGCAATGGCGACGATGCGCAGACCGCGTCGGTATCTGGTGATTCCGGCGCGCCGGGAAACGGGCAGGGCGCCCGCCTGCCGGCGATCGGGCTCGGCCTGATGGACATCACGCCCGATATTCGCCAGCAGATGAACCTCCCCGACAACCAGCGTGGCGCGGTGGTCGCCGCGGTCAATCCCAACAAGGCGGCGGCGGCTTCCGGCGTCCAGCCCGGCGACATCATTATCGCCGTCAACCAGATGCCGGTGAAGAGCGCCAGGCAGGCCACGCAGGCGATCGCGCAGGCCGGCAAGTCAGGCCGCAAATCGGTGCTGCTGCTGGTGGAACGAGGCGATGCCCAGATCTATGTCGCCGTGCCCTTCGCCAATGGCTGAGACATCGCGTTGACATGAATGCAGGGATGGCGGGCTTGTCGGTCGACGAGCCCGCCTCCCGGCCGGGGATTGACGCTTCAGGCCTTGAAATCCGGACCGCAAGGTAATACCTTCGGGAGACATGGTATTACCGAGGAACGAAGATGGCGACGACCGTTACAGCGAAGGGACAAGTGACCATCCCCAAACCGGTTCGCGATCTCCTGGAGATCGTCCCGGGAAGCAAGGTCGATTTCCGGCGCGCTGCCGATGGCAGCGTGGTGCTGACCCGTGCTGACAAAAAGCAGCCGGCGAGCCGCTTCGCCAAGTTGCGAGGTCATGCCGGCGAGGGGCTCACGACGGACGCGATCATGGCGCTGACGCGTTCCGAACGGTGACGCTCGTCGACACCAACGTTCTGCTCGACGTTGTTACGGACGATCCGAGCTGGGCGGATTGGTCGGTCGCCCATCTCGAGGCAGCGAGCCTCGATGGGCCGTTGTTGATCAATGATGCGGTCTATGCCGAGCTTGCCGTCCGCTACGCACGCATCGAGGATCTGGAGGCGTTTGTCGAGGCGGCCGGTCTAGAAATGGTTCCGATGCCAAGAGCAGCCCTCTTCCTTGCCGGAAAAGCATTTACACAATATCGCAGATCGGGAGGATCCAGGACCGGCGTGTTGCCTGACTTTTTCATCGGCGCCCACGCAGCCGTCGGACGCCTTCCGCTGCTGACGCGTGATGTCGGCCGCTACCGGACTTATTTCCCTTCTGTGACGCTGATCACTCCCTGAATGGCCGTCGGATTTCGCTCCAAAGCGTGTCGCATCGAAATGGGCTCATGCGACGCGCTTTAAGCGGCGTTGCAGACCGCCGAGCGCCGTCGGTCACGCCTCGATATCAAGCGCCGAAAGCGGCTTGGAGCAGCAGGCGAGAATGAAGCCGTCCTCGATCTCGTGATCGAGGATGCCGCCATTGTGGCTCATCTCGACCTCGCCCGAGAGCTTCTTGACCTTGCAGGTTCCGCACAGGCCGAATTCGCACGCGGCGGGGATTCTGACTCCCGAGGCGCGCGCCGTCTGCAGCACCGTCTGGCCGGCGACGCATGCGGCATCGACGTCCGAAATCGAGAACCGGATCGGCGTCGCGGCTTCGACAGGAATGGCTGCACCGTCTCCAGTCGGCGAGGCGAACGGCGCCGGGATTTCTTCCAGCAGCGGCGCTGCAAAGCTTTCCTGATGGTATCTCGCCATGTCGAAGCCGGCGGCTTCGAGCATGCCGCGCACGGCACGCATGAAGGGGTCGGGGCCGCAGCAGAAGATTTCGCGCTCTCGGAAATCGGGCGCCAAAAGCGGCAGCCGGATGGCGTCGATGCGGCCCATATGGCCGAACCAGCCTTCCCGGCTCGACCGCTCCTCGATCATGAAACCGAGCGACAGGCCGGGCATGCGGCTGCCGAGCAATTCCAGCTCCTTGCGGAAGATGATCTCTTCGGGGCGGCGGGCGCAGTTGACGAAGCCGACATCGGTCCATGGCGCGCAGTCATTCAGCCAGCGCAGCATCGACATCATCGGCGTCACGCCGGAGCCGGCCGAGATGAACAGATATTTGGCCGCCGGGTGGCTGTGCAGCGAAAAGTCTCCGGCCGGCCCATACGCCTTGACGTGCGAACCAGGCCTCAAATGGTCGAACATCCAGCGTGTGCCGGTGCTGCCGGCCTGCGCCTTCACCGTCACCGCGATCGAGAATGGCCGTGAAGGCGAAGACGACAGCGTGTAGGTGCGCATCAGCAACCCATCCGCTGTCGGCAGTTCCAGCGTCACGAACTGGCCCGGCTTGTAGCGGAACCAGGTCTGGTTGTCGGAGCGGAAGGTGAAGGTCTTTACATCAGGCGCCTCGTCGCTCACGCCGATCACTTCCAGCACCTGGAGCCTGTCGTTCCAGGGCGCCATCTGATCGAGATGGCGATAGAGGCCGAGATCCGTCATCGCATTCATCCCTTACCTCTCAAGCAACGCTGCGCAGGGCCGGCCGGCCGTCTTCGGCGAGGCGCGGACCGATGAAACGCGCGTACCAGTCGACGAACTGGATGACGCCGCCTTCGTGCAGTTCGGAATAGGGGCCGGGTTCATAGGCCGGCGACAGGATGCCGAAGGCGTTTTCCTCGACGATGCGACGATCCTGGCCGTTGGTCTCGGTCCAGACATGGGTGAGTTCGGCGAGATCATAGTCGACGCCCTCGACCGCGTCCCTGTGAACCAGCCATTTGGTCGTCACCGCGGTCTCGGTGGCGCTGATCGGCAGCACGCGGAACGTGACGGCGTGGTCGCCAAGGATGTGGTTCCAGGTCGTCGGATAGTGATAGAGCAGCAAGGAGCCGATGCGGTCGGTGGCAACGCCGTCGGACAGGTTCTTCTTGACCGCGCGTTTTCCCGTCATCGTATAACTGACGGCATCGCGCAGCAGCGGCGCGCGGGTGGCACGGTACTGTCCGGCCGGGTCGATGCGGAACCTGCTCGGCAGGCCTGCCGCCTCGCATTTGGCCCAGTGCGCCAGCATCTCCGGGTCGCCGTCGGCGTCTTGCACGCCAGTCACGGTCGGCGCCTCCGGGAAGGTCTTGCAGAGCTCCGGATGGTTGCCGGCGCAATGATAGCATTCGCGGTTGTTTTCCCAGACCAGCTTCCAATTGCCCTTCTCGACGATGGTGCTCTCGAAGGCGACCTTTGCTTCGCGCAGCCGATGCGGCAGCAAATAGGGTTCGATCATCGTCCGCATCGGCGCGAAATCCGCCGGCTCGTCGGCGAGGCAAATGAAGATGTAGCCGCCGACGCTTTCGCAGGCGACCGGCTTCAGGCCGAACTGGCTCTTGTCGAAACCCTCGGCCATCTGCCTGGCGAACAGCAGCCTGCCGTCCAGTTCATAGGTCCACTGATGGTAGGGGCAGACGAGCTTCGCCGCCGTGCCCTTGTCTGTGTTGCAGACGCGGCTGCCGCGATGGCGGCAAGAATTGTGGAAGGCGTTGATGTTGCCCTTCTGGTCACGCACCAGCACCACAGGATAGTCGCCGATCTGCACGGTGATGAAGCTGCCGGGCCGGGGCAGTTCGCAATCATGGCCGATGAACAGCCAGTCGCGGTACCAGATCAGCTCCATGTCGAGCTTGAAGTAGTCGGGATCGGTATAGAAGGGCTGCTCGAGCGAGAAGCCGTCCCTGCGGCCTTGCAGCCGTTTCAGCATGTCGTTGCGCGCATCCATGTCCTGTCCTCGCATTGAAGTCCTGTCCTCGCATCGAAGGACTGAACGGAGGGGAGAGAGGAAGGATCAAGCAGCGCGCCGGCTTGCGCCGGACATGCACCATCCGCCTCTTGACCGCCCGCCGCGATCAGTCGAGTCCAACATCTCGGGCTGGTTTCCGGGCTCTGGAGCTGTCCTTGCGGACTGTCGCGACACCTTCCCAGGCCTTTGCCCAGTGGTCTCCCGTTGCGACCTGAACTCCACCACCGTTGCGGGGGCAGCGCCGGATTCTGACCGGCTTCCCAATTCTCCGCCTCGTCGTCACGCGGCGGCACCTGAGATGGCAGGATCTAACCATGATCGCCGACTTGTCGTCGGCATGAAAACGACATCGCATCCATGCCGCGCGACACGCATTGGAAACGGCGCGGCCGCCGTTGCAGGGCAGAAAGCCTCAGGTCGCCGCCTCGGATTCCGTCTCGTGGCGGAGGCAAAAAAGGTTAACGGTTTCGAAAAGTGACTGTTAGCGCCCTCTAAAATCGAACCGAACGGTTCGTTTCTGTTGACGATGCGTGCAGGACGGTGTGAACACTGGGCCTTCGACACAGTTGGTGATCGCGCGACGCGTTTGCATAACCAACTGATAGTAAACAGAAAAAAACGAATGTTGAAGGCTCTGGCACAATTTCAAGTGGTGGAAACTTGGTCCACACGGAAAAACTTCGTGATTGGAAATGGCGGTATGGCTTTCCCACATCGGGGCTGTCCGAACGACGCGATTTCCTCCCAAGACACGCCGCTAGACGGACGGAAAAATACTGGAGTATCAAAAATGAAAAAGATCATTCTCACTGCCGCCGCCCTTCTGGCTGTTTCCGGCAGCGCCTTCGCTAGTAGCGACCATTATGGTTCGAATGCCCCTGCGGCCACCGCCGTCGACAGCTCGTACACCGCTTCGACCAAGAAGTCGGAACCGGCTGCCCAGACGCCTGTCCAGGGTGCCGATCGCAACCTCTTCGGCAACAACTAACAGCCGATCTCCAGTTGACGGCGGGCCTTCCGCCGTCCTGGCGAAATTTGAGAATTCAGGAGACTTGAAATGAAGAAGATCGTTCTTGCTGCCGCCGCCGTCCTGGCCGTGTCGGGCAGCGCTTTCGCCGGCAGCGACAACTATGGCTCCAATGGCGCCAACCAGCCCGCGGCCACTTCGACGGACAGCTCATACACCGCTTCGACCAAGACGCCGGCTCCGGCTGCCCAGGCACCTGTTCAGGGTGCCGACCATAACCTCTTCGGCAACAACTAACAGCCGATCCTGCAGCAGATGGCGGGCAAGCCCGCCTCTGCGGTGGAATTTGAGAATTCAGGAGACTTGAAATGAAAAAGATCATCCTTGCTGCCGCCGCCGTCCTGGCCGTTTCGGGCAGCGCTTTCGCCAGCAGCGACAACTATGGCTCCAATGGCGCCAATCAGCCTGCCGTCACCTCGGTCGACAATGCGCACACGGCTTCGATCCGCGACAGCGGCTCGCCGGTCTACAAGCTGCTCAATTCGTCGGGCGATGAACACAAGTCCGCCCCTCAGGGCAGTGACCGGAATCTCTTCGGCCACTAACAGCCGAAGCTGACACCAGACAGGAGCGGCGGGCTTTGCCCGCCGCTCCTTTTTTGCGTGACCGGCAATTAATTCATGGCCTGCTCTCAGGCCGCTTTCGCTTCCGTCTCGTGCAGCGCGAAGGATCGTCCATCCGCGTCGAAGATATGAAGGTCTCCGGCGTCGGCGCTCAGCCGCAGTGTCGCCCCGCGCTTGACCTCGACATTGCCCGGCAGCTTGGTCACCAGCGGCAGGTCGGCGCGGCCGATGTCGACATAGACGAGTTGCACCTCGCCGAGCTGCTCGACATAATCCACCGTTCCTTCGAACAGATAGTCCGTGCCGCCGGCGATCGTCAGGTCCTCCGGCCGCACGCCGAAGCTCACCGACGCGCCCTTGGCCGAGGCCGGCGTCGCGATCGGCACCGTAGCCTTGCGGCCGCCGACATGACTGATGACGGTCGGATTGCCCGATTTGTCGATGGTCGCCGGCAGGATGTTCATGGCCGGCGAGCCGATGAACTGGGCAACGAACAGATTGCCGGGTTTCTTGTAGAGTTCCATCGGCGTGCCGACCTGCTCGATATGGCCCTCCTTCAGCACCACGATGCGGTCGGCCAGCGTCATCGCCTCGACCTGGTCGTGGGTGACATAGATCATGGTGGTGTTGGGCATCGATTCCTTGAGCTTGGCGATCTCGATGCGGGTGGCGACGCGCAGCGCGGCGTCGAGGTTCGACAGCGGTTCGTCGAACAGGAACACCTTCGGGTTGCGCACGATGGCGCGGCCGATGGCCACGCGCTGGCGCTGGCCGCCCGACATCGCCTTGGGGAGGCGGTCGAGATAGTTGGTCAGCTGCAGGATCTCTGCCGCCTGGCGCACGCGCTTGTCTATCTCGGCCTTGCTTTCCTTGCCGATCTTCATCGAAAACGCCATGTTGTCGTAGACCGTCATATGCGGATAGAGCGCGTAGGACTGGAACACCATGGCGATGCCGCGTTTCGACGGCGGCACGTCGTTGACCACCTCGCCGGCTATTCTGAGCTCGCCCGAGGTGATCTCCTCGAGCCCTGCGATCGAGCGCAGCAATGTCGACTTGCCGCAACCCGACGGCCCGACGAAGACGATGAACTCGCCCGATTTGATGTCGAGGTCGATGCCGTGCAGAATGTTGAGATTGCCGTATGATTTCTTCACTTGCCTCAGCGTGACATCGGCCATGTTTCCCTCCAGTGGTCGCTAGAATTCAGTCGATGCGCCCGAACCAGGCGCCGTAGCCGCCGAGGCGGATGGAGCCGGAGCTCTGCTGTCCCGAAAATCCGTGTCCGGGCAAAGGTTGCAGCGATCGACCGCCAAGGTCAACCTCCGCTGGCCCGGATCCCAGGTTGAAGACGCAGACGATCTGCTCGTTGCCCGCGCGGCGCGTGAAGGCGACAGTGTCGCCCTGGCTTTCGATGAAATTGATATCGCCCTTGGCCAACGCCGGATGGGCACGGCGGAAGCCGAGAAAGCGTCGGTAGTGTTCGAGCAGCGAATGCTCGTCGCCTTGCTGGACATTGACGGCTTGCGACAGGTGCTTGGCCGGCACCGGCAACCACGGCTTTGCCTGGGAGAAGCCGCCATTCCTGGCGCTGCCGTCCCACACCATCGGCGTGCGGCAGCCGTCGCGGCCCTTGAATTCCGGCCAGAAGCGGATGCCGTAGGGATCTTGCAGATCCTCGAACCGCAATTCGGCTTCGCCGAGCCCCAGTTCCTCGCCCTGATAGATACAGACCGAGCCGCGCAAGGACATCAGCAATGCCGAGATAACCTTGAGATAGGCGGTCGGGTCGGCTTCGTTGGCGGCCCAGCGCGAGGCCGGGCGCATCACGTCATGGTTTGAGAAGGCCCAACACGACCAGCCGTCGCTGGCAACCTTGCCGAAGGTTTCCAGCACCGAACGGACCTTGGCGGCGCTGATCTTTTCCGGCGCCAGGAAATCGAAGGAATAGCACATGTGCACGCGCTTGCCGCCGGCTGTATAGGCCGCGACGACGTCCAGTCCGCGCTGTGAATCGCCGACCTCGCCGACCGCGGCCGTTGCCGGATATTCGTCGAGCAGGGCGCGGAAGCGTTCGAGGAAGCCGAGGTTCTCCGGACGGCTCTTGTCGTAGATGTGATCTTGGTAGTTGTACGGATTGACCGCGGGTGCGGTCTGGTCGTTGCGCTGCTCCGGCGGCAGCGGCGGGTTGTTTTCCAGCCCCTGGCTGTGGAAGTAGAAATTGATGGTGTCGAGGCGGAACCCGTCGACACCGCGCTCCAGCCAGAAGCGGGTGACGTCGAGCAGCGCGTCCTGGACTTCGCCGTTGTGGAAATTGAGGTCCGGCTGTTCCGCGAGAAAGTTGTGCAGGTAATATTGCTGGCGGCTGGTGTCCCATTGCCAGGCCGATCCGCCGAAGATCGACAGCCAGTTGTTGGGCGGCGTGCCGTCCGGCCTGGGATCGGCCCAGACGTACCAGTCGGCTTTCGGATTACTGCGGTTCGATCGGCTTTCCCTGAACCAGGGATGGATGTCGGCGGTGTGCGACAGCACCTCGTCGATCATCACTTTCAGCCCCAGCCTGTGCGCCTCCGCCGTCAGCGCGTCGAAATCGGCCAGCGTGCCGAACATCGGGTCGACGTCGCAGTAATCCGAGACGTCGTAGCCGAAATCCTTCATCGGCGATTTGAAGAAGGGCGAGATCCAGATGGCGTCCGCGCCGAGCGCGGCGATATAGGGCAGCCGCCCGATGATCCCCTTGAGGTCGCCGATGCCGTCGCCATTCGAGTCCTGGTAGCTGCGCGGATAGATCTGGTAGATCACGGCACCTCGCCACCAGTCGCTATCGACGGCGAGATCGGGCCTCGAACTGGCTTTCAAAGCGGATTGCATGGTTTCAGCCTCCTTTCACCGAGCCTGCGAGCAGCCCGCGGACGAAATAGCGCTGCAAAGAGAAGAACACGATCAGCGGCACGATGATGGTCACGAAAGCCGACGTCGTCAGGATCTCCCAGTCGCCGCCACGCGAGCCGAGCAAGGCATTGAGCTTGGCGGTCAGCACGATCTGATCCGCCTCCGTGCCAAGGAAAACCATCGCCACCAGGAGATCGTTCCATACCCACAGGAATTGGAAGATGGCGAAGGACGCCAGCACGGGAAATGACAGCGGCAGCACGATCTTGACGAATATCTCGAAATCGCTGGCGCCGTCGATGCGCGCCGATTCCATGATCTCGCGCGGCAGGCCGGCAATGTAGCTCCGCAAGAGGTAGATGGCGAAGGGCAGTCCGAAGCCGGTATGCGCCAGCCAGATGCCGAGATAGGTCTTGGAGGGCACGCCGAAGAAGGCGCCGACGCCGTTATAGAGCTTCAACAGCGGGATCAGCGACATCTGCAGCGGCACCACCAGCAGGCCGATGATGACCGCGATCAGAAGCGCGCGCCCGGGAAAGCGCATCCAGGCCAGAGCGTAAGCCGCAAAAGCGGCGATCAGGATCGGGATGACGGTCGCCGGGATAGTGACGGTCAGCGAGTTCATGAAGGAGCGGCCGATGCCTTCCGAAAACAGCACGGTCCTGTAATTGTCGGTGGTGAATTTCGGCGGCGCCGAGGAGGCATAGTAGACGCGCTGGCCGCGGTCGCCCTCGAACGCCTTGGGCGAGGTCATGACGAAGCTGCCGTCGGCATTGAGCTGCAAGGTAACGCCGTCGCCGAGATCGGCCGATGTGCCGGCCGGATATTGCGTCGGTGCCGCCGACTTGACGCCGAAGGCGCTGATCTCGCGCTTGGCGCCATCGCCGAAAATGTTGCCCTGGAGGACGAACTTGCCGTCCTTCTCGACCTGCGCCGAGGCGGGCGGCAGGCGTCCAGCTTCGGTCTGGGTCGAACTGGCGAACGAGTTCCACCAGCCCGAGGCGATGATCTGGTCCTTGTCGCGCAGCGACGATATCAGGATGCCGAGCGTCGGCATGGTCCAGATCGCAACGAAGACCAGGACGGCGATGTGAACGCCGAAGCGGCTGGCGAAGGAGTTTCCGGTCGCGACGGTCATCTCAATGTCCTCCCGTCTCTTTGTTGGCCTGGCGTATGTTCCAGACCATGATCGGAATGACCGCGATCATGATGATGATGGCGATTGTCGCGCCGCGGCCGAAATCACCGCCGCCACGGAACATCCAGTCGAACATCAGATTGGCCAGCACCTGGCTGTTCCATTGGCCGTTGGTCATGGTCAGGACGATGTCGAATACCTTGAGCACCAGGATGGTGATTGTGGTCCAGACCACGGCGATGGTGCCCCAGATCTGCGGCACCATGATTTTCCAGAAGATCTGGAACGGATTGGCACCGTCGATGACGGCGGCTTCCAGCGTCTCTTCCGGAATGCCGCGCAGCGCCGAAGACAGGATGACCATGGCAAAGCCGGTCTGGATCCAGATCAGGATCACCATCAGGAAGAAATTGTTCCAGAACGGCAGCGATATCCAGACCTGCGGCTGGCCGCCGAAATGCTGGATGATGGCGTTCAGGATGCCGATCTGCGTCTGGCCTTCGCCGCGATACTCATAGATGAATTTCCAGATGACGCTGGCGCCGACGAAGGAGATCGCCAGCGGCAGGAAGATCAGGCTCTTGGCGATCGTGCCCCACCAGATCTTGTCGGTAAGCACGGCGATGATCAGGCCAAGGAAGGTACAGGCGGCGGGCACTACGGCCAGCCAGAGCACATTGTTGAGGATCGAATTGCGGAACTCGCGGTCGCCGAAGGCCCATTGATAGTTGGCCAGGCCGACGAAATTGGCGCCGCCGCGATCGAGGAAGGACAGCCGCAGCGTCTCGACCACCGGATAGATGAGATAGATGGTCAGGATGATCATCGCCGGGCCGACGAACAGCCAGGGCCGGATCAGCCCTTGCCGGCGCAGATTGTCGACGGCGGCGGCGCCCGAGACGCCGCGCGAGGGGAAGGTGACGTCGAGCAGTTTGTTGGCGCCCCAGAAATAGGCGACGCAGCCGCCGACGCCGATGATGATGACGAATATGGCCGAGAAAATCTGAGCCGCCATGGGTCCCTCTCCCTGCACGACCCGCCAGGATGGAAACGATCCTTGCGATTGCGCCGCGCGCCGATCTCGTTGTTGAGCGCGGGCAGGCAGGGAAGCGTGTGGCTCCGTGCCCGCCGCATGCCGGAATGTCTACGCTGTCACGACTGGATCTGACCCGTCCCGGTTGGCCGGGCTGGGATGTTGCGATGGGGCCGGTCGGATCCGGGCCAACTGGCCCGGATCCGCTCGGGAGGTGGAAGCCTAGGCCTCCGCGGGTGCGGCTCTTACTTGATCGCGTCCCAGCTCTTCTGGATGTCGGTGGCGACGTCCTGCGCCGACTTGCCGCCGACCAGGTCGATCATGCCGGTCCAGAAGGCGCCGGCGCCGATCTTGCCCGGCATCAGGTCCGACCCGTCGAAACGGAAAGTCGAGGCATTGGCCAGGATCTCGCCCTGCTTGCGCAGCGCATCGCTGGCATAGGCATCTTTGTTGACCGCCTTGAACGGCGTCACGAAACCGCCTTCGGCCATCCAGATCTCATGGGCCAGCGGCATCTTAAGGAATTCGATGAACGCGCGGGCGGCCTTCGAGTCCTTGGTGATCATCGCCAGCGTTCCGGCGCCGAGCACGGGGGTGCCGAGTTCGGGCTTGGACGCATAGGGCGGGAAGTAGAAGAAGTCCGCGTCCTGGCCGATTTTCGTGCCTTCGGGGAAGAAGGTCGGGATGAACGACGCCTGATGGTGCAGGTAGCATTTCGGCGGCACCGCGAATAGGCCCTTGGGGCTGTCGCGGAAATCGGTCGCCGCGACCGCCTTGGCGCCGCCATCGACCATCTTGTCGTCGGTCGCGATCTTGCCGAAGATGTCGATTGCATTGACCACGGCCGGGTCGTTGAACGGGATCTCGTTCTTCACCCATTTGTCGTAGGTTTCCGGAGACTGCGTGCGCAGCATCAGGTCTTCCACCCAGTCCGTCGCCGGCCAGCCGGTGGCGCCGCCCGAGCCGAGCCCGATGCACCATGGCGTGCCGCCGTCGGCGATAATCTTCTTCTCGAGGTCGGCGAGTTCTTCCTGCGTCTTCGGTACCTTGTAGCCGGCTTCCTCGAAATTGTCCGGCGAGTACCAGACCAGCGACTTCACGTCGGCCTTGTAGGGGAAGGCGAAGAAGCCCGGCTTACCGTCCTTGTCCTTGAAGGTGCCGAGGTCGACCCATGACTGGCCGGCGCCGTAATTGTCCTTGACCCATTTGGCGGTATCGTCGCCGAGCGGCGTCAAGAGACCCTTGGAAGCAAGGTCCTGGATCAGGCCGGGTTGCGGCAGAACGGCGATGTTGGGCGGGCTGCCGGCCTGCGTGTCGATGACGATCTGCTGCTCGTAATTTTCCGAGGAGGAATATTTGATCTCGGCGCCGGTGGCTTCCGAGAAATAATCGAGTACGCCGCGCACCAGGGTCTCGTCCTCGCCGCGCCATGGCCCGAAGATCGACAGGGTCTCCCCCTTGAGGTCGATTTTCTTGAGCTCTTCGTAGTTTGCCCAGTTGAAACGCTTGTCCTCGCCCGGCTTAAATTTCAGCTCGGCCTGCGCGGGCGCGCCGAGGGCGAGCACGGCAAGCGCGGCGCCCAGCAAAAGCATTTTCTTCATCGGTATTCCCTCCCAGTGGGTCACAAACACCGGACGGAAACCTCCATTCCGCCCGCCGACGCCGCAGGACTGTGACTCAGTCGGAAAGGAACCGCAACCTTTCGAAGAGTCTTCCAAAGCGCTTTGGCTATTTCGATCTCGCCATTGAATCGTCCAGAAGTCAAGAGGCGTGGTAACTTAATCGATTTAATTCCGGAGTTTGGCGCCTGGAAAATCGCGCTGCAGCATGCTTTTTTGGCAGTGCAGCAGCAATTTATGTTTCAAACCTGCACCAAGCCTGCCTATGGTCGCCATGATATGACGGGCCTGCCGCAGGGCTTGGGTCGATTCAATTTAAAAGCGCTTTGAGGCATGGAGCCCTCGTGAACCTGAAGCAACTCGCGCACATGCTGGCGCTTTCGCAGACCACGGTAAGCCGGGCGCTGAACGGCTATCCCGAGGTCAACGAAGAGACGCGCCGGCGCGTCATGGACGCCGCCAAGCGCCATGGCTATCGCCCCAATCCGAGCGCACGCCGGCTTGCGACCGGCAAGTCCGGAATGATCGGCTATGTCTTGCCGACGGGTGCTGCCGTCGACATCGACCCGCACTTCGTCGAATTCCTGTCCGGCCTTGGCGATTATGCGCGCTCGCACGAGCTCGACCTGGTGCTGTCTCCCGCCGACGCCGACGACCAGGAGACGACTTACCGGCGCATCGTCGCCAACCGCCAGGTCGACGCCGTCTACATCTCCTCGCCGACGCCGGCCGATCGGCGTGTGGCGCTGGTCAACACGCTCGGTATACCCTTCATCATCCATGGCCGCAGCGAAGGTTTCGATTTCGACTATCCCTATCTCGACATCGACAATGAGGGCGCCTTTCACGAGGCGGCGCGACTGCTCGTCCAGCTCGGCCACCGGCGGCTGGCGCTGATTAATGGCGATGACCGCGAAACCTTCGCCGTGCATCGCGAGCGAGGCGTGCGCCGGGCGCTCGCCGCGAGCGGCCTGACCTTGGGCGACCGCCATGTCTGCTCCGTTGCCATGACCGAGGAGAACGGCTATCGCGCCGCCCGGCGCCTGCTCGAACAGGACGGCGCGCCGACCGCGATCGCCTGCTCCAGCCTGATCATGGCGCTCGGCGTCGTGCGCGCCGTGCGCGACCTCGGCCTGAGCATCCCCGGCGACATCTCATTAATTGCACATGACGACGTCTTCCCATGGCTGAAGCCGGAGAATTTCTCCGTACCGCTGTCGACGACGCGCTCCTCGATCCGGCTCGCCGGCGCCCGCATCGCCGAGCGTCTGGCCGCACGGATATCGGGCCTGGAGGAGGGCCCGCGCGGCGAGGTCTGGCCGGTCGACCTGGTGATCAGGGGGTCGGTTGCCGGAGCGCCTGCCTAGGGTTAGAGCCAATCGCTCCGAGGGGCCGAGTTCGACCGCTTGCGGGCGTTGCCGGAAGATCGATTGCAGTGTCATGGATAGTGGTCTGCCTGCACCGCGCTTGCTTTGGCTTTTAGAGGGTGGCAACCAGTAAGCCGAAGCCATCAACCAGCCCTCCTGGATGCCCACTTGCCCATATTCCCGTTCTCCGAAATGGATCCAATCCAACATCCTGGCCCACCGCCGAAGCGTTCGGAGGTGGTCATCATTGGTGGCGGCATTATCGGCGTAACGACGGCTCTTTTCCTGGCGAAGCGGAACATTCCGGTCACGCTGCTGGAAAAGGGCCGCGTTGCGGCCGAACAATCCTCCCGAAATTGGGGCTGGATACGAAAGCAGGGGCGCGACGCAGATGAACTGCCAATTGTCATCGAGGCTTTTCGCCTGTGGCGGCAACTGGCTGAGGAATGCGGCGAAGACATCGGGCTGCACCAGACAGGTGTGACCTATCTGGCGAACTCCGACAAGGACATGGCCGGTTTCGAAGAGTTCATGAAGATCGCCGCCATCCATGGGCTCGACACTCGCCTCCTGGACGCGGACGAAACCGCGAAACTCATCAAGGGCATGTCGCGCAAGTTCAAAGGCGCGATGACGACGCCCTCCGATATGCGCGCGGAGCCTTGGTTGGCGGTGCCTGCGCTTGCTCGTCTTGCTGTCCGAAAAGGCGCCAAGATCATAGAGAATTGCGCAGCGCGAACCCTCGAAATCTCAGCTGGCAGGATCAGAGGAGTGTGGACCGAGGCGGGATACATTGAAACCTCCAGCGTACTGGTCGCGGGCGGCGCCTGGTCGTCGCTGTTCCTGAGAAGACACGGCGTCTCCATCCCCCAACTCAGCGTCAGGGTAACCGTAGCCGCAACGGAGCCTATGCCGGAAATCTATGCAGGTGCGGCAGCGGACGAACACATCGCTTTCAGGCGCCGACAGGATGGCGGATACACGCTCGCCCCGGGAGGCAGTAATTTGCTTTACCTGGGACCCGACGCATTCCGGCACGCCACCAAGTATCTTCCCGCCCTCATGGCCAACCCGCTCGGAACCCGCTACTTTCCGTGCGCCCCATCGGGTTACCCTGACAGCTGGTCGATTCCGCGCGATTGGACCCCGGATTCCCGGAGTCCTTTCGAAAGAATGCGGGTGCTCAACCCGGCCGCTGAACGCTCCGGCCTCCGTTCTGTAGAGCGCAATTTCAGACGCCTTTTTCCACAGTTCGAAACAGTTCGCTTGAAGGCAGGCTGGGGAGGCATGATTGACGCCATGCCCGATGTCGTCCCCGTCGTGGATCACGCCCGGGCAGTCGTCGGTCTTTTCGTGGCCACGGGAATGAGTGGTCACGGCTTCGGTATCGGACCTGGAATCGGTCGCGTCGTTTCCGACCTGATACAGGGTAACGCGAGTGGGCATGATCTCAGCCGCTTTCGGCTGTCACGCTTCTATGATGGAAGCGCCGTTCGGTTGGGTCCGGCCCTCTAGATGTTTAGTCCAGCATTCGTCCCGTCTCGGCCATCGCAAATAGCCGAATGGATTTAGGAGCATGTTGCCAAGGATCATTCCTTCGCCGTCTCGGCGGCCTTGATGTCCAGCAGCCCGTAGCCGAAATCATCGTCCCGCCCTTTCGAACCGAGATCCCGGGCCGTTGCGGCAAGCGCCTTTTCGATGGCGACGGCCGAGCGGTCCGGCGCGGCGTGGATGAGATTGGCGATGGCGCCCGAGACGATCGCGGCGGCGAACGATGTGCCGGTGACGACATCCGAGCCGGCTCCGCTCGGCGCCACCATCTCGACGCCCGGCGCCGAGATGAAGACATAGGCGCCGCGATTGGCCTGCGGCATTAGCCCATCCCTGGCGTCGGTGGCGGTTACCGCGATGACGCCGTCGAAGGCGGCCGGGTAGCCATAGGGCGCCTTGGGCCCGTTGTTGCCGGCGGCGGCGACAAGAACCATGCCGAGCGCGCGTGCATTGCGGCAGGCGATGCCGAGCAGGTCGTTCTTCGGACCGACGAAACTCATATTGATGATGCGCACGTCCTGCTCGGCCGCCCAGTCGAGCGCAGCGAGGATGACGTCCATTGTCGACTTGCCGCCTTCGAAGGCACGTGCGTGATAGATCCTGGCGCCGGGCGCCATGCCCTTGAGCGCGCCGACGCCGGCGATCAGCCCGTCGATTGAGGTGCCATGGTCGCGCTTTTCGACCGGCACGTCGGGCATGGCGTCGAACTGGCCGGCAATGACCCCGGCCAGCGTCGGATTGGTGTCGTCGACGCCGGTATCGATTACCGCGACGCGGACGTTCTCGCCGCTCGCATGGTTGGCGTCGAGCGCGATGCGCTCGAACGCATAGTTGACGATGCCCGCCGCCTGCTGAAGCGAATAGATATGGTTGGGCTCACGCCGCTGCGTGCGGCTGTCGGCGGCAAGCTGCGCCAGCACCACGCCGACGGGGCGACCGTCGGGAATGCCGAAGCGCACAAGCGTGGTGCCGAGCAAAAATGATTGCCGCTGCGAGCGCACATCGAGGCCGAAGGAAGCGGCGATCTGCTGCACGGCGCCCGCATCGCCATCGACGGTCACCAGCACCTCGTCGGGCACGAAATCGCCGGCCACGGCGCGTGGCGGCTGAACGGCGATGAGATCGCTTGGCGAGACGATCGGCCCGCCCGAAGGCAGTCCGGCCTGCGTGCCGGCGGGCGGCGCCACCGGGTCCGGCCGTGGCGTCGGCACCGGTGCCGCGGGAGCGGCCGGATTGGGGAACAGGTCGACGATCAGGGCGGGAAGAAACACGGCACCGGCCGCGCCGTCACTGATGCTCTTGCCGTCCTTGCCACAGTCGGCGCCCGCCGCATCGGTGCCGTTGCGGCAGTCGATCTTTCCCCGGTTGGCATTGGCGTCGTTGCCCTGCGCCGACGCAGGCCCGGTGGCGATCGTCATCGCTGCCGCAAGAATTGCCGCAAATCGGATGACCGCCTCAGCCGCCATCGGCCGGTTTCCTTCCCTCGATCACGGTGTCGGTGAAAGGCTGGGCGGCAACAAGGCCGAGTTGCCTGGTGTAGTCGGCCGCGTTGGCGGCCGGAATGCCGAGCCGGAACACGCCCCCGGCGGTCGGTCCGTCCAGGATCTTCAGGCCGCTGCTGCCGAGAAAGGCGGCGATGTCGGACATTTTCGCGTCGGGCTTGAACTTGACCAGGGCGAACGGCATCTTCGCCATCTCGTCCTGCGCGCCCGCGATCTCGAAATTGCCGTCCTTGCCGCCGGGCTGCACGAACGACTGCACCATGACCAGCGCCAGCAGAGCCGCGGCCGCCGCCCAGGCGACGCCGACCGGCAGCGCCATGAAACGGCCCCAGGCCTGCGCCAGCCAGGACGAACCGGCGGCGGCGCGCGCCGGGCCAGCCTCCGCATCGAGCGCCCTGGAAAAGCGGCTCAGCGCGTCGGCCGGCGGACGGATCGCCTCATTGGCGGCCGCGGTGCTGGAGAATTCAGCCTCCGCCTCGCCAAGGGCGGCCATCGCCGTCGGATCGCTGGCCAGCCATTCCTCGACGGCCTCCAGTTCCGAGCCTTCCAGCGAACCGTTCAGGTAGAACGGCAGCAACGTTTCCATTTCGTCGCGGCGCGACATCTTTTCAGCGGCGCTCATGGCCACCCCCTGTCGTAACCGGCGGCCTTGAGGGCTTCGCCGAGTTTCTTGCGGGCATAAAACATGCGGGTCTTGACGGTCGCGACCGGGATGTCGAGCACCTCGCCGATCTCGGTCACCGATTGCCCCTGATAATAGGCGAGATCGATGACCACGCGATGCTCGCGCGGCAAGGCATCGATGAAGCGGCGCAAGGCAGTGCTCTTGTCCTCCTTCATGGCAACGATCTCGGGCGTATCGGCGCCGTCGGGCACCGCGGCTGCGGCCTCGTCGTCGATCCAGTCTTCCTTTTTCTTGCGCAACAGGGACAGCGCCTTGAAGCGGGCGATGCCGAGCAGCCATGTCGAGACTTCGGAACGTCCCTCGAAACCCGGCGCCTGGCGCCACAGTTCGAGGAACACCTCGTTCGCGATGTCGTCAGCCATCATTTCCGATCCCGTCTGGCGCGCCACGAAGCGGTATATCCGCGCGTGGTGGCGCATGAACAGGAGCCGCACGGCGGCCCGGTCGCCCTTCGCGACCCGCTCGACAAGCGCGCGATCGGTCTCCATCGCGCCGGTCATGACCGATCGAGCCGCCTGGCTCCTGCCTGCTCTGTCGCTGATCGGCTCAAAAAGGTTCATCCTCCGCCAAGGAATTTGCGGAGGCTAACCGAAGAAGATGAGCCTTGCCAGTGGGTGAAGGGGAAGCTAGCTCAGGAAGGGCTTCGCCTTCATCGTCTCGGGTATCGCCACCCCAAGCCGGCTCAGAACCGTCGGTGCCAGCTGCAATTGGTCGAGCAGCGTGTCGGCATCCGGTCCGTTGCCGCCGCCGAAATAATACAGCGCGAAATCCTGCATCTCCTCATCATGGCCGCCATGGTGGCCGCGGTCGGTCTGGCCGTGATCGGCGGTGACGATCACTTCATAGCCGGCGTCGCGCCAGCGCGGCAGGAAAGCGGCCAGCATGCCGTCCATCGCGTAGCAGGCATGGTCCATCTCGTGACAGTCATGGCCGAAACGGTGGCCCATCGAGTCCAGCGTGCAAGTGTGCAGGATGCCGTAGTCGATGCCGTGGCGGCTGCTCAGCATGGTCAGCGTGGCGAACAGGTCGACGTCGCTCGGCGTCATCTGGTTGCGCGCGTTGTAGCCGGTCATGGTGTGGAAGCGGCCATGCGTGATCGGCCCGCCCGGCTCGTCATACTCCATGTCCTCGACGAGGTCGAACGGGTAGGAACGGAAGAACTCCGACCAGTAGGAGTGGGTGACCGCGCCGGTTATTCCCCCGGCCCTGGTGACCTCCGAGAAGATGTCGGGCTGGCTGACGCGGAAGCGGTTCTCGTTGGAAAGAATGCCATGCGCCTGCGGCGGCACCCCGGTGTGGATCGAAGCATAACAGCAGGCCGAGGTCGACGGCAGCACCGAGCGCATCCTCCATACCCGCGCTTCGCCCGACTGCACCCAGCCTTCGAGGTTGCCCATCAGCCGGCGCCAGTTCCGGTAAGGCACGCCGTCGAGGATGATCAGCAACAGTTTGGTCTTGAGCGCCACGAGCTGCTCCATGCGATTGTCGGGGGAACGAGCACGCCACGTGTCGCACGGACACGCGGCGCTTTCGGCGGGAACTTGATGTCAGGCGTTCAGCCAGCATTCGGCGAGCGCGTAGCCGTCCATCATCTCGCCGATCGGGCTCTTGGCGAAGCCGCCGATCTTGTTGGTGGCGGCGTCGATGAACTGGTTGAAGAAAGGCACGATCAATCCGCCTTCGTCGCGCATCAGCACGGCCATGTCGTGATAGATCGCCTTGCGCTTGTCCTGGTCGAGCTCGCCGCGCGCTGCAAACAGCATCTTGTCGAACTCGGGCCGCTTGAAACGCGTGTCGTTCCAGTCGGCGTTCGACACATAGCCGGTGGAATACATCTGGTCCTGCGTGGCACGCCCGCCCCAGTAAGACAGCGAGAAAGGCTGCTTGTTCCAGACTTCCGACCAATAGCCGTCGCCAGGCTCGCGCTTGATCTCGATCTTGATGCCTGCCTTGGCGGCGCTCTGCTGATAGAGCTGTGCCGCATCGACGGCCCCGGGGAAGGCGACGTCGGAGGTGCGCAGCAGGATCGAGCCGCTGTGGCCCGACTTCTTGTAGAGCGCTGCAGCCTTTTCCGGGTTGAACTTGCGCTGTTCGATGGCTGAAAACAGCGGATAGGCCTCGTTTATCGGGAAGTCATTGCCGACCGAACCGTAGCCGCGCAGGATCTTTTCCAGCATCTCGTCGCGGTCCATGGCGAGCTTGAGCGCCATCCTGAGATCGCCGTTGTCGAAGGGCGCGGTGTCGCAGAACATGTTGAACGGGTAATAGCCCTTGCCCGAAACGTTCTCGATGCTGACGCCGGGGATGCGCTTGACTAGGTCGACCACCTTCGGCTCGACGCGATTGATCATGTGCACCTGGCCGCCTTGCAGGGCCGCCAGCCGCGCCGTCGCATCGTTGATGACGACGATCTCGACCTGGTCGGCATGGCCCGCCTTGTCGCCCTGCCAGTAATTGGCGAAGCGCTCGCCGCCATGGCGCACGCCGGGCTGGTTGACGGTCACCTTATAGGGGCCGGCGCTGATGCCCGCGTTCGGATCGTCCTTGCCGCCATTGGGCTGGATGACGAGATGATAGTCGGCCATCAGATAGGGGAAGTCGGCATCGGCGTCGGCAAGCGTGACGACGACCTCCTTGCCGTTGGCCTTGATGCCCTTGATGTTCTTGAGAATGCCGAGTGCGCCCGACTTCGACTTCTCGTCGGCGTGGCGCTCGATGGTGGCCGCGACATCCTCCGCGCCGACCGTCTTGCCATTGTGGAACTCGATGCCGTCGCGGATCTTGATCGTCCAGGTCTTGGCATCCGGGGAAGCGCCGATGTCCTCGGCGATCAGGTTGACCAACCTGTTGTCGGGGGTGAGGCGAACCAGATATTCGCCCCACTGCTTGCCGAAGCTGAAGGTGACCTGGCTGAGGTTCAGCGCCGGATCGAGGCTGTTGGTCGATTCGCCGCCCTGCAGGCCGGCCTTGAGAATGCCGCCCTTGACCGGCGTCTGCGCGAAGGCTTTCCCGGCCAGCGTCGTTGCCAGCGCCGCCGACATGCCCAGCGCCGCGGTGCGCCCGAGAAAGTCACGCCGCGATATCCGACCTTGGCCGGCGAGTTCAGCGAGATGGTCGAGTTCAGTCTTCATGTCCTACCCCTTTTTGAAACAACCGCACACAGGCGATGCCGTCCGAAGGACGTCTGGCCCTCCAGTGTTGCATCCGGATGACGTTCGTCATCTCCTTGACTGGCGAACCGCTGGCTAGTTCCCGGCGCTCGCCATGCGTCGCCCCTTGATCGCCTTTTCCAGCCAGCCGATCTCCATTTCCGGAACCGAGGACAGCAGGAGGTCGGTATAGGCATCGAAAGGCGGTGTGAGCACCTTGCTTTTGGAACCGTAACGGACCACCTCGCCGCGATACATCACCGCGATCGAATCGGCGATCGACCTTACCGTCGCAAGGTCGTGGGTAATGAAGAGATATGCGACCTTCTCGTGCTGCTGCAGGTTCAACAAAAGCTTGAGAATGCCGTTGGCCACCAGCGGGTCGAGCGCCGAGGTCACCTCGTCGCAGATGATCAGCTTCGGTTTGGCGGCGAGCGAGCGGGCGATGCAGACGCGCTGCTTCTGGCCGCCCGACAGCTCCGCCGGATAGCGGTCGAGGAAGCCTTTGCCCATCTCGATCTCGTCGAGCAATTCGGCGACGCGCCGGTCGCGCTCACGTCCCCGCATGCCGAAATAGAACTCCAGCGGCCGGCCGATGATGGTGCCGACGGTCTGGCGCGGGTTCATGGCCACGTCGGCCATCTGGTAAATCATCTGCAGCTGCCGCAGATCCTCCTTCGGCCGGTCGGCAAGCCGGTTGGCAAGCGGGCGCCCGTCGAAGGTCACCGTGCCCTGTTCGGGCGGCAGGAGCCCTGTGATGGCGCGCGCCAGCGTCGACTTGCCGGAGCCGGACTCGCCGACCACCGCCAGCGTCTGGCCGGGATAGATATCGACGGAGACGTTCTTCAGCACCTTGACATGACCGCCGCCATAAGCGGCGGTGACGTTCTTCACGGACAGGAATGGCGAGACGCCGGGTTTCTGCTCGGCGTGTTCGATCTCGTGCACTGACACCAGAGCGTTGGTGTACTCCTGGCGCGGCTCCTTGATGATCTGGCGGGTGCCGCCCCATTCGACCAGCCGGCCGTGGCGCAGCACCATGATCTCGTCCGACACCTGGGCGACGACGGCGAGGTCGTGGGTGATGTAGAGCGCGGCCACATGCGTGTCGCGGATGGCGTCCTTGATCGCCGACAGCACGTCGATCTGCGTCGTCACGTCGAGCGCCGTCGTCGGCTCGTCGAAGACGATCAGGTCCGGTTCCGAGCACAGCGCCATCGCCGTCATCACACGCTGCAGCTGGCCTCCGGAGACCTGGTGCGGGAAACGCTCGCCGATGGTTTCGGGATTGGGCAGGCTCAGCTTCTTGAACAGCGCGACGGCGCGTTTCTCGGCCTCCGCGCGCGTCGCCCTGCCGTGCAGGAGGGTGGCTTCGACAACCTGGTCCATCAGCCTGTGCGCCGGGTTGAACGCCGCTGCCGCCGACTGCGCGACATAGCAGACCTCGCGGCCGCGCAGCCTGCGGAAACCTTCCTTGCCGCCCTTGAGGATGTCGCGGCCGTTGAGGAGCACCTCGCCGCCGGTGATGCGCACGCCGCCGCGCCCATAACCCATCGAAGACAGGCCGATGGTCGACTTGCCGGCACCGGATTCGCCGATCAGGCCGAGCACCTTGCCCTTTTCCAGGGTCAGCGAGACGTCGTGGACGAGCGTGATGGTCTTTGGCGCTTCGCCCGGTGGGTAGACCATGGCTTCGATGCGCAGGTTGCGGATATCGAGGAGCGGGCTGGATTTCGCTTTGCTGTCGGCCATCATCCGCGTCCTCCTTTCAGGCTTGTCGTGCGGTTGAGCACCCAGTCGGCGACGAGATTGACCGAGATCGCAAGCGCCGCGATCGCGGCCGCCGGTATGAGCGCCGCGGCAATGCCGAAGACGATGCCGTCCTTGTTTTCCTTGACCATGCCGCCCCAGTCGGCATCCGGCGGCTGTACGCCGAGGCCAAGAAAGGAGAGCGTCGACAGGAACAGCACGGCATAGATGAAGCGCAGGCCGAGTTCCGAGACCAGCGGCGACAGCGCATTGGGCAGGATCTCGCGGAAGATGATCCAGGTGCTGCCTTCGCCGCGCAGCTTGGCGGCTTCGACATAGTCCATGACGTTGATGTCGACGGCCACCGCGCGCGACAGGCGGTAGACGCGGGTCGAGTCGAGAATGCCCATCACCAGGATCAGCGTCACCAGGTTTGTCGGCAGCACCGAGAGCACGACAAGGCCCATGATCAGCGTCGGGATCGACATCAGGAGATCGACGAGGCGCGACAGCAGCGTGTCGAACCAGCCGCCGAACACCGCCGCCGAAAAGCCGAGAATGGCGCCAAGCGAGAAGGACAACGCCGTGGCGAGCACTGCGATGAAAAGGGTGATGCGCGCACCATAGATCATGCGCGACAGCAGATCGCGGCCAAGGTTGTCGGTGCCCAGCCAGTGCGCCGCCGACATGGGCTCCCAGACGTCGCCGACGATCTCGCCATTGCCGTGCGGCGCAAGCCACGGCGCGAAGATGGCCGCCAGCACGAACAGGGCCGTCAGCACCAGGCCGACCAGCGCGGGCACGGGGATGCGTTTGATGTCGAGCATGCCCGCCCTCTTCATTTGGGATGCCTCAGGCGCGGATTGGCGACGATTGCCGCTATGTCAGCGATGATGTTGAGGCCGATATAGACGGCGGCGAAGATCAGTCCGACCGCCTGCACCACCGGCACGTCGCGCTTGGTGACGTGATCGACCAGATACTGCCCCATGCCGGGATAGACGAAGATCACTTCGACCACGACCACGCCGACGATCAGATAGGCGAGGTTGAGCATGACGACGTTGATGATCGGCGCGATGGCGTTCGGGAAGGCATGTTTGCGGATGACCGCGAAAGCCGAGAGCCCCTTGAGCTCGGCGGTCTCCACATAGGCCGATTGCATGACGTTTAGGATCGCCGCGCGCGTCATGCGCATCATATGGGCAAGCACCACCAGCGTCAGCG
Organism: Mesorhizobium sp. B2-3-7; assembly: GCF_006442695.1. NCBI lineage: Bacteria > Pseudomonadati > Pseudomonadota > Alphaproteobacteria > Hyphomicrobiales > Phyllobacteriaceae > Mesorhizobium > Mesorhizobium sp. B2-3-7. The sequence goes on along the minus strand of NZ_VFVV01000020.1, from coordinate 50,120 downwards.
CCGCCGCCGGCAGCGCGATCGCCTGCATGCGTTCACCGAAAGGCATGCCGTCATAGACGGTCGAGATGGCGGGGAACCACTGATGCTGAACCGCGAAGTAGAAGACCAGCAAGTAGCCGATGAAGAATTCCGGGAAGGAGGTCGAGGCGAGCGCCAGTCCCGAGATCAGCTTGTCGACCCAGCCATTGCGGTAGCGCACCGCGATCAGGCCAAGCGTTATGGCCAGTGGAATGGCCACGATCGCCGCCCAGAAGGCGAGGAAAAGCGTGTTCCACAGCCGGCCCTTGATCGATGTCGCGATATCCTGTCCGCTCGACATGGCGGTCCCGAGATCGCCGGTCAAAACGCCGCCGAGCCAGCGGAAATACCTGATATAGGCCGGGTCGTTGAGCCCAAGCTGCTCACGCAGATTGGCGAGCGATTCCGGTGTCGCCGACTGCCCTAGGATGGCTTGCGCGACGTCGCCGGGCAGGATCTGTGTGCCGGCGAAGATCAGGACCGAGACGGCCAACAAAAGGAGGATGCCCAGCGCAACGCGCTGGGCCACCAGTTTCACGATGGGTGAGGACATCTGGGCAAGGCCGGCTCAGGCTTCGAGCCAGCACTTTGCCAGGGCATAGCCATTCATCAACTCCTGGTGCGGATCGTCCACCCAGCCGCCCACCTTGGCGCCGGTGGCGTCGATGAACTGGTTGAACATCGGCAGGATCAGGCCGCCTTCGTCGCGCACCATGACGGCCATGTCGTGATACATCGCCTTGCGCTTGGCCTCGTCCAGCTCGGCGCGCGCCGCCAGCACCATCTTGTCGAAATCCGGGCGCTTGAAACGCGTGTCGTTCCAGTCGGCGGTCGACAGGTAGGCGGTCGAGTACATCTGGTCCTGGGTCGAGCGTCCGCCCCAATAGGAGGCGCAGAAGGGCTGCTTGTTCCAGACCTCGTTCCAGTAGCCGTCGCCCGGCTCGCGCTTGAGCTCGATCTGGATGCCGGCCTTGGCCGCGCTCTGCTGGAAAAGCTGGGACGCGTCGACGGCGCCGGGAAAGGCGACGTCGGAGGTCCTGAGCAGCACCGCACCGTCATGCCCCGACTTCTTGTAGTGGAACTTGGCCTTGTCCGGATCGTATGTGCGCTGCTCGATCTCGGTGAACAGCGGGTAGGCGGCATTGATCGGGAAATCATTGCCGAGCGAACCGTAACCGCGCAGCACCTTCTTCAGCATTTCTTCGCGGTCGATCGCCAGCTTCAGCGCCATCCTGAGGTCGTTATTGTCGAACGGCGCCGTGTTGCAGTGCATGATGAAGACGTAGTGGCCCGGTCCCGCATGGTTGCGGATGGTGACGCCCGGCACGCGTTTGATCAGGTCGACGATCTTCGGCTCGACGCGGTTGACCATGTTGACCTGGCCGCCCTGCAGGGCTGCCGTACGGGCCGTGGCGTCGTTGATGACGATGATCTCGATCTGGTCGGCATGGCCCATCTTGTCGCCCTGCCAGTAGTTGGCGAAGCGCTCGCCGCCATGGCGCACGCCGGGCTCGTTGGTGGTGATCTTGTAAGGGCCCGCCGAGATGCCGGCATCGGCCTTGTCCTTGCCGCCATTGGGCTGGACGATCAGGTGGTAGTCGCTGAGCAGGTAGGGCAGATCGGCATTGGCCTCCTTCAGCGTCAGCACCACTTCCTTGCCGCTGGCCTTGATGCTTTCGATGCCTTTCATGTAGCCGAGCGCGCCGGACTTCGACTTCTCGTCCGAATGACGCTCGAGCGTGGCGGCGACGTCTTCGGCGGTCACCGTCTTGCCATTGTGGAATTCGACGCCGTCGCGGATCTTCAGTGTCCAGACCTTGGCATCGTCGGACGAGCCGATCTCCTCGGCGATGCGGTTCTCGAGCTTGCCCTCGGGGGAAAGCTCGACGATCAGTTCGCCCCACATCTTGCCGAAGGCGAACGGCACCTGCGTCATGAACAGGGCTGGATCCAGGCTGTTGGTGGACTCGCCGCCAACCAGGCCTGCCTTGAGCGTGCCGCCCTTGACCGGGCCGGCTGCGCGCGCCGCGCTCGAAAGCAGCGAGTTGGCGAAGGTCGCGGTGACGCCGAGCGCTGCCGCCCGGCCGAGAAAATCACGACGGCTGAGCTTGCCTGAAGCGACACGTCGGCTAAGGAATTCCAGTTCGTTTGACATTTTGAGTTCCTCACTCTGTTGGTTCGACCTTAGTGGTCGTTTTCTTGTTTCTTGTGAGGGGAATAATGACCGCAAGGGAAAGCGGTAAGCAAGACCGAATGCGACATGCCGTGGCGTAAATGGCACGTCGCATTTGGACCAATGCCTTGCCGCTCAAACAAGCGAGCGCGGAACCGCCTGTTCAAAATCGCGTTCGAAGACGAGTTTTTCGCCTTCGTAAGCTTCAATTCGGGCGCTTACGATGAAGTTTTTGGCGTCCGAGCGTATTTCGGCCGATGTTTCGGTGCGCACCGACCATCCGCTTCGCGACAGGGTTTGCGTCCAATGCGTCCGTCCCCCAGCCGACAACGGATCGTCCGGATGGATCGTCCAGGTCTCGCGGGCGATGCTGCCGTTCGCCAGGCCATGTGCAAGATCGCGCACCTCGCCGAAATCGTCTTCTATGGAAAGCGTGACGATGCCGGTCTTCTCGTCGCGGTCGACGCGGCGTTCCGAATTGGCCGGGCGGATCGTCTCGGTTGCCCAGGGGGAAGCAGCCTCCGGCGCGGCGAACGTGACCTCGTCGCCCGTCGCCAGCGGGCGCAGCGGCAGCTTCAGCGTCGCCGCCGACAGGCTCAGGCGGACCGGCTCCGGCGAGGGCCAGATCATGGGCCAATAGGCGTTCGAGACGGCTATGCGCAAATGGTGGCCGGCCGGCACGCGATAGGCGCACTGGTCGAGCACGACGCGTGCCGAAACGCTCTCGCCGGGGACAAGCGCTTGCGGGAATTCGTGCGAGAGGCGATGCGTCAGGTTGAGCACGCCATAGGAGATCAGTTCGGAGGCGCCATCGGGATGCACGTCGCAAAGCCGCACCGCGATGTTGGCCTGCGGGCGGTCGCAGGATAACCGGACGTCGACTTCCGGTGCGCCGACGACGTCGATCGCCTCGGCGAGTTCCGGCTGGTCGAAACACACCGACAGCGCGTCGTCGGGACGCTGGTCGCCCGGCAATTCCGGGCCGAAGGTGAACGGGAAATACTCACCGCCGGCCAGCCCACAGCTTTGCGGCGAAGCGATGGTGACGGATTTACCGCCCGCCGGGATCAATTCGATCGTTTGCGTCTTGATGTCGGGCGAAGGCCACTGCCGCTCCGCCACCCAGCGGCCCGGCCGTTCCGGATGCCAGCGCGCCGGCCGCACGCTGTCCATCACATAGGCGCGGTAGGCCGGGTCGGCCTCGACGCCGGTCTCGACGCCCTTTAGCCAGCGGTCCCACCAGCGTAGCGCTTCCTGCAGGAAGCCGATTGCCGGCTGGGGCCCGGCATAATGCGGGTATTTGTGGATCCAGGGGCCGACGATGCCTTTGACCGGCGCCTCGATGTTGGCGACGAGATGCGAGATGGTGTTGCGGTAGCCGTCATGCCAGCCGCCGATCGACAGCACCGCGGCCTTGACGGCGGAGAAATCCTCGCAGATCGAGCCGCGTTTCCAGTAGGCGTCGCGGTGCTGGTGGCCAAGCCAGAGCGGCAAAAGGAACGACTGGTTCTCCAGTCGGCTGAGCCACAGGTCGCGCCATCTGTTGTCGCCCGCCAGCAGCGGGTCCGGCGGCCGTGACGAATAGGACAGCATTGTCGAGGCCCAGCCGAAATTTTCCAGCAGCAGGCAGCCGCCCTTGTAGTGGATGTCGTCGGCATAGCGATCAACGGTCGAGCACAGGCTGATGACCGCCTTGAGCGCCGACGGCTGCATGGCTGCCACCTGCAGGCAGTTGAAGCCGCCCCAGGAAATACCCATCATGCCGACATTGCCGTTGCACCAGGGTTGAGCCGCCGCCCAGGCGATGACGTCGCAGGCGTCCTGCAACTCCTGCTCGGAATATTCGTCGTCCATCAGCCCTTCGGAATCGCCATTGCCGCGCATGTCGACACGGATCGAGGCATAGCCGTGGCCGGCGAAATAGGGATGCGTCAGCTGGTCGCGAAAGATGGTGCCGTCGCGCTTGCGGTAGGGCAGGTGCTCGAGGATGACAGGCACCGGATCGTCGCCGGCATCTTCCGGCATCCACACCCGCGCCGACAGCCGGCAGCCATCCGGCATAACGATGCCCATATCAGGGAATTCGACGACCTTGCGGGGAAACTCGGTGACGGTTTTCATGGCGCGCATAACGCCTCGCGGCGCGGCAAGTTTCAATCGCCATTCGCGACTGGAGCAGTGGAATATGCGACCTGTGCCGCTGCTTGGTGCCCTCAGTTCAGCGGAATGTCGATCTCGGCCTTGTTGGCCTGGTAGTCGCCAGAGAGCGCTTCATAAAGTGCTGCAATCTTGCCGATGCGCGCCTCCAGCCGCCCGCGTTCCGCCTCGGGCAGCGCCCGCACCAGCCTGCGGATCGAAAAGCTCTTCCAATAGGCGTTCTCGGCATTGTAACCGCCGGGATCGAGGGTGAAGACCTCTTTCAGGATTTTCAGATCGTGCGGGATGGCAAAACTGTCGCGCGAATCCTCGTGGCTGAACAGATAGTAGAAATTGTCGAAACCGGTCCAGGTGATCGCCGACAGGCAGAGCGAACAGGGCTCGTGCGTGGCCAGGAAGATGGCCTCCTTGGTGTCGACACGTTCGGCTTTGGGCATTTCGTAGAAGCGTTTCAGGCAGTGCACTTCGCCATGCCAGAGCGGGTTTTCGATCTCGTTGTTGGTTTCGGCCAGCACCAGCGAGCGGTCGCCTTTCTTCAGGATCGCCGCGCCGAACAGCTTGTTGCCATGGGCGACGCCTTCCTGCGTCTTCGGCACGATGTCGTGCTCGATGACGTCGAGCAGGCGGTCGATCAGCGAAATGTCGGTCATCAAAGGATCTCGTCGGGGAGATGAATCTCGTAGGCGTGCGAAAAATGGAATTCTTCGAGATTGGAGCCGTCGCCGCCACGGTCGACGATCAGGAAATCCTGGGGCTCACCCAATGGCGTCAGTACGCCGTGCCATAGATTGCGTGAATAATTGATGCCTTGCCCTGGCTTGGTGATGAAGGCATGCGGCTCGGCCGGACCGTCCTTGCCGTCATGACAGACGACGACCAGGAACGGTCGTGGCGACAGCGGGACAAAGGCCTGGCTGCCGAGCGGGTGACGCTCGACCATGGTCAGCGCCAGCGGCAATTCGTAAGGCGTGCCGCGCACCATCGAGATCAGCACGCGCGCATTCGGCCCCACGGCCTCGGCGGTCGCCAGATCATGGTAGCGCTCGGCCTTGCCGCCATTGATCGGGTAGTGGTTGTCGCCGCCCATGTCGATGACATCGCCGAACGGGGCAAAGCCCTCGCGGGTCAGCGGCCGCGCGACGATGCGGGTCACGGCGCACGCCCTGCGATCCCGGCACTGCCGAGCTTGGCGTGCCGGTTGACGTCCTTGTAGAGCAGATAGCGGAATTTTCCCGGTCCGCCGGCATAGCAGGCCTGCGGACAGAAGGCGCGCAGCCACATATAGTCGCCGGCCTCCACCTCGACCCAGTCCTGGTTGAGCCGGTAGACGGCCTTGCCTTCCAGGACATAGAGCCCGTGCTCCATGACATGGGTCTCGGCAAAGGGAATGACCGCGCCCGGTTCGAGGGTGACGATGGTCATGTGCATGTCATGGCGCATGTCGGCCGGATCGACGAAGCGCGTCGTCGCCCAACGGCCGTCGGTACCGGGCATCGGCGTCGGCCCGATGTCCTGCTCGTTGGTGAAGAAGGCTTGTGGGACCTCGAGGCCGCTGACGGGCTCATAAGCCTTGCGTATCCAGTGAAAGCGGACAGCCGCATTGCTTTCGTTGCGAACAGTCCAGCCGCTCGACGGCGGCAGGAAGGCGAAGCCGCCCGGCCGCAAGACATGTCTTTCGCCGGCAAGCAGGACGGTCAGTTCGCCTTCGACCACGAACAAGGCGCCCTCGGCGCCGGCATCGGGTTCCGGCCGGTCGCTGCCACCGCCGGGCGCGATCTCGACGATGTACTGCGAAAACGTCTCGGCAAAGCCCGACAGCGGCCTCGACAATATCCAGACGCGGGTCTTGTCCCAGAATGGCAGGGCGCTGGTGACGATGTCCTGCATCACGCCCTTGGGGATGACGGCATAGGCCTCGGTGAAGACGGCGCGGCCGGTCAGAAGCTCACTCTGGCCGGAATGGCCGCCATGTGGAGCATAATAGGTTCGCTCGGGCATTCTGATCGTATCCATGGGTTCAAACCTATTGCGGAAGCATGTCCTTGAGGCGGAAGAGTGCGATGCGCTCGACCTGTTTGCAGGCGGTCTCGAATTCGACGCCGCGGCTGTTGCCGATGCGCCTTTCGAACTCCGCCAGGATTTCTTGCCTGGTCTTGCCCTTCACCGCGACGATGAACGGGAAACCGAAGGTGGTGACGTAGGCGGCGTTAAGCTTGGAAAACAGCTCGCGCTCCTTGTCGGTCAGCGCATCGAGGCCGGCCGAAGCCTGTTCCCTGGCTGATTCCGCCGTCAGCCGCCTGGCCCTTGCCAGCTTGCCGGCAAGGTCTGGATGGGCGTTGAGCACGCCCAGCCGCTCCGTTTCGCTTGCGGCGCGGAAAACGCGGCAGAGCGCATTGTGCAGGCCGCCGGCGCTGTCGTGCGCCGGGCCAAGTTCCAGCTCGTAGGCGCGCTCGGCTATCCACGGCGAATGTTCGAAAACGCCGCCGAAAGCATGCACGAAGGCCTCGAATTCCATCCTCGAAGGGCGCAGCACCGGCTGCTTGTATGGATGGGTCTCGCGCCAATGCCTGGCGATGTCGATACGCCGCGCCAGCCAGACCTTGTCGTGCGACTTCACATAGTCGACGAAGCGCTTCAGCGCCGCCACCCGCCCCGGCCGCCCGACGAGGCGACAGTGCAGGCCGATATTCATCATGCGCGGCCGCCCAGCCTTGCCTTCGGCATAGAGCGTGTCGAAACTGTCCTTCAGATAAGCGAAGAACTGGTCGCCCGAGTTGAAGCCCTGCGGCGTGGCGAAGCGCATGTCGTTGGCATCGAGCGTGTAGGGGATGATGAGCTGTGGCCTGTCGGTCCCGTCATCCGCGAACCAGTAGGGCAGTTCGTCGTCATAAGTGTCGGAGACGTAGTCGAAGCCGCCTTCCTCCGCCACCAGCCGCACGGTGTTGACCGACGTCCGGCCGGTGTACCAGCCCGTCGGGCGCGTGCCTGTCACTTCGTAGTGCAGCCGGATCGCCTCCTTGAGGTCGCGGCGCTCGTCCTCGGCGCTGTGGTCGCGGTAGTCGATCCATTTCAGCCCGTGCGAGGCGATCTCCCAGCCGGCATCCTGCATCGCCGTCACCTGATCGGGCGAGCGGGCGAGTGCCGTGGCGACGCCGTAACAGGTCACTGGCACCTCGGCCTCGGTGAACAGGCGAAGCAGCCGCCAGAAGCCTGCCCGCGCCCCATATTCGTAGATCGATTCCATGTTCCAATGGCGTTGGCCCGCCCAGGGAGCCGCGCCGACGATTTCCGACAGGAAGGCTTCCGAAGCCTTGTCGCCATGCAGGACGCAGTTCTCGCCGCCTTCTTCGTAATTGACGACGAATTGCACGGCCACATGCGCGCCACCGGGCCATTTGGGATCCGGCGGATTGGCTCCGTAGCCGCGCATGTCTCTGGTGTAACGCATCGTCCCTCCCACGGGGCATCGCCCGAAGTATGATCAGGATATCGAAAGGGTGCTTCTCGCATTCCCCCGAAAATTTTTGAAAGTGTTTTTGTCGCACTCCGCTCGACCGGGACTTATGCATCGCCTTTAATTGGCGCACAATTCATCAGCAATGTTTGGCTGTACCGGCCGGTTTGTTCGTATTGGAATGGGAGGCGGACAATGGCAGAAACGTCGAAAATCGATGGCGGGCGTCTGACGACCCATGTCCTGGATACGGCAACCGGCAAGCCCGCGGCGGGATTGTCGATCGCGCTCTACCGGATCGATGGCCCGGCCAGGACGCATCTGAAGACGGTCGCCACCAACGCCGATGGCCGTTGCGACGCACCGCTTTTGGCCGACGCGGATTTCCAGACCGGCGAATACGAGCTGGTTTTCGCCGCTGGCGACTATCTGCGGCGCCAGGGAACGAAACTGCCCGAGCCGGCCTTCCTCGACACCGTGCCGATCCGCTTCGGCATGGCGGATGCCGTGCACTATCATGTGCCGCTGCTCGTCTCGCCCTACGGCTATTCGACTTACAGGGGGAGCTGAGACGTGGCCGAGGTCAAGATCCGTAACGATATTCGTGTTATCCTCAACGGCAGGGATGTCGTGCTGTCATCCGTGGCGCCTGACGCGACCTTGCTCGACTGGCTGCGGCTCGACCGATCGCTGCGCGGCACCAAGGAAGGCTGCGCAGAGGGCGATTGCGGCGCTTGCACCGTGCTGGTCGGCAGGCTTTCCGCCGGCGAACTGGTCTATGAAAGTGTCAACGCCTGCATCCGCTTTCTGGGTTCGTTGGACGGCACCCATGTCGTGACGGTCGAGCATCTCCGTGGAACGCCGGGCCAGTTGCACCCGGTGCAGCAGGCGATGGTGGATTTCCACGGTTCGCAATGCGGCTTCTGCACGCCAGGTTTCGTCATGTCGCTTTACGGCTTGTGGATGAAATCACCGGAACCGTCGGACGCGGCCATCGAAAAGGCCTTGCAGGGCAATCTCTGCCGCTGCACCGGCTATGAGGCGATCATGCGCGCGGCTCGCGCCATCTCCAGCTACGGCAAAGCACAGAAGGATCCGCTGGCGCTGGAGCGTCAGTCGATCATGGCCAGACTCGAGGCGATGGGCGACGGCGCACGGATCGAGATCGGCGCCGGCAAGGCGCGGCTCGTCGTGCCGGCTGACGTTGACGATTTCGCCGCCGTGCTCGACAAGGAACCGGGCGCCACCATCGTCGCCGGCTCGACCGATGTCGGTCTCTGGGTGACCAAGCACATGCGCGATATTTCGCCTGTCATCTTCATCGGCAATCTCGACGGGCTGTGCGCCATTGCCGAGGACAAGGACGTGATCTCGATCGGCGCCGGCGTCACCTATTCCGATGCCTTCGCGATGCTGTCGAAACGCATCCCGGCGCTCGGGCCATTGTTCGATCGCATCGGCGGCGAACAGGTGCGCAACATGGGCACGATCGGCGGCAACATCGCCAATGGCTCGCCGATCGGCGACACACCGCCGCCATTCATCGCGCTCGGCGCGCGGCTGACGCTGCGCCGTGGAAGCAAGCGGCGCACGATCCCGCTCGAGGATTTCTTCATCGCCTATGGCAAGCAGGACCGGCAGGCCGGCGAGTTCGTCGAGGCCGTGCATGTGCCGGTTCCGGCAAACGAAACGAAGTTCGGCGTCTACAAGATCACCAAGCGCCGCGACGAGGATATCACCGCCGCCCTCGGCGCGTTTTTTCTGACCTTGGCCAGGGACGGCACCGTGGCCGATATCCGCATCGCCTATGGCGGCATGGCGGCGACGCCGAAGCGGGCTGCGGCGGTCGAGAAAGCTCTGCTCGGCAAACCCTGGACCGAAGAAACAGTCGAGGCGGCGATGACCGAATACGCAACGGATTTCACGCCGCTCACCGACATGCGGGCAAGCGCTGAATATCGGGCTTTGGCGGCGAAAAACTTGTTGCTGCGTTTCTTTGTCGAAACCACCGGCACCAGGGCACCGTTCCAGGTGTCGCGCAACGAGGCGGCATGATGAACAAGCACGCCAGCGCCAATTTAAAGGCCGAAAAGATCGTCGGCGGCGTCGCCACAGACCAGCGCCATGATTCCGCGCACAAGCATGTCAGCGGCAGCGCCGTTTACATCGATGATATGCCCGAACCGGCGGGCACGCTGCATGGCTGCCTCGGCTTGGCCACGGCCACGCATGCCGCCATCGCCAAAATGGACCTGTCGGCGGTGCGCGCCGCCCCCGGCGTGATCGACGTGCTCACGGCAAAGGATGTGCCGGGCGAGAACGACATTTCGCCGACCGGGCGCCATGACGAGCCGGTACTCGCCGACGGCAAGGTACAGTTTTTCGGCCAGCCGATCTTTTGCGTGATTGCCGAGACGCGCGAGCAGGCGCGGCGCGCCACGAGGCTGGCAAGGGTCGAATACGAGGAATTGCCTTTCGTCACCGACATCGGCGCGCTTGATCCGAGCAAGGACAAACTCGTCACGCCGCCTCTGACGCTGAAGCGCGGCGACGCGGCTGCTGCGATCCGTCAGGCCCCCCGCCGGCTGAAAGGAAAAATGCGCGTCGGCGGCCAGGAGCATTTCTACCTCGAAGGGCATATCGCGATGGCGGTTCCCGGCGAGGATCAGGACGTCACCATCTATTCCTCGACGCAGCATCCGAGCGAAGTCCAGCACATGGTTGGTCATGCACTCGGCGTGCCGAGCAACGCCATTACCGTGGAAATGCGTCGCATGGGGGGCGGCTTCGGCGGCAAGGAAACGCAGGGCAACCAGTTTGCAGCGCTGGCCGCGATCGCAGCCAAGAAGCATCATCGGGCAGTGAAAATCCGGCCCGATCGCGATGACGACATGATCGCCACCGGCAAGCGGCACGATTTCCTCATCGACTACGAAGCCGGCTTCGACGATGAGGGCAATATTCTCGGCGTCGACTTCATGTTCGCGGCGCGCTGCGGCTTTTCTGCGGACCTTTCAGGCCCGGTCACCGACCGCGCGCTGTTCCACTGCGACAACACCTATTTCTGGCCGGCTGTGCATGCACAGTCGGCGCCGCTCTACACCAACACGGTCTCGAACACCGCCTTTCGCGGCTTCGGCGGCCCTCAAGGCATGGTCGGCGCCGAGCGTATCATCGACGAGGTGGCGTTTGCCGTCGGCAAGGACCCGCTTGAGATCCGCAAGCGGAATTTCTATGGAACCGCCGACCGCAACGTCACGCCCTACCACCAGGCGGTCGAGGACAACATCATCCACCGCATCGTCGCGGAACTGGAAGAAAGCGCCAGCTATGCAAGGCGCCGGCGCGAAATCTCGGCCTTCAACAACAACAGCCGCTTCATCAAGCGAGGCCTCGCACTGACGCCGGTCAAATTCGGCATCTCGTTTACCGCCACGCATTACAACCAGGCCGGCGCGCTGGTGCATGTCTACACCGACGGTTCGGTGCATCTGAACCATGGCGGCACCGAGATGGGGCAGGGCCTCAACGTCAAGGTGGCGCAAGTGGTGGCGCAAGAGTTCCAGATCGATCTCGACCAGGTGAAGATCACCGCGACGACCACCGGCAAGGTGCCGAACACCTCGGCCACCGCCGCGTCGTCCGGCACCGACCTCAATGGAATGGCGGCGCAGAATGGCGCCCGCCAGATCAAGGACCGGCTGACCGATTTCGCCGCCGAGAAATACCAGGTGCCACGCGACCAGGTGCTGTTCCTGCCCAACAGGGTGCGAATCGGCAACCAGGAGATACCTTTCGCCGACCTCGTCAAGCAGGCCTATATGGCCCGCATCCAGCTTTCGGCGGCCGGCTTTTACAAGACGCCGAAGATCCACTGGGACCGCGACAAGGGCGAGGGCCGTCCTTTCTATTATTTCGCCTATGGCGCCTCCTGCTCGGAAGTCTCGGTCGACACGCTGACCGGCGAATACATGGTCGAACGCACCGACATCCTGCACGAGACGGGCCGCTCGCTGAACCGCGCCATCGACCTCGGCCAGGTCGAGGGCGGCTTTATCCAGGGCATGGGCTGGCTGACGACCGAGGAACTGTGGTGGGATGACAAGGGCCGGCTGCGCACGCATGCGCCCTCGACCTATAAGATCCCGCTGGCGTCGGACCGGCCTAAGATCTTCAACGTGACACTGGCCGATTGGCCGGAGGCCGGTGAGCCGACGATCCATCGCTCCAAGGCGGTCGGCGAGCCGCCCTTCCCGCTCGGCATGTCGGTGCTGCATGCCCTGTCCGACGCGGTGGCAAGCGTCGCCGACCACAGGATCTGTCCACGTCTCGATGCACCTGCGACACCGGAACGCGTGCTGATGGCGATCGAGCGGCTGAAGAAAGAGGCGAAGACCTGACTCCGGCAAAACGTGCAAAACAGGCCGAAAAGGCCTATATTTCCCGACAGGGAATGTAAAAAATGAACACGACTGTGCAAAGCCTGAAAGCCTTTCTTGGCCAAACCGGCCGGGTCGCGCTCGTCGAGGTCGCGGCGACGAAGGGCTCGACGCCGCGCGAGAAGGGCGCCTTCATGCTCGTCTCGCAAGCAGCGACATCGGGCACGATCGGCGGCGGCCAACTGGAATATATGGCCATCGACAAGGCACGGCAGATGCTGGGCTCTTTACCCTCCTCCTTGCGGGGAGGGTCGGCGAGCGGACGCCGCGAAGCGGCGTCAGCGAAACGGGGCGGGGGAGCGGCGTTCACAGATCCCTCGACGACGACGTCGTCCAACCCTATCCACAAGGGGGAGGGTGAAGAGACCCGCCCCGACGCCCACGTGATCCTCGACGTGGCGCTCGGTCCGGAGATCGGCCAATGCTGCGGCGGGCGCGTCGAGGTGTCGATCCGCCTCGTCGATGCGACGTTGGCGCAGGAGCTGATTTCGGCCGCGGAAATCGAGCAGGCTGAACTGCCTTATGTCTACATTTTCGGCGGCGGCCACGTCGGCCAGGCGCTGGCCTCCGCGGTCGCCCTTCTCCCTGTGCGTGCCGTCGTCATCGAAACACGGGCCGACGCGCTTGAAGGAATGCCGCAAGCCATCGAGACGCGGCTGACCCCGATGCCTGAAGCCGAGGTGCGCAACGCGCCTGCAGGCAGCGCCTTCGCCATCCTCACCCATGATCATGCGCTGGACTTCCTGATTGTCGCCGAAGCCCTGAAGCGTGGCGACACCGCCTATGTCGGCATGATCGGCTCGAAGACCAAGAAAGCGACGTTCAGGAACTGGTTGCTGAAATCGGCGGAGGGTACGGAAGCGCAGTTTGCCCGCCTCGTTTCCCCAATTGGCGGTGACGCCGTGAAAGACAAGCGCCCATCCGTCATTGCTGCGCTAGCGGCCGCCGAGATCATGACGGCGCTGGTCAATCACGGCGCCGCGTCAAATGCCGGACGTCAGATGCCGCATGATAGGACGTTGGCCGGGTAAGGTCACGTCGCGGCTATACCGGTTGCTTCAAGCCCAGATGATCGCGCAGTGTGCGGCCCTCATACTCCCTGCGAAACAGGCCGCGCCGCTGCAGCTCCGGCACAACTAGGGTGGCGAAGGCATCGAGTTCGCCGGGGAAATATGACGGCATGACGTTGAAGCCGTCCGCCGCACCGCCCTCGAACCGGGCCTGGAGTTCGTCTGCGATCTGCACCGCGGTCCCGACGATGCGCCAATGGCCGCGTGCGCCGGCGAAATGGCGGGCAAGCTGGCGGATGGAAAGGCCGTCGCGGCGCGATTGCTCGATGACCAGGGCCTGCCGGCTTTTCATGCCTTCGCTCTCCGGCAATTCGGGCAGCGGCCCGTCGAGCGGATAGCGCCGAAGATCGGAGATGCTGAGATAGCTGGACAGCAGCGCTACGCCGACGTCATCGGGGATCAGCTCCTGCAGCTCCTCGTATTTCGCCCGCGCTTCCGCTTCGGTTTCCGCCACCACCGGGGCGACGCCGGGCATGATCTTGATGTCGTCCGGTTCGCGTCCATAGGCCGCCAGACGGCCCTTGAGATCGTCGTAGAAAGCCTTCGCTTCCGCGAAAGTCTGCGCGGCGGTGAACACCACATCGGCGGTGCGAGCGGCGAGATCGCGGCCGACATCCGAGGCGCCGGCCTGAACCATGACCGGGGCGCCCTGCGGCGAACGCGGCAAATCGAGTGGATCGCACACCGAAAAGCTCTGGCCGTCATGGCCGGAGGCGCCGAGCTTGCCGTGCCAAAGCCTGGTGACGACTTCGGCGAATTCTCGTGCCCGTTCATAACGATCGGCGTGGGGTCTGAGACCCGTTGCGCCGAAGTTGGCGGCCTCGATCGGGCTGGCCGACGTGACCAGGTTCCAGCCGGCGCGCCCGCCGCTCAGCTGGTCGAGCGAAAGGAAGGTTCGTGCCAGCCCGTAAGGCTCGTTGTAGCTGGTCGAAGCCGTGGAGACGAGGCCGATGCGGCTGGTCTGGACAGCGAGTGCGGAAAGCAGGCTGATCGGCTCGAAGCCGATCGAACGCGAGGTCTGGCTGGCGATGCTGACATCGGCTTCGCGCAGGCCGGCCGCATCCTCGCAGAACAACAGGTCGAATTTCGCCGCTTCCGCCGTGCGCGCCAGCGCGACGTAATGATCGATGTCGATCCCGGCCTTCACATGGGCCTGGGGATGCCGCCAGGCGGCGATATGGTGGCCCGTCGCCCACAGAAAGACGCCGAGCTTCATCTGGCGCGCGGTCATCGGTCGCCTCCGCCGCTGAGTCCCAGATGCGAGCGCAGCGTTGTGCCCCCATGGCTCTGTCGAATCACGCCGCGCCGCCGCAGCTCCGGCAGAACGCGATTGGTGAAATCGTCGAGCGCTGAAATGTGCGCGGACAGCCGGATGTTGAATCCGTCGCAATTGTTCGCCCGGAATTCTTCCTCCATCCTGTCGGCCAGCCCGGCGACGCCGTTGGCGGCGAGGGATATGTCAGCCAATATTCTCACGGCATCCGGTTCGCGCCCGGACGCGGAAACGCGGCGCCTGAATTCGTCATGGCGTGCCCTGCGCCGCGCTGCCTGCCTTTCGTCCAGCAGGATGACATCGGCTGTGCGCGCGGCAATGTCGAGGTCGCCTGCCGCCAGGCCGGACAGGACCAGAACCGGCGTATCCTGCGGCGAGCGCGCCACGTTCAGCGGTCCGCGCACGGCGAAGAATTCGCCCTTGTGGTCGAGTTGGTGCATTTTTCCGGGATCGTGAAAGCGGCCGCTGTCTTTGTCGAACAACAGCGCGTCCGCCTCCCAGCCATTCCACAAGCCCTGGACGATGCCGATGTATTCCTCGGAGCGGCGGCGAAACTCGTCGCTGGAAAATCCATCCGGCCGGCTGAAATTGGCCGCCTCGCTCGGCGCCTGCGCCATCGTTGCGTTCCATCCGGCGCGACCGTGGCTGATGATATCGAGCGAGGCGAACCGGCGCGCCAGATTGTAGGGCTGGTGGGCAACCATCGACGCGGTGGCGACCAGCCCGATCCTGCTCGTCACGGTCGCCAGTGCGGCAAGCAGGGTCGTCGCTTCGAACGGGTTGCCCGACCCGGCCCTGCCCGGCGGCGCATCGTCGAGAACAATCATGTCCAGCCCGGCCGCTTCCGCCCGCTGCGCGAAGCCGGCCAAGTCGCTGAAGGTGAGCGCGCCGGCCTGCCCGGCCGTGGAGGCAATGTTGAGCGAAACGGTGAGATGCATTGTGGCTAGCTCGTCAGTCGGCGCAAAGCCCATCGGCCATGAGGCGGCATCCGCGAACCTAAGTTCGCCTTCGCGCAAGGCAACCCTTGCGACTGGGCCAGGAGCCGCTCACTTGCCGACCAGTATGTCCTTGATCAGCCGCTGGCAGCGCTCGGCCATGAAATCCAGCAGCAGGCGCACCTTCGGGTCCTGCAGCTTCTTGTGCGGATAGACGGCGGCGAACTGCACCGGCGTCGGCGGCGTGCCGGCCAGGATGATCCTCAGCCGCCGGTCGCGGATGAACGGCTCGACCTCGAAGCGCGGCTTGTTGATGATGCCGCGCCCCGACAGCGCCCAGCCGGTCAGCACGTCGCCATCGTCCGTATCATAGGGCCCGTGCACCTCGAATTTCTGCGGTCCGTTCGGCGTCTGCAAGGTCCAGACATATTCGCGCGCGCCGGAATAGCGCAGCATCAGGCAATCGTGCTTCCTGCTGATCAGTTCCTGCGGCTCGGCCGGCTCTCCGCGCGCCTCCAGATATTTGGGTGCCGCCACCAGCACCCGCTCGCATTCCATGATGCCGCGCATCCTGAGGCTGGAATCTTCGATGATACCGAGTCGGAAGGCGACGTCGATGCCCTCTTTCATGATATCGACATTGTGATCCGAGAGCCTCAGCCGCACTTCGATATCAGGATATTTGTCGTGGAAATCGGGAATACCCGAGGCGACCAGGCGGCGGCCGAGGCCGAGCGGCGCGGTCACGCGGATGGTGCCGCGCGGCTGACCGGAAAGGGCCGAAACCGCGGCCTCCGCCTCGGTGATCGCTTCCAGCACCTGCTTGGCGCCGGTGTAGAACACCGTGCCATGCTCGGTCGGCATCAATTGTCGTGTCGTGCGGTTGAACAGCCGCACACCAAGGTGCTTCTCCAGCTCCTTGATTCGGTTGGAAGCAACCGCCGGCGAAATGCGCATGTCGCGCCCGGCCGCCGACAGATTGCCGAGCTCGACCACGCGGACGAAGACGGCGATGTTGTCGAGATAGGCCATGCGGTTCAGGGGCTTTCAATCAAGCTGTGTGCGAGCAACCTAGTATTTTCCAATTTTTTTTGAAAGTCATCGCACACCTCGCCTCTTTCCGTTTGCGCGCCACACCGTAAAGTCGCTTCATCGGCAGGGACGACTTCAATGATGGATTTCGCTATTTTCTGGGACTGGCTGAGCTTTGCCGTGCGCTGGCTGCACGTCATCACCGGCATCGCCTGGATCGGCTCGTCCTTCTATTTCGTCGCGCTTGATCTCGGTTTGCGCCAGCGACCGGGCATGCCTGTCGGCGCCTTCGGCGAGGAGTGGCAGGTGCATGGCGGCGGCTTCTATCACATCCAGAAATACCTGGTCGCGCCGGCCGAGATGCCGGAACACCTCACCTGGTTCAAATGGGAATCCTACGCCACCTGGCTGTCCGGCTTCGCCATGCTGTGCGTGGTCTACTATGCCGGGGCCGACCTGTTCCTGATCGATCCCAACGTGCTGCCGATGTCTGTGCCGGTCGGGATCGTCCTGTCGATGGCGACGATCGGCGTCGGCTGGGTGATTTATGACCTGCTCTGCCGTTCGCCGCTGGGCAAAAGCGATACAGGCCTGATGCTGGTGCTCTACTGCGTGCTGGTGTTCATCGCCTGGGGACTGACCCATCTGTTCACCGGCCGCGCCGCTTTCCTGCATCTGGGCGCCATCACCGCCACGATCATGTCGGCCAATGTCTTCATGGTCATCATCCCCAACCAGAAGATCGTCGTTGCCGACCTCATCGCCGGCCGCAAGCCGGATCCGAAATACGGCAAGATCGCCAAGCAGCGCTCGCTCCACAACAATTACCTGACGCTGCCGGTGCTGTTTCTGATGCTGTCGAACCATTACCCGCTGGCGTTCGGCACTGAGTTCAACTGGATCATCGCCTCCCTGGTGTTCATCATCGGCGTGTTGATCCGCCACTACTTCAACACCGTGCACAAGCGCGCCGGCAACCCGCACTGGACCTGGCTGGGCGCCCTTGTCCTGTTCCTCATCATCGTCTGGTTGTCCACCGTGCCGAAGGTGTTGACCGGCGAACCGAAGGCGTCCGCCTCGGCGCAAGTCTATATCGCTTCGGCCCATTTCCCGGCCGTGCGCGACACCGTGCTCGGCCGCTGCTCGATGTGCCATTCACAGGAGCCGGTCTACGAGGGCATCTACCATGCGCCCAAGGGCGTGATGCTGGATACAGACGCCGGCATCGCCGAGCATGCCCGCGAGATCTATCTGCAGGCCGGCCGCAGCCATGCCATGCCGCCCGCCAATGTCAGCCAGATCACCGACAAGGAGCGGGCGCTGCTGGTGGCCTGGTTCGAAGGCGCGGGGAAATAAGCATGACATCGACACTTCTGCGTGGCCGCACGCTGTCCTTCGTGCGCTGGCCTGAAAGCATCGATGATCATTCCGCCTGGCGCTACGAGGAGGATGGCGGCCTGCTGATCCACGACGGCGGGATCGTCGCTGCGGGCGCTTACGTCGATGTTGAAAGGAAGGCAGGCGAGACAACGAGAAGGATTGATCACCGGCCGCATCTGCTGCTTCCGGGCTTCATCGATGCCCATGTGCATTTCCCGCAGATGCAGATCATCGCCTCCTACGGCGCGGAACTGCTCGATTGGCTGAACGCCTACACTTTCCCGGAGGAGACGAAGTTCGCCAATGCGCAGCATGGCCGGCGCGTCGCGCGGCTATTCCTCGACGAGATGGTGCGCCACGGCACCACGACGGTTGCCGCCTACTGTTCCGTGCACAAGGCCTCCGCAGAAGCTTTCTTCGCCGAGTCGCATGACCGCAACATGCTCAACATCGCCGGCAAGGTGATGATGGACCGCAACGCGCCCGATGGCGTGCTCGACACGCCGCAATCGGGCTATGACGACAGCAAGGCGCTGATCAAGGAGTGGCACGGCAAGGGCCGGCAGCTTTATGCCATCACCCCTCGCTTCGCGATCACCTCGTCGCCGGAGCAGATGGAGATGGCCGGCGCGCTATGCCGCGAATACCCCGACCTGCACATCCAGACGCATCTGTCGGAAAACCATGCCGAGATCGCCTTCACGCAGGAGCTTTATCCGTGGTCGCGCGATTACACCGACGTCTATGAGCATTACGGGCTGTTGGGTAGAAAGAGCCTGCTCGGCCATTGCATCCATCTGTCGGAGCGGGAAGCGGACGCGCTTTCGGACAGCGGCTCCGTAGCCGTGTTCTGCCCGACCTCGAACCTTTTCCTCGGCTCCGGCCTGTTCGATTATCAGCGCTACCGCACCCGCGATAAAGCCCTCCGCATCGCCGCCGCCACCGATGTCGGTGGCGGCACCAACTATTCCATGCTGCGCACCATGGACGAGGGCTACAAGGTGATCGCGCTGAACGGCGAGAAGCTGAACCCGTTCCAGTCCTTCTGGCAGGTCACGCGCGGCAACGCCGAGGCGCTGTCGGTGGCGCAAAGGATCGGCACGCTGGAGGAAGGCACCGATGCCGATATCGTCGTGCTGGACGCCAGGGCGACGTCGTCGATGCGGCTCAGGATGGAGACCGTCGAGACGCTGGCGCAGGAACTCTTTCTCTTGCAGACGCTGGGCGATGATCGCGCCGTGCGCGAGGTCTATGTGGCGGGTCGGCCGGCAAAAACCGATTTGGCAATTTAGAACGTGACGGCGCGTTCCTTGCTTGACCCGGGCTTGACCCAGCGGCAACCATCCGTCAAAGCGTGCGGCGACGTTGAAAGGGGAACGACATGGCCGTTGCCGAAGACATCGCTCTGATCAAGAGACAGGAGGAAGTCCTTGTCTTTCCCGCCTTCGACGAGGCAGTCGCGTTCAGTGTCGGGTCCGCGATCCGCGACAGGGCGCTCACCGAGAATCTCCCGGTCATAGTCGACATCAGGACCTTCGACCGGCCGCTGTTCTACGCCGCCATGCCGGGCTCGAACGCTTCCAATCCCGACTGGGCGCGGCGCAAGATCAACGTCGTCAAGCGGTTCCTGAAAAGCACTTACCGCATGGTGCTGGAACAGCAGCGCCCCGACCGCACTTTCAAGATCGGCGAGGGCCTGGATATTGCTGACTACGTGCTGGCCGGCGGCGGCTTTCCCGTCACGGTCAAGGGTGTCGGGGTCATCGGCGTCATCGCCGTCTCCGGGTTGCCGGAGCGCGAGGATCACGGCGTGGTGGTCGATGCGCTGTGTAATCATTTGGGCCTCGACAAGCGCGAACTGGTATTGCCGCCGGAAGAAAAATCGTGACATCGGCGCCGCCCCTCATCCGCCTGCCCGTCCTTCGCAGCAGCTGCGCTGTAGCTGCTGCGGGTGGAAGTGAAACGCTCCACCGCTGGCTATCCCCCTATGCCCGTTCTTCACGGGGAGAGGGTCGGGGTGAGGCGCAACGTCAGCTCTGCAAGAATGCGCGAAACGCTGCTGGCTGCCGGATATGACCATTCTCGATCCCAAATCCTTCCTCACCTCCATCTTCAACGCCGCCGTCGCCGCCGCCGATCCGGAAAAGACCATCCGCTATCATTTGCCGGTCAGGCCCAAGGGCCGCACCATCGTGATCGGCGCCGGCAAAGGCTCGGCGCAGATGGCGGCGGCCTTCGAGAAAGCATGGGACGGCCCGCTCGAAGGACTGGTCGTCACCCGCTACGGCTATGACGCGAAATGTGAGCGCATTGAGATCATCGAGGCGGCGCATCCGGTGCCGGACGCCGCCGGGCTCGAGGCTTCGCGGCGGCTGCTCGGGAAGGTGCAAGGGCTGACCGCCGACGATCTGGTGGTGGCGCTGATTTCCGGCGGCGGTTCGGCGCTGCTGCCGTCACCGGCAACCGGCCTGACATTGGCCGACGAGATCGCCGTCAACGAGGCGCTGCTGGCGTCGGGCGCGCCGATCGCGGCGATGAACACCATCCGCAAGCATCTTTCCACCATCAAGGGAGGCCGGCTGGCCGCCGCCGCCTGGCCGGCCAAAATGGTGTCGCTGGTTGTCTCCGATATTCCCGGTGACAATCCGGCGCTGGTCGCATCCGGCCCGACCGTTCCCGACACCGGCAGCCGGGCGGATGCGCTGGCGTCGATATCAGCCTACGGCATGAACCTGCCGGCCTCGGTCATGGCGCATATCAATTCACCGGCCGCCGATGCACCAATTCCCGGGGATGAGCGCTTTTCGCGCAACGAGGTGCATCTGATCGCCTCCGCCGGCGTGTCGCTCGAAGCAGCCGCAGCGGAAGCGAGCCGACAGGGCATGGAAGCTGTCATTCTCTCGGATGCCATCGAAGGCGAAGCCCGCGAGGTGGGCGGGGTTCACGCGGCCATCGCGCGCGAAGTAGCGACACGCAATCGGCCTTTCTCAAAGCCGGTGCTGATCCTGTCCGGCGGCGAGACCACGGTGACGCTGCGTGCCAAGGGGAAAGGCGGCCGCAACTCCGAATTCCTGCTCGCCTTCGCCATCGGCATCAATGATGTGAAGGGCATTCACGCCCTGGCCGCCGACACCGACGGCATCGACGGCTCGGAGGACAATGCCGGCGCCTTCGCCGATGGTTCCACGGTCGCGCGCATGCGCGCGGCCGGCATCGACGCCAAGGCGATGCTGGCAGGCAACAATGCCTGGACGGCTTTCAACGCGGTCGGCGATCTGTTCGTGCCCGGTCCGACCGGCACCAATGTCAACGATCTCAGGGCCATCCTGATTCGCTAATCGTTTGGATCAGGCAGCCATCAGCCGCTTCACCTGCTTCATGTCGTCAAGGAACCGTTCTCGCTCGGCCTCCTTGTCCGCACGGTCACGGATGCGCAGGATGAAGGATGGATGGATGGTGATGAACACACGCGTGCCATCTTCCCGCTCGATCGCCTGGCCGCGCATCTTCGTCACCGGAACCGCCTTGCCGAGCAGCGACAATGCCGCCGTTGCGCCAAGCGCCACGGCAAGGTTCGGTTTGATCAGTCCGAATTCCTGGTCGAGCCACCAGCGGCACGCCTGAATCTCGCCGGCGTTCGGCTTGGAATGAATGCGACGCTTGCCGCGCGGCTCGAACTTGAAGTGCTTGACCGCATTGGTGACGTAGACTTTCTGGCGGTCGACCCCGGCGTCGTCCAGTATGGCGTCGAACACCCTGCCGGCCGGGCCAACGAAGGGAGCGCCGGCGAGATCTTCCTGATCGCCGGGCTGCTCGCCGACGAAAATCACCTTGGCGCCGTCAGGCCCTTCGCCGAACACGGTCTGCGTCGCATCGCGCCACAGCGGGCAGCGGTGGCAAGCCTTCGCTACCTCACGCAGCTCCGAGATCGAGGTGACATCTGGCAGTGGCTCGTCGGACGGCCCGGAAATGCGCCTGGCCGGCCTCTTCGCTTCATGCGTTTGGCCTGTGGTCGCCATCATCCTGTCCTGTCGGTTCTGACACTGAAATGGACGGGAAGGGCGATGGTTCCTCCGAGGGCTCAGACCTCGTGCAGATAGAGGTGATAGTCCAGCTCGCTGACCGTGCGCGCCACGCGCAGGTATTCGGACTGCTTGATCGCCACGAAGGTGCGGTGCAGGTCTTCGCCAAGCGCGCCTTTGAGGAAGCTGGACGCTCTGGCCGCCTCGATCGCCGCGCGCCAGTCGACCGGCATGGTCGTGCGCGTCACCGCCGCCTCATAGCCGTTTCCGGTCGTCTCGGGGCCGGGGTCGAGGCCTTCGTCGAGCCCTTTGACGATGCCGGCAAGCACGGTTGCCGCGATCAGATAGGGGTTGGCGTCGACGCCCGACGGCCGATGCTCGATGCGCCGGTTCCTGGCGTCGCCCGCCGGCACGCGCAGCGCCACCGACCGGTTGTTGACGCCCCAGGTCGGCGCCACCGGTGCATAGGATTGGGAGACGAAGCGCCGCCAGGAATTGGCGTGCGGCGCAAACACCAGCATCGATTCCGCCATGGTCTGGATCAGGCCGCCCAGCCCGCGCAGCAGTGGCAGCGACCAACTCTCGCCACCGGCCTCCGAAAAAACGTTTCGGCCAGCCTTGTCCTGCAGCGAGACGTGGAAATGCATGCCGGAGCCGGCATATTTCTCGATCGGTTTGGCCATGAAGCAAGCGGTGACGCCATGGCGGCGCGCCTGCGCCCGAACCAGCCGTTTCAGCATGACGAGGTCGTCGGCCGCCCGCATCACATCCTTGCGGTAGTTCAGCGTCAATTCGTACTGGCCGGGCGCATATTCGGAAATCACGGTCTCGGCCGGAATGCCCTGTGCCTTGGCCGCGGCATAGATGTCGGTAAACAGCGGCTCCATGCCGTGCAGATGGTCGACCGAGTAGACCTCGGTCTTGCCCGAGACGCGGCCATCCAGCACGGCGTGCGCCGGCTGCACCTTGCCGTCGCTGTCGCGCTCATTGGCGAGGAGAAAAAATTCGAGCTCGAAGGCGCCGGCCGGGTACAGCCCCTTGGACGCCAATATGTCGACCTGCCTTGCCAGCGCCAGCCGCGGGTCCGATGACATCGGCGCGCCGTCGAGATGATACATCGCCATCAGCACCTGGCCGCGCGGCGGGTTGGTCCCGTGGAGCGGCACCAGCGTGCCAGGAATCGGCCAGGCGCGCAGATCGCCGTCGCCGGTGGTCCAGATCAGCCCGGTCTCGTGCACGTCCTCGCCGGTGATGTCGAGGCCGAGGATCGAGATCGGCATGTGCCGGCCGCCTTCGAAGATGGCTTTCAGCTCGTGCCGGCGCACGATCTTGCCACGGCCGACGCCGTTGGCATCGGTCAGCACGATATCGAAGGCTTCGATCTCAGGATGGGCGTCGAGAAAGGCCTGCGCCTCGGTGGGCGTCGAGCCCGAAGGTGAAGTCATGATGGAGCCCGGCCTGGCTTGCGCGCCTGTCTGTTGGGTGGCTTGTCTCATGCCGCAAGCTCCGCCGCAACTGCGCCGAAGGCGGTGATCAGCCGGTTGACCTGGGCGCCAGTGGTCGCCGGAGAGATCAGCATCATATTGTGGAAGGGCGCGATAAGCACGCCGCGATTGACCAGCGCGACATGGATGGCGGCTTCGAGTTCCGGCGCTTGCGCGGCCTCCGCCTCCGCCCCATTGCGCAGCGGGCCCGGCGCGCAGATGAATTCGACGCGGGCGCCGACGCGGGCGACATGCCATGGCAGGCGGTAGCGGTCGATGACCGTGGTCAGCCCGGCATCGAGCCGCCGCGCCAGATGATCCATGCGGTCGTAGTTCTCGACCGTCATCACTTCTTCGAGCGCGGCGCGCATCGCGGCAAACTGCAGAGGATTGGCCGAGAGCGTCGTGCCCATGCCGGAATAACCCGGCTCTTTCGTCCTGTTGTAGTCGGCGTAGCGCGAGGCGACCTCTTCGCTCATGCCCCATACGCTTGCCGGTACACCACCGGCGATCGGCTTGCCTAGCACGAACAGGTCCGGCTCCAGCCCGTATTTCGCGGAATAGCCGCCCGGTCCGGTCGAGATCGTATGCGTCTCGTCGATCAGAAGCAGCGTGCCGGCCGCGCGGGTCAGCTTTCGCAGCGCCTCGTGGAAACCGGGATCGGCCAGCACCATGCAGGAATTGGTCAGCACCGGTTCGGCGATGACGCAGGCGACATCCTTGTCCCTGAGCGCTGCCTCCAGCGCGGCAACGTCGTTGAACTCGATGACCTTGGCCGTGCGGGTCAGGTCGCGGAATTCTCCGGCCAATCCGGGCCGGTTGGCCGGCTTGCCGTCGATCAGCCGCACCATCGTCTCGTCGACAGAGCCGTGATAACAGCCGTTGAAAACCAATATCTTTTCTCGCCCGGTGACGGCGCGGGCAACGCGCAGCGCGAAGCGGTTGGCATCGGTCGCCGTCGTGGCGATCTGCCAGAACGGCAGGCCGAAGCGCTGTTGCAGCAGCGGTCCAATGGCGAGCGCATCTTCCGAAGGCAGCATGTATGTCAGGCCGCGTCCGGCCTGCCGGCGGATGGCGCGCGCTATCGCCGGCGGCGAATGGCCGAACATCGATCCGGTGTCGCCGAGGCAGAAATCGTCGAGCCTGTTGCCGTCGATGTCGGTGATCGTAGCGCCTTTGGCGCTCTCGACCAGGATCGGAAACGGCGTCGGCCAGTCGTTCATCCAGTGCATCGGCACGCCACCGAAGAAGCCGGGCAGGCCGTTGCCGGCCTTGGCCTGCGATTTCGGCCGCGCCTTGCGGAAGCTGGCGCCTTCGGTATCCCGCAATGCGGCAATGCGGTCGCGGCTGACGCCGCCAATGGACGTGTGGGCGCTGTGCATGAAACCCCTCTCTGGCGCAGTAGTGGAGTAGTGGGGTAGGCGCTCAACGGCCCGGATGCTCTAAACCCGCTCCCATATTGCCCTACTCCCCTACTCCCCTAACCCGTGATGTCGATAACGCCGCAGTCGCCGGCGGCACTGCCGAAGGCGATGCGGCGTTCTTCCCTGTCCCACATCATCGAGGTGATGGCGCCCTTGCCGGGGCGACGCAACAGCACTTCCTTGGCGTCGGAAAAACGCACCGCCATCACCATGCCGTCCTCATAGCCGATGGCGACGACATCCTGGCTCGGATGGCAGGCGACTGAGGTCACCATCGCATTGCCGCGCGTACCGAGTTCCAGCGGCGCCTTGCCCATTGGCCCGTCCTTGCCTGAAAACGGCCAGACGATCGCCGCCGGCGCGCCGGAACTCGCCAGCCACTTGCCTTTCACGCTCCATGACAGGCTTTTGACCTTGGCGGGATAGCCGCTCATGCGCATGTGCTTGCCGTCCGCCAGCTTCCAGCCGTGCAACGCGTTTTCCTGCATGGTGGTGACCAGGAAGGCGCCATCCGGCGAGAAGGTGATGCCGGTATGGGCGCCGGCCCATTCGAGCTCCACCGGCTTGCCCTCGGCGGCCGGGAAATGCAGCGTCGCGCCATTGTAGCGCGCGACGCCGAAGCGCATGCCCTTGGGCGAAAATGCCAGCCCCTCGACCGAACGCGGATGGGCGAAGTCTTTTGTGTGGCCGTCGGCAAAGCGCACATAGGCGGTCTTGCCTGTAGCGTAGGCGATGGCGCCTTGCGGGCCAGCGGCGACGCTGGTGACCCACTTCTTGCCCGCGCTCGCCAATTCCTTGGCCTCGCCGCCCGCTTTCACCGCAAACACCTTGCCGTCTTCGCCGCCGGTGAGCAGCCGGTCATTGGCGGCATCGTGGAAGGCCGCGAGCAGCCCGTCATTGGCCTGCACCGTCTTGTGGCCATTGTCGAGCCGATGGACGGTGCCGTCGGCCAGCGCGAAATGCGGCACGTCGCGGAGGAAGGCGGCGGCAAGGCAATGGCCTTCGAGATCAAGCGGGGCGACGGTCGGCATGTAGGACAGGTCCATTCCAGATTGTTGCTGGTCGTCTCGGGAGCCGCCAGCGCGCCAGGCGCGGCCCCACCCTCTCCCGCAAGGGGAGAAGGAAGAGCGGGCAGCGCTACCGCCATAAAGTCCGGAAATCAAGCGGCCTGGCAGGCCTCGAAGCTCTTCCTCAGCCGTTCGGGGTCCAGTTCGCGACCGATGAACACCAGCCGGCTCTCATGCTTCTCGCCGTCTTTCCAGGCGCGCTGGTGGTCGCCCTCGATGATCATGTGCACGCCCTGGATGACGTAGCGCTCGTCGTCGCCCTTCAAGGCGATGATGCCTTTCAGGCGCAGGATGTTCGGCCCCTCCATCTGGGTGACCTTCTCGATCCAGGGGAAGAATTTCTTCGGATCCATCTCGCCTCCCCGCAGCGAAACCGACTGCACCGTCACGTCATGGATGTCGGATGGGTGCGCGTGATGGTCGTGTCCATCGTGGTCATGATCGTGCCCGTCATGATCGTGGTGGTGATGATCGTGGTCGTGGTCATGATCATGATCATGACCATGGTGGTCGTCATGCGCCTCGAGGAAATGCGGGTCGTTCTCCAGCGCCCTGGACAGGTCGAAGGCGCCGCGGTCGAGCACTTCCGACAGCGCCACGCCGGCGCGGGTGGTGCGATGGATCCTTGCGGCCGGGTTGATGGCGCGGATCGTCGCTTCCACCTTGGCCAGTTCTTCTGGTGTGACGAGGTCGGTCTTGTTGAGCACGACGACGTCGGCGAAGGCGATCTGGTCCTCGGCTTCCTTGGAATCCTTCAGCCTGAGCGGCAGGTGCTTGGCGTCGACCAGCGCCACCACGGCGTCGAGCTTCGTCTTGGAGCGCACGTCGTCGTCCATGAAGAAGGTCTGCGCCACCGGCACCGGATCGGCGAGACCCGTGGTCTCCACCACGATGGCGTCGAAGCGGCCGGGCCGGCGCATCAGGCCCTCAACGACGCGGATCAGGTCGCCGCGCACCGTGCAGCAAACGCAGCCATTGTTCATCTCGTAGATTTCCTCGTCGGACTCCACGATCAGGTCGTTGTCGATGCCGATCTCGCCGAATTCGTTGACGATGACGGCGTAGCGCCTGCCGTGGTTTTCCGACAGGATGCGGTTGAGCAGCGTCGTCTTGCCGGCGCCGAGATAGCCGGTCAGAACGGTTACGGGGATCTGCGTCTGTGCGTCGCTCATGGCTTGCCTCGAATGGATGGGCCTTGAAAGATTTCGGCGGCCTCGAAAGGGATTGTCGGCTCCATATAGGATGCGCGGCGGGCTTTTGCACGAGGCAAACCGCGAATGGCTGCGGTCCAATCCCTAGGTCAGCGTCTCGTCGAACTAGGCGGCTGGCGGCGCCCTGCAGGCCATGCGGTATCGGTGCGCAAAAAGAGCCTGTGGACGACCACGGCCGGCCGATCCACCGCAATCGCTTTCGCGAAAAGTCGTTTGTCATCTAACTGAAATAATCATCTGGCATTAGCCACGGCGGGTACCGCAATGCTTGCCGGCAAAGCTGTTTCAGGCGCCGGAATCTTTTTTGATCGTCGATTGCCAACCGGCCGGCTGCGTCTATGCTGCCCGCACCGGTATGGCCGAAGAGGGATGACCATGGCCAAGGCGGACAAGACTGCGACAATGAGCCGGCTGCATTCGGCGGCAAGGCTGGCAAGAACAGCGCTTGCGGCACGGCTGCTGGCGCATGGCTTCTATGCCGGCCAGGACCAGATCATGCTGGCGCTCGACCGCGAGGACGGCCAGACCCCGGGCAATCTGGCTGGCCGGCTCGGCGTGCGCCCGCCCACCATCACCAAGACCATCAATCGGCTGCAGGCACAGGGTTTTCTGCAAAAGCGCGCCTCCGACGCCGATGCCCGCCAGGCGCATATCTTTCTCACCGACACCGGTCGCGAGACCATCCGCGCCATCGAAAAGTCGGTGAAGAAGACCGAAAAGCAGGCGCTGAAGGGCCTCGACAAGAAGGACCAGAAGGCACTGTTCAAATTTCTTGCCCGCATCGAGGCCAATCTTTCGAACGAAGACCTGGCCTTGATCGACGACGACGCCGAGTCGGACGACTGACCGCCGGTTGCGGTGATCAGGCCACCGCGGCGGACCCACGGATCAGCGAAGACCAGCGTCCCGGCGTCATGCCGAATGCCTTCTTGAATTGCCTGTTGAAGTGGCTTTGGTCGCTGAAACCGGCTTCGGCCGCGATCTGTGCCAGCGGCTCGCCGGCGGCGATCATGCGCCGCGCGCGCTGAAGCCGGCGCATCAAAAGGAAACGATGCGGGCTGGTGGAGAAAGCGGCGCGGAAATGCCTGGACAAGGCATAGCGGTCGAACCCGGTAACCGCCTCCAACTCGTCGGATCGCACGGGCCGGGCAGAGTTTTCCGTGAGATAGTCGCGCGCCAGAGCGGCCGCCCGCCAGGCCGTTCCCGGCACCGCTCTCGCCGGCTGGCCGGCATGGCGGGCGAGCCCTTGCATAAGTTGCGCCAGGAAGTCGGCGACGAACAACTCGTCGAGTTCCTCCTCCAGTGGACCCAGCGCCGAAAGCAAGGTCGCGCGCAGGCGTTCGTCCGCCACCACGGCTTGCCTGACGAAAGGCAACGATGCGCCGCCGAGGCAGTCCAGCATCAGCGACGGTTCCAGATAGAGGATCCGGTAGCGCAGCCCGTCCTCGGTTCCCGCGCCGCCATCATGCAGTTCGTCGGGATGCAGGACGATGATCTGGCCAGGCAGGCTATGCCGCACCGCACCGCGATAGCGAAAGCTCTGCACGCCTTGCAGCGTCACCCCGATCGCATAGGTGTCGTGGCGATGCAGGTCGAAGGCGCTACCGTGGAATCGCGCCTCGATGCGCTCCATGCCGGCGGGGTCGCGGGCGGGAATGATGCAGTTTTCCGCAGCCTCCGCGCACAAACGTCCAAGACCCTGGAACGCCTGGCTGCCTAGATCGAGCGACATCGCTTCCTTTCGCCTTGAAAGGGGCATAACCACGAATGGTCACTGTCTCATGTTCGATACGAAATTTGCAATCGTGCTCAGGGATGATCTGCCGGTCTGGCAAAAACTCAACGTCACCGCATTCCTGACCAGCGGCGTCGTCGCGCAGTTCCCCGATATCATCGGCGAGCCCTATCGTGACCGCGCCGGCAATGTCTACAATCCGCTGTCGATCCAGCCCGTCATCGTGCTGTCCGCCGACCAGGTGACACTCGGCGCGATCCACAGCCGCGCCCTGGAGCGCGGAGTAACGAGCTCGCTCTATGTCGAGGAGATGTTCTCGACCGGGTTCGACGCCGCCAACCGCGCCGTCTTCGCCGAATTCGCGCCGGAAGACGCCAAGGTGGTCGGCATTGGATTGCGCGCCGACAAGAAGACGGTCGACAAGATCACCAAGGGCGCTCGCATGCATCCCTGACGGCGCCGGCCTGAGCCTGTCGGCGCGTCTTGTTGTGCCAGCCGCTTTTGGCTTGCCGCACGCCCGCAATTGCCGCAAAAGGTGGGCCTCAGCCCAGCTTTCCATCCGGCCTGCAAGTGAGTGCTCCCCAAACATCTTCAGAAAGCGCGACGCCGCCGGTGGCGATCCTGTGCATGCTTTCCACCTATGTCTTCTTCACCTTTCTCGACACCAGCAGCAAATACCTCGTCCTAGCCGGCGTCTCCGCGCTTGTCGTCGCCTGGGTGCGCTTTGCCGTGCATGTCGTGCTGGTCGGCGCGCTATTGCGCGGCTGGCGTGAAGCGGCGCGGTTCCGTCCGGCCAACCTGCCGGCTCATGTCCTGCGCGGGCTGTTCCTGTTCGGCTCGACCATCTTCAACGTGCTGGCCCTGCGGTCCCTGCAACTGGCCGAGACGACATCGATCTATTTCTTCGGGCCGATGGTCATCACCGCACTTGCCGGCCCGCTGCTTGGCGAATGGGCGGGCTGGCGGCGGTGGCTGGCGATCCTGGCCGCGTTCGCCGGGGTTCTGATCATCACAAGGCCGGGAGTCGGCGTTTTCGGCATCGGCCACCTGTTCGCGCTCGGCTCGATGCTGTCGAACTGCTTCTATGTGATCATGACCCGGCGCATGTCGGCGACCGAGACATCGGAAAGCCTCATCCTGTTTTCGGCACTGGCCCCGGCGGTGGTGCTCCTGCCCATGCTGCCGTTCTCGTTTTCCCTGCCGCATGATGGCTGGCACTGGTTCATCCTGCTCATGCTCGGCGTCTTTGGCGGCGTCGGTCATTGGCTTCTGGTGCAGGCCTATCGCATGGCCACCACCACCGCGCTCGCCCCCTATCCCTATTCGCAGATGGTGTGGATGATCCTTTCCGGGCTCATCGTCTTCAAGCAGTTCCCCGACCGCTGGACGCTCGTCGGCGCCGCCGTCATCGTCGCCAGCGGTCTCTACATCGTCCATCGCGAGCACCGGCTGCGCCTGCGCAATCGTGCGGTGCTGGACGTCGAGGCGGAAGCGCTGGCAAAAAAACTTTGATTTAGCCTCGAAGGGTGGCATAAGGCCGCCTTTAAACAGTTTAAAAAAACGACGGGGGAGGGGAAGGCTGGCACAGAAGATCAAGCTGTCGACGATCGCGGATGCGCTCGGTGTGTCCACGGCCACGGTATCGCTGGCGCTGCGCGACAGCCCGCTGGTCGCAGGCGGCACCCGCGACCGCATCAAGGAACATGCCCGCGCCATCGGTTACATCTACAACCGCCGTGCCGCCAGCCTGCGCACCTCGCGTTCGGGCATTGTCGGTGTCGTCGTACATGACATCATGAACCCGTTCTTCGCCGAGATCCTGCGCTCGATCGAAAGCGAGCTCGACCGCAGCCGCCAGACCTTCATCCTGTCCAATCACTACGACCAGCTCGAGAAGCAGCGCACTTTCATCGACACGCTGTTGCAGCTCGGTGCCGACGGCGTCATCATGTCGCCGGCCATCGGTACTCCGGCCTCGGATATTCTGATGGCCGAGGAAAACGGCCTGCCGGCGGTGCTGATCGCGCGCACCGTCGAGGGCGCCGACGTGCCGGTTTTTCGCGGCGACGATGCCTATGGCACGGGGCTTGCCACCAATCACCTGATCTCGCTCGGCCACAAGCGCATCGCCATGATCGGCGGCACCGACCAGACCTCGACCGGCCGCGATCGCTACCAGGGCTATGTCAACGCCATGGAGGCCGCCGGGCTGGAAGTGCGGCCGGCCTGGCGCATCCCCGGCCCGCGCACCAAGCAGGCTGGCTTCGAGGCCGCCGGACAGTTTCTGGCCCTGAAGGACAAGCCGACAGCCGCCTGCTGCTGGAACGACCTCGTCGCCATCGGCCTGATGAACGGCATCGCGCGCGCCGGCCTGGTGCCCGGCCTGGACATATCGGTCACCGGCTACGACGATCTCGAGGAGGCGGCAATCGCCACGCCGGCGCTGACCACCGTGTGGAACGGTCAGCGCGAGGTTGGCCGCCGCGCCGCCAGCGCCCTGCTCGACAAGCTGAACGGGCAGACGGTGCGGCCCTCTCAGGAACTGATCAAGCCGGAACTGCATGTGCGACAGTCGACCGGCAAGCCGGTGGAGCGTGCATGACAAAGCCCGAGCAACTGCAAACCGTCGCCATCCTGGTGCCGGGGCATTTCAACGACCACGCGGTCGAGCGCATCGACCGGACATTCAGACGTGTCGGGATCGAGCGCGCCGACCCGTCCCTGGTCACCGATGAAATGCGTGACAACGTGCGCGCCATCGCCTCGTTCGGCGGCATCAGCGCGGCCTTCATGGATGCATTGCCCAAGCTTGAGATCGTCGCCAGTTTCGGTGTTGGCTACGATTCGGTCGATGCCCGCCACGCTGGCGATCACGGCATCATGGTCACCAACACGCCGGATGTGCTGACCGAGGAGGTCGCCGACACCGCCATCGGCCTGCTGATCAACACCGTGCGCGACCTGTCGCGCGCCGAAGCCTGGCTGCGCGACGGCAGCTGGCAGCGCAAGGGCAACTATCCCTTGAGCCGGCTTACCTTGCGCGGCCGCAGCGCCGGCATTTTCGGCATGGGCCGCATCGGGCTCGCCATTGCCCGCCGGCTGGAGGCGTTCGGATTGCCCGTCGCCTATCACAACCGGCGCCGGGTCGAGGGCCTGTCCTATCCCTATCATCCGACGCTGAAAGGCCTCGCCGAAGCAGTCGACACGCTGATTTCGGTGGTCCCGGGCGGCGCCTCGACGGAAAAGGCGGTCGATGCCGAGATACTGTCGGCGCTTGGCGCCAACGGCGTCTTCGTCAATATCGGGCGCGGCAGCACGGTCGACGAGGCGGCGCTTGCGACAGCCCTCGCCAAGGGCACTATCGCCGCCGCCGGGCTCGATGTCTTCGCCGACGAACCGAACGTGCCGCGGGCGCTGCTTGACGCGACCAATGCCAGTCTGTTGCCGCATGTCGGTTCGGCGTCGGAGCACACACGTCGCGCCATGGCGGATCTGTGCGTCGACAATCTGGTGTCCTGGTTCAGCGAGCGCCGGTCGATCACACCTGTGCCCGAGACCGCGCATGTGAAGGCGCGCGGCTGAGCGGTCGGGCTGCCATATTTATTAACGTCAGCTTAACCCTTTGAAATCATTCTTCATCCTGTCCGTACGCATGGATGAGGATCACCATGAAAACGCTTTCCGTACTGATCGGAGCCGCCGCCCTGTTTGGCGGCGTTCAGCTGTTTCATGGCGGCACTGGCGAAAGCGTCGCTGAAGAGGCCGCGCCGCCCGACACCTACAGGCTGGTCGCCAATGGTGATGAGGGGGTTTGCGCAATCAAACGCGGCGCCACCGTCTCGGACGGCCTGTCGCTTTTGACGGTGGCTCCGAACTGTAGCCGACTCATGCCAGGCATCGAGCGGGCGAAATTCTGGCGCGAGCAGGAGGACGGCACGGTCGCCTTCAGCGTCAACGGCGTCGATCCGATCGTCACCTTCGCGGTCGCCGATGGCGACGGATTCGAATCCTACGCTCCTGCACTGCCGCTGCTGTCGCTGGCGGCCGCCGGGGACCCGAGCACCGACGACTGATTACTCCGCCGCCGCGCGGGCGCCGGCCTTGGCAGCCGCATGCAGGCGAACCGCGTCGCCGAAGGCCCGGAAGATCTTGGCCGAGTTACTATCCGACTTGACCCAGTATTCGGGATGCCACTGGACACCGACCGCGAAAGCGCGGGCATCCTTTACAGAGACCGCCTCGACGGTGCCGTCGTCGGCCACGGCTTCGATCTGCAGCTTCGAACCAAGCCGGCCGATTGCCTGGCGGTGCAAAGAGTTGACCTTCATGTCGCCGGCCCCAAACACACTGGCCAGGCAACTGCCCGCCTTGATCGAAACGGTCTGGTGAATCGCGAAACGTTCGTCCTGATTGTCGCTCACCGGCGCGCGGTGGTCGAGCGAGCCTTCACGCTCCTGGATTTCAGTGCCCAGCGTGCCGCCCAGCGCCACGTTCATCTCCTGGATGCCGCGGCAGATGGCAAGCAGCGGCACGCCACGCTCGATCGCTTTGCGAATCAGCGGCAAGGTGGTGGCGTCGCGTGCCGGGTCATAGGGGCCGTTCGCCTCGCTGGCATCGCCGCCATAGAGCGAGGGGTCGACATTGGATTTCGAGCCGGTCAGCATGACGCCGTCGACCGACGACAGCAGCTCATCGAAATCGAGCCGATCGCCGAACGAGGGCACCAGCACCGGAAACACGCCGGCGCCGGCGATCGCCGCCTCCAGATATTGCTGTGGGGCGGCATGCCAGGTGTAGTTGTCGAATTGACGGACGTCGGTCGATATGGCGACGAGCGGCTGCTGCATTTTGGCTTTGTTTTCCATCTGGGCCGGGGAATCCTGCCTTCAAAATAGGCGATCCCAGCACATTTTTCCATGACAAGTTTCGGTCCGTCGGATGGGCCACCAAACGGCCCGTTAGACTATAGTTGCAAGGCCCTGCGCACACGCCGTCAAATCAGGCCGCCACGCTGGACTCGACTCCTTGCCCGTGTATTGTTTCGCCCAGCCGTGCGGGGCATCGAGCATGCGCCGCACGTCGGTTTGTTGATCCAAAAGGGAGGACTTCATGGATCGTCGTTCATTCATCCGCAAGGCCGGGACGACCGGCGTTGGCGCCGCTGTGGCCGCCGCCACGCTCGCCGCGCCGGCCATAGCCCAGTCCAATCCAAAGGTGACCTGGCGGCTGGCGTCGTCCTTTCCCAAATCGCTCGACACGATCTATGGCGGCGCCGAGGTCTTCTCAAAGATGCTTTCGGAAGCCACCGACGGCAACTTCCAGATACAGGTCTTCGCCGCTGGCGAGCTGGTGCCCGGCCTTCAGGCGGCCGACGCCACGACCGCCGGCACGGTCGAGGCCTGCCACACGGTGGCATATTATTACTGGGGCAAGGATCCGACCTGGGCGCTGGGCGCGGCGGTTCCGTTCTCGCTCAACGCGCGCGGCATGAATGCCTGGCACTATCATGGCGGCGGCATCGACCTGTTCAACGAATTTCTCGCCACGCAAGGCTTGTTCGGCCTGCCTGGCGGCAATACCGGCGTGCAGATGGGCGGCTGGTTCCGCAAGGAGATCAACACGGTGGCCGACCTTTCCGGCCTCAAGATGCGCATCGGCGGCTTCGCCGGCAAGGTTGTGCAGAAGCTCGGCGTCGTGCCGCAGCAGATCGCCGGCGGCGACATCTACCCGGCGCTCGAAAAGGGCACCATTGACGCAGCCGAATGGGTCGGCCCCTATGACGACGAGAAGCTCGGCTTCTATAAGGTTGCGCCCTACTACTACTATCCAGGCTGGTGGGAAGGCGGCCCGACCGTCCACCTGATGTTCAACAAGGCGAAATACGAAGAGCTTTCGCCGACTTACAAGTCGCTGCTGCATACCGCCGCGCAAGCCGCCGATGCCAACATGCTGCAGAAATACGACTATCTCAATCCTGCGGCGGTGAAGCGGCTGGTGGCCGGCGGCGCCAAACTGCGTCCGTTCAGCCAGGAGATCATGTCCGCCTGCTTCGAGAAGGCCAATGAGGTCTACGCCGAAATGGAAGCCTCGAACGCGCCGTTTAAGAAGATCTGGGACTCGATCAAGGGCTTCCGTAAGGAGCACTATCTCTGGGCGCAGGTGGCCGAGTACAATTACGACACCTTCATGATGGTCCAGCAGCGCAACGGCAAGCTGTAAGGTTTTTCTGCCTCCTTTCGAAGACCCCGGACTCGGTAGTCCGGGGTTTATTCGTTGGGCGTCGGTGCTGGAAACATCGATAGTCGAAGGCGTCGAAACTTGCGCCGCAGGGCCGGGGGTCGAACGGGTTCGAAGCGACAGCGGCACTCAGCCTCGGTCCGGCACCACCACCACCTTGACCTCGCCGGCGGCAGGCGGGTTGGCGATTACCGCGGCGGCCTCTTCCAGCGGCACCTGCCTGGAGATCAGCCGGTCGATCTCGATCGCGCCCGAAGCGATCAGCTCGGCGGCGCGGCGGTGCGTGTAGGGATTGAGGAAGGAGCCGAGAACCTTCAACTCGCGAAACAGAAGATCGAAGGGCTCGAACGCCGCCTTCATTCCTTGCGGCACCACGCCGACAATGACGACCGTGCCGCCGGCCCTCGCCAGCCGCAGCGACTGCTCGACCGTTTCCTGGACACCGGCACATTCGAGCACCACGTCGACACCGCCGGGCACCAGTCCCGCTGGCCCGGAGATGGCATCGATGACGTCGGCGGCGCTTGCGTCGACCGTTGCCGTCGCGCCGAGCTCCTCGGCCAGTGCGCGCCGTGAGGCCTGTCGCGTCGACAGGATGATGGTCGTCGCCCCTGCAAGCCTTGCCAGTTGCACTGTGAGCAGGCCGATCACGCCGCCGCCAAGTATGGCGACCGAGGAGCCGGGCTTGATCTCGGCCAGATCCACGCCGTGGAGACAGCAGCCGAGCGGCTCGCAGAAGGCGCCGTGCGTCGGCTTCAAGTCCGCGGGCAGGATGAAGGCCTGTTTTTGCGGCAACACGACGTAGTCGGCGAAACCGCCGTCGCGATGGATGCCGATGGCATTGAGATTGCTGCACAAGTTAACGCGGCCGGCATGGCAATGGCGGCAGCGTCCGCAGGCGATGTTGGGGTCGCCGGTGACGCGGTCGCCGAGCGAGAAGCCGCTCACCGAATGTCCCATTGCCTCGACGATGCCGGAGAACTCATGGCCGGGTGTTACCGGCGGCCGGCAGGGAAACTCGCCGTGGAAGAGATGCCGGTCCGTGCCGCAGACGCCGCAGGACTCGATGCGCACCAGCAGATCGTCAGGCCCGGGAACCGGCTTGGCGACCTCGCGCAGCGTGATGCTGCCAACCGCTTCCAGCCGTACCGCTTTCATGATTTTGCGACCTCCGGCATCAGTTGAAGTTCGGCGGCTGCGACAGATCCGGCTGTGGTGCCGCCGGTTTGGCGGGCGCCGTGTCGCCGAAGTTCGGCGGTTGCGACAGGTCGGGTGCGGCACGCGCGGCGGGCGGCGCGGCGCCAGTGGCGGGTGCGGTTCCGGTACCGGCCGGCGGCGTGCCGAGCGGCGTCAGTCCCGGCACCTCCGGCACCGTATAGTCGATCGTGCCGGAATCGACCGCTGTGCCCTTGTAGTGCATCACCATTTGCGGGAAGGCGATGGTGAGCCCGATCATGATCACCTGGATGCAGACGAACGGCACGGCGCCCCAATAGATCTGGCCCGTGGTCACCGGCGCGATCTGCTTGCCGGTCAAGCGGTCGAGATAGGGCACCCGGGCGGCGACCGAGCGCAGGTAAAACAGCGCGAAGCCGAAGGGTGGATGCATGAAGCTGGTCTGCATGTTGACGCCCAGAAGCACACCGAACCAGATCAGGTCGATGCCGAGCTTGTCGGCGGCCGGTGCCAGCAACGGCACGATGATGAAGGCCAGTTCGAAGAAATCGAGGAAGAAGGCAAGCACGAAGACCAGAATGTTGACGCCGATCAGGAAGCCGACCTCGCCGCCCGGCAGCGAGGTCAGGAGATGCTCGACCCAGATGTGGCCGTTGACGCCGTAGAAGGTGAGGGAGAAGACGCGCGCGCCGATCAGGATGAACAGCACGAAGGACGACAGCCTTGTCGTCGAAGCGAGCGCCTGCTTGACCACGTCGAGCGACAGCCGGCCTTTGATCGCCGCCATCGCCAGCGCGCCGACAGCGCCCATGGCGCCGCCCTCGGTTGGAGTGGCGATGCCAAGGAAAATGGTGCCCAGCACCAGGAAGATCAACGCCAATGGCGGGATCAGCACGATCACGACCTGCTGCGCCAGCCGCGACATCATGTTGATTTTCAGGCGCTGATCGGCGATCGCAACGATATAGATCACGGCCACGCCGATGCTGGCGCCGAGGATGTCGGCATTGTCGCCATGGGTCGGTGCGAGATAGCGGTAGGCCGCGTAGGAGATCGCCACCGTCGCCAGCAACGCCACCAGCAGCGACACGACGCCATGGCCGAGCGTGCGTGCTTCCAGCGGCAGCGCCGGCATCGAATTCGGCCGGACGATCGTCATGATCAGGATGTAGAGCATGTAGAGGCTGGTCAGCACGATGCCGGGGATCAGCGCGCCCGCATACATGTCGCCGACCGAGCGGCCGAGCTGGTCGGCGAGCACGATCAGCACCAGCGACGGCGGGATGATCTGGGCGAGCGTTCCGGACGCGGCGATGACGCCGGACGCCAGCCGGCGGTCATAGCCGTAGCGCAGCATGATCGGCAGCGAGATCAGCCCCATGGCGATGACCGATGCCGCCACCACGCCGGTCGTCGCGGCCAGCAGCGCGCCGACGAAGATCACGGCATAGGCAAGCCCGCCGCGGATCGGCCCGAACAGCTGGCCGATCGTATCGAGCAGGTCTTCCGCCATCCCCGATCGCTCGAGCACGATGCCCATGAAGGTGAAGAAAGGGATCGCCAGCAGCGTGTCGTTCGACATCACCCGGCTGCCGTAGAAATTATCCGGCAACGCATGCAGCAGCGGCCAGGCGAGATTGATCGAGCCGCCCGAATAGGGTGAGACCAGGACTCCGATGAAAAAGAACAAAAGTCCGTTGGCGGCGAGCGAGAAGGCGACGGGATAGCCGATCAGCAGGAAGAGGACCAGCGAGGCGAACATGATCGGCGCCATGTTCTGGGCGATGAACTCGATCACGAGCGCACCTCGTCGGCCAGTGCCTTGGCTTCGAGTTCCGCCTGCTCATGCGCCGATATGAACGGGGTCGGGTCGTCCATGTCGCCGCGCATGATGGCGATCTTCTTGATGATCTCGGAGATGCCCTGCAGCGCTAGCAGGAAGAAGCCGACCAGCAGGATCGCCTTTGCCGGCCAGATGATCAGCCCGCCGGAATTGTTCGACATTTCACCGCTGCGGAACGAAAGCGACACGTAGGGGACGAAATAGATCACCATCAGCGTCACGAACGGCATCAGGAAAAAGACATGGCCGAAAAGGTCGATCCAGTGCTGCACGCGGCGCGGGAACAGGCCGTAGACGATATCGATGCGGATATGGTCGTTCTGCTTCAGCGTATAGGCCGCCGCCAGCATGAAGGCGGCGCCGAACAGGTACCATTGCAGCTCCAGCCACGCATTCGACGAGGTGTCGAACACCTTGCGGATGGTCGCGTTAGCGGCGCTCACCAGGATTGCCAGCAGGATCAACCACGATATCCATTTGCCGATGAACTCGTTCACACGGTCGATCGTCCTGGATAGAGCGAGAAGCCCTGCCATGCATTCCTCCCTGTTGGCCGAGGCGCGACGGCTCCCCCTTGTTTTCCGCCGCGCCGCTGTGGCCTAACCGTATGCCGTGCGTGGCAGGACGGGTCAACACAGGAGCGGCGCTGTCAACGCGGTTGTGAGACGAGGAAGCCGACGAAGCGCAGGGCTGCGGCGCAGGGCTCGGAAAACCGGAACCGGCTTCCGGCAGGGTTCGTGGGCAAAATCAAAGCGTTAAGGAGATCGTTTCGTTGCCGAAACAGGCTCATCGGTGGCAGGCGTCATGCAACCAAAGTCTGATGCTGATCACGCGATCTTGGTCTGGTCGCGGCCAGCGCCGATCAGCACCAGCATGGCGACGAGGAACAGGTACATCCATGCGTCGCGCCATTCCACCGGGAAATAGCCGGCCCACAGCGACTCGGCCATGCCGAAGGCGGCAGCGCCCAGGGCCGCCCGCGGCGGTGAGAGATAGCCGCCGACCGCCGTCACGAACAGGATCTTCAGCCCGTAGACGAGGCCGGAACCGAAACTGACATTGCCGTAATAGAGGCCGGCCATGACGCCGGCCAGCGCGGCGCAGAAACCGCCGAACAGCACTGCGTGGCGGAACACGGCGCGCACATCGACGCCGCACATGGCGGCCGCCTTGGGATCGTCGGAGACGGCGCGCCAGCGCCGGCCGAAATTCGAATGGGCAAAGGCCCATGCCGCAAGCGCCACCGCCGCCAGCACCACGGCGCAATCGAGCAGCTGGATCAGCGTCAATGTCGCCTTGAAGCGGGCATCCTGCGCGAAAACGACAGGCTGCGCCAGCATAGGCGGCAGCCACAGATCATGCGTGTCGGCCGCGATGCGGCTTGCTTCCGACAAAACCAGCAGGATGCCAAGCGTGGTCACCACG
The DNA here is from genome assembly GCF_006442695.1 of Mesorhizobium sp. B2-3-7. Lineage (NCBI taxonomy): Bacteria > Pseudomonadati > Pseudomonadota > Alphaproteobacteria > Hyphomicrobiales > Phyllobacteriaceae > Mesorhizobium > Mesorhizobium sp. B2-3-7. The sequence goes on along the minus strand of NZ_VFVV01000020.1, from coordinate 10,565 downwards.
ATCGCATTGGGCGAGCGGTCGGCCAGCGGTTCGAAGACGCTGCGCGACAGGACGCGGCTGATGAGCGCGGCGTAGAGGAAAGCCGCTGCGACGCCGAGCACCACCGCCGCCGTCAGCGTCAGCCACAGCACCTGATAGCCGAAGGCGGCGGTCAGGATCATCGTCTGTCCGCAAAAGGCGAACAGCGCGCCATAGGCCAGGTTGGTGCGGTGCAGGATGCCGTTGGTCAGCACATAGCCGAACGCCAGCAGCGCATAGAGTGCGCCTGAATGCAGCCCGTTCAGGACCTGCTGGAACAGATACAGCATGCGAAAATCCTCGGGGGCATGTCGCCCAAAGCGCATAGCGGTTTTGGGACGACGATACGCTCCAGACAGAGAGCGGCAATACCCGCTTCAGGGCAGACTTGCATCGTCGAATCTAACTTGTCAAATGCCATTTATCGGTTAGATTTCGGACATGACGGTATCCTGGACCCCGCACCGCTTCACCGGCGGCCTGCTCGCGCTCGACACGGCGAACACCGTCGTGCTGCGTGCCGATCCCGAGAGGACCTTCGACCGTTTTGACGATCCGCGCGAGATCGCCCGCTTCGCGGACGCGGCGAGCGGCTTTCGCGCCGCCGAGCTTGGCGGCAGGCGGCTGGCGGTCTCCGCGCCGGCTGCAATCGCGCCTGTCGTGCTGGCGATCCGCGAGGCGACGGACCGGTTGTTTCGCCACGCGGTGTCGAAAGGCACCGTCGCTACCGATCATCTCTCAGGCTTGCTGGGGGCCTGCGCCGGCGGTCTTGCCGGCAGCCGGACCGAGATCGCAACGCCCGGAAAGCCGTTCGGCGATCCGGCAACGCCGATCGCATTCGAAGCGGCACTGGCGGTTTCCGCCCTGTCGCTTCTGCGCGAGGACACGGTCGCCAGGCTCAGGATCTGCCCCAATTGCTCCTGGCTGTTCGTCGACCGCAGCCGCAATTCCAGCCGCCTGTGGTGCGACATGGCGGTCTGCGGCAACCGCCAGAAGGCAAGCCGCCACTATCGCCGCCGCAGGGCGGCCAATGACGTCAACAATGTCCAGGATTAGCTCTCGTTCAGCCCTGCTCGGCATGGCGCTGATCGCGGCGATGGCGCTCGGCGCCTGCCGCGACACCGCCAAGGACGGTGAAGGCAAGTTGTTCGAGATTTCGGGCAAGATATTCGTCTTCAACTATCGTCTTGCCAGGGCGACCTATGTCGTGACGCTGCGGCCCCTGCGGCCGATGGGAGAGGGCCAGGTCGCTGTCGCCAGCTTCCAGGATCCGGCCGGCGGCGCGCCGTTGGTGGTCGAGCAGAAGGTCTGGCCCAAGCTCGACAAGGTGACGCTGGAGAGCCCGGCTTTGACCTGCGTCGTCAAGAACAAGCCTTATACGATCGCCATCGCTATCAAGGGCTCCGACGGCGCGGTCCTGCAGAAGATCGACACCACGCTGATGTCCACCGAAGACCAGTCCATCCTGCCCGACCGGCCGCTCGTCATTGACCAGCTCTACACCGCCAATCCCGATCTCGTCGGCCACCCCGACGGCAAGCTGCCGGGCGAGCCGAAGCCCGACTGCTCCAAGGGCACCTGACGCTCGCCGCCAAGCCGAAAAGCAAGCGAAATTTTCGTACGCCGGACATTGCTCGCGGGGCGATTTCATACCGGGCAAGGGATGACGGCGGATCGTTCGTTGCGCGTTGCCTGGCACGTCCGATTTCGTTTGACCTGTCTTGCAAGGGGAGAAAGGATGCGTCATCCGATCCCGACGCTGGCTGCCTGCCCCCGCGCGGCCTCCGCAGAGGAAATGCCTGATGACGCTGCACGACGTCGCGCTCGACGACAAGTTCGACCTGGGGAAGGAACGCATCTTCCTGTCCGGCGCCCAGGCGGTCATCCGCATGCTGCTGATGCAGCGCGAGCGCGACCGCCGCGCGGGCCTGAACACGGCCGGCTTCGTCTCCGGCTATCGCGGTTCGCCGCTGGGCGGCCTCGACATGCAGCTGTGGAAGGCAAAAAAACAGCTCGCTCAGGCCGACATCGTCTTCCAGCCCGGCCTTAACGAGGAACTCGCCGCTACCGCCTGCTGGGGATCGCAGCAGACGGAACTGCTGGGCGAAGGCACCCATGACGGCGTTTTTTCGGTTTGGTACGGCAAGGGTCCGGGGGTCGACCGCTCCGGCGACGTCTTCCGCCACGCCAATCTGGCCGGCTCGTCGAAACATGGCGGTGCGCTCGCTTTGATGGGCGACGACCACATGGCCGAATCCTCGACCAACGCGCACGCCACCGAATTCCTGTTCGTCGACGCCATGGTGCCGATCCTCAACCCGGCCGGTGTCCAGGAGATAATCGATTACGGGCTCTACGGTTTTGCCATGTCGCGCTTCGCCGGCACATGGGCGGCCATCAAATGCGTCAAGGACAACATCGAATCGACGGCCTCGGTCGATGCCTCGATCGAGCGTCTGAACATCGTTAATCCCGAGTTCGACATGCCGCCCGGCGGCCTCAACATCCGCCACGAGATCGACATGCTCGGCCAGGAGGAGCGGCTGCATGAGTACAAGCGCGCCGCCGCGTCGGCCTTCATCCATGCCAACGGGCTGAACCGCGTCGTCTATTCGGGCGGCCGCAATCCCAGGATCGGCATCATCACCATCGGCAAAAGCTATCTCGACGTCCGCCAGGCGCTCGAGGATATCGGCATCGACGAGGCGGCCGCCGGCCGCATCGGCGTGCGGCTGTTCAAAGTCGGTTGCCCCTGGCCGCTCGATTTCCAGCACATTGCCGAGTTCGCGCGCGGCCTCGACACCATCGTCGTCGTCGAGGAGAAGCGTTCGCTGATCGAGGTGCAGCTTCGCGAGAGCCTCTACGGCACCGCCACGCAGCCCGTCATCGTCGGCAAGAAGAACGAGCGCGGCGACTGGCTGTTTCCGGCCAAGGGCGCGCTCGACCCCAACGAAATCGCCATTGCCCTTGGCGAAAGGATCGTGAAAACCATCGGTCCGTCGGAAGAGATTTCAGCGCGGGTGGCGAAGCTGCGCCAGTTCCAGGCCATGCTCGCAGACGCGTCGGACATCGGCTCCCGCACGCCCTTCTTCTGCTCCGGCTGCCCACACAATTCCTCGACCAAGGTGCCGGATGGCTCGATCGCCGCGGCCGGCATCGGCTGCCATTTCATGGCACTGTGGATGGACAGGAACACTGTCGGCTTCACCGCCATGGGTGGCGAGGGGGCGCAGTGGGTCGGCCAGGCGCCCTTTTCCAAGCGCGACCACATTTTCCAGAATCTCGGCGACGGCACCTACAACCACTCCGGCACGCTGGCGATCCGCTTCGCGCTGTCGTCGGGCGCCAACATCACCTACAAGATACTCTATAACGACGCGGTGGCCATGACCGGCGGCCAGCCGCATGAAGGCGGCCTGACGGTGGACATGATCGCCAGGCAGGTGCGAGCCGAAGGGATCGAGCGCATCGCCGTCGTCACAGACGAACCCGACAAATATGCCGGCAAGGTCGAGTTCCCGGCCGGCGCCACCATCCATCACCGCGACGATCTCGATCTCGTCCAGCGCGAGCTGCGCGGCGTTAGCGGGGTTTCGATCCTGCTCTACGACCAGACCTGTGCCGCCGAAAAGCGCCGCCGTCGCAAGCGCGGAACCTTTCCCGATCCCGACAAGCGGGTCTTCATCAACGAACTGATCTGCGAGGGCTGCGGCGACTGCGGCGTCCAATCGAACTGCGTCTCCATCCAGCCGGTGGAGACCGAGTTCGGCCGCAAGCGCCGGATCGACCAGTCGAGCTGCAACAAGGATTTTTCCTGCGTCAATGGCTTCTGCCCGTCCTTCGTCACGGTGCATGGCGCCAAGATCCGCAAGGCCGAAGGCATCGCCGGCAAGACCGATCCGCTCGACGGCGTTCCAGCAGCCGCCGAATTCCCGCTCGGCGAAAAGGGCTGGGCGGCGATCATCGACGGCGTCGGCGGCACCGGCGTCGTCACCGTCGGCGCCGTGCTCGGCATGGCGGCTCATCTCGAAGGCAAGGGCTGCGGCATGATCGACATGGCCGGGCTTGCCCAGAAGGGCGGTTCGGTGTTCACCCATGTCCGCATCGCCCGCACGCCCGATGACATCCATGCCATCCGTGTCTCGGCCGGCAAAGCCGATCTCGTGCTCGGCTGCGATCTCGTCGTGTCGGGCGCCAAGAAGGTGCTGGCCGCGGTGCGCGAGGGCCACACCATCTTCCTCGCCAACACTGCCGAGATCATGCCGGGCGAGTTTGCCCGCTCGGCCGATTTCTCGCTGCCCATCGAGCGCTTGAAGAAGGCGATCCGCACTGCTGCCGGCGACGACAAGGCGCATTTCTTCGACGCCACCCGCACAGCCACCGCCCTGTTCGGCAATTCGCTGGGCGCCAACATGTTCATGCTCGGCTTCGCCTTCCAGCATGGCGGTCTGCCGCTGTCGGCGCAAGCCGTCGAAAAGGCGATCGAATTGAACGGCGAGGCGGTGGGGATGAATATCGCCGCCTTCCGCTGGGGCCGCCGCGCCGCGCATCAGCCGGATTTCGTGCGTGGCCTCGTCCAGCCGGGCAAGGACGGCCAACCCGCCACGATTGCCCAGACGCTGGACGAAATCATTGCCCGCCGGATCGCTTTCCTTTCCGCCTATCAGAACGCCGCCTATGGCAAGCGCTACGCCGGCAGGATCGCTGCCCTGCGCGCGGCCGAAGCCAAGGCCGCGCCCGGTTCGAGCGCCGTGACGGAAGCGGCGGCCAGGAACCTGTTCAAGCTGATGGCGATCAAGGACGAATACGAGGTGGCGCGCATCTATACCGACGGCTCCTTCGCCGCCGAACTCGGCAAGCAGTTCCAGAGTTACGAAAAACTCGAATTCCACCTGGCGCCGCCGATCCTGGGCCGTCGCGGCAATGACGGCAAACCGAGGAAATCGAGCTTTGGTCCCTGGATGATGAAAGGGTTCCGCATACTGGCGGCGCTGAAGGGCCTGCGCGGGACAGCATTCGACCTGTTCGGCTACACCGCCGAGCGGCGCATGGAGCGGCAATTATTGGCGCAATATGAGGCCGACCTGCAACGCGTCGCCAACTCGCTGGCGCCGGACACCATCGAGGCCGCCACGGCCCTCGTCTCGGTGCCGGCACTCATCCGCGGTTACGGCCATGTTCGGCAAGCCAGCGCTCAAAAGGCGGCCGGCGAGCGCCAAAGACTGCTCGAGCGCCTGTCCGGCACGTCAGCGAGGGTGGAACTCCAGGCCGCCGAGTGATGGCCTTGTTTACCTAAAGCCCAATTCTCCCAGTCTGTCCTGCTTTGCGCGCCTTCGGCAAGCCGCCCAAAACCGCTGTTCTAAGCCTTTCTTAAGGCGGATGTGAGATGACGAGGCCTAGCGTTGGGCCGACGACATGGGCAGAACAAAGACCGAAAACATCCCAGCGGATGTTTATATCCAGTTTGTGCGGTCGTTGTTCGACAACGCCCACATGCTGGTGATCGGTGGCGTGTGCTACTGGATCCTCGGACTAATGATCTACTTGCGCACGAACAATCCGTTGTTCCTGGCTTTCTCGTTTGTTCTGCTGTCCATCTGCCTTTACCGCTATTTCGGCATTCGCGCCTTCCGGAAGGCAGGCGGTGTAATAGCCGACGTCCAGGAGGCGCATCGGTGGGAGCGCAACTACATCCTCAAGGGCAGCGTGCAGGGCCTAACGTTGGGCGCACTGTGCTTCATATCGATCTATGTCTATCCCGATCCCTTTGCCGAACTGGCCGCGACGTCGCTGGCCATCGCGACCTTGGTGACGGTTGTTGGCCGGAACTACGGCTCTCCCATTATGGTGCGGGTTTTTTCCGTGACCTTCATTGGTCCGGCAGCACTTGCACTTTTGCTGCGCATGGATGTGCCTTCGGTCATTCTCGGTCTGATGATCATCCCGTTGACTTTCGTCACGATCAACAGCGCCGACCACGTCCGCGATGTGCTTTTCTCGGCTGTCATCGGCCACAAGGAAGCGAGGAAGCTCGCGCTCAGATTCGATCGCGCGCTCAATACCATGTCGCATGGCCTCGTCATGCTTGGCCCGGACGGTCGGGTGGCGGTCGCCAATGCCGAGGCCGCGCATCTGATGTCGCTCAAATCGGCCGATGCGCTGCTTGGGCGGTCAATCCATGGTCTCTTGATGCGCGGCGTCGTGGGCGGCATGCTGGCCCCAAAGGACTGCCGCTACATCGAAGCCCAGCTGACGCGTGCATTGCGCGAGGGCCGCGACCGTAAGGTCCTGGTTTCGCTCGCCAATGGCCAGCACTACGAATTCTCCGCCCGCGAAGGCAGCCAGGAACTCGGGGTCATCACCTTCGAGGACGTGACGGCGCGCGTCGAGGCGGAAGACAAGATCCGCTTCATGGCGCGCTATGACAATCTCACCGGCCTGCCCAATCGCGCCTATTTCCACGAACTGATCGGCGAGGCGATGGCGTCAGGCGACCGTGACCGCCTCTGCGGCCTTGCCGTGCTCGACCTCGACGATTTCAAGAGTGTCAACGACACGCTCGGGCATCCGATCGGCGATGGATTGATCTACGCGGTGGCCGAGCGTCTTGCCGCCATTGCGGGACAAGGCATCACCGTCAGCCGCTTCGGCGGCGACGAATTCATGGTTTTCTTCGACCGTATAGAGGATGAAAGCCATCTGACCCTTCAGATCGACGAGATCTTTGCAGCGTTGCAAGGGGAGGTGGACGTCGCCGGCCACGGGCTGCGCATCCAGGCCAGCGCCGGCGCCGTGCTGTCGCGGGTCAGGGATACCGACGTCGACGCCATGATCGTCAAGGCGGACCTGGCGCTCTATAAGGCCAAGGAGCTCGGCAAGAACGGCTGGCGGCTGTTCGAGGCCGCCATGGACGCTGCGTTCCGCAACCGCCAGCTGATGAAGGCGGATCTGCGCAGCGCGGTGGAAGGCAAGGCCCTGCGCGTCGTCTACCAGCCGATCGTGGCGATGAGCACGATGCGCATCGCCAGCTGCGAGGCGCTGTGCCGCTGGGACCATCCCGACCTCGGGCCGATTTCGCCCGGCATCTTCATTCCGCTGGCGGAGGAAATGGGCATCATTTCCGAGATCAGCACCTTCGTGCTGCAGGCAGCCTGCACCGAATGCGCCAAATGGCCGGACCACACCAGCGTCTCGGTCAATCTCTCCGCCAAGGATTTCCGCAACCGGGACGTCATCCAGAAGGTTCGCGACGCTCTGGCCAGCTCCGGCCTTGCCGCCGGCCGGCTGGAGATCGAGGTCACCGAAACGGCGCTGCTCGATGACAAGTCGCTGACACGTCAATACATCGAGGAACTGAAGCAGATCGGTGTGCGCATCGCACTTGACGATTTCGGTACCGGCTATTCGAGCCTGAGCTATCTGCACAAGCTGCCGCTCGACAAGATCAAGATCGATCGCTCCTTCTTGATGGACGTCACCCAGAGCAAGCGTTCGCTGGAGCTGCTGAAGGGCATTGTCAATCTGTCGCGGCCGCTTGGACTTTCGGTGACTGTCGAAGGCGTCGAGACCTTTGAGCAGCTCAAGATCCTGGCCTTGCAAGTGAAACCGGATCTCGTGCAGGGCTTCCTGTTCGGTGCCGCGCTCAGTGCGTCGGGTATCGAGACGATGTCGAATGTCACCTGGCCATTCGCCGCTGACCTGCGTCGCACCGGTAAACGGACGGTCCGTTAGCGCCGTAATTTTCGACTTCGCTCGATTGGATTCCCCGCGCGTGCGAGTCGCACGATGCTCTTTGATGTCGAACTCAATCGTTCGATGACAGGATACGGTTCCGCCGTGATTTTGGCTTTGCGCAATGCTGCTGAAAGGTCTTCCTCACTACGCAGATGTATCGGAGGCATGATCCACATCCTCTCAGTGGCAATCGCTCGGACGATTGCTCAGTAAGATATTCTCAAGCGGCTCCCGGCCATTAAGGTTAACGGAATGTAAATCAACAAGATCTAAATTTCGGCTTGTGTCTCATTTCAACTCGAATAGCCTATCCTAGGTCGAATTCGAGGACAGACGATGGATGCTGCAACAGCTACAAGGAATGCGTCTGGCGGGGTAAGCACAGCCGGGGATTCGGTGCTGAATCGATCGATGATGCAACTGCTTGAGCATGTCGATTATCGCCTCATTACCGGGGGCGAGGATTTGGAAGCGATTTACCGGCTTCGCTATAAGTCCTATCTGCGCTCCGGCATGTGCGGCCCGCTCGCCAGCGGCATGTTCGAGGATCGCTGGGACAATCTACCCAATTCCTACCGATTCGGTGTCTATTGCTACGGCGAATTGGTGAGCACAATCCGCTTCCATTACATTTCCATCGAGCACCCGAATTCGCCCTCCGTTGATGCCTATCCGGAAATACTGATCGAGCGGCTTGCCCGCGGAGAAACCTTCATCGACGGAACCCGCTTCGCAACCGATCCTGATGCCGCGCCGGCACCCGGAGTGCTGCCGTTTCTGACACTCAGGCTTGCCATGGTGGCCTCGCTCTATTTTGGCCAGAACTCTGTGCTGACGCCGGTCAAGGTCGAGCATTCCAATTTTTATTCTCGTTACTTCAATGCCGTGCAGAGGACCGAGGCTAAGGAGTTTCCGGGCGTTCTTACCCGGATCGCCCTGTTCGAAATCCCCGCCGGCGAAAATATGCGCCTGACGCTCGAACGTTTCCCATTCTTCAGGTCGACGCCCATGGAACAGCGGTTGATGTTCGCCAATCCGGCCATCAATCGGCTGACGCCCTTGTCTATCGTGCCGACGGCGAAATATTATCGTGAGGCCGCCTGAGGCCCCTGATTTTGCAAAGCTCCGGAGCTTTCCGGCCAGATCCGCGTTTTGATGACGGCGGCGCGTTGACGCTCCGCGTCTTCATTTCGACGTATCTGCCAAAAGGACCCCGACATGCATATTTCCCAGCTCGCGCTCACGCCGCTTATCTCGCTGATCGCCGGGGTGCTGATTCTGGTCATGCCACGGCTGCTGAACTACATCGTCGCGCTCTACCTGATCATAGCCGGCCTGCTTGGATTGTTTCCGCACCTCGCCGGCTAAAGACGGACAGCGCGGTTGACGCGCCAGCCGGCTTCGTCCGGGATTGCGCTAAAACAAGCAGCCGGAGCGGTTCGGCGATTCTGCCGAACGCAGGGGCGCTTTGCTTCAAATTTCCCTTGAGGCAGTTGTCGGCTGCGATGCGGCAATAGCGCCATTGCTCTCGGCGCGGCTTTTCGCTATGTGCCTGAAAGATGTCTTCGAAGGGGTATTCCTATGGCTGAGCACACGCCGACCGGTCCTGTCGAACTGGGCGCGAAGATGGACTATGCCGAGCACGACCGCACCTATGCGGGCTTCCTCATGCTGGCCAAATACGGATCACTCTTCTGCGGCGCCATACTTCTGGCAATGGCTTTCGGTTTCTTCGCGGGCGGCTTCTTCTCGGCGACTATCCTGTTCGTCCTGATCATGGCCGTCGGCGCCTTCATTCTGCGATAGTCTTTCCAAAACCCCATTGCCTTTGACGTCGCCGGACGCCCCGGCCGACACTTTGCGCAAACAGGTTCCAGCCGAAAGGATCATGCGGTGGGACAGACGGTTTTCATCCCTCGTGAGCTCGATGCGAACGAGCCGCGCGTCGCGGCTTCGCCCGATACGGTGAAACGGCTGGCCGGCCTGGGTCTTGAAGTGGTTGTGGAGGCCGGTGCCGGCACGCGATCGCGCATTCCCGATGAGGAGTTCGCCAAGGCGGGCGCTTCGATCGGCGAGGCCGGCGATGTGGCCAAGGCCGACGTGGTGCTGAAGGTGCGCCGGCCGACCGATGCGGAGCTGAAAAGCTACAAGTCAGGCGCTGCGGTCATCGCCATCATGGATCCGTATGGCAACGATGCCGCCGTCGCGGCGCTGGCCAAGGCCGGGCTGACGGCCTTTGCGATGGAATTCATGCCGCGCATCACGCGCGCCCAGTCGATGGACGTCTTGTCCTCGCAGGCTAACCTTGCCGGCTACCAGGCGGTGATCGACGGCGCAGCCGAATATGACCGGGCGCTGCCGATGATGATGACGGCGGCCGGCACTGTTCCTGCCGCCAAGGTGTTCATCATGGGCGTCGGCGTCGCCGGCCTGCAGGCGATCGCCACAGCGCGCCGGCTCGGCGCAGTCGTCACCGCGACCGATGTTCGCCCCGCCGCCAAGGAACAGGTCGCCTCGCTTGGCGCAAAGTTCCTCGCCGTCGAGGACGAAGAGTTCAAGGCGGCCGAGACCGCCGGCGGCTACGCCAAGGAGATGTCCAGGGAATACCAGGCCAAGCAGGCGGCGCTGACCGCCGAGCACATCGCCAAGCAGGACATCGTCATCACCACGGCGCTGATCCCCGGCCGCCCGGCGCCGAGGCTGGTGTCGGCTGACATGGTCGCCTCGATGAAGCCTGGTTCGGTGATCGTCGATCTTGCTGTGGAGCGCGGCGGCAATGTCGAGGGCGCCGAGGCGGGCAAGATTGTGACGAC